>PAEP01000013.1:27949-39290 GCA_002700765.1 Synechococcus sp. MED850
AAANCAATCTCGCAACATGNGAATCAATCAATCCAGNAATATCAACTCTNAACTTCATTTAAAACCACAAAATCTCCGNGTGGGCNAGGGAGGGAGGCAAGATGCATCGCCAGAAAGCATGTGACAAATGAACAAGAGTCACAGCCAAAACCCAAAGCCAAAACGCTTCGGCAGTATCNANNGNTACATTTTTGTAAGGACCAAATGACCGTGCAAATGCAATACAGAGGAATTAAGCATGATCTGAACAAAAAAGTGGCGCGCACTGAAAAGACACTTGTTTACCGCGGCGCGAGATACATTCGGCAAGCGATTACAGAGCCGGCCAACGAAGCTGCTGCAAGCCAAACGGTTGCGTAGACGCTTCAACGGGCATCAATCACTGACAAAAAGAGATACATATGCAATTCATGACTTGTTCATTACGGTCATATTGTATGCATAAACCTTAAAAATTTAAGCTTAACGACTGGTTCCATCCAGCCTGAACAGGCAAGCAGAATATCCAAGATGTAATTATCAAACTATGACATGAAAACTTGGCACTCAACGAATGTTGCCAAATTATCGGATACTCAATTGCTTTGATTGACCTGCTGAAGATTTAAATCTGGATCTCGATTAGAAGTNACAACAACATGACNTCAGGCATCACAAGCAGCTCAGCTCNCCGTCTCAGACGTGAAACAATNTTGAAAGCGCCGCTCTGGAATCGTGGATTCCATGATCGCTGNAACGTCNGNGTTCAACCACCCTGACCGCACTTATGACAGGGGCCAGGGCGGAAGGGCACACCCACTTCAATCGTTTTGATCGTTTTTGGGTACGAACGCCTGCGAAGCCGCCACCAGCAATCCGGTAATCAATAGAGCCGGCAGGATCACAGAAGGGCCGCCGGGCGATGTTTGAGAAGCGAAGAGCAGCATGGACTGAGATCAGGANCCCTCAGATTGCCAGAACAGACCTCCGTCACGACGAGATGACAAAAACTGGCACGANATGTCTTGTCNAGGAGATGGTGAGGGGAGTGACCTCAACACGTCATGCGTCAACAGCTCCTGAGGCTTTCAGTTCTCCTTGCCATACCTCTGGCCCTTTGGCCATTGAAAATGATGTATCGGCAACCACGCTCAAAAGCTTGAAACGCTGTCGCAACCTCCCAGCAAGGCAAACAGCCAACGAGGCTAGNTGCTTTGCACAAAAGGGTCGAATCAACAGGCAACAATCACGGGGAACAGGAACAGCTCACCTTGGACACACGTCGAAGAGACCTTCGTTGCGGTCGATCGCCGTCGGATCGATCGAACAGGCACTGATCGAGGCTCNGAAAAGACCTTGCGTGGCCTGATCACGGAAGCGCGCATCCACTCCTCGGCTCGAAATGCTGCGTAAGGGGAACTGGTGATCACGGTCAGATCGCTGATACACCTGTTCTAGTGCGAATGTACTATCGCGTCAATGCCGTTTCAGATTCCGCAGCCCCCTTCGTACTCGGACCATTGGCCATCGCNGGATCGAATCTCCCTGATTCGGCGTAACAGATCAGCATCTCCGACAATCACACGCCGACTGCCATCAGCCCCCATGTAGGTGAAGCGTCCTTGGGTATCGACGATCGGTGCCGTCACAGGCGTCACGAGCTTTTCAGGATCCATGGCAAGGGGATCAGTTACGGCAAGATTGACAGATCCGCACAAAAATTGATCAAGAAATAAGCGCTTCAACTCATGACCTCTCCAGGCGTAGACGGTCCACTAGAGAAACGGAAACGAATGCCATGACCTCCTGCCCTTGGCCCCGACGACATGGACTGATCGGGCGGATCAGACTTTGGTGGGAGTCTTCCGAGTCTGTCGAGGTNACCGAGTTGCCAACGATCAAACAGGATCAGCACGAACAACTCTGGTCCAATTTGATGCGAGGCGGATTCTGGCTGTCCTGAAGCTAAGACTGAACCGCAGGTTGCAACGCAAACTGAAACGTCGCGCCAAACGTGAGCAGAAGAGCAGCACGGAACTGGCCGTAAGCATCCTGAAAAAAAATCTGAACATCAACACAAAAACACTTGAGCAAAGGCTTACTGAACTTGAACGTCGCTTGGGGATCAAAGGCAACGTCGACAAGAACCATTTCATCCACACAAAAGAAGACTATGGCGTCTTCTTTCATGAAGCTGATCAACCGGAACTTGCCGTCAAACAATCAGGAAAGGATCACGCTTATCAGCATTGGCTGAAGTACTACGAGGAGAACCTGGATCAGGTGGAACCAGGACGCAGTGCTCACGAAATGGCAGCGCTGAAAGCCTCCATCAGCTGAATGTCAATGGTTTTTGCACAGCTTTTCCACAATCACAACCGGAAGAGTCCCACGTATCCCACGCGACTGTCTCACGGTGTGATCAAACACACAGAAACCGATGGATTCGGTTCGAGAACGAGGCGGACAAACGGTCTGGCTTTACGGCTCATGCCAATGGCTCAAACAGATTCCAGGCAAAACAGATCGCGTCAACCATGCCCCGCCGAAGGTCGCAACCGCTCCTCAATACAAATGGGCACAATGCCGTATTGACACGTCATCGGCGAGATGCATGAGACAACGCCTGGGAACTTGGCGGCAGAATGTGTGGAAAACACATCACCAGCCACAACAGGCACCCGGCTGTGTGAGCTCTGCGGAGAGATCGGAGCCATTCAGTTCCGTGTTCTCCCACAAAAACGGCACGATTGATAGTTTTTTGCCCCCTGAGCTGGTCGAAGGAGAGGACTCAACATGCTTCCAAGTGTTCCTTATGAACATGTTGAGACGTTTGCCGCCTCAAGAACCGGCAAAGTTGCCCCTCGGTGATCAATGAACAAGCTTGCTGACCGACATTGCTGCCATTGATTGGTGCAGCAGCATTGTTGAACATCAATCAATCGCATCGCATCGATAACTGATCACAGTTCCTTGGCGTTGTTTGAATTCCGGATGCTGTGGATCGTCGGCGCGCCACCACCAGCGGCCATCGGTGTAACTGGGCGTGCCTGCGTTGTTGGTGCGTGGTAACTGGAGTGACACATCTCGCCAGGTGAGAAGGATGCCGTCACCTGGAACAGTTCCGGAAGCCGTGTTGGGAATTCCGCCCTTCAAACCACGGACATCAACAGCCCCAGGGATGGAGCGAATGGTGACTCGATCACCATCACAACGCCAGTCTGCAAAAGCTGCTGCAGGGTGAATGGCCAGAGATAGGACTGTCAGCAGCGCAACGAGACAAGCCCTCACGACAGAATCTCAAGATGGCAATCACTCTGGTTTACGACGGCGGCTGCCCGTTCTGCCGCCACTTCGCTTTGACAAGCGAACTGGCCGCCGGAATTCAGGACCTTGAAATCAAGGATGGTCGCGCTGACGGCATACTGCGGAACGAGCTCAGGTCAAAAGGCATGGAGCTCGCCGATGGCGCTGTGCTGCTGGACGGAGAGGACGCCTGGCATGGCAGTGACGCGGTTTCAGAACTCTGCAGGCGAATGACACCAAGTGGTCCACTTCTGCTCGTGTTGAAAGCGGTGTTCCGAGATCATCAACGCTCCAAGGCCCTCTATCCATCACTGCTGGTGGCTCGGCGCGTGGCACTGCGTGCGCAGGGGCTGCCTGTGAATCCAGATCAGCCGGCGAAACCAGCCTGATTTTGAGCAGGGGGTGGCAGCGAAGGACCATCCGGGCCTACGGTGTGAGAGAACCTTTCAGATTTTCTTAAGTATCGAACCCGATCCCTCCGTTCCTGACGCACTGAGCCAACACCAACTCAGGGCATTCCTCAAAGCAGCGACGGAGGATTCGCATGAGCGAGAGCATCTTGTCGACGAAGACGAGTTATTGCGTGCAGCANTGACGGCTTGGGCAGATCAAACTCGCGAGTTGCTCGCTTGGCTGGAAAGCCGGGGTGACGCTGTAAGCCATACCCGCACGCCGAGGCAGGTGATGGCTCTCGGTAGTGTGCGCACTCACATGGTGATGAGCCTAAAAGCCCTCCGATTCTCCGAAAGTTAGTTCGTCGAGCACTTCAGAAATATTTTGATGGTGATCAAGTGTTTGGACTGTTAATCAGCGATTTATATAGTTTTCGCTCGCATCAAACACGAACGGGTTCAAGAGAAACTGGCAACTCAACATCAAAAAATCTCAATCGTCAGAACGAAATGTGTTGATCGAAGCACATTCAGCTGACACCTTCCAGGTGAACGGGAACAGCTTCAGCGCTGGATGACTCCAGATCCATCTGGAAACAGAACTCCTGCAGCTCAGCATTCAGCTCAAGCAACATCACTGCCAAAGAAGCAGCTAGCTCAGAACTGAAACGGAATTCATCCTCCAAAGCAGATCAACCAATGTCTATTTGTTCTAACCGCTGATATCTGACAGTGTGGATTTATGAGAAGCGTGTTTACAAACCGCATCACACAGGCATCNCGGATCCCTTCTTGTTTGAGCAGGGGAAGACCAAGAGCAGCATTCTTGTCCGAATGTCAACAAAAAGATCGCAGGGGCCGGGTTGAAAACCCTGATCAAGGAGCAGTAACGAAAAAGGACATCAAGATTCCCACCGTCCCACTGAATATGGATGAAATCTCCTGAACATCAGGCTTTGTCCCGGTTGATCCAATGATCGAGACGTCGTCCATCAGCACACAAGAATGATCACGCAGCTCTGAAGAGACGATGGATCATCCCAAACACCGATCAGTGTTTCCAAATCAAACAGAGAGGTGAGCTGACAACGCTCAGGACTCAACAACTGCAAGTTGGTTCACGGATAAACCTGAAGATTTGGCATCCTCGATCAAGCAGTTGAGGCAGTCATGGCCAAAACTGGCGTGATCGGACAGCAGGGTGTCCCACTCTGTTTCAGGGAAATGGGTTTGAAGCCACAACGCACCCACGATGCTGGTTGCTCTGAGCCTGAACAGGCCAGCAACTTCACTCGGGGACGTCGTCAGGTCCATGACACAACTCAATCTGAGACCATTAGGCCCCAAGACGAGGCTGTCAACTGTTCCGAATGATACAAAACTCTCAGTTGCCCTTTTNAAGGNCGNATAAGCAAGNCCAGAGAGGAAGGCTTCAGATCAACAGGCCTTCTGGNGTGGTCTTGGTTGGTGCTGGGTCAGGTTGGGGTTGCAACGGAACCACGCGGTACCGAAAGCGAACGCGCACTCGACGCTGACACTGGATCAGAAGGGCCAATCCAAACATCAGCACAATTGCNATAACTGTTTTCCGATTCAAACGTGAAGTCAGTTCAACGCATGAATCATCCAGCGGGAACAGGATCCAGCATGGATTGAACCTTGAAACGGAAACCAAGGTTCCTCAACCGTGCATTGCTGACGCGGGCATTGAAGATGCGTGCGCCCTCACGGTTGTGGTTCTCCCAGATCACGGGTGGTANTCCCTCTGCATCACAGAGATGATTGGAGAGCTCTCGTCGGGTGAGCTGCATGTCATCGACCAGGTTGTAAAGCCCTTGCAGTTTGCGTTCATAGGCAAAGGACGTNCCCCGAATGATGTCCACGAAGTGAATCCAGGCATTCACGTGATTTCCGTTTTTTGGTACNAGCTGACCCGCTGCACTTTTGATGTANGAAGGAATGTCTTTTCCTGGACCATAGATTCCTCCGAGACGTAATACGCAAGCCTGGACGGTGGCACTGTTGAGAGAGAGAACCGTTTGCTCAGCCTTGACCAACAAGGCATTGGTGTTGTCGGTGAGGTCGGGTGGTGTCAGCTCGTTAGCGATCTGCCCTGCTTTATCTCCATAAACACCGGCACTGCTCAGGTAAGTGACGTGCAACGGTTTCTGGCGATCGCGCCTGCGACGAATCGCCTCAACAATTGAGGCCACTCCATCTCCNAACACGNTGTCGTAGCTGCTGTTGTTGTCCTCTGATGTCGGAGCAATGGCAATCAGGACACCGTCAAGCTGATCGAGAAAGCTGAAGTCCACTGACGCATCCCCTGCTCGACAGATGCGCGGATGGTCAACAACATCGCAGAGTTGAGCCAGCTTCCCCGGGCTTGTTGTGGTGCCGGTGACCTCGAAGCCGCGGCTGCGAGCATTGATGGCCACACCCATGCCGACATAACCGCAACCGATCACTCCAAAACGGCCTNGCATCCNAANGTTCCAATATTTCACACAACGTAACGATCAGACGCCTGCGCTGGTGTTGTGAATGTGGCGATCCAGGACATTGNAGGCGCAGAACCCTTGCGCCTTCTGTCAGGGGAGCAATCGATCCAGAAACCGGTTCAGGCTGTGGCTCTCCGAATGGATCGCATCCCAGACGATGTTGCTGATTCGCCAGTTGTCAGTGCTGTCCTTGATCATGCGGTATCGAAGGATCTGAGGGACGTCACTCTCTTGGCCACGCAGTCCGGTTCGTACTGCCACGATCNCGTCGANGGTTGAACCACCGCTCGGGTAACACGCCAACACATCGGCTCCAAAGGTTGCCACCTGCGTTCCACTNAAAATATCCAGATCGACGAAACGTCCATCCCGAGCNGGGGANAGATCAAAAGCCCGGGAGATTCGNCCGTAGAGAAACGGCGTGAATCGTTGCTGCTGAGACGAAAAAGTGTCCCTGTCAGGAGCAGCGACGTGCCACGCATAGAGGCCATTCAGCTGAGAGTCAACGCCCTCGGGGCAGGATTTGGCCTTGGCAGCTTGTGTGGAAGCAAGCAGCATCATTATTAACAAGAGCAGCTTCCGGCACCAACCAGCAGCACTTGATCGGGGAAGAACAGCGTCTTCTTTCAACTCAACAGCGTCAGGAGCCACATGACGAACACAGTCATCAGGCCAGCGGTGGCAATACAGAGACCAACCACCAGCAAGCCTGCCACCAATCCAACCCGAGCAAGGGTTTTGGGAAAGAGGAGATAGAGGGTCAGCCCCAGGGCCAGAGGCCAGAGCGGGGGAATCAGAAGACATACCCCGGCCAAGATCATCAGCCGATGGCGACGACCTTGGCGTTGTTCCTCCAGCAGGAGACGTGCACGTTCCTGCTGCTCAATCTCCGTGCGCTCATCATCGCTGAGCCAACGTCCATGGGAACGGGCCGCCTGAAGATCAAGCTCAAGCTGCTGTGGCGTTGTTGGCTGTGCCATCANCCAATCTTATTCAAACCAACTCAGGTTGAACGGCCTAACTCGCGCCACGACGACACATCCCGTCAGAAATTGGATCGGGACAAAGGGTGCNGTCACCTTTGAATCGCGACATGCCAGAAGGAGTGGATTGCTACAGAACAGAACGCAATGAATCCGATAAATGTAAGTTCATGAAACGAAACCGTTATTCAAAAAATATTCCCATCGAACTTCACCAGCTCAAACTCTATTTGTCGCAGGTGAGNGCAGTGGATGGTTCAGAGGCATTGGTGTCCGCCCTGCTCAAGCGGATTGCAGATCTTGAACGAGCGCTGGAGGAGATGAAAACGGCCAGGGACCAGAGAGCCGCCTAAACGAAAAAGCAGACAAATCGTTTTGAATCTCGGCCTTTNCGCCGAAAACGGCAATGAGCATGTGCACTGATTGCGGATGTGCTCCAGACGACCAAAACTGTGTACATCGAGATCGGAGGAACCAATGACGGTCGACACTCCACCTGAGCCTTCAACAGAAGCTCTCTGACAACAGGCCCCTGCTCCAACAGTTTCCACCTAAGCAAGGGCTGATCGTCCGGTGCGACACCGCGGTACGTCAAACCGGTCGATACTTTCCTGCATCGACACAGGTGCCCTGAGAAAGTTAAAGCCCGATCCTGGACCCATGGCCCCAGGCGTGCCTAGTCAGACGCTTCGTTCTTCATTCTTTTATTCTCTGTCCTACGCAACGGATTCTTCTTTCGATTCACGTTCGGTAGCTGCAGTGATTCAATGAAAAAACGAGCGACATAGGCCGTCGCAACCAACCGGAAACGACGGTCAATCTTCATCTCGCTGGTTAATAACCAGCAAAGAACTCCGGATCCCATGATCATCATGAGGTCCGGAGTTCAATCATTTTGAGCAACAAATCAAAAAAATCTGCGTCATCCTGATCAAGCCGGTTGTAGGCACAACTGACCTTCAGAATCAAACATTCTCATCAGCGGCAACGAACTTCGCCGCAGGAAAAAAATTCAAAAATGCTCCTCGAGAAGAGGAGCAATGAAAACCAAACGCATCCAAGTTCTGTTCAAATCATCGTTGGATTGATGGTTGCAGTCTGTGTGCACGGAGCTTCCAGTGCAGGGGTGGGAATCGTGCATTCCAGCGTGGTCTGCCGTGATGGCTCCAAAGCAGGGGTCTGGGGAACTGCAAGCACGATGCCGATCACAGCGATCAAGGAGCTAGCGACAACAGCAACGGGAAACGATGTGTTGAACAATTTGATGGTGGTCATGTTGACCTCCTGGTTGTGGAGAGTTGGACTCCCTCGAGTACCTTCAGCATCACTGCGGAGCAGACTTCACGCCTCCCCCATATGGGTGAAATGTCGTCTCCTCTTGGATCGATCGAAGCCCAAGCCAACAGCGCTGAGGTTCTGCACGCTTGGTTCACAAGGTGTCGGCCCTGGCAATGGTTCCGTCAAAGCGATGCCTTCGATGCTGAGATCAGCCGACAGTTCCGCCCATTGACAGAACTGGCTCTGGCAGGAGATCTCCAGGCCTGGGAAGGCGACCCAGCTGGTGGCCTGGCGCTTGTGCTTCTGCTGGATCAATTCAGTCGCCAGATCTGGCGGGGAAGCTCAAAAGCCTTCGCAGGACATGCCAGAGCGGAGAAGCTCAGCCTTCAGGCCGACAGATGCGGTTGGATTGAATCCGAACCGGAGCGTGCCAAACGTCAGTTTTGGCTGATGCCGCTTCTGCACAGCGAAGACATCAGCACCGTCGCGATCGCCATACCAATGTTGGAGATGCATGTGGAACAGGCAACGGCGGACGTGGCACGCCGCAATCTGAAGCTTCTCCAGCAATTCGGTCGATATCCCCACCGCAACGCGGCTTTGGGACGAACTTCAACGGCTGCTGAAGAAGCGTTTCTCAGCCGTTGATCAACCGAGCATGCAGTTGGCACACACGGATCGCTTTTGATGGCGGGGACTGGCACAAAGCACCAAGCTCCTGATTGAGCTTCTGGAAGAGAGTGACATCCTTCCCTGACAATCCCGAAAAGATCGAGAGAAAACCCACAAACGCAAAGACGACCAACGGCCTTCAGCCTCAATCCTCATCGAACAACCCTGCAAGGCAATGGGTTGCTGCACTTGATACCTGCGAAGAAACACGCCAACAGGCTGGATAAGGCTGAGAATGGGTCAGCGTTCTGATCGTCCCGATGAGCCAGTCATCACAAGCACCGACACGGGATCAGATCCTGGCCGCTTCAGCAGGGTGGGTGGCTGTCGTCCTCAACGTGATTCCAGGACTCGGAGCGGGGTATCTCTACCAGCGTCGCTGGAGGGCCTATTGGATCACCTCGATCCTGGCGACAGCATGGTTTCTGGTCGGTGCACGACTGGGACAGATCAGCGCTCCAGCAGCAGAAACTCAGAACCAGCTTGTGGGGCTTGTCGGTCTGGTGGTCTTAGCAGGAGTGACAGCCGTTGAAGCCGGTCTGGCTGTCAAGACGTTGCGCTGACAGCGGGGCTGAGGCCCTGAGGTCTGAATGATCAGACGATCTCGGTGGAGATCGAGTTGTCGTCGATGAGGTGCCACAGATCGAGATCGAGCACGCAAGCTCGAACCAGGTGGGCAGTCTCATCGGCCATGAAATTGATGTGCACACTCCCAAGAGAGTGGCGCTGAAGCATCTCCGAAGGGCACACACAGGCGTGAATGCCCCTCGGAATTCAGATCAAGACCGTGGAATCACGTTGAGGCCTGTCAGGCTTCAAATCACCCACGGTTCAACGACAGACGCGTGTCTCAGCGCCGAGGTTCCGCCTTGCGTACGGAAATATTGCGTCCCATCCATTCGACATCCTGAAGATCGTCGATGGCCTTGGTCTCATCAGCGGGCTGGCTGAGATCCACGAAGGCGAATCCACGCTTGCGGCCAGTTTCCCTGTCCAGCGGCATGGAGCACTTGGTCACGTCACCGTACTGACTGAACAAATGCTGGAGGTCCTCTCGCTCAGCGTCCCAGGAGAGATTTCCGATGAAAATTGTCAAAAACGAAGGCCAGGGCTCATCCTCTCCACTTTCTCACACCGCCTGGCGCGTGCGCACCTGGTGACATGTATCACTGCGAACGACGGATGACCGAGGAAATCTGTAGAAAGGGTTTGTAGCAACTGCTACGAACGTTCACTTCACTTTTTTGTGAAGCGCAGTTCGACTCAGGCCATGGAACGGGGACCTGAGCTTGCTTCGAGGAACCACAGATGACCCTCACCTACAGAGGCCAGCGTTACGTGCAGATCAAATCTGCCGTTGCCAATCGCAAATCCGCTCTGACCTACCGGGGCGTGTCCTACGCCAAGTGATTCCCAGTGGATCGGCAGCATGGCCCGCCACAACGGCGGGTTTTTTTGTGTGAACGTTCCAGGGAAGCGTCAAAGGCATACCCATCCCTTGCATCGGGACCAATCCACATCATTGAAGTGTTGATTCATCAAAACAAGGATTGAGATCGCATGATTTGGCTCAAATCCTGATCAAGACGCACATGGTCTCGAACAGGCATTGGCTTCTGAATCCAGGTAATTCATAAGAAGAAAGGTTGATTAAAGCGACTAAGCGCATCATCGAGGCATGGTGCTTTCAGTGGAACAGCAAGACAATGAGTGGACTGAACGGCACGAAATTCGAAGATTTCATCAGCGCAGCCAAGGCCAGAGCAGAGGCAGCGATGCAGGATAAGCATCCTCGGCTAACCAGGCTGGAAAAGGCATTTCGTCATGCTGCGCTGAAACGCCAAACCCAACAAAAACATTCCTGAATGCACTGAATGGTCCTTGAGAACAGGATTGATTCAGGCCAGGGGTCGCCCTTTCCAAGTCCACCCCTGGCCTGTAAGCGTCCTCCAAACCGACACCGGGCCAATCGCACCAACGAACAATCCGCCAGCGCCCATCAACCACCAATTGGTGATGGGAACGGCAAAACGGTGGCGCTGCCACAGACGAAGAAACAACTGTTGGCCAATGGCCACCACACAGAAGGCGCTCAAGGTCAACCACCAGATCAGGTGAGACGGAAACAACACCATCAGAACGAAGGACGACACAACCAAGATCCAGGGTGCTGCGAACATCAGAACCACAGCGGCGGAAGCGCCGAGCGCCTTGAAGACATCACGTTCCA
>PAEP01000014.1 GCA_002700765.1 Synechococcus sp. MED850
AGCGCACCAGCAGCATCGAGAGGTGCTGGCTCGGTAAACCCCGGCTGGGAGCAAGGCCAAGGAACGACGGCTGGCCATTGGCCCCGTTCCGCTTGAGCGCGCCGCTTGAGGCCGTCGGTAACGGCGGTCCCAGATAGATAACCACCCACCCTCTGCAGACCAACCTCTGTGGTGGTGTGAACAGAACCCGGCTTATGTCCTGCTTTCACCCCATATCAGAGCGTGGCTCCAAGCCCAAGCTATTGGTGACCATCACAAGCCACAGCGCAAAACAACAGGAACGTCAACAAAAATGATCGACTGAAAAGTTCTGAGTTCAGCGGGATTCGAACAGCCATAACTTTTCGTCATGCCACATAGAAACGCAAGGGAGAACGAACAGCAATCAACAAAAACTTAAAAGGCATCTCAAATACGCAACAAAGTAAACAGTTAAAATCGAAAATGGCCCTGATTATCTCCAAAATGTTCTGCGTGGCTCCCCCATACCCGTCTCAGTGCACATCCAACGTCAACCGAGACCGCTCATCCACTGCCCCTTCCAATCAGAGCATTCGGAAGCAATGACTGAATGGCCTGCCAAGCCAGGCACAACAAGACCCGTCAACCACGGATCATTTTTGACAACACCTTTAAACCATTAGNGTNAAAATTTNACATTCATACCTTGATCTGACCTGGTGATTTTCATGATCCAGAAGAATCATACAAGCCATTTGACTTTAATAACAAGCTGCGGCGACTCAGCCAGTGCATGTCTAGCTTGACTGAAAAGAAGATGGATACAGCACAACCAATGAACATGGCTTCGCCAGAACCCTTCGAGGATTTTCTGCATTCCCTTGGCATCAACCTCACCACAGATCCGTACCTGCAAGAAGCCCTCACCCACGCCTCAACCGGTCATGCGATCAACCATGAACGGCTGGAATTCCTCGGCGACGCCGTGCTGAGGCTGGCAGCAACGGAGTACATCGACAAGTTTCACAGCACATTGAGCGTCGGACAGCGCTCTCAACTGCGTGCACACCTGGTGAGTGATCACTGGCTGGCCCAATTAGGAGAATCGATTCAAGTCGATTCGATGATGCATCTGGGTTCCTCCGCTCGGAATGATGCCCTCGCCCGTGACACGTTACGGGCGGAAATAACGGAAGCCTTGATCGGTGCTGTTTACCTCCAACAACGCAATCTCGAATGCATTCATCGCTGGTTGACGCCGCATTGGCAGATCACCGCCAATGATGTTCTGGGCAGACCCATTCACTTCAACAGCAAATCATTGCTTCAAGAATGGTCGCAAGGGANAGGACTNGGCCTGCCTGTTTACACCACCGAAGAGAAGAGTCACGAGCATGGTGATCCCAGGCGTTTCAGCAGCATTGTCCAAATTCCCGGACATCTTCTTCAAGAAGGATGGGGAGCCTCCCGCAAGGAAGCAGAACAACGCGCNGCAGAAGCCGCGCTTCAGGAACTGGACGCAGGCGGTTGATCAACGACCTTGAGCAACGCGCCACAGCGATCGCAATGGACGGCATCTTCACGATGGCCATGCCGACCACAGGCATGACAGGGTTCGCCATCGTGCTGCAGATGGCGGTGACGCACACCTGAATAGGTGAGAATTCCGGTTGGAATCGCAATGATGCCGAATCCAAGCATCATNACGGCAGAGGCNAAGAGCCGACCAAGAGCCGTTTGAGGGACNTAGTCGCCATAACCAACCGTGGTCATCGTGACAATGGCCCAGTAAACCCCTTGACCCATATTCTGAAAACTAGATGCTGGATTNACACTCTCGATCACATAAATGAAGTATCCGAGCACCACCTGCAGCATAAAAACAAAAAATAGATACACACAAATTGTTCTGGCGCTTCCCTTAAGCGCTTCTCCAAGAATTTTTGCCTCATCGATAAAACGAAGCAGCTTGAAAACCCTAAGAATGCGCCCAAACTTAAAAATCCACAGAAGGATTTCACTNCGAATCTGCGGNATAAAGAAAAACAGAACGGCACTCAGATCAATCAACCCATANAAACTGAACAGATAACGACGCGGATGACGNCTGACATAGAGATTAAGAAAGAAATCAAGCGCAAAAATCGTCAAACACAGATTTTGAACATGGTGAATCCAATTCTCAGGCGATGAACTGTAAAAGCTGCTATTCAATGGATCTGGATCCAACATCAGNGCCAAAACACTGAGCAAAATTGTTCCAAAAACCACAAAGTTATAGAGACGCCCAGAAACTGTTTTTGTTTCCAGCACCATCACTCTGAGGCGCTGGCGCAGAGTGCGATGAAACGGCATGACCTCAGGACGGCCGCAAATCCTTGATCGGCATTGTGACCAGCTTGTCCCAGTTGCCCCCTTCAAACAAAACAGCCGCCTTGTCGCCGCTGATGCGCTGCACGAACCCGGTGTAGCCGTTGTAGATCGAACAAATGTCAGTCACCGTNACCGTCGCCCCNGGAAGAATCGGAAGAGAAGAGGGCGCCATCACTCAGGCCTCAGCGGGTGTACCGGCATTATCAGCACAGCGGACAGCCCACGTCATGCCCGAATCGGTGGAATGGCTCACGGTTGGCAGGTTGGTGGGAGCACAAGGCCTCAAAGGTGATCTGAAAGTCAATCCCAGCAGTGATTTCCCGGAACGGTTCACCACCCCAGGNCCCCGTTGGNTCAGAGCCAAGGGAGGTGAAACGCAGGAGTTGCAACTCATCCGGGGCCGGCAACTGCCCGGTCGCTCCCTCTACGTGATTCATTTNGAAGGCGTCGACAATCGCGACAGCGCCGAAGCNTTGATCGGAGGGGAGTTGCTGGTCTCAGCCCATGACCGTCCCCCACTGAACGACGGTGAATTCCACCTGCTCGACCTCGTTGGTCTCAGCGTCCGACTTGAGGTCCAAGGACCAGCCATCGGCACCGTCACTGATCTGATCAGCGCCGGCAACGATCTGCTGGAAATCAAACGGACTGATGGGCGGATCACGCTGGTGCCGTTCGTGGAGGCGATTGTTCCGGAGGTTGATCTCGAGGAAGGCTGGTTGCGGCTCACCCCACCGCCTGGACTGCTTGATCTCTGACCCATCGACAGGATCGCCTCTCACAGGCGATCCTTGATGGCACTGATCCGGGACCTGTGGACACCAACACCACTGCATTGATTCCTGTGATTCTTTGCGGTGGCACGGGCACGCGCCTGTGGCCGCTCTCCCGCGCCAGCTACCCCAAGCAGTATTGGCCGCTCGGTGGCGACGGAGACGCGACGCTCCTGCAACAAACCCATCAGCGGCTCAAGGGCTTGAACGGTCTGGCCGCTCCGATGTTGATCTGCAACGAAGACCACCGCTTCATCGTTGCCGAACAGATGCGTCAGATCGGGGTGGAACCGAACGCCATCATGCTGGAACCGATCGGTCGCAACACGGCACCAGCCATCACTGTGGCTGCGCTGCAGGCCACGGCCCTTGGAGAGGATCCGTTGATGCTTGTGCTGGCCGCGGATCATCTGATCCGGGATGCCGCCCATTTCCGTGACGCGATCGATGCAGGCCGTCAACCAGCGGAAGAGGGACGACTGGTCACCTTCGGCATCGTGCCCACAGCACCGGAAACCGGATACGGATACATCGAAGCGTCCCAGCCGTTCACCAGCGGACAGCTGCTCGACGTTCCGATCACACGATTCGTTGAAAAGCCCGACCGGAGCAGCGCAGAGCAGTTCCTGTCCACCGGTCGTTTCACCTGGAACAGCGGCATGTTCCTGTTCAAGGCGAGCGCGATGCTGGCTGAATTGGAACGGCTGGTCCCCGAGGTGGTGAGCTGCTGCCGAGCCGCCTTGGAGCAGGACACGACTGATCTCGAGTTTCTCCGGCTGGAGCGGGAAGCGTTCGCCAAATGTCCGAACGTGGCCATCGATGTTGCCGTGATGGAGAAAACGGATCTCGGCTCCGTTCTGCCATTGGACGCCGGCTGGAGCGATGTGGGCAGCTGGAGTGCGCTCTGGGAGACGGCAGATCGCGATGGCAACGGCAATGTTCTGCAGGGGCGTGTGATCGCGGAGGGCAGCAACAACTGCTATTTGCGCAGTGAACACCGCTTGGTGGTGGGCCTTGGTGTGGAGAATCTCGTGGTCGTGGAGACCGATGATGCGGTGCTGATCGCTGATCGCTCCCAGGCCCAGGCCATCAAAACGGTCGTCAAGCAGTTGGAAGCCGATGGCAGCCCTGAAGGCAAGGCACATCGAAAGATCTACAGGCCCTGGGGCTCCTACACCGGTGTGGTGGAGGATCACCGCTGGCAGGTGAAACGCATCTCCGTCAAACCCGGCGCCAGCCTGTCACTGCAGATGCACCATCACAGGGCTGAGCACTGGGTGGTTGTCCGCGGTACNGCTCTGGTGGAATTGAATGGCGAAGAGCAGCTCTTGGGCGAGAACCAGAGCACCTACATCCCTGTGGGCTGCAAGCACCGGCTGTCCAATCCCGGCAAGATTCCCGTCGANATGATCGAGGTTCAGAGCGGTGAATACCTCGGTGAAGACGACATCGTGCGGTTCGAGGACCGTTACGGCCGCAGTGACCTGGGCGTTGCCGCCGTCTGAGGTTCAGGCCATCACTCAACCGTGACGCTCTTGGCAAGATTGCGCGGCTGGTCAACATCCAGCCCGCGATGGGCTGCGATGTGATAACTCAACAACTGCATCGGCACCACGGTGAGCAGAGGGCTGATCCACTCACTCACTGCAGGGACCGGCAGTAGTTCATCAAACAAATCGGTATCGGGCCCTTGGGGAGCCACGCCGATCAATTGGGCATCCCGTGCCTTGGCCTCCTGGGCATTGCTGAGGACCTTGTCGAACACGGCTCCAGGCATGGCGATCGACACCACAGGAACGTGGCTGTCCAACAGAGCGATCGGTCCATGCTTCATCTCGCCGGCCGGATAGCCCTCGGCGTGGATGTAGCTGATCTCCTTCAGTTTCAAAGCCCCCTCAAGAGCGATGGGGTAGTTGATGCCGCGACCGAGAAAGATCACATCCTGCGTTTCAACAAAATGATGCGCCAAGGCTTCACAGCGCGCATCGTGCTCGTTCACGAGCTCCCGAAGCTGATCAGGCAGCTGACGCAGCTCCTCCACCAAGGCCGTGATCTCTGCGCTGGAACGGCTGTTCCGTCGGGCTGCGAACGCCAAG
Organism: Synechococcus sp. MED850; assembly: GCA_002700765.1. The sequence continues at coordinate 5,204 of PAEP01000014.1, forward strand.
GCAAGACCGTAAAAAGCAAGCAGCTGGCCCATGAAGGTTTTGGTGGCAGCCACGCCCACCTCGATGCCGGCTCCGATGTCCAGGATGTCCAGCACCTGTCGGGACAAAGAGCTCTCCGGCCGATTGGTCACCCCAAGCTGGCGGGAGGCGTAGGCCGGGTCGGCATGCAACCGGCGGCGCTCCGCTTCCATTGCCAAGGCAGCGAGGGTGTCAGCCGTTTCACCGGACTGGGTGACACCAATGGTGAGGGTGTGCGGCGCCAGCGGTGGTGGTGCATACCGGAATTCACTGGCGTAGTGCACCGCTGTGGGCACACCAGCGAACTGTTCCAGCAGATGGCCTCCCACCAGGGCTGCATGGCGGCTGGTGCCACAGGCCAGAATCTCGATCCGTTCCAGTCCCGCATAGAAGGCCTCATCCATGGGGAGAGCCACGGGCATCTCCGCACTCAGGCCCGCGGGCAGATGCCTCGCTGCCCAGAGCGCAGCGGTTTCCGGCTGCTCATGAATTTCCTTGAGCATGAAATGGCGGAAATGACGCTTGTCCGCCACGTGATCGGCACCGGACAAGACCGAAGGCATGCGTTGCTGACGACGTCCATCCGCGTCGTACAACTCCACCCCCAGTGGGGAGAGCAGCGCCACCTCTCCGTCCTCCATCGGCAGGATCGTTTTGGTGAACCCGGCAAGCGCCGGCGTGTCGCTGGCACAGAGAAACTCCCCTTCACCCAAGCCAATCAGAAGAGGCGCTGCCTTTCGGGCCACCACCAGAGCACCCGGGGCCTTCTCCCAGACAACGGCTAAGGCATAGGCGCCTTGAAGGCGTGGGAGAACGGCCTGAACAGCCTCAAGAAGCGTTTGACCGCTTTGCTCGCGTCCCTGCTGCTGAACCCGTTGCAGCTCTTCAGCGATGAGATGGGGAATCACCTCTGTGTCGGTCTCCGACCTGAACACCACCCCTGATGCCTCCAGGGCCTCACGCAGCAGACGGTGGTTCTCAATGATTCCGTTCTGAACGACAGCCACAGCTCCATCGCCGCTGCAGTGAGGGTGAGCGTTGCGCTCTTCCGGTTTGCCATGGGTCGCCCAGCGGGTGTGCCCGATGCCGCTCTGACCTGGTGCGCCCTCCAGCTCGACCCGGGTGCTGAGGTTGATCAGTTTTCCGCTGGCACGGACACAGGTGAGCGCACCGCGACTCGCATCAACCGTCGCGATGCCGGCGGAGTCGTAGCCCCGGTATTCGAGTTGCCGGAGGCCTTCAAGCAGCTGCGGCGCGGCTTCACGGGAGCCGACCAACGCAACGATTCCGCACATACCAAAAAGCCCGGCTGATGCCGGGCAGAGCTTATGGGTTTTTGGGTGTTTCGACTGCTGGCTTCAGTACGCCAGACCCATGCTGCGGCTGGTTTCGTCACCTAGGTAGACACGGATGCTGAGGAAATCAGTGGGGCAAGCGGTTTCGCAGCGCTTGCAACCGACGCAGTCCTCGGTGCGAGGGGATGAAGCGATCTGACCAGCCTTGCAGCCATCCCAGGGCACCATCTCGAGAACATCGAGGGGGCAGGCGCGCACGCACTGGGTGCAGCCGATGCAGGTGTCGTAGATCTTGACGGCGTGGGACATGCCCGGTGCTGATGGAAGGCTTGGCGCCAAACGTACCTGCCACGGCACCCGCCCATGCAGGAGCCGTCACTGTTATTTACGACCGGTGGCATGAGGCGTGTCGGCAAAGCATGGGCCTGAAGCCGAGCCCGTAGGATGCAGCGTCCCGTAGCCACGGCCATGTCCCAGGAAGCGATCCTCGAGAAAGTGCGTTCGATCGTTGCGGAGCAGCTCAGCGTTGATGCCGGTGAAGTGAAGCCGGAATCCAACTTTCAAAACGACCTGGGCGCCGATTCTCTGGACACCGTGGAACTGGTGATGGCTCTTGAAGAAGCCTTTGACATCGAAATACCCGACGAAGCCGCCGAGGGGATCACAACCGTCGGCGACGCCGTCAAGTACATCGAAGACAAGCAGGCCTGAGGAACGGCATGGTGGACGGTCTCCATCGCGTCGTGGTTACCGGCCTCGGCGCGGTCACACCGATCGGCAACACAGTTCAGGACTACTGGAATGGTCTGACATCCGGCAGAAACGGCGTCGCCTCCATCTCCCTGTTCGATGCCTCGAAACACGCCTGTCGTTTTGCAGCGGAGGTGAAGGACTTCGATCCAACGGGACTGATCGAACCCAAGGACGCCAAGCGTTGGGACCGCTTCTGCAAGTTCGGTGTTGTCGCTTGTAAACAGGCTTTGGCTGATGCCGGCCTCACCATCGATGAGACCAACGCCCCTCGCATCGGCGTGATCATCGGCTCGGGTGTGGGCGGCTTGCTCACCATGGAAACGCAGGCCCATGTGTTGGAGGGCAAGGGCCCTGGACGGGTGAGTCCGTTCACGGTTCCGATGATGATCCCCAACATGGCAACAGGGCTTGCGGCCATTGCACTGGGCACCCAGGGGCCAAGCTCTGCGGTCGCGACGGCTTGTGCAGCCGGGTCCAATGCCATCGGTGATGCCTTTCGCCTTCTGCAGCTCGGCAAGGCAGACGCCATGGTGGCCGGTGGGGCCGAATCGGCGATCACCCCGCTGGGCGTTGCAGGATTTGCCAGCGCGAAGGCGCTGTCCTTCCGCAACGACGACCCCGCCACCGCCAGCCGCCCTTTTGATGCCGAGCGTGATGGCTTCGTGATCGGCGAAGGCGCTGGTGTGCTTGTGCTCGAAACCCTTGAACACGCCGAAGCGCGCGGTGCTTCGATTCTGGCTGAGGTTGTCGGATACGGAATGACCTGTGACGCGTATCACATCACTTCACCCACTCCAGGAGGCGTGGGTGGTGCAGAAGCGATGCGCCTGGCTCTCAGCGATGGCGGCCTTGATCCATCCGAGATCGATTACGTGAACGCCCACGGAACGAGCACGCCAGCGAACGACAAAAACGAAACCTCCGCCATCAAGAGCGCTCTTGGTGCAAGAGCTTTTGAAATCCCCGTGAGTTCCACCAAGTCAATGACCGGCCACCTGCTGGGTGGCTCCGGCGGGATTGAAGCGGTGGCCTGTGTTCTGGCGATTCAGAACAACATGGTTCCCCCCACAATCAACCACGCCAACCCTGATCCTGACTGTGATCTGGATGTCGTCCCGAACACCGCCCGGGAACGCAAACTGGGAACGGTGCTTTCCAACTCCTTCGGCTTCGGCGGTCACAACGTCTGCCTGGCCATCCGACGCATGACCTGATCGGCTCCACCGCCGCTATCGGTCAAACTCTTCCGCAATTCCCCTAAAACCATGGTCGCTGCGCCCGCTTCTCTCGACACGCTCTGCATCAACAGCATCCGCTTCTTGGCGGTTGATGCAGTTAACAAGTCCAAGAGCGGCCACCCCGGCCTGCCCATGGGCTGTGCACCCATGGGTTACACCCTCTGGGACAAGTTCCTCAAGCACAACCCCAAGAACCCCAAGTGGTTCAACCGCGACCGCTTTGTGCTGTCCGCAGGCCATGGCTGCATGTTGATCTATGCCCTGCTGCACCTGACGGGTTACGACTCGGTCACGATCGACGACATCAAGCAATTCCGTCAGTGGGGCTCCAAAACCCCTGGCCATCCGGAGACCTTTGAGACCCCTGGCGTCGAAGTGACGACCGGACCTCTTGGAGCTGGCATCTCCAATGCTGTTGGACTGGCCATCGCCGAATCCCACCTGGCCGCCAAGTTCAACAAAGCGGACGCCAAGATCGTCGACCACTACACCTATGTGGTGATGGGTGACGGCTGCAACCAGGAGGGCATTGCCTCCGAGGCCTGCTCCCTGGCCGGTCACCTGAAGCTGGGCAAGCTGATCGCCCTCTACGACGACAACCACATCACGATCGACGGTCGCACGGATGTGTCCTTCACCGAGGACGTGCTGAAGCGTTATGAGGCCTACGGCTGGCACGTTCAGCACGTCGCAGACGGCAACACCGATGTCGATGCCATCACCAAGGCGATCGAAGCGGCGAAAGCGGTCACCGACAAGCCTTCGATCATCAAGGTGACCACCACCATCGGCTACGGCTCCCCCAACAAGGGCGACACCGCCGGTGTGCACGGTGCTCCTCTGGGCGAAGAGGAAGCGGAACTCACCCGCAAGCAACTGGGCTGGAACTACGGCCCCTTCGAAGTGCCCCAGGAGGCATACGACCAGTACCGGCAGGCGGTGGAGCGCGGCGCCAGCCTCGAAGCCGAGTGGAACCAGGCCATGGCGGCCTATCGCACCAAGTACCCCAGCGAGGCGGCTGAATTCGAGCGGATGCTGCGCGGTGAACTGCCCCAGGGATGGGACAAGGATCTGCCGACCGCGGGGCCTGAGGAGAAGGGTCTGGCCACCCGCAAGCACTCCCAGATCTGCCTGGGTGCTCTGGGCCCGAACCTGCCGGAACTGATCGGTGGCTCCGCCGACCTCACCCACTCCAACTACACCGACATCAAGGGTGAAACCGGTTCTTACCAGCCGGAAAGTCCTGAGAAGCGCTATCTGCACTTCGGGGTGCGCGAGCACGCCATGGCGGCCATCCTCAACGGCATCGCTTACCACGACAGCGGCTTGATCCCCTACGGCGGCACGTTCCTGGTGTTTGCCGACTACATGCGCGGCTCCATGCGTCTGTCAGCCCTGAGCGAGCTGGGGGTGATCTACGTGCTCACCCATGACTCGATCGGTGTGGGCGAAGACGGCCCCACCCACCAACCGATCGAAACGATCCCGTCTCTGCGCGCCATGCCCGGGATGCTGGTGTTCCGCCCCGGCGACTGCAACGAAACCAGCGGTGCTTACAAGCTCGCGATCGAAAATCGCAAGCGCCCCAGCGCCCTCTGCCTCAGTCGCCAGGGGATGGCCAACCAGGCCAACTCCTCCATCGACAAAGTCGCTTTGGGCGGTTACATCCTGGAAGACTGCGACGGCACCCCCGACCTGATCCTGATCGGAACCGGCACCGAACTTGATCTCTGCGTGCAGGCCGCGAAGCAACTCAGCGAGGAAGGCAAGAAGGTTCGGGTGGTCTCCATGCCCTGCGTCGAGCTGTTCGACGAGCAAAGCAATGCCTACAAGGAAGAGGTGCTTCCCATCGCTGTGCGCAAGCGCATGGTGGTGGAGGCCGCTGAATCCTTCGGCTGGCATCGTTTCATCGGCCTGGATGGCGACTCCGTCACCATGAATCGTTTCGGGGCATCTGCTCCCGGCGGAACCTGCCTCAAGGAATT
>PAEP01000015.1 GCA_002700765.1 Synechococcus sp. MED850
AGTCACCGCAAGATCACCTTTGATCTTGGTCATGTATTGATTCCAAGCCCATGCGGCCTGGCCGGAGTTACTTTTCGTTTCCCTGTTGTTGTCGTAACCGAACCAGACCCCTGTCGTGAGTTGAGGAATGGAACCGATGAACCAGAGATCACGCGCACCTTCGGATGTTCCGGTCTTGCCTGCGACCTGTCGATCCTGAAGTTTGGCTGCCCCACCAGTGCCTCCATTGACGACCCGCTGGAGCATCCAATTCATCGCATCAGCAACCTCGCTGTCCAAGGCGCGGTTGCCCCGATCACCATCCAGTTTGCGACTCCAGATCAGTTCACCTCCCGGACCACGGATCTCCTCAAAGGGGGTGGGTTTGACAAACACGCCCCGGTTGGTGACTGCTGCATAAGCAGCAGTCATCTCAAGAACGGTCTGTTCATAGGCTCCAATCGCCATGGGATAAAACTTTCCGAGCGGTCGTTTGGTGCCGATGTCAAATCCGTTGGCTGTCTCGATGATCGCGTCAAATCCAATTTTGTCTTGAAGCTGTACAGCAACGGTGTTGAGCGAATTTTTCAAAGCATCAGCCAGTGAAATCGGACCGAAATATTTGTTGCCGAAGTTTTTGGGGCAGTAACCATTCCAGCAGCGTTTGGAGTCATTGAAAATGTCTTCCGGTTTCACACCTCTGTCGATCGCTGCTGCATAGGGGAATAACTTGAATGTGGATCCTGGCGAACGCAATGCCTGTGTACTTCTGTTGAATTGACTCTTGGAAAAATCTTTCCCCCCCACCATCACGCGAACCAAGCCTGTTCCAGGTTCTATTGAGACAATGGAACCTTCGAGATCACCATAGGTGTTGGTTTTGATGACCTCGCGTGCTTCTTTCTGCCAGGAAAGATTTAAGCTGGTGCGGATGCTCAGTCCGCCAACTTCCAGTTGCTCTGTATTCAGAATTTTTGGCAGTTCCTGTGCAACCCAGCTGGAAAAATAAGGAGCCGCGCTGTTGAAATATTTGGGGACTGCTGGTTTTAGGTTGAGTGGAGATTGAGTGAATCCAGCTGCTTCACTTGCGGTGATGAATCCCGCCTGAGCCATTCGGTCCAGAACGATGCCACGACGTTGTTTGGCCAGTTCCGGATTGACCAGTGGCGAATACACCGATGGTGCTGGCGGCAGGCCAGCGATCAACGCTGCCTCCACCACGGTCAGCTGATCGGGCTGCTTGCTGAAGTAGATCCAAGCGGCATCAGCAACGCCGTAGGCACTGGATCCCAGATACACGTAATTGAGATATTGATCCAGAATCTGCTGTTTGCTGAGCTGGCGCTCGAGCTTCAGGGCCAGCGCCGCTTCTTTGAGCTTTCGCGTGATGGTGCGGTCCTGGCTGAGAAACACAGTCCTCGCCAGCTGCTGAGTGATCGTGCTGGCCCCCTCTCGAACTGAGCCCTCCCGAAGGTTGGTCACAAGCGCACGGGCGACTCCCCAGCTGTCCACGCCGTTGTGTTCATAAAACCGTCTGTCTTCTGCAGCGATGAAGGCTTGCTGCACCAGGAGTGGCATCTGTCCGGCTTTCACCTTCTCTCGGGTTGCTGGACCGAGCTTCTGGATCACCTGCCCGTTGCTGGCCAGCAGGGTGATCGTGCCGGGGCGATTGAAATTGGCGATCCCCCGTGCATCGGGAAGCGTTGCATCAACGATCTGGACGAACGCCCTGGTGCCAAGGGCTGTGCCAATACCGATCGCGGTAGCTGAGCCAGCAATCAGAGCCCAGTGCAGTCGGGTCCGGATCACATCCCCTGAATCAAAGAGCTGTGGCCGATGGCCAGCGCCGTGACCAACATCCCAAGCACAAGGAAAGGCTGGGCGCTGGCCTGATATTTCACGTCGTAAGCGACAGGATCACGCAGAAGCCATATGTCCTGGAAGGTGATCTGAGGCACGACCAGCAACACCAGAAGAACCGCCGCAAAATGTTGACCGATGATGATCAGAACGGCAACCATTGCCAGCTGAAACACATCAATCATTCCGGCGCTGATCCAGCTGGCCCGCTTGATGCCAAAGACCACAGGCAGAGATTGCAATCCAAGCGCGCTGTCTCCCTCAACGCTTTTGAAATCGTTCACAACAGCGATGCCAAGCCCGGCGAGGCTGTAGGCCAGGGTGAGCAGAGCCGTGGCCCATGTGAGTTGACCGAACAGGGCCTGCCCAGCCCACCAGGGCAGGGCGATGTAGCTGGCCCCAAGGGCGTAATTCCCCAGCCAGCCGTTTTGCTTGAGTTTCAGGGGTGGAGCTGAGTAGATGAAGCTCACAAACGAGCCCCCCAAGGCCAGTAGCAGGAGCACGGGTGTCGTGTGGCCAGCCCAGAGATCAAGGCCATAGGACACCACCAGGCCGGTGATCAGCAGAACCCAGATCTGGAGTTTGACCTGACCCAGCGGGATCGCTCCTGACGGGATCGGCCGGTAGGGCTCGTTGATCGCGTCGATGTCCCGGTCGTAGTAGTCATTGATGGTTTGGGTGTACCCGGCCAACAACGGTCCACTCATCACCATGCAGGCGATTGCAGCCAGCAGATGGTCCAGTTTCCATTGGTAGTGACCACTGGCTGCGGCACCGCAAATCACCCCCCAGATGAGGGGGATCCAGGTGACTGGTTTCATCAGCTGCAACCGCAGCTTCCAGATGTTGGTGGTGCCGGAGGCACCTTTCATGCCAAGCAGCTGACGTGCGTCACTCACAGGAGCAAGCCTCAGGCAGCGGCGATTTCATCTTCAAAGAACCAGCAGGTGGAGCCGTTGCTCAGTTCCACCACGACGCCGATTCCCTTGCCATCCACGGTGCGAAAGTCAGTCACAGTTCCGCTGGCATCAGTTTTCAGTAGCTCAACCAGGGACTGAGGAATGCGATCACGGACGCGTGTGATGCGGATTTTCGAACCGACAGTGATCGATGCAGCCTGGGACATGGCCTGCGAGGCTTGGAAAGTGCGGCAACCCTAACAGTCGCTTTTGCGCCGGAACGATGGTCGCTCTTCGCTTGATTCCTTGCCTGGATGTTGCCCGCGGACGGGTCGTGAAAGGCATCAATTTTGTTGGATTGCGTGATGCTGGCGATCCGGTGGAACTGGCATGCCGTTACAGCGGAGCAGGCGCTGATGAGCTGGTGTTTCTCGATATTGCTGCCAGCCATGAAGGTCGCGCCACCTTGGTGGACCTCGTGCGTCGAACAGCGGAGTCCGTAACCATTCCGTTCACGGTTGGTGGAGGCATCAGCAGCGTGGAGGGCATCACCGAACTGCTTCGCGCCGGCGCTGACAAGGTGAGCCTCAATTCCTCTGCTGTGCGACGGCCTGCGCTGGTGTCCGAAGGGGCTGAGCGGTTCGGCTGTCAGTGCATCGTTGTGGCGATCGATGCCCAGCGTCGCGATGCCGGTGGTTGGGACGTTTACGTCAAAGGGGGTCGAGAGAACACGGGGCTTGATGCAGTGGCCTGGGCCCAAACAGTGGTCGACTTGGGTGCTGGTGAAATTCTGCTCACGTCGATGGACGGAGACGGAACGCAGGCTGGCTATGACTTACCCCTGACGAGAGCGGTGTCGAAGGCTGTGTCGGTGCCTGTGATCGCCTCCGGCGGCGCTGGATGCATTGAACACATCGCCCAGGCACTGGATCCAGGTCCCGATGGGGGCCATGCATCGGCTGCTCTGTTGGCCTCTCTTCTTCACGACGGCGTGCTCACCGTGGAGGAGATCAAACACGACCTTCTGGCTCGGGGGCTGTCAATCAGGCCCTAACTTGCTTAGAACCTCATCAAGGCCGCGGCCATGCCGCTGGAACTCACTCTGATTCATTCCAGCTGGTCACTCCCTCTTGGCCTCATTTCGATTGCGGCAATCACCACCCTTGTGATCTGGGCTCTGCGTTTGATGCAGGCCGCGTCCGATCAGCAGGAATTTTCTCTGATGCTCGCTGGCTGCATGGTGTGTTCTGCCGCTGTTGGTTTGGCCACGGTGATGGTGATGACGCTGAATGGAATGCCGCTGTGAAGCCCGGCGATCCTGCTGCTGTTGAGCAGTTGTTTGAGGCTGTGGCGCCTCGTTATGACGTTCTCAATGACCTGCTCAGCCTTGGGCTGCATCGGCATTGGAAGCGCCAGGTTGTTAGTTGGATGAATCCCAGACCCGGGGAGACCTGGTTGGATCTCTGCTGCGGAACAGGAGATCTGGCCTTGATGCTGGCGCGTCGGGTTCGACCATCTGGACGGGTGGTCGCGCTGGATGTGGCATCAGCTCCGCTTGAGCGTGCTCATCGGCGTCAGCAGAGAGAACCCTGGTTGCCCGTTGAGTGGTTGCAGGGTGATGCCCTCGATTCAGGTTTGAAGGATGGCTGCGTTGATGGCGCTGTGATGGCCTACGGCCTGCGCAATTTGCAGAATCCAGCTGCGGGGCTCAAAGAGTTGAGGCGATTGCTTAAACCAGGCGGTCGTGCCGGGATTCTTGATTTCAACCGCTTGGATCCAGACGATGCAGACGGACGGTTTCAGCGTTTCTACTTACGGCGTTTGGTGGTGCCGATCGCCGCTTCGTTCGGTTTGCGTGAGCACTACGCCTATTTGGAGGAGAGCTTGCGGAACTTCCCGGATGGAGGCGAGCAGGAGCGAATGGCATTGACGGCCGGTTTTGCTGTGGCCCGGCATCGGTCGTTGGTGGCTGGCCAGATGGGTCTGCTTCTGCTGCAAGCCTGAAGAGATGAATCTTCTGTTGTGTCGCTTGCGATGCAACCCCCTTGTGCTTTAGAAGATAAAGAGAATGTTAAGGAGGTAATTGCTATGGCCTTTCCGTTACCCACGCTGTTGCCCACCATCGAAGACCTGTTGCTTGAGGTGCAGTGGCTGGATGGGCTGATCCTTGTCACCGATTCACAGAGAGCGACGTTTGTTTCGTTTGCTCAGGTGGATCCGCTGCTTCGAAGGTTGCGGCAACGGCCGAAAGGCCAGGAGGTCGCGGAGAAACTTTGCATGTCACTGCTTGAATCTCACGGCAAGGGTTCATGCAAGCCTGTCCTTGTGTTCCAGGGAGATGGCAGTTTTTGGTTGGGGATGATGGGACCGTGCGACAGCAACCCACATCGTCATCACGCGATTGCACATTTGTACCGCTGCTTCGATCTCAGCAATTGAAGGTGTAGTCGCGACACTGTTTGAGCTCCAGACAACCATCAAGCATTCTATTCAGCATTTTGATCTGAACGAACGTCCTGTTCGTGTTGTTGAGCCGTGAAGATGTGATGCGCGCCGAAATAATCCATGAAGTCATAGCCTTTTCGCTGCAGTTCTGCGATGAACTGGCTTTCGGCAAGGGCTTCGGGGATGTTTTCCCTTGAAAGCCGGCCTCGGAGGGCAAGAAACTTGTAGTAATCAGCTTCAGGCATTTTTGAACCGACAGGAATGAATCGTGGCTCGTTCATGTCGCTCTCAATGTTGGAGCTAGCCTAGTTGAAGCCGTCGATCTGACGACAGGTGAGATGAATTGTGTTCTAAGCGAATGAGAGAAGTTCAAGAACTAGACAACGAGTCGGGCTAACCGATCAAAGCGCTCTGATTAGCTCCGTTGTGAATGACACCCTGTGTGAGTTGGATCATAAACAGTAGCAATTGGGCAATAATGTCTTCACCCAATCAAGCAAATGTCTTGATCGATCACCATTGTTTTCGGAGAAATTTCTTGCCCTTGAGATTTAAGCCGCAAGGATAATCTTCAGCTGATTGATGCACTTTATGCTTCAGTGGAGCCAAGCGTGACAGGTTTTTCCACAGACTGGTGGAAAAGGGTTTTCCGGGTGCTGTCGCGTTTCGTGCTGAATCCTTTGCAGCGACTGGGTCCTTGGGCTACTATTTCCACATCCCCATCACCCGGCCAGCAGTCACCTGCTGGCTTTTTTGTTGAAAAGCACAGGTGCAGAAGGCGTTGACACTACATCTGGTGGTGTCGTGCAAAGTTGACAGAGCTGAGTTGATTTGCTGATGGCGTGCTGCCTGTGGTCAACTACAACTCAGAAGACGCACGCCTTTGGCGGCTAACGCTGTGAGGCTTGAACCGTAAGTACCAATTTCAAGGATATGGCTGTGACGCATCGCCGACAGAGCACCGGATTCAAACCGGGTGATCTTGTGTTGGTTCAGCCTCGTTTGGATGCCGGCAGCCTGAAGTCACCAGAGTGGTGGATGGGTTGGATTGTTCAACTTGATCCTGGTCCTCGCCCTTCAGTGCTTCCATCAACATTTCAAGTCGCCGACTGTGACACAGGAGCCTTGCAATGGGTCCATGCGGATGATGCCACTCGCCTTGTGCTTTCAGGGATGAATGCAAACGTGGTTCCCATGATCTGATCATGATGAGAACATGAGAACCAATGAAGACAGGAGACGATGGCCATGGCAGTTGTTGCCATTCCTGTTGCTTTGGATGGCGCCGGCGTCGGTTTGGGCGGGAGGGACAACGACTGCTGAAGGTCCAAGTGCAGAGTCTGCAACGGTTCGCGCAGTCAGATTAAAACCAATGGATTCAGACGTGGTTGATGTAACTTGTCGCATGTTTTATGCAGCCGGGAGTCAACGATTCCGTTGTGTTGTTGAATATGTCTTGACGGCAGAGCAACAACGTGTTGATTGGTTGGGGCGATCAGTCAAATAAAGGCTTTTAGCAACACCAGATTTTCACCATAAATACAAGAGATATTTGAACAATGGTCACTCAATCTTGATCATTCACCTGGTCACACTAGGAGCATCAACACAACAATCATTGTTGTTGTTTTCACCCTCCATCAGCACCATGGAACGTTTTGTCAGTTCACTCCTAGGCCTTGCGGTAATCTGTGTCACCACAAGCTTTTTCAGCGCTGAGAGTGCCAAAGTTCTGGGTACTCATCGTTTGGATGCTAAAAACATGCCGCCGCTATCTAAGGTTCGGAAACAATTGGTGCTCCAGAGTTTGTAAATCAGATTTCGGTGCCTGGTGCCCACCATCGTCATCAGAGGCCCTGAGTGCAGCCGGCCGCTGCATATCGTGCCCGCCTATGGAGGCTTGTCCATAAGCTCAAGGACAAAAAAATAAAACAATACGATTGATGCCGTATTACGGCGCTACAGTACCTCTCAGGCGGTTTAATCCTTCAGAAGCGATAGCGAACCTGATGGATTTAGGAATTCATGTATAAAAATATGCTATTTCAGCCTGTAAGCTAACAATGTAGATCTGTATTTTATTGAATTATAAAAACGGCATGCTCAGCATCTGCGCTCTCTCGTTGCAAAGCAAGAATCAAAACTCAAGAGAAAGCAGGGCTCAAGAGGAAATGGGAAGCAATTGAAAGCAAGAATCCCAACACGATGGCAGGAAGTGTAAAGCTCATGATGAAATCGTAAGCAACTATCTAATTTTATAGAGGAATTATGCTCGTGCAGCTACATTGAATACATAAAACTTCTCCAGGCAATAATGCCTAGTAGAGGTAATTATACTGATTGCTGTCGTCATTTTGCATCTTTGGATGCTTGTTTAACAAGGCATATCAAGTGCGGCTGGCTCCTGTGGTTGGCTCCGCTTGTTCAGCCAGTGGGATGCCAAGAAAGCCAAACTCTTCGCGCTCACCTGAAACAACCTCCATGGCTCGCAGGACTAAGTCCGCTGTTTTGTTCCATTTGTAGTTTGTGCAACGTAAATTGCGGCTCGTGTGTTGTGGTGCGTCCGTTTGGCTGTTGGCTTGCGGCATGTTTCTTTCCTGTTGTGAGGGCAAACTAAAGTGATTAATTTATTCACGTGAAAGACCTTTACGTCTCTTTACTGATGTAACGATAAGCACGTTTTTGCTGTATTCGAATGAACGAATCATCTGTTGTTCTGCTGTGAGTCGCTATCGATTCATGCCTCTTTGGAGGCGAGTCGACAAGAATGTATCCACTTGAACGTGATGGATCGCCTGCGGCTGATCATGATGATTCATCGATTCACGGCTTTTCATCGTTGTCGAACCAGCTTTGTTGGGTTCGAGGGAAACGTCTTTGTTTTGTCACCTCGGACTTCTGGTTCAGCATTTATGAGCTGCTGCTCTAAATTGGTTTTGGGTGAGATTGATTGAATCGATGGATTGGCTCGCTGATGCACAGGCTGCTCTCAAGAAAGATGTCCCTTTTTTTGTGCGTCCAGCAGTGCGACGTCGCGTTGAAGTCATGGCTTGTGAAGCTGGGATGGATCAGGTTGATCTCAATTTCTATCTTGAGGCCAGGGCTGCGATGGCCCCCAAGTAGTCAGCTCACCTAGCTCTTTCCAACTGTTATGCATTGGGCCGATTGAAAGTGTTGCTTGATCGAATCAAGGCTCACTTGAGGAATTCATTCGCAATGTTCTCCTACGCCAGTAGTGACTTCAACGATGATTCTTGAGACCCCAAGAAAAAGCATGATCTCGTGACCACTAGCTTTGATAACCACCCCTTCGCGCGACCAGAAGGCAGTACATTTGTGCTGTCGATGCAATAAACCCAATCCCCAGTCCTCGGTATGGGGGGCTGGGAGCGATGAGCGTCAGTGTCCAGACCTGCTCATCCTTGAGCAATTAGTTTTCCAAAACGACCCTGCTTTGCAGGGGGCTTTTGCTGATGAGACACGGGTGACACCACATATGGTGTGGCCATAAAAAAGCCCGCCTCAAGTGCGGGCCGGGTGATGGGGAATTTTCAGGCTAAACCAAAAGAGCGCTAGGTGCAGCGTCGATCACACTCTCAGATGCCTTTACCTAACTTTACGGCAATCTTTATTCACTGTTATTTGCCCCCACATCTAGAGCCATAGGTCTATTATTTGACCATCAGATCAATATCTGGTGCTGGCAGTCGGGTGATGGGGATTATTCGACTGAAGAAACCGCCCTCAAGGGCGGTTTTTTTGTACCAGCACCTGACGAGTTATACCCACCTGATCCGAGTCGGCAAGGTTGCTCGGCATTATTTGCTCAGCTCCAGATCTGCCACGTTTACCCCTTGCACGTCTTATCTGGCTAACCCTGAGAACACAGCAAATGATGGCAAGCTTTGCAATCCCGTAAAAAAGAAGGACTTCGTCAGCAACACAGGATTTTTTAAAGCCTTGACACTCGAGGAGAGTCAAGCGTTCTGATGATTTTCTTGGCCAACAGGTTCTTGTGGTGCAAGATATCGATGACTTGCTCCAAGGCCCAATGCTTTTCATTCTGGGTGAATATAGCTTTTGGCTACATTCACCAAGTGCGATGTCAGGTGTTCCGATAAATAACGAATTGGTAGGGTTCACATCTTGAAGAGATGCAGTTCCTATGAAAACCATTGGTTCTGTAGCTCACTGTTGTGCTGCACAGTGATTAAAATTCTGAATCTTGATTGTGTTAGTCCCAGTCCCTAGAAAAGCTCCATCCCATACTCGGCATTGCAATTATTTCTGAATTCATCATCTACGATGCGAGGGTCCATCATGCACACAAGAGCACGCGGTTCATCTAATAAAATAGTGTCAACAGTTCTTCCTTTGTTGTTGCTAAAGATAAAGCCATTACCAATCTCAAAATCTCCATCTTCGCCGTAGAGTTCGTTTTGGGCATTCCTCATGGCTCTGTCGTTATTTGTACCATGAAGATTTCCTCTCTTCGCTTTGTATAATGACTTTTCAAAATCTTCAGATCCAATCAAGAGGTCTTTTTTCTTATTGAGCTTGCCATTACCGTTTGTGTCTAGGTATACACACGTTGTCTGTCTTTGCTTGTCGACTAAAATAAATCCCTTGGCTTGACCCGCTGACTCAGTATCATTCATATCAAGATAAACTCATCCAATGTAAATTNGAGTCGAGCATACTGCTTTTTCTTGTTTTTCTTTTGTCGTTCAAAGGTGCCGTAGAAAGTGAACATGGGTACATTTTCTCCTTCACAAGATTAGCCTTGGCTTTAGGACCGAAAAGTATTCCCCGATACTGCACTATTGATGCAGGAGTAACAAAAACGCCGCCATTGCTGACGGTGCTGGTTGATGTTGTGCTGAGTAATGGAGTGGTTGTTTGCTGCATCAATCACAGGTACAGTCATCGATGTGGTTAAGTAACTATTGGCGAGTTAAATTAGTCTGGCGACAGATGGAATCCGTCTGAGTTGACCTGCAACGCCGAATGAAATAATAGTTGTTAAAGCTGTGGCAGCGATTACAGTTAACCAAGGATTGAGTCCGCTAAAACCAATTGCCATTAGCACCATGGAGAGAACCAATGAATGAATGACATATGCTCCATAGCTGTTAACCCCAGCCGTTGCTAACCATTGGCCGAACCGATCTTCATTGCGCTGAAACCACAGCAGCAGATAGGAGAGAATTCCCCATGCTATGCAGGGATAAAGGAGATATAGCGAAAGTAGAGTAACTTTGGCGAATGCGGCTGGTAGGTCCGGGTTAAATGAAAAAGTCAGGCTTATAGTTAACAAAGCTAGAGTCAAGAAGACAGAGAGCCGGAACCACTTCACAACCAAATGAGTGTCAAGCCGTTCAAACCATTGATGGAAGGATGCCTTGCATCCCAGGAAAAATAAGAATGCATATGTAAAAATGTGCATCCCTTGCATGCCTAGCGCATCAAGGTTTGAGTGCACCAATGCTGTCCACAGATTGG
Organism: Synechococcus sp. MED850; assembly: GCA_002700765.1. The sequence continues at coordinate 10,686 of PAEP01000015.1, forward strand.
TTTGCATCGCCATCACAACCTCAAGGATTCCTAGAACAACCGCACTGATTAACCAAGATCGCATCCTTGGCGTGGGTACAGAAGCGTCGACAGAATATCGATCTCCGCGTAGGCCAACCCACGCGCAATAAAGCAAATTGAAGGTAAACAAAACGATCAGAAACCACAGTACACCTACTCGATTGAACGGAATGTTGGTCCAAGGCAATTCAGCAAATGGACTGGATGGAGAAAGCCTCCCCAACAGTGCTGACGCATTATTAAGCAACAGGAGACCAATGCAGAATGGAACTCCAAGTCGCAGGAGGCGATCTTTAAGATACTGAGCTATTCCCTTTTTATGGACTGAGCGAGGAACGAAATAGCCTGAAATTAAAAACATCATATACATGATGAAGGAATTTATTGCATATCCATACCAGCGGAAAAATCCTGTAAAAAGAGGATCAGATTCGATAATCCCAGCAATACGGATTCCGTACCAGCCCATGCCAAATACCATTGGAACATGGAGAGCAATGACCAATGCGACGATGAGTGCCTTGATTTGATCCAAATAGAGCGAACGCTTTTTGGTGCTTGATGGTTGGCATTTGACAGCATTGTTATCATCACGAATGCTAGGTGATTTCTCTTTTGAATTTATGACTTGCCTGACTTTTGTGTAAGAAAATTCCTTGGATGGGTTGAGGTACATTGATGTAATATGGATTGCGAGGGTGATTGCCTCGTATGCTTTTATTCTCGCTTGAATAGTTGTTTTTAATGTGGTATTTTGAAGAATAGCGACTGAGCATTGGGTGAGAGATTTTCTCCCCAATTTGAGCTGTTGATTCACTGCAAGCTGCTATACCAGCAGCCTGTCGGATTCTTCTTCCGTCTTTAGCGGTGCTATTCAATCCTTCATCAGCTCAGTGACCACTGGCTCTCCAAGACAAGCTTGCGAATTGATTTTCTGAGGGTTGTTCAAAGTCGGGAGATTGATCAGCCACCACATTGTTGTCCTACTTTCCCCAGCAAGGGTTTTTATCGCTCTCAGCGACCTCGAAATGGCATCAGGTTCACCAACAGCAGACTAAACGTGTGTTAGCTGCTAAAGATTTTCAACCCTCCAGCCTACGAAAATGTCTCGCACTACCACTGCCCTGGCTGCTGCCTTATCCCTGCTCATACCAACAGGCAAACCATTTTTGGTCGGGCTGGCACCTGCTGTTGGAATTGGTACAGGGTTAATGACGACGCAGATTGCCTATGCGCAGAGTGCTGAGGATTGGTTAAATTCAGGTATGCAGAAAGCAAGCAGGGGAAATCTGCAAGGTGCTATTGCCGATTACACACAGGCGATAATAATCAATCCTATGCATGCTTTAGCGTATTACAATCGCGGCAATACCAAGGCACACTTAAAGGACTGGCAAGGAGCAATTTATGATTTCACAAAAGCAATTAAAATCGACCCTAATGATTCTATAGCCTTCCTAAATCGCGGCTTTGTTAAAGAAATCATTGGTGATCTCAAAGGGGCCTGCATCGACTGGCGAAAAGCAGCAGATCTTGCAGATACCCAACCTGCTAAGTGGATTAAGGATAAGTGCTGATATCTAACCTTTCGCATTCCAAAAGCTCGCAAGGTCAACGCAATGGCGTTTCGCACTGCTGCCAGCCCTTTTTCAGCATCTTGTCCCATGCCTCAATGACGTTATGCCGAAGCACTCACCTGCGGGTGGAGGCACAGCGGACGGGGCAGAACCCAGCAGTAGGTGCGAACTGCCACCCATTGGGCTTGAATTGATCGGGTGTCGGCTTTGAAGTGACAGACCAGCTGCTCTTGCTCACTGACAAGCCACCCCTCACCGCTGGATTGGACCGGGTGCTTTCTGGGGTCTGGCCTGTAGCGAGGCATCAGACGATTCTGACCAGCTCACCGAGGGCCTGAAGCTCAGGTCACATGATCTTCAATAAAAAACCCCGCCATTGCTGACGGGGTGGGTGTTGTTGAGATGATCNGAGGTCAGGCCAAGACTGCGTATTTGTCGTTTTGTGCTTGGAAGGGATTCGCTCCTTGATTCATCTGACAACCGATCAGGTCAGCCCCAGGACCATCTTGTTGCTGATAGGCATTAGTGATAACTAAGGAGTTGAGATCAATCGGTGCCAATGTTTNAGGGGNAGATCCAAACACCCTGTNACGAATAGCGGCATGATNTTGATTCTCCTGCCCTCCGGCCTCAGGCCTTTCGCTCTCGTCCTCGTCAAAAATGCTAGTAAAGAAGCGGGCGACTGATTCTCCAAATGTGACAGGTGCAAGGACAGTTCTGTTCACTACATAAGTAATTCCATGCCCCACTTTCGAGATAATTTTTTGCGCCTCTGTTGAATTTGGATCATTGTGTATACGTTGAGCCGTAGCCTTCAAATCTTCCTCTGCAGTGCTTACTGGGGATAGGGCGTGGTAAGTCCTGGCTCTGCCGCCTTCTCCTTTTTGTTCTGCTTCTCTGATTTTTGTTTGCGAATCCTCTTCGATTTTATTTGGATCGATGTATCCCTCTAATGCACCTTGAGCTCCGGCTACAAGGCGAGCAGGGCCCTGTATTTTTTTAGAAAGGCCTTTNATTGCTGTTTTTTGCAGTACATTTTTGCCTTCTTTGGCCACATCTCCTCCAACAATTTCGTCTGCCTCGNCTTCATCGAAGCCAAAGGAGCGAAAGGTCTGATCAGCACCTGTGATGGAATCAGGCTCTGCTTCATCAAAACCAAAGTGCTTCAGTGCTTCACCGGTTGAATTAAGTGCGTTTGCAATTTTGTCAACGCCATNTANTGTTTCTTGAATCTCAGTAGAGAAGAAAGGGTTGAGAGCCTTGCCTGCATTAGCAAGAGCTTTGGCTTGTTTTGCAGCTTCCAGGATCTGAGTGGANGGAGTGAAGGTGAAAGTGTTGTTGGTCATTGTTTTAAGGAGTGAATGTTTGGTGTGTTGCCCTCTCGACTCCTTCAAGATCACAGCCCATTTGGTGAGCAGTTCTATTCCTCTGTGGTGTGGATGGAGCATGTTGGTGGTGAGTTGTTGGTGAAGCGCTATCGCTTTCCTCAAATCCACTACAGGATTAGTCCTTGAAAATTCATGGTCTGTTACTACCATCGTATTGAAAGTNTTGAGNGCAAAGAGTCTCAGCACATGGAATGGTTTGAACATCTGCTGACACATACAGCNGACGTATTGCGCTTGATCCTTGAGTTTCTCTCCGTNCTCTGTGTTGGCGTNGGCCTGATTGCTGTATTCAGTTCACGAGGACCACTTCGGAGTATCCTTCGGCGGCACCTCCCTCCTCATCTTTTACAGCGTGGACCTTTGACAGCAGCCCGCTTGACGTTTGGTGGATGGCTTGCTTTGGCACTTGAGTTTCAACTTGGAGCTGATGTGGTGCAAACCACAATCAGCCGAGAAGTATCCGACTTGATTGCACTGGGGGCTGTGGCAGTCGTGAGGACATTTTTGAATTATTTTCTTAGCATTGAGCTCCAAGAGAAAAATTAAACCACGTAAAATGGAATGAACTTAACTCAATTGTGGAATTGATTCAGAGAGCTGTATCCCCCAACTGGGTAGGCAATAAAAAACGCCATTGCTGACGGATATGGTGAGTATTTTGTCGGAAGATGGATAGCGACACGCAACTGCCCTCTGCTTTTCCTCGAAGGGTCTTGTTTGGCTTTCAGCCAGTAGGCATCAGGCTGCCATGTAATATTTAGCTGTTGAATCTTGCTCCGCCCCATGGGCAAGATACTGAGACGGGAAAGATACCAAATGGAAGTTTGACCAATACTTCGTTTCTCAATCGAGATGGAGTCCATGTGCCGTAATATACTCTGCCATTTTTGTTGTAAATAACATCTCCACTTCTCCCGACCGAAATCATGGCGCCATGATATTCTGTACGATAGCCATGTTGATTGCATTCTGTATATGCAGCTTGAGCCGGTTGGCTGCTTAACAAAGCTGCAGTGGCCAGAGCGCTTGAACCAATTGCTTTAAAGACTTTCATTTCAACGTGATGGGTGTACGGGACTTCCGCTTGGATAACCACACCATTGCAATTCCTGCTTCTGTGTACCTCACCCATTTGGGGGATTGATTCAGGATTTGTTTTCCCCCATTGAGCTAGACCCTTACTCCAGGTACCAGTTCAACAGTTACTAGTTCAACAGCTGCTAGTGACAGTTGTTGCTCCTCACTTCGGTACGTTTTTTGCGTAATAATAATCACCGATGTCTTGATATCTTCGGTCTCTTTGTACCTTTCGACGAATATGCGGTTTAAAGTAAAACGTGATATCTGCGTTCCGCAATATTGATCTTTGCATTGCGACTGCCAGGACTGATCCTTTTTTCTTTAGTGATGTAGTCCGCGCAATCGATGTGAGCTCCGAATTTATCTTGATGATTTGAAGTTTTTAAACGAGCTCAAATCCGGTTTCGGCACATCTGTTCTGCCAACGTTCAAACATCTCCTCGCTTTCCTGGACGAGTTGTGGGTTCATCATGCACATAATGGGTGAAAGGCCTTCTCCGCCTGGCTCTAAAGGAAGAAAATCAATTGTCTTTCCCTTTTTATTTGTGACGATCAATCCTGTTTCAATCTCAAAATTTAATTCTTCTGGTGGTGGTCCTCCGATTAAACCAGTCAACGCATCAATCATGGCTTCTTGGCTGTTTGTGGCATGAAGGCTTCCTTTTTTGGATTTGTACAAAGCCTTCTCGAAACCATCGGTTGTGATTAATAGGTCTTTTTTCTTGTTGAGTTTTCCATTGCCGTTGGTGTCGAGATAGAAGGATGTTTGCTTGTCTTTCTTGTCCACAAGCAGAAAACCCTTGGCTTCACTCGCTGGGAACATGTCTTCCCGATCTGGGCCAATGTAAAATTCATCGAATGCGAGCTCGAAGCGAGCGAATTTCTTCTTCTTGCTTTTCTTCTGTTGGTCGAATGTTCCCAGCAATGTGTACATCTGAATGTTTAATTCTCTTTGAATTCTAGCCTGGTCGTGGTTTGGCGATGTCAACGTCGATNCATTGATGCGTCCTCTTCATCAGTGAGCTGGGACAGATTAACTCTCTTNATATTTCTGGTAACCCCAGCCTCTGCAATGTCATTCCGTATGTTTTCGGCTGTTGTTGATTCCGCTCCGTTTTCAACGGCGACAACAACCCCGGCGCTTGTTTTGAAATATTTTACATGGCCTGAACTTTGATTGAGCTGCATTGATCATATTGTTGGAGGACGTGATGCAGCTGCTGTGCTTTGTTCGAAATAAACGATGGTAAAGCCGGATTGGAATATTTCAAGAAAAACTTGTCACTGTGGTGGGGGAAATATCCCAAGCTTGGAAATGTAATCGACGATTATGGCCTCCACTAAGCGTTTGGAACGTCATCCGTTCGGATGGTCCTATTCATAGTGCTTGACCTTCTTGACAATTTTAAGATGGCATTATCAACATGCATCAGCGGATGGCGGTGTCGTTAAGGCATTGATCACCATCGGTGTTCGCTTGACAGAATTGCTGTCTGTCTGTTCGTTGTCCTGCTGTTGGACAAGCTGAGCAGAAAACAGTTCTGGATTAGATTGCTCCTTTGTGTTTTTGAAGCAGTTCAGCAGGTGATCGACAATTCTGCCAGTCCACATCAACGTCAACTACGAGAGGGTGTTTAAGAGTGAACTTCCAGGACATCATCAGTACCCTCAATCAGTTCTGGTCGGAACAGGGGTGTCTGCTGCTTCAGCCCTACGACACCGAAAAAGGGGCAGGCACGATGAGTCCCCACACCGTTCTGCGCGCGATCGGCCCTGAGCCCTGGGCCGTCGCTTATCCCGAACCATGCAGGCGCCCCACAGATGGGCGTTATGGCGACAATCCCAACCGTGCTCAGCACTATTTTCAATACCAGGTGCTGATCAAGCCTTCACCGAACGGCATTCAGGAAACCTATCTGGCGTCGCTCGAGGCCCTGGGCATCAAAGCGTCAGACCATGACATCCGCTTCGTGGAGGACAACTGGGAGTCGCCAACCCTTGGTGCCTGGGGCGTGGGCTGGGAGGTTTGGCTTGATGGCATGGAGGTCACGCAGTTCACTTACTTCCAGCAGTGCGGCGGGATTGATTGCAAGCCGGTTTCCATCGAGATCACCTACGGCCTCGAACGTTTGGCGATGTATCTCCAGGATGTGGAAAGCATCTGGGATCTGCACTGGAATGCGGATCGCAAGTACGGCGAGATCTGGCTTCCGTTTGAGAAGGGCCAGTGTCAGTTCAACTTCGAAGGATCAGATCCTGAGCGATTGAAACAGCTCTTTGCCATCTATGAAGCGGAGGCCACGGATCTGATCGCTCAGCAACTTCCCGCCCCCGCTCTGGATTTCGTGCTCAAGTGCAGCCACACCTTCAACTTGTTGGAAGCCCGTGGCGTGATTTCGGTGACCGAGCGCACGGCCACCATCGGTCGCATTCGCAATCTGGCGCGCAAGGTGGCGGAATGCTGGCTCGCTGAGCGTGAAGCGCTTGGATTTCCACTGCTGAAGGGGGGAATCCTCGAGACAGCTGCTTGATCCGTCGCTGTCGCGCCAACGCTCTCTTTTCGTCTTTGTTTTTGGGCTGTTTCTGATCCTTCTGTTGAGGGGGCTGTTCTGGGGAGATCCATCACCAGGACCGCACGATCCCTCCCACCGGATCCCCTCCCGTTCTGGTCAACAGATCGAGCTTGTCGGCCAGGTGATCCGGGATGCGAAGCGGTTTGACCGGACCTGCACAGCCCTGGTGGAGGTGCAACGCATCGATGGGATGCGCGCACGCGGACGCACCGAATTGAGCCAAACCCCTTGCCAGTCTCCTCCTCTTCAGGGTTGGCACGTGCAGGTTCGCGGCACGATGCGCCGTCCTCAGCCTGGTGCTCATCCCCTGCTGCCCGGTGCCGCTGAACGACTGGCCCGTCTGGGGTGTTGGAGTCAGGTCCGGGTGGATGCGATGGAGGTCATCGCCAAACCCTGGACTCCTGTTGCGAATGCCCGGCGTCTGATCGCTCAGCGACTGCAGCGCATCGCTGGTGAACAACGCGGCGGGGTGATGGCGGCGCTTGTGTTGGGCAGTGCACAGGTGTCCTTGCCAGAGGAGTTGCGCCAAGCGTTTCGGGTTGCCGGCCTGTCACATGCCCTGGCGGCTTCCGGTTTCCATCTGTCCGTGTTGTTGGGCAGCACGCTTGCCCTGACCCGCCGTCGCTCGCGTTGGCTCCGGTTGAGCTCGGCAGCGCTTGTGCTCACGGTGTTTGTTCTGATGGCAGGCGCTCAACCCTCGGTGGTGCGGGCTGTGCTGATGGGGGCCATCGCCTTGCTGATCCGTGAATCCGGTCAGCGCAGCCGCGGTGAAGGTGTGCTCCTGCTGAGTCTGACGTTGATGCTGTTGTTCCATCCCGGCTGGGCCGCATCTGTCGGCTTTCAGCTCAGTGCCGCAGCCACTGCTGGTTTGGTGCTGACCGCCCCTGCCCTGGAGGCCAGTCTCGATGATGCTCTCCCGCGTTCGCTGGTCTGGCTGGCACCAGCACTGGCGGTGCCATTGGCTGCTCTTGTNTGGACCNTGCCCCTACAGCTGCTCCACTTTGGTTCGGCTCCGCTGTATGCGGTTCTCTCCAACCTTCTGGTGTCTCCTCTGCTGGCGCCGCTCACCCTCGCTTCCATGATCGTGGCGTTGTTGGCTCTTTTGGCTCCATTGCCTGTGCTGATCGTGTTGATCTGGCCGGTGCAACACCTGGCGGGAGCCTTGATCGCGTTGGTGATCTGGATCAGTCATTGGCCTGGCGCCCAACTGTTGACCGGCCACCCTCAGCCTGTGGTGGTGATCGCTCTGGCTCTGGGCTTGTTGCCCTGGCTTCTGGCGGATGTCCGCAGCTGGCGGAAGCACAGCTGGTTGTTGGTTGCCCTGGCCGTTCTCTGGCAGGGCGTCGTGCAGCTGGGGGATGCAGTCGTGACCCTTGATCAGCACGGAAGGCACTGGCTTCTTGCCCGCCACAGCGGACGGGCGGCACTGATCAGCAGCCATGGCGATGAGCGAAGCTGCTTGATGGCGAAGCGTTTGGCCCATGTCCATGGCCATGGGCGTCTTGATTGGATTCTGTTGCTGGACCCTGTGGCCGGAGATGTGCCGTCCTGTTGGGATGCATTGGCACGTACGGTGCGAAGCGTTCACACCGGTCATCGGCTGATCGCTCCCGGACAGACATTGACAAGTTCGGGGTTGGCTGTGAACCGATTGCAGGCATCCGGAGCGTCGCTGCTGTTGCAGGCCGGTGCGGAGCGGTGGTTGCTGTTACCGCAGTCGCAGGATCTGCAGTCCCTACAGCAGCAATGGTCAGGTGATGGTGAGCCCTTCAGCGGCATCTGGCTCGGCTTCCGACCAACCCGTGCACAGCGCCGTTGGTTGGCCGCCAGGCCCGTGGGCGTTTTGAAGGCCGCGATCTAGAGTGATTTCACGTCAGAAATGGCGTGTGGAGAGGTGGCAGAGTCCGGTTGAATGCGCACGACTCGAAATCGTGTAGGGGTCACACCCTCGTGGGTTCGAATCCCACCCTCTCCGTTTTGAGCTCAAAATGAGACACAAATGAGAGCCCATTTGAGACTGTTCGTTGTTGCTCTTGTGTCGCTGATGGCTGGGTGTTAACCGAATCAGCACTTCAACACTGTTGGTCTCCACTCGGTGAGCGGACCCAGAAGAACCTACCTAATTTATGTGTGATCAATCTTGACCTGAACTTTGCACAAACAACGTTGCTGGGTTTGGTTCCGGGGCGGTTTGACTGAATCCGGACATTGGCGACCAGGATTCGTGGGGACATCGGCTGTCGAAGGCGGCATCAGAATCGAACATCCATCCTTCGTTCCCGTGAGAGTGCCTGAATGGCGAGTGGCGATGCAGGAACCGAATGATCTCAACATCCCGCCAGCTGGAATGTCCAAATCAGGTCCATGGCTTCTGGGGAGCTGATCTCGCGACTTGTTTGTTCTGGCGAGATTGCGAAGCGGTTCAACTCAACCTGGAGAAGCCGCAGGTGGTGGCATAAACCTTGAATTGGATCCCGGATTGTTGCATCGCCTCCAGGCTTTTTTTGCCAATGGTTCCGTAGAACTCCAAGCTGAATGAATCACCGAGTTGCTCATGCTGACGGAAGTATTCAGCGATGTGGGGAGCATTCAGATGGGCAAGAAATGCGTCGTCGTTGATGAACGCTTCCGACCATGTGAAAGACAGCGGATCTTCAGGATCAGCAACAAATGTGTGGTGGGCCGTTCCAGGTTCGTTTTTTTGCACCAGGTCGTCGGTGGCTTTGCTCATGGCGATGTAATCATCGACACAGCCTGGTTTGATCCTGATCCTTGCCAGAACAATGAAAGCCTGAGGGGATGATGTTGACATCAGAATTATTTACGTGGGCGAAACTTAGCAACATTCATCCATGGGTGAATCTTGCCTCAGCTGGACGCAACTGATCCGTTTGCAGTTGTCAGTTCAGGAATGGAAAACAAGCACTAGACCCTGTTTCACTTGATGGAATTCACGCTCTTCACGGCTGAGATCCAGTCCGACTTTCAGCCCCTCTTCCAGGGCTGCCTCAAACGGTGGTGTTGATGGTGGTGTTGCACTGATCCACAAGGCAGCGATTCCGACTGCAGTGGCATGCCATCGGAACTGCTCGGTGGCTCCGATATCCGGTTCATTCAGCGCATCCTCGAGGAGGGCGTTGATCGTGAGACTTGAGCTGGCCATAGCTTTCAGGATCGTGATCCTGGTCTGCTCCCGCAACGAGCTGAGAGACTTCGTAGCGTTAGGGCCGAAAAGGTTGATCGCGTCCGAGAACAACGCTCTCCCGCGTCGGATCACCCTCGTGCACGAATGGTTCACGCCTCGCTCAACCGGGGGTGCGGAATTGGTTGTGGAGGCGATCGACACGCTGCTGACCGATCTGGGGCGCCAACCACAGCTGGCTGCACTGGTTGATGGAGAAAGCAGTCGTCCAGGAAGCTGGTTGAGTGAGCGTTCGATCCTCACCAGCCCTGTGCAGGGACTGCCCTGGGGGATCAGCCACATTCAGCAGTACCTTCCGCTGCTGCCGATAGCGATCGAGCAGCTCGATCTCGGCGCGGCTGAGTTGGTGATCAGCAGCAACCACCTTGTGGCCAAAGGCGTCCTCACGTCGCCGGATCAGCTCCATATCAGCTATGTGCATACCCCGGTTCGTTATGCCTGGGATCAGATGCATGCCTATCTGGAGCGATCCGCACTGGTTCGCCGCGGATTGGGACCCTTGATCCGTTGGCAGCTGCATGCCTTGCGTCAATGGGATCAACTCACGGCCCAGCGTGTTGACCATCTGATCGCGAATTCCCGGTTCACAGCCCGACGCATCCGTAAGTTCTGGGGCCGCGAGGCCGAGGTGATTCACCCACCGGTCTGCGTGGAACGGTTTCGCTGGACTCTTGAGCGGGAGGACTTTTATCTCTGCCTCTGCCGTCTTGTGCCCTACAAACGGGTTGATCTGGTGGTTCAGGCGTTCAATCGATTGGGGCTGCCTCTGTTGGTGGTGGGCGATGGCCCTGAACGTCAGTACCTCGAGGCGTTGGCTGGACCCACGGTGACCCTGCTCGGACGGCAGTCCCAGCAGCAGGTGGAAGCGTTGATGGCTCGCTGCCGTGCATTTGTCTTTGCCGGGCTTGAGGATTTCGGCATCGCTCCAGTGGAGGCGATGGCCTCCGGAGCACCGGTGATTGCTTTCGGTCGTGGTGGCCTGCTCGACACGGTCCGCTGTGTTCACCAAGGGGCCACAGACCCAACCGGACTGCTGTTTCCTGATCAGACTGTTGATTCGATCGAGCAGGCTCTGCAGTGGTTCGCCGATCGACAGCTCTGGCGCCAGATGGATCCTGAGTCCATCCGCCTGTGGGCCGAGCGGTTCCGGCCGGAGGCCTTTGGCTCCCGCTTTGAAGCCGCTGTGCGCCGCGCCTGGTTGGCGCATCAACAGGGCTGTGCCGTTGCGGCGAGTGACCCTGGACGGATGCCAGGACTGATGGTGTGACGTTGAGTGTGGCGAGACACAGGATGAGTCTTGACGACGGCCTCCCGGCCAACACTCCGTCAGACAGCAGGGCTGGCCATTGGGCGGGGGTCCTATCGGCCCCACTTGGCTGTGATTACAGCCCCACCGTCCCTTCTCCCTGCAAACACGCTGATTCGTCAGCAGAGCAGGATCGGCCGTGGCCTGAAGCGCACCGGAGACATTTTCTTTTCAGCTGCCGTTTTAGGGCTAGGTGCTCCAGTGTTGCTCGTTCTGGCTGCCCTGGTGAAGTTGAGTTCACCCGGTCCGGTTTTTTATGTCCAGCGGAGGGTTGGTCGGAACTATCACCGTTTCGGTTGCATCAAGTTCCGCACGATGCGATCGGATGCAGACAAGGTTTTGGCGAGTGTGCTGGCGGAGAATCCGCAGCTCAAAGATGAATATGAGCGTGATTTCAAGCTCCGTCGTGATCCCAGAATCACTTGGGTGGGGCGGTTCCTGCGTCGTTCCAGCCTGGATGAATTGCCCCAGTTCCTGAACGTGCTTCGGGGTGAGATGAGTGTGGTTGGTCCAAGACCAATCGTGGACAAAGAGTTGGTCCGCTACGGCCACTTCATGGATGAGGTTGCAGCGGTCCGCCCTGGGCTGACCGGGTTATGGCAGGTGAGCGGTCGCAACAATCTCAGTTACCGCAAGCGGGTCAAGCTCGATCTCGCCTATGCCCGGGGGCGCTCGTTCAGCCTCGATCTCGCGATCATTCTTCGCACCTTCGGTGTGCTGCTGCTTCCCATGGACCGGGGAGCCTTTTGAATCCTGATCTCTGAGCCCAGAGACCAACACTGCCTGAACAATCCTCAGGCCAGAGCCCAGACCAGCAATGCGATCGAAAGCCAGGCGCCTTGAAGTCTCAGGCTGAGATCGAGGATGCGTCGCACCGCTTGGTCATCAGGACATGGCTGGCCGGAGGCCAGAAGCGGTTTGTCCACCCAGTGATCCCCGTAGCGGTTCCGGCCACCAAGCTGCACCCCGGCGCAGTGGGCGTAAATCGCCTCGGAACGTCCTGAATTGGGTGAGGGATCGTTGGCTCCATCCCGCTCGGCGGCTTGAACCAGCCCGGCCAGTTCAGTCCAGGGTCGACTGATCAGGGGCAGTGTCAGCATCACCAGACGGCATGGCATCCAGGTGAGCAGGTCGTCCAGACGAGCCCCAGCTGTGCCCAGCCAGCGCAGACGTCCCGTCCTGTAACCCAGCATCGAATCCAGGGTGCTGGCCGCTTTGAAGCCGAAGGCCAGGCTGAGCGGACCGGGCCAGGTGTTGGCATGCATCCAAACCCCAGCCCCCAGCAGCATCCAGAACAGTGGCGCAAAGATGCCATCCACCGCGTTCTCCGAAGCGCTCTCAGCAGCGGCTCGGTGGATCTCTGGCACCTGCAAGCCTGAGACATCACGGCCCACAATCCAACTCAGGCGCTGGCGGGCTGGCTCCAGGCTCCCCGTTGGGTTTGAGGGGATGGCCTGGAGCACCGCAAGAACGCTGTCCCTCAGGCTTCGCGCTGCCAGGGTGCTCGCCAGACCGATCACCAGCAGAACAGCGCCCAGGGAGGACAGACGATCGCCTTGCACCAGCGTGAGCTGCTCGATGCTCCAGCCCACCAGGCTGCTGCCTCCCACCATCAGCAGGGTGATCACAAGCCCGCCGATGCGCAGCGGCCCCTCCCGATCGCCAGTGATCCGCTCAACCTGATCTCGAAGCTGTTGGATGGCAGCACCCATCACCACCACAGGGTGAGGGCACCAGCGCGGGTCTCCGATCAACAGGTCCAGACCCGCGGCCGCGATCACCGCAACAACAGGGTTCAGCGGCGGCATCAGTCCTCCTTTTGAATCGCACCGCCTGCTTCAGGACAGGCCGCTGGGCCTGTCCGACAGTGACTCAGGCGCTTTTCAACCAGCTGAACATCGACCGCAACCCCTTGCCGACACTTTCGATCGGCAGGGCTGCGTCCCGGTCACGGATCCGCTTCATCTCCGGCTTGCCGGCCTCGCATTCGGCCACGAAGTTTTTGGCGAACGTGCCGTCCTGGATATCGCTCAGGATTTTGCGCATCTCCGCCTTGGTGTCGGCTGTGATCAACCGTGGACCGCTGACGTAATCGCCGTATTCGGCGGTGTTGGAGATGGAATCACGCATGGCGGTCAGCCCCCCCTTCACCATCAGATCAACGATCAGCTTCACTTCATGCAGGCATTCGAAGTAAGCCAGTTCGGGCTGATAGCCCGCCTCAACCAAGGTCTCGAAGCCGGCTTTCACCAGTTCGCTGAGGCCACCACAGAGCACAGCCTGTTCACCGAACAGATCGGTTTCGGTTTCCTCCTTGAAATTGGTTTCCAGGATTCCTGCGCGGGTGCCTCCGATCCCTTTGGCGTAGGCCATGGCGAGGCCGCGAGCCTGACCTGAGGCGTCCTGTTCGATCGCAAACAGGGCAGGAACCCCTTGTCCGTTCTGGTACTCCCAGCGCACGGTATGACCAGGGCCCTTGGGCGCGACCATGACAACGTCCACATCAGCGGGAGGTTGAATCAAGCCGAAACGGATGTTGAAGCCGTGGGCAAAGCTCAGAACCTTGCCGGCCGTTAGATGAGGAGCGATCTCCTTGTCGTAGACATCTTTCTGGAATTCATCGGGCAGGAGCACCATGATCCAGTCGGCCTTGGCGGATGCATCGGCCACGCTGAGCACCTCAAGACCATCCGCTTTGGCCTTGTCTGCCGAACGGCTGCCTTCGTAGAGGCCCACCACCACATCAATGCCACTGTCTTTGAGATTCAAAGCGTGGGCATGACCCTGGGAGCCGTAACCGATGATCGCGACGGTCTTGCCTTGCAGCAGACCGAGATCAGCGTCGGAGTCATAGAAGAGCTGAGCCATCCGGGGCGCGTTTGCGATGCGTTCCAAACAGCGAGCTTACGCAGTGACCCTTTCGGATCCGATTCCGTTCAGGCTTCGTTGGGATGGGAGATCACCCGGTCGATCAGGCCATACTCCTTGGCTTCTTCAGCGCTGAGGAAGTAGTCGCGATCGGTGTCCTTCTCGACCTTTTCAAAGCTCTGGTCGCTCATCTCGGCCAGTGATCGGTTGAGCATCTCTTTCATTCGCAGGATTTCTCTGGCTTCAATTTCGATGTCACTGGCCTGCCGACGACTGGTGCCTCCCAGGGGCTGATGAATCATGATCCGACTGTGGGGAAGCGCCACGCGCTTGCCCTTGGTGCCGGCCGCCAGAAGGAAGGCTCCCATTGACGCGGCCAGGCCAACGCAGATGGTCACAACGTCACTCTTGACATACTTGATCGTGTCGTAGATGGCCAGGCCTGCTGTCACCGAGCCACCGGGTGAGTTGATGTAGAGATAGATCGGCTTGCTGCTGTCCTCGGAGTCGAGATACAGCATCTGAGCCACGAGGCTGTTGGCGATGCCGTCGTTCACCTCGGAGCCGAGAAACAGAATCCGCTCAACCCCAAGACGGGTGTAGATGTCGACCCAACGCTCCATCTGGCTGCCGGGCAGGCGGTAGGGAACGCTGGGAGTACCGATCGGCATGGGTCAGGTCTGAAAAGGAATGGAATGTTTGATGTCGGTCAGTCGGCGCTGTTGCCGGGAAGGTCCTTGCGGCTGCTGAGCACCCGGTCAATCAGGCCGTATTCAACGGCCTGAGCCGGCGTGAGATAGCTCATCCGATCAGAATCCTTGCTGAGGTCATCAACGGAGCGGCCGGTGTTGTTGGACAGGATCTCCAGCATGGCCCTCTTGTTGTGCAGCACCTCCTTGGCCCGGATCTGGATATCCGTGGCTTGCCCCTGGGCACCGCTGCGGGGTTGATGCAGCACGATCGATGAATGGGGGAGGGCGGCACGCTGGCCCTTTGTTCCGGCTGAAAGAATCACGGCCGCTGTTCCCATGGCCTGACCAATGCAGATGGTGTGAACAGGCGGTTTGACGTACAGGAGCGTGTCGCAGATTGCAAAAGCCTCGGTTTCAAAGCCGATGGCATCACCGGAATACCAACTTGTACCGGTTGAATTGATATAGAAATAAATCGGCTTGTCTGGATTATCGAATTCGAGATAAAGCAGCTGGGCGATGATCAATTCAGTGACATCAATGCCCATCTGACGCTTGGCATCGTCATCTGAAAAGAGTGGAAGCCCGAGATAAACGATACGTTCCTTGAGCAGCAGGGAGGGGAGATCTGGAGGGGGAGTCCGCATTACGGCGTTGTCGCCGTAATAGGGGGCTGATGTGGTCATCTACCTGCAACGGCGCCATGTTGGAGGAGCCTAGCGGGGGTCTGCAGCGCGTCGCTCCGAGGATCGTGTCGGCTTCCCGACGGTTTTGGATTTACTTCGATCCTTCTGTTTTTCCAGGCGGGCAAACACCATGCGGCCGGTGGGGGTCTGCAAGGCACCGGTGACCACCACCGGCTTGCGCTGACCGATCAGGGCCTTGGCGTCATTGACGACCACCATCGTGCCGTCGTCGAGGTAACCGACACCTTGGCTTTCCTCCTTCCCTTCGCGGACGATCTTGAGATTGAGCTCATCGCCCGGTTGCACCTCAGGCCTGAGAGCAATCACCAGTTCGCTCAGGTTCATCACCTTCAGCTCCTTGACCTGAGCCACCTGGGCCAGGTTGAAATCAGCCGTCACCAGGGTTCCGCCGGTGTCGGACGCCAGTTGGAGCAAACGCTCGTCTGTGCCCGCTCCGTCATACCGGGTGCTGTTGATCACCAGTCGCCGGCCATAGGTCTCGCGCAGATCCTTGAGCAGCTTCAAGCCACGCCGACCCTTGGCGCGCTTCTCGACGTTGGTGGAGTCCGATAACTGCTGCATCTCACCGATCACCGATTCAGCCACGATCACCTGACCTTCCAGCAGTCCACAGGCGAGCATCCCGCGAATCCGCCCGTCGATGATCACGCTCGTGTCCAGGATCTTCGCCGTCGCTGGGGTGAGCACTCCGTCCGCCACCAACAGGGCTTCGGTGCTGGCGGGATTGAACAGGCGCAGCAGGGTGCGGCCGTGCACCTCCGCGAGATTGCTGCCAAGAACGCCGAAGAACACATTGCTGACCACTGCCAACAGTGGTTTGAGCAGAACGATCCCTCCCGCGAAGGGCAGCAGCAGCACAGGAAGCAGCAGCAGGTTGGCCACCAGCAGGCCAAGGATCAGACCCACGGCTCGGCTGACCAGCAGATCGGTGGGCATGGTGCGCACCTGCTGCATCAGCTTCACCCGCAGGCGCTTGAACACCAGGCCGGCAATCACGCCGATGCCCCCGCCGGCCCCGCTGAGAATCAGCCGGAGCTGTTCAACGTCCGTGGATTCGTTGACCAGCCCCTGCGGCAGCAGATGCACGCCCATCCATCCAGCGGCTGCGCCGGAGGTCAGAAACAGCAAAAGGATGAGCGGATCCACCATGGGTTCTGGACGTGGTCGCTCAATCCGTTATGCGAAGCATGCCCCATCCACCCCATCCACGCAGCGCCTATCTCCATATTCCTTTCTGCCATCGGCGCTGTTTTTACTGTGATTTCGCCGTGGTCCCCCTGGGGGATCGGGCCGACGCTGACTCTGGACCCGGCAGCACTTCGATCGCTGCCTATCTGAACCTGCTGCAGCGTGAGATCGCTGCAGCGCCCGATGGAGCACCTCTGGCGACCATTTACATCGGTGGAGGCACACCCTCTCTGCTGACGGCGGATCAAATCGGCGCGTTGATCGACGCTTTGCGCCGCCGATTCGGCATCCAACAAGGGGCTGAGATCACGCTCGAGATGGATCCAGCCAGTTTTGACCAGAGGAAGCTGCAACGACTGATGGACTGCGGTGTGAACCGCATCAGCCTCGGAGGTCAGAGCTTTGACGATGACGTGCTCGAACGCCTGGGGCGTCGTCATCGCCGCCAGGACTTGCTCGAGGCCTGTGCATGGATGCAGCTGGCCCATCGGGAGGGTGAGCTCCGCTCCTGGAGCCTGGATTTAATCCAGAACCTCCCCGATCAGACGGCGGCCTCATGGGGCCATCAACTGGAGCAGGCCCTCGCCAGCAGGGCCCCTCACCTTTCGATCTATGACCTGTCCGTGGAACCTGGAACGGTGTTTCATCGGCAGCAACAGCGGGGCCAGTTGGAACTGCCGGATGAGGATCTTGCGGTCCAGTTGATGGAACTCACCAGCAGCACACTGGCCATGGCCGGTTATGGCCGCTACGAAATCTCCAACCATGCGCTGCCGGGTCATGCATCCCGCCACAACCGCGTCTACTGGAGTGGCGCTGGTTGGTGGGGGTTCGGGATGGGCGCCACCAGTGCTCCCTGGGGGGAGCGGGTGGCCCGCCCCAGGACACGTGAGGCCTACAGCGACTGGCTTGATCAAGGCACGAAGGAGGATTGCCGTGCATCCATGCCGCTCGATGATCGATTGCTGGTGGGGCTCCGACGCCGTGAGGGCGTTGATCTTCTGTCCATGGGCTGCCCGGCGCCGGATCTCCTGCTGAAGCGTTGGCAACCGTTTTTTTCAGAGGGTCTGGTGGAGATCCACGCTGGTCGCTACCGCCTCAGCGACCCCCGTGGCATGGCGCTCAGCAATCGTGTTCTTGTGGAGCTTCTTCTGTGGTGGGAGCAGCAGGTCTGCACTGTTGAATCCAGTCCTGCAGAGCAGAGACGAACAGCTGCCGCCCCGGCAGCAACGATGGACTGAACGGCGGCTGCTGCTGCGTAAGCCCCAGCAGATCAGCGGTCACCCGAACCTGACCGTCACACCACTCCCCAGCGCCGATGCCGATCACGGGGATGGTGAGGTTGCGGCACATCTCTTTGGCTAAGTCGGCTGGGACGTGTTCCAGCACGAGGGCAAAGCAACCGGCTTGTTCCAGCTGATCAGCTTGTTTGAGCAATCGATCCTGGCTGGCACGGTCCTGCGCCTGGCGGCGGTATCCGAAGCGATGCACCGCCTGGGGGGTCAGGCCCAGATGTCCCATCACAGGGATTCCCATGCGCACGAGCCGATCAATCACCGCGATCACCTCGGGTTCGCCGCCTTCCAGCTTCACCGCTGCTGCGCTGGATTCCTTGAGCAAGCGTCCTGCCGCTGCAACGGCGAGGTCTTCGCCGCACTGATAGCTGAGAAACGGAAGATCGCAGATCAGCAAGGGTTGCTGGGAGGGCATGGCCCGAAATCCCCTCTCGACAGCCTGTGTGTGCAGCAGCATCTGCTCCAGGGTGACCGGAAGGGTTGTGGCATGGCCGAGGGCCACCATCGCCAGGGAGTCTCCAACGAGAACAGCATCGGCTCCGGCCGATTCCACCCAAGCAGCAGACAAGCTGTCCCAGGCGGTCAGCATCGCGATTGTCCGTCCCTTCTCTTTGTATCGGATCAGATCAGCGGGACGCATCGGTCGCCCTGGGCCCATGAGGGTTCATTGCTAGCATCAACAAGACTCGGACCCATGCGGCTCGGACGCCCAAATCTGGTCAGGACCGGAAGGGAGCAGCCACACGGGATGCTCAGGGCAGGCGTGGAATCCGGGTCACCCCATCGACGAACGCGTCAGCTGCGCTCACCACCCTGCTGACGTTGACGCAGGAAATCAGGAATGCGAGCGCCGCTGTCGTTGGCTTCAGGTTGCCGCGTCTCATGGTCCTGAGGCGTGGGAATGGATCGAATGGCAGGACGATCACTGCGATATTGCTGACCGTTATCGAAGCCCGTGGCGATCACCGTCACGTGGATCTCTCCCTCCAGGGCTTCGTCAACCACAGCTCCCACAATGATGTTGGCTTCTGGGTCGACGACGTCGTAAATCACCTCTGAGGCCGTGGTCATGTCTTCCAGGGTCATGTCGCGACCACCGCTGATGTTGATCACACAGCCTTTGGCACCATCGATGCGCTCGGTTTCCAGGAGTGGGCTGCTGATCGCCGTCTGAGCAGCCTCCACGGCGCGGGAGCGGCCGGAGCCGATGCCGATCCCCAGAAGTGCTGTCCCTGCTTCGGTCATCACCGAGCGCACATCCGCGAAGTCAACGTTCACCAAGCCAGGGCAGGTGATGATGTCACTGATGCCCTTCACACCCATGCGCAGGACATCATCTGCACTGCGGAAAGCCTCCTGCAGAGGAGCACTGCCAATCGCCTGACGCAAACGGTCGTTGGGGATAACGATCAGGGTGTCGACGTGATCAGCCAGCCTGGAGATCCCTTCATCCGCCTGGCGCATGCGACGGCGACCTTCAAACCCGAAGGGCTTGGTGACGATTCCAACCGTGAGTGCACCCACTTCGCGGGCCACTTCCGCGACCACCGGTGCTGCTCCAGTGCCGGTACCGCCACCCATCCCGGCGGCGATGAACACAAGGTCTGAGCCCTGCAGGGCCTGTTGGAGGTCAGCTCTGGATTCTTCCGCTGCTTTCTGACCGATGGTCGGGTTGCCCCCTGCACCCAGTCCGCGGGTCAGGGTCTGTCCAAGCTGAAGGCGTTGCTGGGCCTGGGACTGAATCAGCGCTTGAGCATCGGTGTTCAGCACCCTGTAGGCGACTCCTTCGAGGTCGCTCAGGATCATGCGGTTCACGGCGTTGCTGCCGCCGCCCCCGACGCCGATGACTTCAATCCGCGCCGACTGACTGGGCTGGATTCCAGCAGCATCAAAGGACGAGGAAGCCATTTCCATCGTTGAGGCTGAACCGTTGTGCTGTGGCTGCATTATGTCCGCGCGGGAAGAAACGGATCGATTTGGGCAAGATTCATGCCAAAACGAAGAGATTGCAATGGATGGTCAGGACATCCAGCTCACTCGGGCGGCTTCTTAGCGGGCTGGACGGGAATTTCCAGTTCAGGTCGATCTGGATTGCTGAGATCGAGCGTTCCTTTGCCCTTCCCCTGGGTGACCAGGTGAGGTGGCATGGTGCGGCTGAGCTGTCCAATGGCAGCGATCTGCTCGGAGAGCAGGCCAATGTCATCCCCTAAGTCAATCTGACCCAAATTGGCTGTTTGCAGGCTGATCGTTCCGTCTGGATGAAGAACGATGGCTTTCAGCGTGGCTCCGATGGCCGCGCGCTGCCTCAGCAATTCTGCGATCACAGGGCGTTGATCCTTTGTCCAACCCTCGATCGTGATGGCACTGGTGGGGACGCGATTGGGTGCATCGGCACGGGGCTGGATCCAATGCCCTCGCTCGTCAACCGCTCCTTTTTCAGTGGTGTTGCCCCGCCGTCGTGTCGCGTGTGCAATCGGCAGCTGACCGACCAGATCAATCTCCAGACGCGCTGGAAAGGCACGGCGTTGAACACTCACGGCACGGACTGGCAGGTTGTTCAAAAGCTTGGTTTCCATGTCCGAGGGGCTGATCTCAAGCAACGGTTGCGGAAATTTGAGTCCTCCGATGCGAGCCACCAGCTCCGGCTTGATGCCCGTATCTCCCCGCACCAGCAGCTGCTCCTGGTCGTTGAGTGTCCAGCCATGGCGGAGCAGCAGCCATCCGAAGCCCGCGCTTGCCAGGAGCAGCACAAGCAAACGCCAGATCTGGATCTGAAGCTCACGGCGCTTCTCCCTGCGCATCGCCCGTCGTCGCTCCAGCTGAGGAGACAGCTGAACGGTTCCCCGTTGGGCTCGATCCTGTCGTTTGGGGATCAACGATCACACCTCACAGCGCAACTCATAAATCACACCGGGCACGCGCCATCAGCTGCTCTCCCCAACGGCGTGCCCGTTCCGCATCGGAGAACGGAACATCCATCTGCGTGTCTTTCCCCACCAAACGCAACCTGCATCGACCCTGGGATTCGTGGGTGAGAGGTGCTTCTCCTGAGGCAAGTGCCATCAACTCGACCAGTTCAAGACGGCAGACGTCGAAACGCCCCTGATCCTGGAAATGGCCGGCTTCAAAGCTGCTCCAGATCAGTTGACCTTCCTTGAGCAAGGCGCCGCCGCATCCGTCCAGCTTGGCCAGCTCCGACCCTTCCGCCCAGACGCGGAACAGATTCTGGCGTCGTCGTTCAAGCCACCCGAGGGATGCCAGCAGCAGAAACGCCAGCAACAGAGGAAACCAGACCAGACCATGGCTCATGGATCAGGCGGGGATCACCCGGATTTCTGTCGTCATTGTCCAGCGGTTTGAACCAGTTCGTGCACGAGTTGATCGAGTGTTAATCCACTGGCACTCCAGAGCATGGGATACATGCTCTGACTGGTGAAGCCAGGAAGGGTGTTGATCTCATTGATCCAGAGCTCACCGCTGGAGTCGTCGTAAAAGAAATCCACACGTGCCATGCCATGAACAGCAACAGCCCGGCAGGCCCGCAGGGACTGCTCGCGAATCCGTTCTGAGACGGACTCCGGTAGCGGGGCTGGAATCAGCGTTGAGCTGCGTCCATTGGTGTATTTGGTGTCGTAGTCGTACCAGTCCGCATCAAAGCGGATCTCTCCGACGACGGAGGCGCGAAGCGATTCGCGGCCCAGCACAGCGCATTCCAGTTCTCGGGCGTTCACGCCCTGCTCCACAACGAGGCGGGGGTCAAGTGCAGCCGCTTTGCGCAGCCCGTCCTCCAGCTCGGCGCGATTGCGCACCTTGCTGATGCCGACCGATGAACCGAGATTGGCGGGCTTAACAAAGCAGGGATAGCCGAGTCGCTCGATGCGTTGAAGTGCTGCGGAACGGCTGCTGTCCTGTTGCAGTTCGCTGGCCTGAACACAGGCGTAGGGCACCTGAGGAAGATCAGCAGCTGCAAAGGCCGCTTTCATCGCCTGCTTGTCCATGCCAACAGCGGAACCCAGCACGGAAGCACCAACAAAGGGCCGTTGCATCAGTCGAAACAGGCCTTGCACGGTTCCGTCCTCGCCATTGGGACCGTGCAGGACCGGATACCAGATCTCAACGGCTTCCGTGCCGATGGGCAAGCCCCGGAAGCCCCCAGCCGGCAGGGGTTGGGGTAACTCCTTTTCGTCAGCTGGCTGCCCGGATTTGAGCACCGCCTCCGCCACAGCGGGTCCCCACCAACGGCCAGAACGATCGATGTACACCGCAACCACGGCATAGCGCTGCTGATTCGCACCGCTGCTCAGGCCCCGCAGCACGGTCTGGGCGGAGCGGATCGAGATGGCGTGCTCCCCGGATTCGCCGCCGAACACCAGTCCGATCTGGATGGGGGATGTCGAGGACAAAGCTTTGGTCAGATTTTGAAGCGCGCCAAACGTATCAGTGGCTTCCGTCTGCGGGGAGGGGGGTGCCACTCAGCGAAAAGGAGCGCACGGCGTCGATCTGCACGTGCACCAGGTCTCCAGGGCGATGAACTGTGCCGTCCGGACCAACTGAGCTGAAGAACGTGAGTCGGTTGGTGCGGGTGCGCCCCATCAGCTGGGAAGGATCCTTGGGGTTGATGCCCTCAGCAAGCACCTCTTCCGTGCGCCCGGCGTAGCGCCCGTTGCGTTCCCGCGCGCAGCGCTCCACCAGAGCGTTGATCTCCTGCAGCCGCTCCACCTTGACCGCTTCGGGGAGCTGGTTGTCCCAGTCGGCAGCTGGGGTATTCGGTCTTGGTGAGTAGGCGGCGGTGTTCACCTGGTCGAAGCCGATTTCTTCGATCAAGGCCAGCGTGCGTCTGTACTGGGCGTCTGTTTCACCCGGGAAGGCCACGATCACATCGGCGCTGAGGGAGGCATCCGGCATCCGCTCCCGGATCCGGTCGATGATGCGGCGATAGCGCTCCACCGTGTAACCGCGGGCCATCGCCCGCAGCACGTCGTTATCACCGCTCTGGAAGGGGATGTGGAAGTGCTCGCAGAGCTTGGGCAGCTCAGCGCAGGCATCGATCAGGCGCTCGGTGAAGTAACGCGGATGACTGGTGGCGAAGCGAATCCGCTCGATGCCGTCCACGTCATGAACGTGATGCAGCAGATCGGTGAGGGTGTGCTGGCGGCGTCCCTCAGGGGTGATGCCGGGGAGGTCGCGGCCATAGGCATCGATGTTCTGGCCGAGAAGGGTGATCTCCTTGAACCCCTGAGCGGCCAGGCCCTCCATCTCGAGGCGGATCGCCTCCGGAAGGCGGGACTGTTCCTTGCCGCGAACCGATGGGACAACGCAGTAGGTGCAGCGTTCGTTGCAGCCGTAGATCACGTTCACCCAACCGCAGATGCTGCTGTCCCGACGGGCTGTTGTGATGTCCTCGAGAATGTGGTGCTCCTCTGTGGCAACGACCTGCTGGCCGCTGTTCACCTGTTGGAGCAGTGTCTCCAGCCTGTTGGCGTGCTGGGGACCCATCACCAGGTCCAGCTCGGGCACACGTCTGAGCAGGGAGGCCCCCTCTTGCTGGGCGACGCAACCGGCAACCACAAGGGTGAGGCCCGGGTTTGTGCGCTTCCGTTGCGCCTGGCGGCCGAGGTAGCTGTAAACCTTCTGTTCGGCGTTGTCGCGAATGGTGCAGGTGTTGTAAAGCACCAGATCCGCGTTGAGTTCCGCGCTCGCTTGCTGATACCCCATCGACTCCAGGATGCCGGCCATGCGTTCTGAGTCCGCCTTGTTCATCTGGCAGCCGAACGTGGTGATCCAGTAGCTGCCCCTTTGGGCGATGGGATCGACTGAACTGACAGGAGCGGAAACGACCAAGGCGACGGATGATCGCGGGCGACATCTCTCAGTGTCGTTCACCAGGGTGTTGTGGCAACTTGGTGATTGGCTGTCTGTTTGCCATGGATTGGGGGCTGCGGCGGTTTTCCCTCACCAAGGCGGTTCCGCTGGCGATCAGTCGTGGCACCACAGCCTCCGTGGTTCGGTTGGAGCTGAGCGTCAGCCGTGATGGCTTGGTCGGCCGGGGAGAAACCGGTGGGTTTGAAACCGGCCATCGCGCTTACAGCACAGATGCCGTGGAACACGAGCTCCGGCAGCTCCTGCCTCAGCTTGAGCCGTTGGACCCTCTGGTCCCCCAGACCCTTGAGCCACTGCTGCAGCCTTTGAGCCCTCCGGCCCGCTGCGCCGTTGATCTGGCGCTGTGGGATTGGCGAGCGCAGCGCCTGCAGCAGCCGGTGTGGCGGTTGTGGGGGCTGGATGGAACGCGCGCTGTCTCCACCAGCGTGACCCTGGGGCTTGGGGCTGTTGCTGCAGTGTTGGATCGCTTGGATCGCTGGTGGCAGCAACTGCCAGCCACGCGGGTGAAGTTGAAGCTTGGCAGTCCAGATGGACTCGACCATGACCGGGCCCTGCTGGCTGCGGTGGCTGGGGCGATCACGACCCGATCGCAGCAGCGGGGAGAACCGATCGAGCTGCAGGTGGATGCCAATGGCGGCTGGACGCTTGAGCAGGCCCAGCGGATGCTGCGGCCGCTTGAAGATCATGCTGTGGTGTTGCTGGAGCAGCCTCTGGCTCCAGAGGCCGACCCCGTGCTGGACCGCCAGGGCTTTGCGGCTCTGCATCCGCACTGTTCGATGCCGCTGGTTGCCGATGAGAGCTGTTGGGATCTGGCTGATCTGCTGCGCCTGGCATCTGTGGTGGATGGTGTGAATCTGAAGCTGCTGAAGACCGGCGGGCTCTCTCAGGCCTGGCTGATGGCTCAGGTGGCCAGACAACTGAACCTGGACCTGATGGTGGGCTGTTACTCCGACAGCTGCCTGCTGAATGGAGCCGCCGCTCAGTTGCTGCCATTGATCCGATGGCCCGATCTGGACAGCCATCTCAATCTTGTGGACGATCCCTATGAGGGACTGCCGCTCGAGGCTGATCAGTTGCGACCATCGCCGCAGCTTGGTCTGGGAATCCAGGCTCGTAGCGGCCGTGCTTCGTGAAGGGCATTCATCCCATGCTCAATCGCAGCTTCTGGCTGAACCGTTGATGGCTGGAGCTCAGATGCCACGACAGATGCCTGAGGGGTTCCAGCAGATGAATGCGGTTCTGCTTCTGCACGGAGGCCTGGACAGCCTCACAGGCAAAACCGGTCTGGCGATGCTGCGCTACCGCTCGGGCCCGATCGTCGCCGTCATCGATCCTGCCCATGCCGGCAGTTCCCTGGAGCAGGTCACAGGGATTCAACGGCAGATCCCCATCGTGGCGTCGATGGCGGAAGCGATGCCGTTGCATCCAGATGTTGCTGTCGTTGGATTGGCACCGTCTGGAGGACAGTTGCCTGCCCCGGTCCGCGGAGATGTGCTGGCTGCGCTTCAGGCCGGCATCAACATCGCCAGTGGACTTCACACCCGACTGAGCGACGATCCGGAATTGGTCGCGGCGTGTCGTTCCAATTGTTGGATCTGGGATCTGCGCCAGGAACCCTCTGGCCTGCAGGTCGGCCGCGCCCGCGCTGCCGCTCTCCCCTGTCACCGACTGTTAGCCATCGGCACGGACATGGCCGTCGGGAAGATGAGTGCCTGCCTGGAGCTGCTGTCCGCGGCGCGGCAGCGCTCCCTGCCGACGCGTTTTGTCGGGACGGGTCAGGCGGGCATTTTGATCGGTGGTGGTGGTGTTGCTCTGGATGCCGTGCGGGTGGACTACGCGGCAGGGGCCGTGGAAAGCGCCGTGCTGGCTGCCGCTGAGCCGTTGCCGCCGGGCGGCCTTGTGCTTGTGGAGGGGCAGGGATCCCTCTGTCATCCGGCGTCGAGCGCAACCCTGCCGTTGCTGCGTGGCACGCAGCCCACCGCCCTGCTGCTGGTGCATCGGGCTGGACAGTCCACGATTGATCGCCTGCCTGAGATTCCTCTCCCTTCACTGCCGGTGCTGGTCAGACAGATCGAGGCCCTGGCTGATCTCGCCCGTCCCCATGCGGCTGGAGTTGGCCCCCGGGTTGAGGCCGTTGCGCTCAACACAGCCAGGCTCGATGAGGACCAGGCCCGGCGCGCTGTGGATCAGGTGGTGGCAGAGCTCGGTCTTCCGTGCACTGACCCGGTTCGCTGGAACGCTGAACCGCTGTTGGATGCCGTTCTGGGCAGCAGAGATTGAAAAAGGGGCGAGCGAGGGGATTCGAACCCCCGAATAGCGGCGCCACAAGCCGCTGCCTTAACCACTTGGCGACGCCCGCCGCGTCGGTGAGAATCTACCAATTCATGTTGAAGCCAATCCGGTGCCGCCATCTGCGTTCCAACGGCGGTTGCCCGTTCTTGCTGTTCTGGCCGTCTGCATTGGTGCAGGCAGTGCCGCTGCCCTTGCCTGGACCAATCCAACTCCGGAGGAATACAGAGCCCATGCAGGGGAGCAATTGGTGGCCTTCGCCAGCCGCGAGCTCTGTGATGAGAAAGGTTTGCCAATGGTGTTGCGGCTCTGGATCCGCGATTGCCCTGGCCTGATCGCTTCGCAGCAATCCACCCTGGCCGACCTGGCAGGTCGCTTCACCACCCGCTGGAACTTTGTGGTCGGAAGTGTTTACACCACCCGCATCGGTGGACAGGAGTTGCTGCCGGGGTTTGCCATTCCTCATGCCGAAGTGGTGACCTTGGCCGTCGCTGGCCGGTTTGTTCTGCTGCGGACCGAGACCTCCGCAGGCGGGTCGGAGTGAGCGGAGCGATGGGCGAGGTCAAGGCCTGGCTGCCGCGCAGCCTGCTTCGTCTACCGCCAGGGACGCCGATCCCTTCCGTCCGTGCCGATGGACTGACGGCCATGCGGCTTCGTTGGGAGGCCGGCCGACTCCGAAGACCTGAGCCTCTCCCTGCAACAGAGCCCGCTCCCTCGCTCCTCGTGCTGCCGAGAAGCGTGGACCCTCATGTGCATCTCGACAAGGCGTTCACCTGGGATCGGCACCCCAACCTTGCCGGCACCTACGCCGGGGCCCTGAAAGCCAACCTCCAGGAACACACCACGCGCACCCGCGATGACGTGCTGAAACGGGGTCATCGTGCCTTGGAACTCGCCTGTGCTTCGGGGCTGCGTGCATTGCGCAGTCACATCGACAGCCTCGGGCCTGGGGCTGCCTGCAGCTGGGAGGCACTGGTGGAGCTTCGTGAGCAATGGCGTGATCGGCTCGAGCTGCAATTGGTCGCCCTGGTGCCGATCGAGCATTGGGGCACAACGGAGGGCGAAGCGCTGGCTGAGCGCGTGGCAGCCGTTGGGGGGCTCCTTGGTGGTGTGCTGGTCCCGCCATGCGCAGGCTCCGGAGTGCGGCGATCGCTAACAGCTCTGCTTCGGTTGGCCCAACGTCTGGGTTGCGGCGTCGATTTGCACATCGACGAGAGCGATCAGAATCCTGCGCAGGGGATGCAACAGCTGCTCAGCGTGCTCGAAGCGGAGCGGCAATCACCAGCGGTGACCTGCAGTCATGCCAGCAGCCTTGGTCTGTTGCCGATGCGTCGTATGGAAGCGATGGCAGAGCGGATGGCAGCGCAGCAACTGACGGTGGTGGCGCTGCCGCTCACCAATGGTTGGTTGCTGGGTCGGCAGCGCGATGCGACACCGGTGCTGCGTCCACTGGCGCCGATCCGGCAGCTGCAACGAGCGGGTGTGTGTGTGGCGATCGGTGGCGACAACGTGGCGGATCCCTGGTATCCGGGAGGTTGTTTTGATCCGCTCGCTCTGATGGCCGCCAGCCTGCCGCTCACGCAGCTGGCGCCATGGCAGCGGCTCGGCTTGGCCCCGTTCAGCACAGCGGCTGCCGCACTCATGCAGCTGGATTGGGACGGGGTGATCGCTGAGGGTGCACCAGCGGATCTGATCGCACTGGAAGCAACGGGTTGGCATGAAGCGTTGATGCGTCCGCCGCAACGCCGCATCCTGATCCGTGGTCGTTGGAGCCTTTGATCAACCCGTTAGACCAGCTGCATTGAACCTGGCAGAGCATGGGCAGTCCTCTGAATCGGATCGATGCTCTGCGGCAGGACCTGAGCGATGTCCCCGGACTGGTTCTGATGGAAGACCCAGGGGATCTCATTCGCTTCTCAAAAGATGCCTTCGAGTATTCGCCGGTTCTGAAGGAACGGCTCGACGGATGCCGGGCCGACCTGGTGGCACGCCCTGCGCATGTTGAAGCCGTGGAACGGCTGGCTGCCGCTTGCGCAGTCCATGGGGTCCCCCTCACGGTGCGTGGATCGGGCACAGGAAATTACGGGCAGTGCGTGCCCTTGGAGGGTGGGGTGGTGATGCTCACCGGTTCGCTCCGAACCGTGCGCAATCTGGATCCCCGCACGGGTGTCGTCACGGTTGAACCGGGCTGTCCGATGCGTGATCTCGATCAACACCTGCGGCGCCATGGTCGCCAGCTGCGCCTGTTGCCGAGCACCTGGCGCAGCGCCAGCATCGGCGGCTTCATCGCGGGCGGCTCCGGTGGTATCGGCTCGGTGCGCTGGGGGTTTCTGCGGGATCCGGGGCACCTGCTCGGGCTGGAGGTGGTGTCCGTTGAAGAGAGTCCCGAGCGCCTGCTTCTGCCAGCCACCGAAGCGGAAGCTCTGAACCACGCCTATGGCACCAACGGGATCATCACGGCGCTGCAGCTGTCGACGGCTGCAGCCGTGGACTGGCATCAGCTCGCCGTTGACTGCGAGCACTGGAGTGATGCGGTCGCTCTGATGCTCGCCTGCGGTCGTGCGGCGGTGGATCTGCATCTGGCAACGCTTCTGGAGCGGTCTGTGCTCGAGCACCTGCCGGCATGGAGTGGTCCCACGACGGATCGGCACCGTCTGCTTCTGCTTGTGGCTCCCGATGCAGTTGAAAGCGTGCATCGCCTGGCCGCCACGGTTGCTGCGCAGGTGAACGATCTCGGCCCGGAAGATCTCGGATCCGGTAACGGCGTGCGGGAGCTCACCTGGAACCACACCACGCTGCATGTGCGGGCTGCGCAGCCAGGTTGGACCTATCTCCAGATGTTGTTGCCCCAACCCGAGCAGCCTGCCCTCGATGCTTTAAGGGCACGATGGGGTGATGACCTGCTGTGGCATCTCGAGGCGGTGCGTCAACAAGGGGCCCTGCGGTTGGCGGCATTGCCACTGGTGCGCTGGACCGGCCTTGATCGCTTGAACGCACTGATGCAGGACTGCCGCGAGGTCGGGGCTGTTCTGTTCAACCCCCATGTGCTCACCGTTGAAGATGGTGGCCTTGGCGTGGTGGATGGCGATCAGGTGGCGGCCAAGCAACGCTTCGATCCTGCCGGGTTGCTCAATCCAGGCAAACTGCGCGGTTGGCTGGAACGCCACTGATCCGCTCAGCAGCCCAGGCTGTCTCGCGTGTCCACGCCCGTGAGCGGATTGATGCCCTCGGCTTCACGACACAGCTTGCGTTGATCCTCGCGATCGAGCAGCGCGTCACTGAAATCAGCGCCTTCAATGCGGGCTCCGCTGAAGCTGCTGCCGGAGGCGATCACACCGCTCAAATTGGCGTTGCGCAGGTCAGTACCGGCGAAATCGGCTCGATCCATCAGCGCATCGGACAGATCGGCGTTGCGGAAATCAGCCTCCGCGAAGGCGCCCTGGGTCAGGATCGCTCCGCTCAGATTCGCGTCACGGAAGTCAGCACCGCGTCCAACGGCGCCCGCGAAGGAGGTGTTGGCAAGGTTCTGACCATGAAAGTCACCACCGCTCTGGTTGGTGAGCGTGTAATCGACGGTTTCCTGGAACAGAGCCCGATCCTGAAGGCCGACACCCGCTGATGTATCCAGGGCGGAGGCCGCTGGAGTCACCAGCAGAACAGCTGCCAGCAACAGGCCGCAGAGCAGTTCGGTCATCGGAGGTGCCATCGGGTTCTTCACTCTGCCGTCACCAGGTTTCGGCGGAACAGATCTCCCAGCAGGTAAAGGGAGCCGGCAATCACGGGAAGAGGCTGGGTCCAAGAGCTTGTCTTGAAGATGTCCTCCAGGGCCGTTTCCACGTCGTCGCACGGGTGAATCCGATCGTTCCAGCCAGGATTGGACTGCACCAGTTGGCTGCGCGTCCAACTGGGGTGATCGGGAACCGGAACGATCCAGACCTGATCCTGCGGTTGGAGCAGGACCTGCAGCATCGCTGTGGCCTGTTTGTGGGCCTGGATCGCCAGGATCCAGGGAATGCCCAGCTCCTGGCCGGGCCAGGCGAGGCGTTCCTGGGCCAACTGAACGGCCGCCGGGGGGTTGTGGGCGCCATCCAGACGAACGGGTCTTCCCTTCCAGAAAACGGTTTGAAGCCGGCCCATCCAGGAGGCTTCAGCGAAGCCTTGACGGATGGTGGCGTCGTTCAGCTGCCAGCCATGCTGCGCCAGAGCATGGAGGGCCCCACGAGCCACAGCCGCATTGCTGCGCTGGATCCGGCCAGGCAGGCCAAGGGGCCAGTCGCCGCTGAGGGGCTCCACCCAGTGCAGTGAGGCGGAGCGGTCGCGGCAGGTGGCCTCCAGGACGGCCGCCACGTCCGGAGACTGTTGGGCACTGACCACACTGGATCCTGCTGTGATCACGGCCGCCTTCTCCCGGGCGATCGCCGTCACTGTGCCCCCCAGGTGCTCACAGTGGTCCAGCCCGATCGCCGCCATGGCGATCACGGGGCGAAGGGGATGGGCCGTTGTGGCATCCAGACGGCCACCCAGCCCGACCTCCAGCACCATCAGCTCCACCCGTTCGTCATCAAAGTGGGCGAAACTCGTCGCCAGCAGTTGTTCAAAAGGGGTCAGGCGATGCAGCCGGCTGATCTCCTGCAGGGCGATCAAGCGTTGTCGCAAGCGTGCTGGGCTGATCTGCTGTCCATCGACGCGAATGCGCTCACACCAACTCACCAGGTGGGGTGAGATGGTCAGCCCTGTTCGGATGCCGGCCTTCTGGAGCGCTGAAGCAAGAAAACAGGCGATCGATCCTTTGCCGTTGGTGCCGGCAACCTGAATGGCGGGAATGGATCCGCATGGTGAACCCATGGCCCGCAGCGCAGCCTGCATGCGATCCAGCTGCAGATCCATTCCGCGCAGATCGAAACGGGGAATCAGATCGGCAAAGTCGTCCTGCATGTGGCTTCCAGACGCATCAGCAACTGGCGGACCTCTCGGGAACTGATCACCAGCGGAGGCACCAAGCGCAGCACTTTCGGGCCTGCAGCCACCACCAGCAGCTGCTGATTAATCGCAGCGGCGGCCAGTTGCGGTGCCGTGAGGTCGCAATCGTCGCGTAGAACCAGCCCCAAGAGCAGCCCCCAGCCCCTGACCTCCTGAAACACACCTGGGTAGCTCTGCAGGAGTGTCACCAGGCCTGCGCGCAACTGATCGCCCCGTTCGCGGACGTTCTGCAGCAACTGTCTGCGCTCGATTTCCCGAGCCACGGTGAGGGCGGCGCGGCAGGCGAAGGGGTTGCCGCCGAAGGTGCTGGCGTGATCTCCGGGTGCGAACACGTCGGCCCCATGGCGCACGACCAAAGCTCCGATGGCGTGGCCGCCGCCGAGTCCCTTGGCAAGGGTGAAGGCATCCGGTTCGATGCCCAGTTGTTCATAACCCCACCAACGACCGCTTCGTCCCATTCCCACCTGCACCTCATCGAGGATCAGAAGAATGTTGTGTTTGTCGCAGATCTCACGAAGCTCCTGAAAAAAGTCTGGATGACCGGGGTTAACGCCGCCCTCCCCTTGCAGGGGTTCGATCAGAACAGCTGCGACGGAGGGGCCGGCGTTCTCGTGGCGCTCCAGCAGGGCCCGAAAGGCCTTGATGTCGTTGTAGGGAAAGTAATCAAATCCATCGACCACCGGCTCAAACCCACGGTGGTATTTCGGTTGACCCGTTGCCGTGACAGCGGCGAGCGTGCGTCCGTGGAAGCTTGCGGCGGCGGTGAGAATCACCGGGCGGTCGATCCCTCGCCGCTGGTGGCCATGCTTCCGGGCCAGTTTGATCGCCGCTTCATTGGCTTCTGCGCCTGAGTTGCAGAAGAACACGCTGTCGCCGCAGCTCCGCGTTGCAATCCAGCGAGCCAGTTCTTCCTGCTCTGGGATTCCGTACAGGTTGGAAACATGCTGCAACCGGTGCAATTGGCGGTGCAGCTGTCGCCTCAGCACCGGATCGCTGTGACCAAGGCTGCAGGTGGCAATCCCTGCAACAGCATCAAGATGACGACGCCCTGTCGTGTCCTTGACCCAGCAACCTTTCCCACGCACGAGTGTGAGGGGAAAGCGGCTGTAGGTGTTCATCACTGCAGTGGGAGCGGTGGGACTTGAACCCACATGCCCGAAGGCGCTCGATTTTGAGTCGAGTCCGTCTACCAATTCCGGCACGCTCCCATGGGGAGATTGTATGAACTCAGGGCGAAGGCTTCAGCCTGCCATCCGGTGGATCTCAGCTCCAACGCTTCTCAGTTTGGATTCGATGTTGTCGTAACCGCGGTCAAGATGCTTGAGACCAGACACCTTGGTGGTGCCTTGTGCTGAGAGCCCTGCCAGAACCATGGCCGCTGAAGCGCGCAAATCGCTGCCTGTGACCGGTGCGCCGCTGAGGCTGGAAACCCCTTCAATAATGGCGGTGCTCCCATCGAGGCGGATGGAAGCACCCATCCTTTGCAGCTCAGCCACATGCTGCATGCGGTTTTCATAGATCTTTTCGCTGATCACGCTGGTGCCGCTGGCGGTGGCCATCAGAGCCATGAAGGGAGCCTGGAGATCCGTTGGGAATCCGGGGAAGGGCTGAGTCGTCACATCAACAGCGTGCAGTTCGCCTGGCTCGATGGTGATTCCGGTGTCGTCAATGATCAGATTGCAGCCGCAATCCCTCAGTTTTTGCAGCACCGCGTTGAGGTGATCGGCCACCACCGGTTCCACGCGCATCGTCGAGCGCGTGATGGCAGCGGCAATCAGAAATGTGCCCGCTTCAATCCGATCTGGAATGACGGAGTAGTTGCGGCAGCCTCCCAGCCGCTCGACACCCTCGATTGTGATCACGGAACCGCCAGCACCACTGATGCGGGCACCCATCTGGTTGAGCAGGTTGGCGAGGTCCTGCACTTCAGGTTCTTTGGCCGCGTTCTCGATCGTTGTGGTTCCCTCTGCCAGAACCGCTGCCATCAGGATGGTTTCGGTGGCACCGACGCTCGGGCAATCCAGAATGATTTGAGCCCCCTGAAGCCGCTTCAACCCCCCAGGCAGCGATGCCGTAACGAGTCCATGGTCGACATTCACAACAGCCCCGAGGGATTTGAGCCCACGGATGTGCTCCACAACCGGTCGAGCTCCAATGCGGCAGCCACCGGGCAGCGGGACCTTGGCATGTCCAAGCCGTCCCAACAGGGAACCAATGCTGAAGAAACTCGCCCGGAGGCTGTTGACCAGCTCGTAGGGCGGTTGTGACGAGAGAGGTTCGGAAGCGGTCAGGGCAATGCGGTCACCTGCGTGTTCAACGTGGACACCCAAGGACGTGAGGATTTTCCCCATCCCGGAGATATCGGTGAGATCGGGAACGTTGACCAACTCAACCGTTTCTTCGGTGAGCAAACTCGCCGTCATCAGAACCAACGCTGAGTTCTTGGCACCACTAACGGTGAGAACACCATCCAGCTTGCGATGCCCCCGGATGTTCAGATGGGGTTTGAGAATCTCTTGAGACGCAACTGCCGCCACCGTCATGTCTTGCTTCTTCCAGTCTGCCGCTGCATCCTGACAAGAGTGAATGAGACCGTCTAGACGGCCGGCGGTCAAACTGGTTACCACTGAACAAAATCAGGCCCGGGTGGCCGATGCCGTATCGTCTGTTTGTCGCCTAAGCGACAAACGCCAGCGGATGTGGCGGAATTGGTAGACGCGCTAGTTTCAGGTACTAGTGGTGGCAACATCGTGGGAGTTCAAGTCTCCCCATCCGCATGAAGCAATAACTGATTGGCATTGATAATTATCATTTGTCTATTCGCACTGCATAAGTCTGAATTGTTGGGACGCTTGTTAGTAAAGAATTGACGAATTAACACAGCATGGTCTCAATAACTAGTCGTAAGGGTTGATGCGGTTCGTAATGGCGACGAAGTCGTCACCAGATGATTGATTGTTTCTCTCCTTAGAACATCCGATATTGGAGATTGCTTCTTCTCTGGATAGGTGACTCAACCACCTCATCACATCCATTGTGATGACTCAATGGTTGTCTGATGGTGTTGTGTTCTTGTCTGTACAGTTCTGAGGCCGTGGCGGCAGGGGCTTTAGTGAATAGATGATAAGTAAAATATTCACTCCGCATAGATGATTGGTCCTCATCCTTCTGAGCACGAGAGTATGTAAGACAGCTGCCCCAGACACAGATCGGTAAGCGTCATCCTGCCGGTGTAGGGCTTTCGCTTTTTTGTTCGTTGAAGTGAGCGTTGTTCAGCAGCCGGTAGATATTTCACACCAGCTCATCTTCCTTTGTGTACCAGCGCCATTGGGTTGGTTTGTCCCAAGTGCTTTCCAGGATGTCGCCTGCAATTCCCCATACTCCACTGGCGATCGTCTCTCCGCTGCTGTTTGCAGATTACGTCGGCTCAAACGGACTGAACATTCTTGGCATTCGCCATGCTGACAAGTTCAGAGCCAGTGTGGAAACGCCCTGCTGATGCATAAACATCTCATCGCCGATTCTCTGAGCAAACTTGTTGTTCAGTGGCTTCGTCACCAATGGCGGGGTATTTGTTCTAAAAACACCATCCAGAGCAAAGAGTGGAGTCCTCTAAGCAATCACACTTGACCGATGTGAACCTCGACACTCATGCCATCCTTGCATCACTGTAGGAGCTGTTGTTTATCCTTAGAGCAAAGGATGCCGATAGTTCTGTTAATTGGCTTTGTCTCGGTGTTTAGAAGCTTGAAGAACCTGGGGTGACTGAGTGAGCGATGAATTGATCGTATCGCATACGCGGATAAAACCATGTATCCAAATTTGTGGTTGATGCCATTGTTTAAGTGACTGTTTCAACCTCAGGTTGAATGATCAGTGTGTTCCACGCTACCAGTGGAGCCTCCAGATGTTGCGTTCCTCTGATCAAGAGAAAGCGCCAGCGCGAATAATGATTTAATTGAAGGTGTCGATTTAATTGAGATGCAAAAGGGCTACATGGTCGTTACAGGTGTTGTGCACGACCCAACCGATTACATGAAGTATGTCGAAGCGGTGGTGAATCTTGTGAATGCAGCCGGTGGTCAGTGGCTGGTCCGCAACCCTGAATCTGACGTTCGCGAGGGAGGTCACGGTCATTTGACGGCAGTTGTTGAGTGGCCCTCGCTGCAAATCGCTCAGGCGGCTTACGACTCTCCTGAGTACCAAGAGATCAAAAAATTACGTATGAATGGCAACTCTTCTCTCAGTTTTTCCATCGTTGAAGGATGCGATCCAGATGGCGGACTTGAAAATTGATGCGTAGACATTGATTGCATATTGACGGGGAGTTACGCAATAAGTAGATGCAACTGATTCAATTCAGCGCAGATTCAGCGCATTAATGATCTGTTGCTTCTGCATAAGATTTAGGCCCTAGGAACACGGGTTAAACGTTAAGACAATGTTTAGGTGCTGTATGGGCTGCAGTTGCATGAGCTCAACCCACTGCTTCCGAACTAACTTGATGGTTGTGACCGAGACCACCCTCTGATGATCGTTCTCAAGATTTCCAATGCGTCTGAGCTGGTGGCATCAAAGGTTGGGAAATTTCTTGAACGGTTGACACCAGATTCCGTTGATCACAACGCTGTTGAAGATCAGGTGATCAAAAAAATGGTTGAAAATCTTGCGGCCGAGGGGCTGAAAGGAGAAATCGCCTCGATTCGCGGTCTTGATTTCCATGGTGATGAGCTCTCCGTCACAGAGGGGCTCAAGGTTCGTCGGCATTCCAGCTTCTAAGCATTAACGGCTCGATCCACGTTGTTTCTCCGACCGATCACCAGTCGTCGCAACCCTTTGGTGAAACGGCTCAAAGAGCTCTCCTCCCGCCAGGGTCGCGAGCGCGAAGGACGGGTTCTCCTTGAGGGCACCCATCTGCTTGAGGAGGTGATCCGCCTACAACCTTCGGCCTTTGACGTGGTTGCAACGTCGCGTTGGCTTGAGCGGAACGACCATCTGGTGGCGTCGTTGCCGATCGGCACCACGATTCAGCCGGTGTCCGATGAGGTTCTCGAGGCGGCTCTGACAACGGTCAGCCCGGATGGTGTGGCTTGTCTCTTCCCCTTGACGAGCTTGCCGGAACCGCCTGCATCCCCTTCATTTCTTCTTGCTTTGGATCGAATTCAAGATCCCGGCAATCTGGGCACCATTCTGCGAACAGCCCTGGCGGCTGATACGGATGTTGTGCTCCTGGGATCCGGAGCCGATCCCCTCAGTCCCAAGGTGCTTCGCTCATCCGCTGGAACCCTGCTCCAGCTCCCGCACAAACGGTTTGGCCCTGGGGAGCACGAGGCCGTGATCCTGCTCGAGCAACAATTGAGCCACCTGGCGCGTCGCGGTCATCAGGTGGTCGCCACGCTTGTCCCTGGGGCCTCTGGCGCACTGACTCCCATTCCTTACTGGGATTTGGATTGGACACGCCCGACCGTGCTGGTTCTCGGAACAGAAGGTGCCGGACTGCATCCACGTCTTCAGGCGCAGTGCACCCATGCCGTCACGCTCCCTCACAGCGAGCGGGTTGAATCCTTGAATGTGGCGGCTTGCGCGGTGCCGCTGCTGCTGGAGCGCCGAAGAGCGACAATGACCGCCACATCGCAGCAGCACGGGTGAGCGACGCCAGCTTCGACTTCGACGTCATCGTGATTGGCGCCGGCTACGGCGGCTTTGATGCCGCCAAGCATGCCGCCGAACACGGTCTCCGGACGGCGATTATCGAGTCGCGTGACATGGGTGGTACCTGCGTGAACCGCGGTTGCGTTCCCTCCAAGGCCCTGCTCGCCGCGAGCGGCAAGGTGCGTGAGCTGGGCGATAACAAGCATCTGTCCAGCTTTGGAATCCACGCTGCACCGGTTCGGTTTGAGCGCCAGAAAATCGCCGATCACGCCAACCAGCTTGTGCAGACGATCCGCACGAATCTCACCAAAACCCTTGAACGCGCTGGTGTGACGATCCTGCGCGGCCATGGTCGCCTGGAGGGGCCCCAACGGGTGGGCTTAAGGGAGCCGAGTGGTGTTGACCGTGTGCTGAGCGCCAGAGATGTGATTCTTGCCACCGGTTCCGATCCCTTCGTCCCCCCTGGAATTGAGACCGACGGCCGCACGGTGTTCACCAGTGATGAAGCGATCAATCTGGAGTGGCTTCCCCGTTGGATCGCGATCATCGGCAGCGGCTACATCGGCCTCGAGTTCGCTGATGTGTACACCGCGCTGGGCTGCGAGGTGACGATGATCGAGGCCCTCGATCGGGTGATGCCCACCTTCGATCCCGATATCGCCAAGATCGCTTCCCGCAACTTGATTGACGGTCGGGATATCGATGCCCGCTCCGGTGTTCTGGCCAGCAAGGTGACGCCTGGGTGCCCCGTTCGCATCGATCTCGCTGATTTCAGCAGCCGTGAGCTGGTGGAGACCCTTGAAGTTGATGCCGTGTTGGTGGCCACCGGTCGGGTGCCCAGCAGCAAAGGACTCAATCTTGCGTCGATGGCGATTGAAACCAACCGCGGCTTCGTGCCCATCGACGATGCGATGCGGGTGCTGGTGAACGACCAACCCGTACCCCATCTCTGGGCTGTTGGTGATGTGACCGGCAAGCTGATGCTCGCGCACACGGCTGCAGCGCAGGGAACGGTGGCGATCGACAACATTCTTGGTCATGACCGCCGCATCGATTACCGCAGCATTCCTGCGGCCACCTTCACCCACCCGGAGATCAGTTCCGTTGGGCTGACAGAGGCCGATGCCCGGGACCTGGCCGGAAAGGATGGCTTCCAGCTTGGATCCGTTCGCAGTTATTTCAAAGCCAACTCCAAGGCTCTTGCCGAACTGGAGAGCGATGGCCTGATGAAATTGCTGTTCAACAAAAGCAGTGGAGAGGTGCTCGGCGCCCACATCTATGGCTTGCATGCCGCTGATCTGATCCAGGAAGTGGCCAATGCCGTGGCCCGGCGTCAGAGCGTGCGACAGCTGTCGACCGAGGTGCACACCCACCCCACCCTGAGCGAAGTGGTGGAAGTGGCTTACAAGCAAGCCGCTGCGCAGCTTGTGAGCTGATGGCTCCATCCTCATGACGGCATCACAAGCGTTTGCCTTCATCCTTTCCATCCCCACCGTTCCAGTTACCCACTGCCATGGAGATTCGCCGTCGCCCCCCCAACCCCAAGGTTCGTGTTGCGCATCTGGAGTACGCCGTTCCCCATGACGACGGGGAACCACGCCACATTCTCGAAAAGATCGTCTGGGAGAAGGACCGTGAAGTGGAGGCAGCCCGTCAACGGGTGCCCCTTGACACGTTGAAACAACAGATCGCCAAGTTGCCGGCGACGCGTGATTTTTCAGGGGCACTTCGCGGTTCGGAGATCAAGCCTGCTGTGATCGCGGAGGTGAAGAAAGCCAGCCCGAGCAAGGGGGTGATCCGTGAGGATTTCGACCCTGTGGCCATTGCCAAGGCCTATGCCGCTGGCGGGGCGAGCTGCCTGTCCGTGCTGACGGACAAGACCTTTTTTCAGGGCGGCTTCGATGTGCTGGTGGATGTTCGTCAGGCCGTGGATCTCCCTCTGCTCTGCAAGGAATTCATCCTCAGCCCATATCAGCTGTTCCAAGCCAGAGCCGCTGGGGCCGATGCTGTTCTGCTGATTGCAGCGATCCTGACGGATCAGGATCTGCAGTACCTCCAGAAGGCAGCCATTGGGCTGGGATTGTCTGTACTGGTGGAGGTTCACGATGCTGAGGAGCTTGAGCGCATCCTGGCGATTGGTGGATTTGCTCTGATTGGAATCAACAACAGAGATCTCACCAACTTTGAAACCGATCTGGCCACCACAGAGCAGTTGATGAAGCTCCACGGGGATCGATTGGCCCAGAGCGGCGCTTTGATCGTCAGTGAATCAGGGCTGTTCAACCGTTCCGATCTCGATCGCGTCAAGGCGGCTGGCGCTGAAGCTGTGCTGGTCGGTGAAGCTCTGATGCGCCAGGAGGACATTCAGTCCGGGTTGGAGCAGTTGATCGGGGGTTGATGGTTGTGTTTCGGCCGTTTCAGATCAGTTGATTGACGCCGAGGAAGCGTTGGATCATTCCCCAGGAACCCAACGTCACCTTGATCCCCACCAGAACGTTGAGGACCGGCAACATGCCTCCGCTGAGCAGCTGGCCATAGACGCCCATCGGCAGCTGCAGTCCCTCCATGATCAGGCAGCTCAGAACGATGAACACCAAGACGGCTGATTCCTCCAAGACTCCGGCATGGAGCTGGCGGTATTGACGTTTGGCTTCATTCGAGCCGCCCACCAGCAGAACCAGGGCGATTGCTGTTCCACCCGCAACGCCCGCCGCGAACCCACCGCCTGGGCTGAGATGCCCCCGAAGCGCCAATTCCACTGCGATCAATCCGTTCAGAACGGCCGCGATCCTGAACTGCATCGTCACGGCAAGGTCATCGGACGTGCTGGGTTCTCCGGAGGAGCGCCTCTCCCGAATGAGTGCATGAACACCCAGTGAGGCCAGCGTGAACACGATCACCTCGCCGACGGTGTCGTACAAGCGCAGATCAAGGATGATCGGCGTGACCACATTCGGGACGCCACCCACGGGCACAAGGGCCTGGGCCGTCATCGGGCCAAGCGCGGCTTCGGAGAATTCCCCCGACAACACAGCGATCAGTTGGCCGGTGATCAGCAGCACCCCCAGAAGTGCTGCTCCACCACACAGCTTGCGCAGGTTCAGCAGCATCGGTGCAGAGCGATCGGTTGGCATCAGTGGTGGGCCTCTTCAGGAGGTAGAGGGCGTTGTGGATCCAGTTCAAGTCGCAGAACGGACACAGCATCGGGATCCAGTTTCTGCAGATGACTGAGCAGAGATGGATGCCGCATCAGCAGTGCACCATCGGGTTGCAGCACGGCATGGATCTGAAGCGGATCGTCCTGCAGCTCGTTCGGACCCAGAAGTTGAAGTTCAAGCCCGGTGGGCTGCAGCAATGTCGTGAGCTGGCGTTGCCGCTCTTCCGTCAGTAGCGCGTCGACGCTTTGCACCAAGCGGAAACGACCTGTGGATCGGATGGCCACCGCATAGAGGATGGTGGAGAGAATCGTGCCAACCAAGGCCTCGGTCATCGCTACATCGGCTGCGCCGTAGGCGGCGAACAGCAACGTGGCAAATCCACCCAGAGCGCTGCGCAGAGCCAGCGCCTTCCACGGATCTCTGGAGCGGACGACGGCCATCCCCACAAGAGGCAGCCCAAGCAGTGGTGGCAGAAGAACGGCATCACTGGTCATGTTGAGCTCTCCTCATCGGTGCTGTGCGGATCACTTGCTGCGGCGTGACCGAGCACCACGCTGAATGTGGTGTTCCAGAGCAGCAGGCAAAACAGACTGATCAGCAGCAGCGGCCATTCCCGATTGAGCCGCAACAGCAGGCCGACCACGATCAGAGCAGAACCGATCGTGTCTCCAACGGTGAGGGCGTGCAGGCGAAAGAAGATGGAGCGCTGGCTCAGAAGCGGAACCGTTGCCCAGAACCAGAACAACACTCCGATGCCGATCACAACATTGCTGATCGATTGCAGGGCGGATGTCATCGCTCCACTCCCGTGATCTTCGCCAGCAGCACCAGCCCGGCATCACCGGTGATCAGGTTGATCACGGCCACCAGACCGATCATCCAGTCATCGCGCAGAACGGACAGCACCAGCAGCACCAGGGTGAGCCGGATCGAGAGGCTGCCAAGGCATGCCAGACGCGTCTGG
The DNA here is from genome assembly GCA_002700765.1 of Synechococcus sp. MED850. The sequence continues at coordinate 51,506 of PAEP01000015.1, forward strand.
CGACAGGCGGTCATGGTCAGCGCCACCGTCACCAGCAGTGCCGCCACCTCCATCAATTCCAGCAGGATGTCAATGGTGCTCATCGGCTTGTCTCCACATGCAGCGTGATGCCCTCATCACTGCTGCTGAGCACCAGTGTTCTTGGCGTCAAGGCCAACAGAACCACCCAGGAGAACTGCAGCAGGGGATCCCGTGTGGTCCATGCTGGCCATGGCTCCTTCCTGATCACGCTGCGACTGCGAAATCCCTGGCTGACCATGGATGAGGCCTCGGCCATGGCCTGAAGCAGGGTTCTGGGGGTGGCTATCAACAGCGCGATGATTCCTTGGATCGGCACGCGCCTTGTGCTGATCGGTGGCATCAGAACGGCAACAAGCCCTCCGATCAGCAGATTCCCTGGGGAGAAAGACCGGGTGATCAGGATCCAGAAGATCAGGATCGAGAGGATCTGCGGTGGTTGGTAAAAACTGGCAGGGATTTTCATGGCATCGGAAGCAGAGATGGCAGTGGCGTGTTCACCACCAGCTGACAGATCACGACCGTGACACCCAGGGCCACGCTCACATCGCTGAAGCGCTCTAACTCGGGGGGAGACCAGGAACGCAACGGTTGTCGTAGCAACCGCTCGATCAGAATTCCCGTTCCAACAACCAACAGACTTTTGGCTGTGGTTGCAGCGCTAAGGCCGAGGCTCACACCCAGAAGACTCGGACCGATCACCAGCAGCGACACCAGCAACCAGGGAGCGAGGAGTTTGAGGGACCGGCCGGAGGATGGGCGCATGGTTTGCCACTGATCCGGCAGCAGTCGAGCCAGCACGACAGCTGTGCCGATTCCCAGCCATCCCACCAGACCCCCGAGCTGGTCGGGCAGTGCTTTGAGCAGCGCTGCTTTGGCTCCGTAGCCGATGAACAGCGGCATTCCCACCAAGGACAGGGAGGCCAGAAGCAGCACCGGACTCATTCCCGATCGCTCCGGTTGCGTCTGCAGGACCTGCATGTCCCGGCTGTGCATTTGACCGGCACAAAGGAACAGTGCTGCCTTCGCCAGTCCGTGGGCCATGGCGTAGAGCCCAGCCACGGCTGGAGCCATGAGCACGTAGCCCATCTGTGACACGGTGCTCCAGGCCAGGAGTCGCTTCACATCCCGCTGCACCATTGCGGCAGCGGCACCGATCACGATGCTGAAAAGGCCAAGAATGGTCAGCTGGGTTGCAGCGATGGGATTCAGCTGCCCCAGTCGGGCCAGCGGCGCCGCCCCCGCTGTCACCACGATGCCGGACAGAAGGGCTGAGATGTCAGCCGATGCGGCGGCGTGGGTTTTTGGCAACCAGAACCCGGGCAGAAATGCCCCCGTCTTGATCAGCAAGCCGAGCGTCAGAAGGTTGATGGACAGTCCCGATGCATTCGCCGCTGCTGAGATGGCGAAATCCCCCTGATCGGCATAGATCACCAGGGTCCCGAGCAGGAAGATCAGCATCGCCAGATCGCCGAAGAGCAAATAGCGAAACGCGATCCACAGCGTGCTTGTGCGCTTGAGATCAACCACCAGCAGGAACGCGATGATCGAAATCAGCTCAATCGCGACGTAGATGCTGATCAGATCCGCCGCGAGATAAAGCGAGTTGAGGGCACCGTGGAGCAGAAGCAGCAGCGGTGTTTTCAGGTGATTGGCATGCTCCTCCCGGGTGTGGATGGCAACCGCCAGCGTCACCAGGGCGTTGGCGAAGATCAGGGGGATCTGCTCGCTCGCCAGACTGAGGGTCACCCCAGGTGACTCAACCAGATCGAGTGGGAGGCTGAGATCGCCAACGATCAACCAGACGGCGAGGCCAGCACTGAGGGCAGGAATGCAGAAGCGAAGCCAGCGGCCGGTGCTGGGCAGCAGGATCGCGACAAAGGCAGCAGCCAGCGGCAACAGCAACCAGGCCAGCAGAAGGGAAGGCGTCATTGCGACGTCTCTGCTTCGAAATCTTCGATGCGAAGCAGCGGATGCTGTTTCGCCATCTGTGAAAGCAGAGCAAGCGAGATCGCTTCCAAGGAAAAGCCGATCACGATGGCGGTGAGAATCACCGCCTGCGGGAACGGATCGGAGAAGGCGCGGCCGGCCGCATCCGCTTGGCTCAGCACGGGAGTGGCAACACCTGTTCGTGCGGCGATCAGCACGAACAAGGCAATCACTCCAGTGCCCGCCACGTCGATGGCGAACAGCTTTTGCAGGAGCTTGGAACTGAGGCAAAACGCCAGTGTTCCGATGAGACAGGTGATCACACCCACGGAGAGCGCGATCACGTCGAACGCGGAAACCATGGCGTTCTCGGTTTGGGTCTCAGGTTAGATCCGCGTCAGTGTGCTGTCAGGTGTCGTGCAGAATTCCCTTCTGTGCACGCCCGCCATGCTGATCTCTCTGCTGACGGGATTCGCCGCTGGCGCCGCACATGTGGTCGGTGGTGCCGATCATCTCGTGGCGATGGCGCCGTTCTCCATCGATCGCCCCTGGCGTGCGATTCGCTCCGGTTTGGCCTGGGGAGCCGGGCATTCCGTCGGAGTGGTTGTGCTGGCCCTGGTCGCACTCTTCGTCAAGGATCTGGCCCCTGTGGAGGCCATGTCGGCCTGGGCTGAATTCCTTGTCGGTCTGTCGTTGCTGGTTGTGGGCACGCTGGCTGTGCGCACAGCCTTTGGACTGGAGCTGCACACCCATGAGCATCGCCATGGTGGTGAGCCCCAGCATCGCCATTTGCATCTGCATGTCAGAGGTCAGCAGGATCACCGCCGCCATGCCCATGCCGCCTCAGGTCTTGGACTGCTGCATGGTCTGGCTGGTGCAAGTCATCTTTTGGCGGTGATCCCTGCGCTGGCCCTTCCGACTCACGGAGCGATCGCTTATCTCGTTGCCTATCTGGCCGGGTCGGTTGCAGCGATGTTGATCGTGGTGACGTCCCTGTCCCTGCTGTCGATGACCCTTGGGGCTCGGCTCCTGCCGTTGTTTGTTGGCGTCACCGGTGCCCTGTCCATCGCGACAGGAGCCATCTGGTTGCAAAAAACTTCTGCTGTGGTGTTCTAGTCGCGTTGATCTGGACTTCGGTGTCAGGGGAGCTGCTGCGGTGTTCGTCAGCCTCCTAGCGCAACACGGCTGTGACAACACCGATCAGCTGTGAACGCTCCACCAACCCGAACTGACGGCTGTCGGTGCTCGCCGGGGGATTGTCGCCTCGTAGGTCCATCAATCCATCTCGACATCCAGCCAGACGTTTGATGATGCGTATCCCCGTTTGTTGTGGATGCCAACTCACAACAATGGTTCCGCAAGCTGGCAGGTCCTCGTCCGCGTTCACCGCTCGAACAAGCACATGGTCACCGGCGTTCAGGACAGGCTTCATTGAAAAGCCGTCAACACACATGTGTTGACGGCGACGAAGGATGAACAGCAG
>PAEP01000016.1 GCA_002700765.1 Synechococcus sp. MED850
GTCTTGTCTGGCCAGGGCGTCGGTCAGCAATTTCTTGTCTTCGGCCAGCTGGGTTTCCGCTTCGAGAACATCCAGTTTGGTGTTCACTCCAGCGTTGTAGCGAGCGCGTGCATCCTTGAGACTCAGCAGGGACGCCCTGACGGATGCCTGGCCGACACGAACATTTTCGTCCGCTGCTTGCAGTTCAAAATATCCTTCAGAAGCATTCAATCTCAAATCCCTGAGGGCAATGAGATAGGCATCACGGGATTGTTCAAACTGATCTCTGGCTGCTGCGATCTGGGGAACGCGAGCAGGATCAATAATGTTCCACTCGACTGCGAGGGCAACATTGGCTTGCCACTCTCGACCGTAAAACTTGTATTGCCCCTGCCGTGTTCTTGTTCGTTGAGAAGAATCGATCGGATTGTTTTGAAAAAAAGGATTTTTATTCAGTGTGTCAATCAGATTCCCACCGCCAGTAGTGACGGAACGTCTCGTGAATTCAGGGTTGCGATAGCGATAGCTCTTGAAATATTCCGGGAAACCGTTTGCCTGAAAATCAACAGTGGGATACCACGCTGATATGGCCGCTCGCAAATTTGACTTGGCCTGCTCCACCTGACTTTCAGCAGCTTTCAGCGTGGGGCTGTTGACCTCAACGATTTGAAGGGCCTCGTCGATGGTGAGAGGACGAAGCTCGCGAATCCGAACCTGTTCCGAGCTGTCTGGCAAAGCCAGACTCGGAGGAGCCGCTAAGTCGTCCTGACCTTCCGGCAGGGTTGTGGCAGCGGGAGGAAGAACTGATGGGTCTGCCTTCGGACGCGGACCCTTCAGTTCGATGGCGTTCGGAAGGGTGGTCTGGTCGATCAAGTTGGATGAAGACTGGCCCTCGCCTGTCGCCGACTCCTCGCTCAGACCGGGTTGTCCGGATGTGGCCAATACACCCGCAACAAGAAAGAGAGCTGCGGTGGAGCGGTGCACGGCACAATGAAATCTGGCCGGAGCTTAGGGACTTTTTCCTAGTGATCTGAGGACGGAGGCCACGATGTCAGCCGCCCCATGCACGACACGGACTGGAACCGGAAGGCGTTGCTGCAACTGAGACAGGGTCATGTCATCAAGAAAAACCGGCTGCCCCTGACGAAGCATCACGGAGGGGAGCAGGAGTTCGTCTCCGAGGTCCAAGCCATCAAGCCCGTCCAGCAGGTCCTGGCCGGTCAGCAGACCTGTCACCACCTGATCCTGGCCCCAGTAGGGACTGGGCAAACCGATCAGATTCAGATCAATCCCGTCCACCGCGTTGAGACGGTCCGCAACCGACTGGAGCGCTTGAGCAACGATCCCACCAACCACCCAGCTGCATCGTTTTGGTGGTTCCACCCGACTGGGCAGGACCTGCGTGGCCTGATCCAAGGCCTCCAAGAAGGCGCGGATGCTTCCGACCCCGTTCTCTTGCTGGGGCAAATCCTCATAGTCAGGCCGAGGTGGAAGATCGCGACCAGCCATCAGATACCACTCGTCAGACAACCAGGCGAAACGGGTGTTGAGCTGGGTCTGAAACGTCGCCTGCAGCGCTTCAACCTGATCGATGACCTGCCGGGCACAGTCGGGATCAACGGGCCTGAGTCCATCGTTCTCCGGTCGGAATCGTGTGAGGCCAACCGGCACCACCGCAGCCGACAGCACCGCGGGCCATGGACCGGCTGCGAATCTGGAGAGATCCAGCAATGTTCGTTCCAGGGCTTCTGCGTCGTTCACTCCCGGACAAACCACCACCTGGGCATGAATCTGCAGATTCCGCTCGGCAAACCACTGCACCTGATCCATCAACCTGCCAGCACGAGGGTTCTGCAACAGCCGGGAACGCAATTCGGGATCCGTGGCGTGCACAGAAACGAACAGCGGCGACAGACGCTGGCTCTCGATGCGTTGCCAGTCGCTCTCCGCGAGATTGGTCAGGGTGAGATAAGAGCCATACAGAAAACTGAGGCGGTAGTCGTCATCTTTGAGATAAAGGCTGTCGCGACGACCTGGCGGCTGCTGATCAATGAAGCAGAACGGGCAGCGGTTGTTGCACTGACGCAGCCCATCGAAGAGGGCCTCCGTAAAAGCCAACCCCAGGCCATCGTCTGCGTCTTTTTCCAGATCAATCTGGTGCAGCTCCCCCTTGGCGTCCCGAACCTCGAGATGCAACTCCTCATCCACACAGAGGTAGCGGTAATCGATCAGATCGCGCGGACGGATGCCATTAATGCTGAGCAGCTGATCACCGGGTTCGAATCCAAGCTCTTCACCGATCGATCCGGCTTCGACCGAATCCACAACGGCCGGCTGCGGCTGACGTGCAGCTTGGTCGGAATCCAGTGCCGACACAGCGACACCTGCAGACGGCTCATTCCACAAGAGTCAGGAGGCGTTTCATTCAGTTTGCGCCGCTGCCCATCCACCAGACCAGCAACACCACACCGAACAACAGGCGATACGCCACGAAGATCCAGGTGCTGTTGTGCTGCAGAAATTTCAACAGCCAATCAATCGCCAACCAGGACACGATCGTGGCCGAGATGATGCCGATAATCAGAGGTAGAGGCCCAGCTTCAGCAGTCGCTGCAAAAGCGTCCTTCAATTCCACGACTCCAGCGATGCTGATCGCTGGAATGCCCAAGAGAAACGAGAAGCGTGCGGCGTCCGAGCGCTGCCACCCGTCGAAGAGCGAGGCCGTCAGGGTGCTGCCCGAACGGGAGACGCCAGGGATGAGTGCCAGAACCTGAGCCATGCCCACCACCAGGCCATCCCGGCCTGAGACGCCATCCAACCGTTTGATGCGCGGCCCGAGCCGTTCGGCGAGTGCGAGCAGGAGAGCCATCACGATTGAGACGATGGCGATTGAAGGAACACTGCGGAGAGGTGAGTTCTCGTAGCCCTCATCCCAGAACAACTTGATGCCAAGACCCACAACCAGGATCGGGAGGGTTCCAATGGCCATTGCAAGACCAAGACGTGCCTCTGGTTCACGCCACTGACCATGGCGAAATGCCTTTGAGATGCCTCTGAAGACCTGCAGGAGATCAGAGCGGAAGTAGGCGATCACCGCCACGATGCTGCCCAGTTGGATGGCAGCCGTGACCGATACTCCCGGATCTCCCCAACCCAGCAACACCGGCACCACCTTGAGATGAGCTGTGCTGCTGATTGGCAGAAATTCGGTCAATCCCTGAACGATCCCCAGCACCAGATCCCGCCAGCAGGCCTCGAGGAGACCCAGGGATGCAGCCGGATCAGTCATGGTCAGAACGGTGAACCGGCAGACGATATGCCGTCCGCGTGTTCAGGGGATGTCTTCTAAGGTTTCGTGACTTTCTTCACACTGGACGGAGAAAAACATTGATCGGTGGAACCTGGCAGGCCTCATTCACCGATCGCACTGCGACGAGCTTTCTTCCCAAAGCAGCAGCTGCAATGGTTGTTCTGCCGGTTTTCCTGCAAGCCCCCTGGGTTCGCATTCATCCCTTTTCTGCTGTGCTTTTCACAGCAGTGTTCCTGTCAATCGGTGTGAACCTCCACTTCACATGCCGAGGACGTCTACAAGACGTCGGCTCTCTGCTTGTGGGGTTCAGCGGCAGTTGGTTGGCCGGTTGCCTGTTCTGGGGATGGATGCGCGCCCATCCGCTCCTGCATCTGCCGATCGAAGCCTTCGCGCTTCCCCTTGCTCTGACTGGCCTGAACGGTCGCTGGCGGCTTGCGGCCGGTTTTTATCTGGCCTCCTTGGTCGGCACAGCCTGCACCGATCTGATGATGGCCGTCACCGGTGTGATGCCGTTCTGGCCGGAGGTTGTGAATGCTCCGATCAGTGATGCCTCTCAGCTTCTGCACAACGCGGCGCTTCAGTTGATGAATCCGGGCTCGGCATTGCTCCTGACCACGGCTGCAGCGCTGATTCTGTTGATGGCAAGACGTTTGCGGATGCGTGCACTGGACGCCGGGATCGGATCGGAGGCGATGGGCATGGCCGCCTCGGTTCTCATCACAACCCTCTGGGTGGATGGCCTGTTCCTGACCGCCTCTTTGCTGCAACCAAGCCTGAGCGGACTGATCTGAGTGAAACAATCTGCAAAAGCTCGTGTTGATCTGGAGAACTCAACGGGATCAGACTTGTAGTCTTCCCAGACCGGCTACGCCGGACGAACCGATCCGATTCCTGACGGAGAGTTTTGATGAAGCGGCTTCTGAGCTGGCTCACCGGATGTGCACTGTTGGCTGGCCTGATGGCCGGGCTCATGCTTCCCACCGCTGTCCATGCCGAGGACGCCCTGCGTGAGAAATATTCCGGCAGCGACATCCGAAACGTGGTTGACGACAAGATTGCCGAACGCGAAGGCAAGGTTGACCTGAACAATTCATCTGTGCGTCGCTTTCAGCAGTTCCCAGGCATGTACCCCACCATGGCTGGGAAAATCGTGCTCGGAGGGCCCTACTCCGATGTTGATGACGTGCTTGAGCTCGATCTGAGTGAACGTCAGAAGGAACTCTTCGCCAAGTACCGCGATAACTTCACGGTGACTCCACCCTCCATCGCGCTGAACGAAGGGGATGACCGCATCAACGACGGCCAGTACCGCTGAGCTGCTAGAGGCCACAATGCTTCAGATGAGAAACCGCCGTTGAAACGGCGGTTTTTTGGTTCCTGAATGAATCAGCCCCGAACCAGTGCCCCGATCCCTCCAGGCCCCTGGGATGTGGTGGTCATTGGTGCCGGGGCTGCCGGATTGATGAGCTGCCTTGAGCTGCCCGCCGGTCTGCGGATTCTTCTGCTGAACAGAAACACCGGACGCCGCTCATCCAGCCGCTGGGCCCAGGGAGGAATCGCGTCGGTCACCCGTCCGGAGGACAGCGCAGCCAGCCACGCCGACGACACCCATCGAGCGGGTGCCGGACTCTGTGATGGAGATGCGGTGCGGATGCTGGTGGAGGACGCTCCACGCTGCGTGGCCCGACTCCAAGAGCTGGGCATGGCGTTTGATCGTGACGGAGAGAATCTGGCGACCACCCTCGAAGCTGCGCACAGCCATCACCGTGTGCTGCATGTGGAGGACCGAACCGGTCGCGCGTTGGTGGAGGTGCTGCGTGATCGGGTGGAGCAGCGCGACGGGCTGCTGCATCGCCGCGGCGTTCGGGTGACAGGGCTGTGGGTCGAACACAACCGTTGCTGTGGCGTCCAGGTTCTGGATGGTCCAAGGCTCCACTGGATTCGCGCCAGGGCCGTTGTGCTCGCCAGCGGTGGCGGTGGACACCTCTTCACCAACACAACCAATCCGGCCCAGGCCTGCGGTGAAGGGGTGGCCCTGGCCTGGCAGGCCGGTGCAGCGGTGGAGGATCTGGAATTCGTGCAGTTTCATCCCACCGCCCTGCGACTGGAGGATGCACCTTGTTTCCTGATCTCAGAAGCCGTGCGCGGCGAAGGTGGCGTGTTGGTGGATGCGATGGGCCAAAGCCCTGTGTCCCATCTGCCCCAGGGTGATCTGGCACCACGCGACCAGGTCAGCCGCGCTCTGGTTCACACGATGCAGGCGCAACGGACCAGTCAGATGTGGCTGGATTTTTCCCCGATACAACGCGAGCGGGCGGAAGCACGCTTCCCCACCATCCTCGATCGCTGCGGGGAATTCGGACTCAATCCTCTGGAACGGCCGATCCCAGTGGCACCGGCCGCCCACTACTGGATGGGTGGAGTGGCCACGGATCTGCAGGCCGCCACGAACCTACCGGGGCTCTATGCCGTCGGGGAGGTCGCCTGCACAGGCCTCCATGGGGCCAACCGACTGGCCAGCAACTCACTGATGGAATGCCTGGTCTTCGCGCATCGGATGGCTGACATCCAATTGCAGCCACTGTCAGCAGGAAACACACCGATCCGCAGCCAAAGCTGCAGCACACCGCTGGATTTCGAAGAGACCACCACAGGGTTGATGGGTCGCATCGAACAGCTGCGACAACTCTGCTGGCGGGAAGCCGGGGTCGATCGCTCTGCACGCGGGATGCGCCATGCGCTGCAACAGATCAAGCATTCACAACACAGCTTGGAGAGTCAACCGCTGTTGCTGAAGCTGCAATCGGTCGAGACGGATGCGGCACTGGAACTGGTTGACGGATCTCGGCGTGATCTGAATCTGTTGCTGGATGTGCAGCATCGCTTGCTCACCAGCGGATTGATGCTGGAAGCCTGCCTGTTCAGGCGGGAGAGTCGTGGTGGCCACTTCCGCACCGATGCCCCAGCAGCCTTGCCCCATTGGCGCCAGCATTCACATCAGAGCAGGGGAGAGGGCATCAAAACCCGAGCCGTTCGCCCCTGACCAAGGTCGGATCAGAACGATCTGGGGCCGCTGTAGCCACTGAGATCAGCCAGGGTGTCCAGAGGTTTCACGCCTGAATCAAGTTTGCCGGCGATCTCCCAGCTCGGAAAACCCTCGATCGCCTTGGTTTTGCAGAGATCTGCCTGGTTGTTCTGACCGTCCGGCGCACACTCCACCACCTTGAGAACCTTGGCCGCCTCCTTTCCGAACAGCTCCTTCTGTTCGTGGCAATGGGGACACCAGTAAGCCGAATACATCACAGCACCGGAGGCCGTGAGGTGTTCCGCCAACGCAAGCGTGGACGCCGTGCTCTCCGTTGTTACCAGGGGCGGCGCACCGGGTCCAGCCGACACCGCGTCAGGACGACTGGGGTCGAGCACTGAGGCCCAGATCAACCCGCCAAGGAGTACGGCAAGAGCGAGAAGAACACCGCGGAAAACCAACGGCCCCAGCTCATCCCAACCACCACCTACAACCGAGAGCACAAACAGTGCAAGGGACAGCACCGCGGAGAGAACGCAGAAGAAACAGAAGGCCTGAATCTTCAGCACCATCACCCCAACCAGCACGCCGCTGAACACGGCCATGCCCAGGGAAACGGCGAACAACCCCCACCAGGTGCGCCGGGAGAGATCCGCCTTGTTCTCCTGCAAACCAGGCAGAAGGGGCAGCAGCGCCATCAGCAGCACTGCGCCATAGGCCAGCACACCAACCAGGGACAGGGGGATGCCGTCTCCAAGGGAGCCCCAGGGGCTGTTGAGCACCTTGTCGCAGCCATCGGCCCCCATCGGGCAGGTGAGATCTCCCAGCAGCCCCCAGCGTTTGAGGGTGATCGAGCCGGTGTCGATCAGGCCGATGGTGGCCAGCACCGCCATGGCGATCCGGGGCCACTTCAGACCTTGATCCTGCCGGCGACGGCTGACGAGACGGGTGGAGCCCATCCATGACTTACAAGTGCTGAAATTCTGGCAGCAGTAGCCGCAGCTTGGCCTCTTCTTAGGGTGAGAAACGGCCCGGCGGCACAGCGATGACCAGCTCAACCTCAAAACCAACGGTGGGCTTTGCCCATCTGGGCTGCGAGAAGAACCGCGTGGACACCGAGCACATGGTTGGATTGCTGGCCGAAGCCGGCTATGGCGTTAGCACCGATGAACGGGATGCTGCCGTCGTTGTGGTGAACACCTGCAGCTTCATTCAGGACGCCCGCGAGGAATCGGTTCGCACCTTGGTTGGTCTGGCGGAACAGGGCAAGGAGCTGATCATTGCGGGATGTCTGGCCCAACACTTCCAGGAGGAGCTGCTGGAGTCGATCCCGGAGGCGAAAGCGATTGTCGGCACCGGTGACTACCAGCACATCGTCGACGTGCTTCAACGGGTGGAAGCGGGCGAACGGGTCAACCGTGTCAGCCGCGTTCCGACCTTCGTGGGTGATGAACATCTGCCGCGTCAACGCACCACCGACCAGGCCGTGGCGTACCTGAAGGTGGCTGAGGGCTGCGACTACCGCTGCGCGTTCTGCATCATTCCGAAGCTGCGTGGAGACCAGCGCAGCCGGTCGATCGAATCGATCGTCACCGAGGCGCACCAGCTCGCCGAGCAGGGTGTGCAAGAGCTGATCCTGATCAGCCAGATCACAACCAACTACGGCCTCGATCTCTACGGCAAACCCAAACTGGCGGAGCTGCTGCGGGCGCTCGGGGAGGTGGAGATCCCCTGGATCCGGGTGCACTACGCCTATCCCACTGGGCTGACACCTGACGTGCTCAGCGCCTACAGGGATGTCCCGAACGTTCTGCCCTATCTGGATCTGCCGTTACAGCACAGCCATCCCGACGTGCTGAAAGCAATGAATCGCCCCTGGCAAGCGGATGTGAACGACCGCCTGCTCGATCAGATCCGCGAGCAGCTGCCCGATGCCGTGCTGCGCACCACATTGATCGTGGGCTTCCCCGGCGAAACCGAGGAGCACTTCAACCACTTGAAAAGCTTCTTGCAACGCCAACGCTTCGACCACGTGGGCGTGTTCACGTTTTCTCCAGAGGACGGAACTGCCGCAGCCGATCTCCCGGATCACGTTGATCCCGAGGTCGCGCAGGCCCGCCGTGATGGCCTGATGGCCCTGCAACAACCGATCGCCGCTGAACGCAATCAACGCTGGGTGGGCCGAACGGTGGACGTGCTGATCGAACAGCTCAATCCGCAGTCGGGCGCGATGATCGGACGCTCAGGGCGTTTTGCTCCTGAGGTAGATGGCGAGGTGCATGTCCAACCGGGGGAGGACGGCCAGGTCGCTCAGCCGGGGACGATGGTTCCGGTTCGGATCCACAGCGCCGATATCTACGATCTTGGCGGACAGATCGTGGGAGCTCGGGCGATGGTGGCGGCTGCAAGGGCCAACGCTTGAATGCTTCTCCTCTCCGGCTGGACCAGCAACGCACGCTGTTTCTTGTGGTTTCCGGCGTCAGCACAGCCGGCTCCTTCGCTGGGATCACCGCCAAGGGTTGGATCTTGTTGCATGGCAGCGCCGAACCATTTGTTCTGGCACTGAACTTCGCTGCCCTGTCGCTGCCGAGTCTGGTGATCAGTGGTCCAGCGGGAGTTCGGACGGACCGCCTGGGATGCGAGCGGGTTCTCGTTCAGGCTCAGTGGGCGCTGTTGATCGCTGCCGGGCTCGGTGCACTGGCGATTCCGCTGCTGGAGGGAACCGCCCAGGTGCTGCTGTTGCTGGGCAGCACACTGCTGGTGGGCATCGCCGGCGCCTTTGAGCTCACGGCCCGCAACAAATACTGCTCCCTGCTGGTGGAAGAGCCCGATCAGCTGGCGGGCTATCTGGCCAGTTTCTCAGTTGTGTTCAACGTCGGCAAACTGGTGGGCCCACCGATCGGGGGCTGGCTTGTGGCCATGGCAGGTCCGGCCTGGGCGCTGGGCATTGACGCGGCCAGCTACCTGCTGCCGATCACCAGCGTGATGTTTCTGCTGCGACCACAACGAGAGCGGGAGCAACGCAGTGCTCCAGGAGAGCAGGCGACGCTGTTGAACGCTTGGCAGCAGTGCGGCTCAACACTGCAGGGGGTACTCACCCTCACGGCTGTGCTTTGCGTGGTGAATTTCTTTCACCCGGGTCTGGCCCCGTTGATCGCTGATCAGGTGATCGGGCCAGATCCGCGTGATCTGGGGCTGTTCACCAGTGTGCTGGCAGCCGGCAGCATCGCTGGTGGGGTGGTGCTCCAACGCAACAGCCGGCCGTTTAGCCATCGACCGTTTCTGACCATTGGATGCTTCGGTCTGCTCACGGCCGTGGCCCAGGTGGGAATGGCTGCATCACCAGGGATGGAATTCAGTCTGGCGATGGCCTTTCTGATCGGTGCCGGTACCGCAGGTCTGCTCAGCAGCTGCAATCTGATCACCCAGATCGGGTCAGCTCAGGTGGTGCGCGGACGCATGGCCGGGTTGAGCCAGATCGCCTTTCTCGGTGGCGGTGGACTCAGTGGGCTGTTGGCCGCCCTGATGGTGATGGCCACGAGCTTGTCGACCACATTTGCTGTGACCGGCGGAATTGGGGCTGTGCTGGCTGTGCTGTGGATCCGACGCCGCGGAGGACGGACACTGGAACCGATCAGATCAACTTGATGCCCTTGAGCAGCTTGGTGAGCACAAACGCGCTGACAAGACCAGCTCCGAACAACCCCAGATAGATACCGACAGCCATGTGCAAGTAAGGATGTGACCACCATTAGATCAGAGCCGGAACATGAAACTGCGCATTGCGCTTAGGGTTCAGCAACTGGTAACACCTGAGTCCAGGTGATCTCACGCCGGGCCGACCGGACTCCCTGCCCTCTGCCCGTTATTTATGCGCACACTTTTCATCTATCCCGAGTTCCCGAAAACCTTCTGGAGCTACGAGAAGATCCTCGAGCTGGTGAACCGCAAGGTGTTGCTGCCCCCGCTGGGCATGGTCACGGTTGCCGCCCTGCTTCCCCAGGAGTGGGAGATGAAGCTTGCGGATCGCAACGTCAGAGAGGTGACGGAGGCTGAGTGGGACTGGGCAGAATTAGTGATCATCTCCGGGATGATCGTCCAGAAGGACGATATGGCCGTGCAAATCGGCAAGGCCAAACAGCGGGGGCTACCGGTGGCCGTGGGGGGACCTTTCGCCAGCTCCACTCCGGATGCACCAGAACTCGACGAAGCGGATTTCAAGATTCTCGATGAAGGGGAAATCACCCTGCCGCTGTTCCTTGAGGCTCTGGAGAGGGGTGAGACCAGCGGGCGCTTCACCGCCGAGGGCGACAAGCCGGATGTGACATCAACACCGATTCCCCGCTTTGACTTGCTCGAGCTTGACGCTTACGACTCGATGAGCGTGCAGTTCTCCCGGGGCTGCCCGTTCAATTGTGAGTTCTGCGACATCATTGTTCTTTACGGTCGCAAACCCCGCACCAAAACACCCGAGCAATTGGTGGCGGAGCTTCAGTACCTCTACGACCTGGGTTGGCGCCGGTCCATCTTTTTGGTGGATGACAACTTCATCGGCAACAAGCGCAATGCCAAGTTGTTGCTGCCCCAGATCCGCACCTGGCAAGAGGAGCGCGGCTACCCATTCAGCTTTGCGACGGAAGCCTCCGTTGATCTGGCGGACGACGATGAAATGATGCGGATGATGCACGACGCACGCTTTGAAAGCGTGTTCCTTGGCATTGAAACGCCTGATGAGGCCAGCCTGGAGACGGCCAGGAAGGTTCAGAACACCCGCAACCCACTGGATGCGGCAGTGGATCGGATCACGGCCAATGGCATTCGGGTGATGGCCGGCTTCATCATCGGTTTCGATGGTGAGAAAGATGGCGCAGGCCATCGCATCGTTGATTTCGTTACCCGCACCGGCATTCCCGCCGCGATGATGGGCATGTTGCAGGCCCTCCCGAAGACAGCACTTTGGGCGCGATTGGAGAAGGAAGGCCGCCTGATTCAGGGAGAAGATGCTGCCAAGGGCGTGAATCAAACCAACCTGCTGAACTTCAAACCAACCCGGCCGATCCGCGACATCGCCAACGAATATGTGGAGGCCTTCTGCGCCCTGTATGAACCCAATGCCTACATGGACCGGGTGTACAGCTATTACCTGAAGATGGGCGCTCCCCGCTGGAAAGCAGCAGCCAAATTGCCCACTTTGACGGACATCAAGGCTCTGAGCATTGTGATCTGGCGCCAGGGCATCAAGCGCGACACCCGCGGACGCTTCTGGAAGTACATGCTGGGCATGGCACGCCAGAACCCTGCCTTGCTGGAGCAGTTCCTGGTGGTGCTGGCCCACAACGAGCACTTCCTGGAGTATCGCTCGATTGTGCAGCGTGAAATTCGTGAACAGCTGGAATCACTCCCTCCGGAAGAGCCAACGTCCACAAAAGAACTGCAGGTGGCTTGAGACTCCCTCAATCCTGCACATAGATGCGCTCTTCCCGTAAACACTGCTCGGCTTTCTGCAGTTCCCGGCCGAGATACAGCGCATGATCCAAACGGCTCAGCGGATGCGGCCCATCTCCCTCGGTGAGTTGGATGCCGACATGCTTGGCACTGCGGCCGCGGTAAATCATTGAGGGTTGCCGGGGGCCATTGCCCCCTTTGCAGCTCAGCACCTCACCGGTGTCGGAATCGCGAGCCAGGCCCTTGTCATCAATGGTGTTGCCGTAGTGCTCGAGCACCAGCTCACCGGCATCGGTATCGAGCTTGATCAGGAAATAACCGCTGGGATCCAGCGCGATGAAGCGCTGGGAGAGACGTTCATCCAAAGCATCGATGGATGCAGCCAGCGATGCGGGNGCTTCAGGTGTCTTGACCATCTCNTTAACTTACAAACTCAGCGATGGGGCGTCTGCCTTGAAAGGCAGCTCTGCATTGATCGCCTCGATCTCCTCCAGCATCAAGCCATTCACCTTGGGCAGCCAAGCCCTGATCAAACCATCCATCTGCGGTTGATACCAACGGTGCAGGCTGGCGTGGGGGCGGGCCACAAACCCCCGCCGCCGCTTGTGGCTGCCACCGGCCCCAGGATCAAAGCTGTCGATCCCCTGGCTGATCGCCCATTCGATCGGTGCGTAGTAACAGACCTCGAAGTGGAGGCAATCGATCTCTTCATCACTGCCCCAGTAACGGCCCCAGAGGTGATGGTCATCGCGCACGCATAACGACATCGCCACCGGGTCGCGCGGATCACCGCGATGGGCCGAGAACAACACCACATCATTGCGATGGCCTCGGGCCAGGGAATCAAAGAATCCAGGCTGCAGATACTTGCTACCCCAGGGGCCCCAGCGGGCGCAGTGCTGTTCATAGAAACGGTGCATGGTCTGAAGCAGCTCCAGATCCAACTGCTCACCGGTGAGGGGCGTCACCGTGAGCCCTGCCTTGGCCACAGCCTTGCGTTCCCGTTTGATATTGCGGCGTTGATTGGCATTGAAGCCCTGCAGATAATCCTCAAAGTTGCTGGCATCACCCCGGCTCCAGAGGCTTTGTTGATTAAGCCAAGCGGCACAGCCTGCCGCTTCCGCGAGAGGGCGCCACTGCGGATCCACGTAGAGAAAGTTGCAACTGAGGATGCTGTTTTGCTCGCAGAACGCATCGATGGCACGGATCAACACCAGCGTGAGCTGGGCCGCATCCTCCCCCTCGCGGACATGAAACCTGTAGCCCAGCACCGGGCTGACCGGGCTCATCCCCAGCAACTTGGGGTAATACCGCAAGCCAAGATCGCCAGCCAGGCGGGCGAAGGTCTGGTCGAAGACAAACTCGCCGTAGCTGTGGCCTTTGAGATACAAAGGCGCAACAGCCACTGGAGTGTCATCTCGCCAGAGAGCGAGATGCAGCGGCTGCCATCCCTGATCGGGAACAATGCTGCCGGATAGTTCCAGGGCATCAAGCCAACCCCAGCGATAAAAAGGAATCGCGTCATCTCCAACCAGCGTTTGCCAGTGCTCTTCGGGGATCTCGCGGATCGATCGATGCCAGCGGGCAGTCAAAGGAGTCATGCCGGCAGCACTCGAATCCGTTCGTGCGCTGACGTTAACCACCGCACACGAAGAAAACGGAGGTTGGCCGTTGGGCTGCTCGCTGGAATGCTGTCCCTGGGTTGCAATGAAGCGAAAGCAGGNCTCTTCGCGCCGTTTCTAANAATGATGCAGCCCCGATTGGAGCAAACCATCACCATGGAATGCNAGCGNTTNGGTCGCCGTTCTGATCAAATGATCCGAACNTTGGTGAACAGCAGTTGTGCATCCATCGCNAAACCTGCCAGCNAATGCTTGATCGAAGAAACCAGCCGGTCCGGACGAGAATTTGAAGTGATCAGAGAACTGATTGGCGGCCGACTTGGCAACAACGGAGAAGTCGTTGTGAAGCGTTGCATCAGCATGCTGCTGGGCGTCCCTGACGACATCTTGAACCAGCTTGATCTCAAACAGATCACGCCATAGGATCAGCAACCATCGTGATTATTTTGTTAGCAAAATCCATCTCAAAATCATCGACTTTGGCATTTTTTACAACAGCCTTAACATCATCACCGAGCTCGATCCAAACATTTTTACGCTTTTGAACAAGTCTCGTTTTGGGACATCCACAGAACTCAATCACTTCACCCTCCTCCATATCCATGATTTTCATATAACCCTTCGCAAAACCCTTCGTTACGAACCGATCTTTTCCTTTCATACCCCAAACTTTGTCCATCCCTGCACCACTGTCAATGATGTCGTCGCCTCCATAACCCTTGATGCGGTCTTTTTTCTTTGTGCCTGTCAGCACGTCGTCTTTTGACGTGCCCTTGAGGGTGCGACGGGACTTCTTAGCCATTGCTGTAAAAAGCTCTTCAATTACCTTAGTTAGTTTCACCAGGTCGTGAATCCCCCATATGGGGGATTGTCAATTGCACAGTTCGCGTCTCCTGCTGTAGCGCACCAATAGCTCATCACCGCCAAGAGGCAACACCTCGTCCAAAGACCAGCCCTGGCTGGACTGCAGTGCTGGTGGCACGGCTGCTGAAGGCACGGCGTGATCAGGCCCTGATACAGGCAGCCAGCACTGCGCTCCTCCCAACAAACGCGGGGTCAGGGTCAGTTGCAATTCATCGATGCAGTCTTCCTGCAACATCGACGCCGTCAATCCAGCGCCCCCCAAGAGCACAACCCTGTTCAGCTGATGGTCTGCCAGCCGTTGCAAGGTAAGGCACCAGGTTGGCGCCGGTTCCAGGCGAGCCTCAAAACCAGGTTGATCGGGCCCATCACTCAACAGCCAGCGCCTCAGCGGTTGCCGGAAAAAAAGCCAGTCCTGGGAAAAATCAGGAGACCTGCTCACCACCACAGCCAGTGGTTGATCACTGNGCCCTGTCGATCGGCGTTGTTCCAGCAGATCAGCATTGTGGATCAAACAACTGCATTGATGGGCTCTCAGGGTGCCGGCACCAATCAGCACAGCGTCAGCCCAAGCCAATGCTTCTTCCAACGCACGGCGGTCGCCCTTGCCTCCAAGTTGCGCAGCCCCTCCGTCTGCTGGAGCCAACCGACCATCGAGGCTGACCGCCAGGACCAACCGCACAACACGGGATGAAGAGGTCAAGACACCCTTCAGACGGCGGCAACCGTCTCCAAGGATGCCGGCATCATCTCCAGTTGAGGTGATTCCGCAAAAACCTCGGCAGCGTTGTTGGGGCTTTCCTGCAACCGCACCTTGTGCAGTTGAGCACCAATCGCTTTCACGGGCGTGGAAAGGCGATCCGCGATGTGCAGCGCGATGTTTTCGGCGGTGGGCACACACTCCTCGAAAAAGGGCACGTCCTTGTTGAGGAAGGTGTGGTCGAAGGGCTCCACCACCAAATCGTCCACCAGCCTCTGAAGGGCGGAGAGGTCGCAGACCATNCCCGTACGCGGATCNATCTCACCACGCACGGTCACATCCACCAGATAGTTGTGACCATGGCCGTGGGGGCGGGCGCACTTGCCGTAGATCGCTTCGTTCTCCTCCTGGCTCAACTCCGGACGGGCCAGTCGGTGAGCAGCAGCGAAGTGGGTGCGGATGGTGAGGAAGGCGTCCATGGGATGTCCGAGGTAGTCGGCCCAAAGGCCCGGTTGTTCGTAGAGGCGGAGTGCCGTGATTGGCAAATGAGGGCTGAGGCGTTGCCAGATCACCCGCAGCAGGGCTTCGGTGGTGGGCAGACAGCCGACAGGGGTTGTGACATCNAACTCCGGCCATGCCTCATTGAGGAAGCGGAAGTCCAATTGGCCAGTGATTTCACTGCGGATGGCGTGCTTCACCTCCGAGAGGTTGAGCACCATGCCATCAGCATCAAGCCCGCCAGCCATGGAGACAATCAGCTCGTAGTTGTGACCATGGCCAGGGGCAATGGCACAGGGCCCGAAACGAGCCGCGTTGTCATCAGCTGAGAGTTCCGGCAACCAATAGCGGTGGCTGGCACTNAAACAGGCACGCCTTGTGATGACGCAGGCCCGGCCTTGGCCGTGGCGTGCAATTGACTTCGTTTCAGTCATGTGACGTTCCGGCCGCGAGGCATCCTAATGAGTTAATGCCGCATACGAGCCATGGTGGCCAGCGACTCCTCCTTGAAGCGACGCCTGGCCGGTCGCAGCCTGTACCTCATCGGAATGATGGGCTGCGGCAAGAGCAGCACCGGACGCCCCTTGGCGGAACGCCTTGGCTACGGCTTTGTGGATGCCGATGCAGTGATCGAGCAAGCGGCTGGATGCACGATCGCTGAACTCTTCGATCGGGACGGAGAGGCCGGATTCCGCACCCTGGAGACGCAGGTGCTCAATGCCATCAGCCAACGCCACTCCCTGGTGGTCGCAACAGGTGGCGGCGTTGTCACCCGACCCGAGAACTGGGGGGTGTTGCACCAGGGCATCGCAATCTGGCTCGATGTCGTCCCCGACCAGTTGCTGCAACGGCTGAACGCCGACAGCACCGTGCGTCCGCTGCTGCAGACCGCTGATCCCGAGGCAGCTCTCAACGCGCTGCTCGAGAAGCGCCGTCCCCTTTATGCCGAAGCCGATCTCACGGTGGTCATCAACGACGAAAGCCCCGAGACCGTCGCTGACGGGATCCTGCAGCTGCTGCCAAGCCTGCTGAAAGAACCCACAGCGCACCAGAACAGTTGAGATTTAAAGGCAATGATCAACCAAACAGCTTGGCCAATCGCTGGGTATAAAAAACATTAGCCGGATCAAATCGACGGCGCACTTCCTGAAAACGCTGCAACTCTGGATAAACTTTTGATATCTCNTCAGAACTCATATAAACCAATTTAGCAAAATGCGGACGCCCTTCAAATTGAATCATCANCTTTTCAATCTTTCTGACCATATCATTAATAACTTGAGGGTTCTGATTTCCCGCCACCTCGTGATAAGCGCCGCATTGCACATAAACCTTCTGAGGATCACTCCCCCCACCCAAATACGCAGATTCGCCCATCACTTTTTTGAGCCAAACCATGGAAGGCAGTGATAGATCATTGGACTGAAAAGCCATCATCACCTCCGGGAACAGTTCAACCGGCACAGCCCACTCGCCTCCGGCAATGGTCGGCGAGGGAGGTTGATAATTCATCACCAGAAGATGAGCTGGACCGCTCATCTGAACGTGTCCTTGCGCATCCTTTCCCGTCACGACCTTGTCACTGAGCGNGTTTGCTGCCGCCTCTGGCCCAACCTTGAACAACGTTGATTCAGCATCCGTTGTGCTGGCATGAATGAACGACATCGGGCCGCTGTTCACCAGCTCCTGCCGCCAGTCAGCAGTGGCAATCGGTTGCTGAACAAGGGTTAAGCGATAGGCAGGATCAAGCTTGAGGGTGAGTTGCGTCATCACGCCCAACATGCCCATGGAAATCCGAGCAGCATCCATATCCGGGTGTTCGGCATCCATCGCAACGANGGAACCTTCACCATTGACCAGGCGACAGCCCGTCAAACTGGAGGACAAGCTGCCGCCCATCAGACTTCCATGACTCCCGGTTGAGACGGCACCTCCAACCGTCACCCACGGTGGTGCAGGAGAGGTGGAGAGCGTCAGTCCTCTGGCCCATGCTTCACGNTGAAGCGTTTCCAGCACAACACCTGGGCCGCAGGTGACTGTCCCCGCGTCGAGATCGAATGAAAGTTCATCGAGATGAACCGTGGACACGATCACAGTGTCGGGATCGCCGAACCACTTGACATTCCAGGACGTTCTCCGACCCACAACGCGGCACTGCCGATTCTGACTGCGGCATTGCCTCACAATCTGTACAACCTCCTCCTCCGTTCTCGGCGCCAAAACCACAGCCGATTCACCAAGAACAGTGAAGCCAGACCAATCCCTCAAAGGGATAGAAACGGTATCCAAAGACGACGGAAAGCTCTGCTGACTTGACGCCGCGGCGTTGAAGCTGTCACCCCACTGACTGAAACCAATCAGACCAGCAGCCGTCATACCGCTGCGGAGAAGGAAGGAGCGCCTGCTCAGAGCCATGGCTTATCGGACGACGTCTTCTTTGAAAATTAGTTGCTGCAGATGAAAGCAACCCATCAGATCAGCAGACACGCGCAGAGCCATCCCNGCTCCGCAACAACGGTGATTGAATCGCGAGAACAAAGCGTATTCAGGCTGCCATTGCCCCCTTGACCNGGCGTCAAAAGATCAATCCCCCACATCAATGATCAGGCCCGGCAGCGGTGCATCAACGCGTTGAACCAATCCAAAGGGGTCAACAATCAGCCGCCGGCGGCTCCANCCGAACCGCAAACCACTGCAAGGTCACCCCAGGGCTGATCTCCAGATCACAGGCCGTGTCGATCAACCGCTGTGCAGCTGATGCCACATCGGGTTGATCCGCNAGATCGGCAGGCAGCGGATCGAGCGTCCGCAGCCAACCGCTCAGCCATGTCAACGTGTCGGCAGCACTGAGCAGCTGCTCNGGCTTGCCNGGCTCCAGCACCACATAGTCATCAAGGGCACGAATCAGAGGATCAGACATGGAACGGCGGTTGTGGATGCTGCTGATCGGCCTCACCATCCTGCTCAGTGGCGGGCCCGCCTGGGCCCAGAGCAGCCTTGAACAACGGCTGACCAGCTGGCCCGACTGGAACCTGCCGGCACCGTTGACGCGGCCTTCGAATCGGGACGATCTGATCTATCCCGAGTGGTTTGCCGGGCTTTGGCAGGTGGAAAGCATGGATCTCGATGCCCCAGACGATCCAGCGCTGCTCCATCAAGCTCGATTTGAACAGGACAAACGTGGCCGGCTCGTCGGCGATCGCAGCTTCAACGCCACCGCCATCGGCCGCGCTCTGCTCGGAGACCAACTGCTGGGGGTGGACGACGACCCCGACTCCGCCAACCGCCAGATCGCACGACTCAAAGGGGATCTCTATCTCGAAACGACCGTGACGGGCCGCCGCCAGGAACGCCCCAACCCCGACACCTTTCTGGCCGATGAACTCGTGCTGCAGATCTTGCACACCCCTGGAGCACCGCGATTGAGCCGGATCGAAACCCTCAGCCGCTACAACCGCTGCGGTGATGACATCTGTGCTGAGCAATGGCAGGGTCGCTATGCATCACCGGGCGAGAGCCTGCGGGACCAGACCGTTGCTCAGCATCACTACAAACTGCGCTTCACACCTCTTCCAGGGTCCGCTCCATCAACTTCAGTTCAAGCTGATCACGCCACTGAAACAGTGGTTGCAAACGCGGGTGATCACTAAGGCCAGGCACGCCCTTGCCAGCCAGCTGGCTTCCTGAAGAGACTGGAAAACGCAACAGGGACAACTGGGCGGCCACAGACAGATCAGCAAGGGTCATGGATTGACCCACCAGCCAAGGATTCTCCTGAACGGATGCAGCCAGATGCTCAAGGCTGGCCAGCAGGTCAACCCGCTCACTGGAGTTCACCATTTCACTGACAGAATTCAACCAACCGCCCGGCAGCGCCCCCATCACAGAACGCAGAGGGTCCGGCACATCATCCGGAAGGAGCGCCAACCGCAACTCTCCATCGAGTGCTGCAGCCTGCAGAAGAGCGATGCGCGCCGCAGAAGCCAGCGTGGTGTCAGCCCAATCCTCAATCAGATGAACCTGCGCTGCCTCCAAGGAATCTGATGGAAGTAACGCTGGATCGGGATCCAACCGCTCCAAATGTCGTGCAATCGCACTGGAATCCGAGAGGACTGACTCGCCGTCGACCAGGACGGGCACTTGCCGCTGACCGGACAAGCGAAACACGGCCACCTGGCCGATTCCCGGAGTCACCTCCACCGTGCGGTAGCTGAGACCTTTGGCTTGAAGCACCATCCGCACCTTGAGGCAGAAGGCGGAGTGTCGGAATTGGTGCAGTTCCAGCATGCCGGTGCAACCGATGACCCCTAACGNTAGCGAGAGCAATCAAANGACTGCTGAGCAAGCGCTTTGGTGATGTGAAAATGAAGGCAGATCGTCCCTTGGTATCNATAAGCACTGGCAAAACCCTGCACGTCGCCCATCGAACACGGNAACTGGACTTCATTCTGCTGGGTCGCGATATTATGGGNTCGNTGATGAGTGGTCAGAAAGGGGAGTTCGTATGAGCAATCAAGGCTACGGACAATTTTCTGATGTTGAAAGCNTCAGAAANCATGTGGCTCAGCAATGCGAAATTCTCGGCTACAAAATTTCCAACAACTCTCCCGAGAAAAGAACAGCAACGCACAGTTTAGAAATCTGCAATAAATCAGACAATATTGCAGTAGAGGTTAAAAACCATAAGGCAAAAACCAACATTGCTCANGTATGCAAATTCAGTGAATTTCTGGACCTCTCCAGTGCATCTCATTTCACACACGGTTGGCTGATTACAACCAGCGGCTTCAGCAAACCCGCCCTCACCCACGTTCGAACGGAACGGCCTTCCAATCTCAAGCTNGGAACATCAACGCCCTACGGAATCCATTGGGATTACGACCCAGACAAGCTTGATGACGACTCCCCAGCCGATGCTTTTCCAGCCTTAGCAGCATCGATCAACAATGAACAGGTCACCTACATCGGGGTNTTCACCTGCAAGGGAGGTGTCGGCAAGACGACCGTCTCCGCCCATCTCGCTGGAGCCTTCGCACTGCAGGGTTACGACGTGATCCTCGTGGACCTTGATCCCGACCGCAATCTGCGCAAGTTATTCATCGAAGATCAGAGTTCTGAGGACGAAACAGCGTCGCTGTATGTCCCTCCCCATCGCAAAGGTTTTACGGGAAGCACCATCACCGTCCTGAATGCAGAGGAATGGGACGAGCATCAATATCCTGAGATCAAGATCGTGATCTGTGACTGCTCACCCGTGCTGAGCGAAAATCCAGCTCGCTTTGTCCGCAGGTTTGATTACTGCTTGATTCCCACAACATTGAACCCGTTGGGGATTGCCAAAAATGGAGATGTGATCACTCGCACATTCCGGCACATACGAACGATGAACAAAAAGGCGGATCTTCTTACCCTGATCAATTGCTATAACGACGACGGCAGNTTTGTTCGGCGCAACCGCCTGCTTCTAACTGCACTAGAGCAGCACATCAATGAGTACAAAAAAGAAGACTCAAGATGCGACCTNATCAATCCAATCGATGCCAAGATCAGGCGCAACGACAATCTTCTTTATTGGGGGTTCCATATTGTTGATGGCACAAAGCCCCGCCTTGCATTTAATGAGATCTTTGGAAGAAGTGTTCCCAGAACCGACTTTTTACAGCTTGCCGAGTATCTAGAAGCNAGAACCTCAATTAAAGACACCAAAGNCCAACCCNCCTCCAATCAAGAGGACAACGCCTCAATGCAAGTGGCAGCTTGAGNNCATACAACANCAATCCAAATCAGTAACCCTCGCAAAAATAAAGCCAATCCCTNCGAACTTGCTTGGCGTAGGAATGGGCAATCCCGTCAACAAACACCTCAAATTCTTCAATCCTGTCTCGAGCGATGCGATTAATGGTGGCTTCGAAAACATATGGGTCAACTGATCCATTCAGCTTTCGAGCGGCCTGCAGATGTTTTTTCGCCATAATCTCAGACCACTGTTTGGCCATTGCGAGATAATCCTTTGCGGTCTTTAATTTTGAGGTTGGAAAATCATTTTTAAAGGGAGATCTTTCACGCACTGAATACCAGGCATCATCAATGGAAAGCCAGCCAAGATGNCAGTCGGGNTATTGAGAAAGAGCTCGATACGCCTCGGAATGGCATTGAGCATGATTTTTGAAATTGTAATTGTATTCTTCAACCTCTTCATCGCTCAAATAACTGAATGCTGTTGGCTGTATTTGCTGCTTCACATCAAGGATAACATCATCATAGTTCTGATCCGTATCACCTCTCATCAAGGCATAATATCGCTTAAGGCCAAGAGAGCCGGTTCCCGCACTATGTCGCACAGCGAGATCAAGAATTTTATAGTGATCCTTGTAATAACTCAGAAAATCTTCAGAAACNGTTTCAGTATAAGAGGAGAATGCTTGCATGATTTTTCCATACAATTCAGAGTCCTTTGCAATCGGATCCAGCTTGCCTTCAATATGCTTGAACTGCCTTGATTCGTTGACATCAGTCCACTTTTCAAGCATTCTTTCACGGCTATATTTATTTTCCGTTTTAGCCAAAAATTTCATCAGCAACTTACCAGTATTGCACTTGGTAAAAGAGCTTGAAAACGAATCAATCTGCTCATGGTGATCGATAGTTTCGAGNTAATGCCGAGCNAATTCCCGAACACACTTTGACAACTCTGCATCTGAAAGGTTGCCATTTTCCTTGGAGTCCAGAACCATGCTAATGGCAAATCGCCAGACGTCGTATTGATAATCAGCAACAAGAGAGTCATCATAATCGTCAAATCCGTAAGACACAACGCCAATATCATTCAAATAGGCACCCATGTTGTAAACATGGGCATCACCTTGCAACCACGTTCTTGAAAAAGCACTGCCTCCAAATCGGTTGACCTGCCAATCTCCTGCAAAGTCAGACCAGAAAATATGATTTGAACCTCGAAAAAAAGCATATGGAGAATCCTTCATCTTCTTGAATTTCTCGCTCCTGCTCGTCGATGGCAATGCTTGATTATGATGCTCAATCGCTTCGTATATCTTGCCTTTTCGATCATAACTTTTTGAACTAAAAACCAAGTTTTTCATGAAGAGAAGNAATCAGAAAGGAGTCGTTCTTNGACAAAAAAAGCTTGATTCAACAAGGCTTAATCTGTTCTTAATTTATATTACCAGTCCGTTTAATCCTGTTCAAAAAGAACAATTTCCAAATCTTTTTAGACGCATGGCGCTGCACGCGATAGTGAGAAGGCAGTCCATTCCTGTTCCGTTGTCATGCGGGAGTTCTTTCTCAACGTCACCCGCTATCCGCGTTATCTGATCACGTTCACCCTCGGCGTGCTTGCCTCTGTTGCAGAACCCCTGGCACGCCGCCGCAGCAACCCTGTCACCGCCGTGGCGCTGGTGGGTGCGCTGATCAGCGGGTTCATCTCGCTGACCCTGGTGCTGCGTGCCATGGTGACTTCAGCACCGACGGCGTAAGGCGCGATGGCACAGGGACGGCGTGTGGACAGGGTCGCAGCGCTGATCCGCAAGGAAACCAGTGAGCTGCTGATCAACGGCATTCGCGATGAACGTGTTCATCAAGGCATGGTGAGCATCACCGATGTGGAGGTGTCCGGTGATCTGCAGCACTGCAAGATCTTCGTCAGCATTTTTGGTGAGCAAGAGGCCCGACGCGACGTTCTGGACGGATTGAAAGCCGCCAGTGGCTACCTGCGCGGCGAACTCGGTCGCCGACTGCAGATGCGACGGGCACCAGAAGTGGTCTTTCAACTGGATCGAGGACTCGAAAAGGGCACTTCCGTTCTCGGCCTGCTGAACCGGCTCGAGGACGAACGCCAGGAACGCGGTGAAATTCCACCCGGCAGTGACGAGCNACACAACAACGATGTCCTGCAGCACGACTGATCCCNCATCAACGTCTCTGCGCNGCCAGNTCGCTGAACTGCTGGTGGTGCGCGCCAGTGGNCACCTCGATGATCTGCAACGGCGTTATCCGCGCTGGGAGCTGAGCAACGCGGAGCTGCAGCGCCTGCTGAANGATGGAGTCGGCGGCGTGATCCTGCTGGGCGGCAGCGCCACTGAGCTGCAACAACGCACGCGACAGCTGCAGAGCTGGGCCCGTGATCCCCTGCTCCTGTGCGCCGATGTGGAGGAAGGGGTCGGTCANCGGTTTGAAGGTGCCAGCTGGTTACCGCCGCCGCTGGCGCTCGGTCGGCTGTTTCAGCAGCGGCCCGATCACGCTTTGAACCTGGCTGAACGCTACGGACTTTGCACCGGACAGCAGGCCAGGCGATGCGGTCTCAACTGGGTGCTGGGACCGGTCTGTGATGTCAACAACAATCCAGCCAACCCCGTGATCAACGTNCGGGCCTGGGGCGAAGATCCCGCCACCGCCGGACACCTGGCCGCGGCCTTCCAACGCGGTCTGGCCGCCGCTGGCGTGCTCGGATGCGCCAAGCATTTCCCCGGCCATGGGGACACCAGCAGCGATTCCCACCTGGACCTGCCGGTGCTGCCCCACAACCGGGCCCGGCTGAATCAGATCGAACTGCCACCATTCCAAGCCGCCATCNATGCCGGTGTTGACAGCGTGATGACGGCCCATCTGCTGCTGCCCGAGCTGGACCCAGAGCGACCCGCCACCCTCTCCAGCATCGTGCTGACCGATCTGTTGCGCGGCGATCTCGGCTTTGACGGCTTGGTGGTCACCGATGCCCTCGTCATGGAAGCCATCACCGCACGTCATGGGGCGGCGGAGGCTGCCGTTCTGGCGTTCGANGCTGGNGCCGATCTGATCCTGATGCCGGCCGANGCTGATGCCGCCATCGATGGGATCTGCGATGCCTTCGGCTCAGGGCGTCTCCCCATGGAACGACTGGAACAGTCACGGCAGCGACGACGGAAGGCCTTGGNGAAACGCCCTTCAGCCAAGGCGGAAGGGACCGCTGCGGNGATTGCCAGTGTCGAAGACCGGAGGCTGGAGCAAGAGCTGGTGCGGTGTTGCCTGACCACACGAGCCGAACGCGGCATCCCCGCAGCCAACGGGGTGAATCTGATCCGGGTGGACAGTGTTCTTCCCTGTGCGGCCCTCGCCGCAACCGCTCCAGCGCTGCGGGATCCTGAGGCGCACGGCTACCGAAGCGTGGTGGTGCACAGCCTGGGCATCTCCCCCTGGCGAAACGACCCAGAAGCACCTCTGGCCCTTGAACGCCTCGGCGACGGACCCATTCTCCTGCAGCTGTTCCTGCGCGGGAACCCATTCCGCGGAGGACAGGACGCCCAAGAACCCTGGCGCGCTGCGCTGCTGCAGCTACAGAACCTGAATCGCCTCGCGGGTCTGGTGGTGTACGGCAGTCCTTATCTCTGGGAGGAACTCGAGCAGGTGCTCACACCCGACGTCCCAGCAGCGTTCTGTCCAGGGCAGATGCCGGAAGCGCAACGTCAGGTGATGGAAGCCTTCAACCTGCGACCGATCACCAGCGACGGCATCGCGGATTTCACGGACTGAGCGCCTTAATCTCGCGCCCATTCCCCGGCCACCGCTGATGCTCAGCCTCTCGATGATCGTGCGCAATGAGGAAGAGCGCCTTGCCGCATGCCTCGACTCCGTGAAGGGCTTGGTTGACGAAATGGTCGTCGTCGACACCGGCTCCACCGATGGAACCGTCGCCATTGCTCAAGCTGCAGGCGCGCGGGTGGAGCAGATCACATGGCCGGGAGATTTCGCACCAGCCCGCAACAGCGCGATGGAGTTTCTCCAAGGCGACTGGGTGCTGGTGCTCGATGCTGATGAACAACTGCGGCCGGAGGTCATCCCCANCCTCAAGGCCCTGATGGCNCANCCNGATGTGCTGGTGATCAACCTNCTGCGNTACGANNTGGGNGCCGCCATGGCNCCCTACTCAAGCGTCAGCCGTCTGTTCCGGCGTCATCCCGCCATCAGCTGGAGCCGTCAATACCACTCGATGATCGACGACAGCGTGAGCAAGCTGCTGGACCGTGAACCGCAGTGGCGCATTGCCGACTGCAGCGANCCGGCAATCCTGCACGACGGCTACCGACCCGAATTGCTGGCCGGTACCGACAAGGCTGAACGGCTCNGACAGGCGATGCGGGATGAACTCGACACCAATCCNGGCGACCCCTACGCCAACGCCAAGCTCGGTGGACTGCTGATCAGCGAAGGACAGCATGAGGAGGCGATCAAACTGCTGCGCCGCGGCCTGGAACACGACGCCATCCAGGATGCGGAACGTTATGAGCTGATGCTGCATCTGGCCCTGGCGACCACACCATCCGATCCCNACAGCGCAATCGACTGGTACCGCAAAGCACTGGAGATTCCACTGGACACCCGCATCAGCCTTGGTGCTCGGTTGAACCTCGCCGCCCGGTTGATGGAANGNGGTGAACTGGATGAAGCGATCGCCCTGACGCAAACCGCAACCCAGCGGGCTCCCGAGGTNGCTCTNGCCTGGTACAACCTCGGTTTGATGCAACGNCGCAAAGGCGACATCGCTGCTGCTCTTGATGCTTACCGACGCGCTTTGGAGCTGGATCCAGACAGTGCCGAATGCCATCAGAACAACGCCGTNGCGCTGTTGTTGGGGGGCGACATCGAAGGCGCCCGCGCCGGGTTCCGCCAAGCCATCGCCCTGCTTCAGGCTCAGGGCCGATCCGTAGATGCTCGCAACCTGCGGGCTCAGGTCGAGGGCATCGTGAAACTCGATGCGGAGCCCCTGCAGTGAATCTCCCCCTGCATGGACACACGGTGGTCATGACCCGGGCCAGTGATCAACAGGGGGAGGCACGCCAATTGCTCGAGGCCTGTGGTGCCCGTGTGCTCGACCTGCCTGCCCTCGAGATCGGTCCACCGGATCAATGGGGTCCCCTCGACGATGCCTTGGCCGAGCTGGAGCATTTCCACTGGCTTGTGTTTTCCAGCGCCAACGGCGTTCAGGCCGTTGAACAACGCCTGCAACGGATCGGCAGCAGCTTGCGCCGCCGCCCNNCNAGCCTTCGNATCGCGGCNGTTGGCCGCAAGACGGCCCGGGTGCTGGAACAACACGGGGCTGCCGCAGACTTNGTTCCGCCCGAATTCGTCGCCGACAGCCTGATTGAACATTTCCCTGTCTCCGGCTACGGCCTGCGGATGTTGTTGCCCCGGGTTCAGAGCGGCGGCCGCACCCTGCTGGCCGAGGCCTTCGGCGAGGCAGGTGTACGGGTGGTGGAAGTGGCCGCCTATGAATCGCGATGCCCGCAGTCGATGCCGAGCGCGACAGCAGCGGCGCTGGATGAGGCCGCTGTTGCGGCGATTGCATTCAGCAGCGCGAAGACCGCTGCCCACACGGCGCAGCTGCTGCAACAGCAGTTCGGAGACGATTGGATCAGCCGCCTGGCCCCNNTGAAGATTGTGTCGATCGGCCCCCAGACCAGCCGCAGCTGCCAGGCCCAGTTCGGACGGGTGGATGCGGAAGCCGACCCCCATGATCTCGATGGCCTGATCGCCGCCTGCTGTCAGGCCATACACACCGGCGTCTGAGCTTGACCGTNCTGCGCCAGGCGGATGCAACCGCGCTGCACGTCAATGGCAAGAACGGACCATCCTGCAGGGAGCAGAGACTGACGGTCCCCCTCACAGCGGCCGTCGGAACTCACGCACAACACCCCACTGGTGCTTGCGTTGCGCACGAGGGCACGGCTCTCCCCCCCGACGAGCAGAACACCGGTGAGCTCGAGACCAGAACCGGGATCTGAGGCTGGATCGGAACCGTCCTGTTGCNGCGGTTGATCAACGNTGGTGCCACCGGTGCCTTCGCTTTGAGCGGCCGCTGCCTTGGCCTTCTGCGTGACCGGCAAAGGCTGAAACGGATCCCTGCGACCTCCCGGTGCTGCCTGCTGCACCTGTTGCGCTGTTGGAAGCGGAGTCAGACCGATATCGGGCGGCGCCGATCGATTGATCGGCTCGGTGGATTCAGCAGGCGAACGGCTTGGCGCAGACGGAGGGACCAGGCTTGATGGATCCGTGGACGGCCCGCCGCATCCAGGCAGAACAAGACCCCCGATCAGAANCGAAGCCAGCCTCGGAGCCAGCCTCATGAGGGAGGCTTCAACCGCCTGCNTCGACAAGATCCCTGAAACGATCAAGGTTGGCCTGAAGCTCCCGCGTGACGATCCCTCCCAGGATGCTGGGCTCCATCAGCGGTGCCAAGACCCCCGGCAATTCGTAGGTGACGCTCAGCTTCACCATGGTTCGTTCCGGTCCATCGGGGTAGAAGCGCACAGCTCCTTTTGTCGCCAGACCACCAACGGACTCCCAGTGCAGTTGCTGCGCTTCGACCCGCTGGGTGATCCGAGCCTTCCAATGGAAGCGAAAGCCCTGGGCCGCCAGCGTCCAGTCGGTGAGATCTGGATCATCAAGGGTTTTCACCGATTCAATCCATCGCATCCATCGGGGCATGGCCTCGAGATCGCTCCAAACCTCCCAGACCCGATCTGCAGAAGCCTTCACCTCGGTGGTCACGCTGTGGTCGAGCCAACGTCCCATCAGGCCACCGCCGCGTTGGAGGCCAACCGCACCGGCTGATCGAGAATCGCCGCGGCCGCAAGATGACCGCTCATCGTCGCTCCTTCCATCGAATCGATGTAGTCCTGTCGGGTGTAACTCCCAGCCAAGAAGAAATTCGGAATCGGTGTGCGCTGTTCAGGCCGATAGGGCTCCATTCCCGGCGCCTCCCGATAGAGCGACTGAGCCAGCTTCACCACGTTGCTCCAGATCAGCGTGAGGTTCCGTGCCGAGGGGAACAGCTCTCTCACCTGGCGGTCGGTGTGCTCCACGATCGCTTCAACCGTTTTGGGAATCCACGGATCACCCGGGGTGAGCACACACTGCAGAAGGGACCCCTCCCC
This sequence comes from Synechococcus sp. MED850, assembly GCA_002700765.1. Next base: position 28,367 of record PAEP01000016.1, read on the forward strand.
CTCCCTGCGGTAATCCTCAGGGCTGGCCAGGGCAAGGTCGGCGAAACAGCTGAAATCAGCGTCGGCGGTGTACAGCAGATTGTTCAAACCGGCTGGTGACGACACATCACGTCGCTGCGCCTCATGGGCCTCTCCCAGCTCCGTCACCCAGCCGTCGTAGCGCAACTGCACCGTGGCGACCGGCACAGCTTCAAGTTGATGAATCGCCTCGAACTGGGGGAAACGCCGCCACGACTCGGGCATCAATTTCTGGATGCCCGGCACATCACAGGCCGCCAGATAACAGTCGGCCTCCACCTCACGGTCCCCATCGGGCGTGCCCAGTTGAAGTCCGGTCACTTCGGGGATCTCCGCATCACTGCAGCGCACCTGTTTCACGCGATGGCGCAGATGCAGCCGTCCGCCGCGTTGTTCGATGTACTCAAGGATCGGGCCGGTGAGCCACCGGTGCGGTGACCCCTTCAACAGGTTGAGCTTGGAGGCCTCTGTTTTTGCGGCGAACATCATGAAGATGGTCAGCATGCAACGGGCAGAAATCGCTTCACAGTCGATGAAGCCCAAGGCATAAGCAATCGGATTCCACATCCGGCGGATGCTTTCAGGACTGCCTCCATGGCCCACGAACCAGTCCTGAAAGCTGACGGAATCCAAGGCGCGAATCGTTCGCATGGCGCCCTCGTAATCCACCAAACCGCGCACGATCGGACTGGTGCCAAGCGCCAGTGCATTGCGCAGTTTGTCGATCCAACTCAGCTGCGGGGTGGTGAAAAACGCCTTCAGTCCGTTGAAGGGTGCACCGATCGGAAAGCGGAAATCCAACTCCCGCAAATCACCACCCTTGTTCACGAACAGATGGGTGTGCTGCTTGGGGAGCAGGTTGTCGATCGCTCCCACCTTCCGCATCAAGGCAAACAGGTTGGCGTAATTGAAAAAGAACACATGCAGGCCCATTTCAATATGGTTCCCGCCGTCATCCACCCAACTGCCGACTTTGCCGCCCATGAACGGGCGGGCTTCATAGAGGTCAACCGAATGCCCCGACTCCACCAAATCCACCGCAGCGGAGAGGCCGGCCAGACCGGAACCGACAATCGCGACCCGCACCTGCGCTGTGCAACTAGGGAGACTCTATGAATCAGGCTCCATAGAGTGAGGGCAGATCTGCGGGGCCTCGATGACAACCAGCACAGCGAACGCCACGGCGCACACCGCAAAGGACGGCAAAGGCATCCTGATCACGGACACGGCGATGCAGCAGTTGGCCAGGCTCTGCAATGAGCAGGGTCAGAATCAGGTTCTACGGGTTGGGGTTCGCTCCGGTGGATGCAGTGGCATGAGCTACACGATGGATTTCGTGCCTGCCTCTGACACCTTGGAGGATGACGAAACCTATGAATACGAGGCGCCAGATGGCAGCCACTTCAACGTGATCTGCGATCCGAAAAGCCTGCTTTACATCTACGGAATGCAATTGGATTTCAGCACTGCACTGATCGGAGGTGGTTTCAACTTCACCAATCCCAATGCCACCCAGACCTGCGGTTGCGGCAGCTCCTTCGCGGTGTGAGTCCGTGGGTCTGAGCGACGTGGGAGTCTGAACAGCAGATCCGTCCTCTCCCTCGCGATGGACTCCAGCCAGGAGAGCCTGTTCGACCAGGCCATGGCCCGGTATCAGGCCGGTGCCAGCGCGGAAGACATCCTTCCCGCTTTTCAGCAGATCACGGAAGCGGCACCACGGCAATCGGCGGGCTGGACCTGTCTGGCCTGGTTGCAGCTGCTCTGTGACCAGCCCGATGAAGCCCTGCGCTCCGCCCGCTATGCCGTGAAGCTGAATCCGCAGGATCCCCAAGCACGGATCAACCTCAGCCTGGCGCTGCTCGACACCGAATCCAAGGGTGTGCGTGACCACATCCAGGTTGTGCAGCAGGTGATCTCGATGGCGCCGCAGATCACAGACGACCTGAAAGCCGCTTTGGATGACGGGATGCAGCGCCGACCGGGATGGACATCGCTTGAGAAGGTGAGGGCCTGGCTGAAGCTTTGAACAGGCTGATGGCCATGGGATGTTCCACCCGGACGGGGTGAATGGCGAGAATTCTTCTCCTCAGCAACGGGCACGGCGAGGATCTCTCGGGAGCGCTTCTGGCTCAATCCCTACGCGAGCTGGGGCATCAGACCCAGGCGTTGCCTCTGGTGGGCAAGGGCAACGCCTATCGAAACGCCGAGATCCCTCTGCTGGGGCAAACCAGAGAATTCAGCACGGGCGGGCTTGGTTACACCAGCCTGCAGGGTCGACTCACGGAACTGATTCAGGGGCAGGTTCTGTACCTGCTGCAGCAGCTGATGCGTCTGCTGAGGCATGCGAACCGTTTCGATCTGATCGTCGTCGTCGGCGATGTGATCCCGGTCATCGCCGCCTGGCTGTGCCGACGCCCCGTGGCCACCTACCTCGTGGCTTACTCCAGCCACTACGAAGGGCGCCTGCGACTGCCGTGGCCCTGCGGCGAACTGCTGGCGACACGACGCTTCAGAGCGGTGTTCAGCCGTGATCAACGCACCGCGACGGATCTCAGTGAACAACTGCGCAGGCCGGTGACTTTTCTGGGCAATCCCTTCATGGATCCGGTGCTCTCACCCACCCAGCCGTTGCCCGACGCGACACACCGAATCGGGCTGCTGCCTGGGAGCCGCAGACCTGAACTCGAGGACAACCTGCGGCTGCTGCTGGCGATGGTGAACAACCTTCCCAGCGATGCGCGCATCACGCTTGACCTGGCCCTGGTCACCAGCCTTGCCGATGTCGATCTGAACCCACTGGCCACCCAACTGGGCTGGCAACTGTCCAACGCTCAACTCCACCATCCCAGCGGCACGGTCGTGCATGTCCGTCGCAACGCGTTTCAGGCCGTGCTGCAACACAGCGATCTGCTGGTTTGCATGGCCGGTACAGCCGCAGAACAGGCGGTGGGTTTGGCACGGCCTGTTCTGCAACTGCCAGGCCGGGGACCCCAGTTCACCGCAGCATTTGCGGAGGCGCAGCGGCGTTTGCTGGGACCAACGGTGTTCTGCGCTCCGGGTGAAACCGGCAGCACCAGAAATCTGGAAGAATCCGCCCGCCTTGCTCTCGAGCTGCTGAACCGCAGCCAAACAGACCCCGAGCTGCAACAACAGTGCCGTCTGGAGGCGGAACGACGCCTCGGTAGCAGAGGTGGTGGCCGGAGAATGGCAGAAGCGATCAGCGCCTTAGCGCATCAGCAGAACCGATGACAGCGACCGTGGAACCGATCTGGAAGCGCTGGCTTGATCGGCTGCTGATGCTCAATGTTCTGGTGGTGTTTCTCGGGGCCGGATTTTTCGGGATTGCCGTGCTGGCACAGACCCAGGGGCGGAATCAGCCGATGGATCTATTCCAGCAGTTGTGGCAACCCCTGTTCACCCCGGCGATCAGCTTGCTGATCATGGCGGCCCTGATCAACGGCATCCTCAGCTGGTGGCAGCGGCGAGTGCAGAAGACAGGTCGGGATAGCGGAAGCTGAAGCCGAGATCGTCAAGACGTTCGGAGGCCACCTGCTGACCTTCGAGAACCACTTGAGCGCCATCGCCGAGCATCATCTGAAGAACGGGGGCCGGCACCGGTAACAGGCTGGGGCGACCCAGCGTGCTGCCCAGCTGACTGGAAAATTCAGCCATTGACACGGGCTGAGGGGCGACGCCGTTCACCACACCCTTCACGCTCTGATGGGTCAGAGCATGAAGGATCAAAGCGCAGAGATCACTGCGATGAATCCAGCTCATCCATTGCTGACCATTGCCGATGGGCCCCCCGAAGCCGGTGCGGAACACCGGCAGCATCTTGCCAAGAGCGCCACCATCACCCGCCAGGACGATCCCGATCCGCACCGTCACCTGGCGGGTGGCCACGGGAACAGCCGCAGCAGCGGCCTCCCAGCGCTGGCAGAGCGACGCCAGAAAATCAGTCCCTGCAGCACTGCTTTCAACGAATCGCTTTGTGCTGCTGCTGCCGTAGAAACCGATCGCTGAGGCATTCACCAGAACAGCAGGTGGGGTGTCGAGAGCATTGATCGCATCCACCAGCAACCGGGTTGTGTCGAGGCGGCTGCTCTCCAGCAGCTGCCGATGGCTGGCGGTCCAGCGCTTTTCAGCGATCGGCTCGCCCGCCAGATTCACCACTCCATCCGCCTCAGCCAAGGCATCCGCCAGCTCTGGAACCTGCCACGACTGGGAGCGAGCGGGGTCGAGCTGCAACCACTGCACCCGTCCATCGGCCCGTTCCTCTGGGTACTGACGTGGCAGGCGCCGGCTCACCAAGGTGAGCTGATGGCCGCCTTGAAGGAGCAGAGGCACCAGCTCACGGCCAACGAAACCGGTGCAACCGAGCAGCAGCAGGCGCATTCAAGGGCGAATCTCTCGGCCGGGAGGCTAGGAGGACTGCGAAGGCTCCGGGTTCTCCGATTCCGACACCACGCCAAGTCGATGGGCGATCGGCACCAGAGCAAAGCCCTGAATCACCAGTCCGAGCAGCACCACGGCCAGGGCCAGAGGGGGCATCAGCTTGCCCCAGCTGGCAGGGGAGTTCCAGGCCTGAATCGCCATCGCAATCGGCACAGCACCCCGCAGACCCGTCCAGCAGATGAAGCTTTTTTCTCCATTGGTGAACTCGCTTCGCAGCAGAAGCAGCTGCACCATCAGCCAGCGCACCACCTGCATTGCCACGAACAGCAGGAGTGCCCAGAGACCGGCACGCACCACATGCTGTGGTGTCACAACTAGTCCGAGGCAGAGGAACAACATCAGTTCAGCCATTTTGGCGAAACTGGAATGGGCCTCTTCAAGCACCCCCTGATCTGTGGCATTGCCATTGCCCATCACCAGCCCAGCCACGTACGCCGCCAGCAGAGGACTCCCCCCCATCACCGTCGTCCCCCCTGACAACACCAGCAGCAGGGCCAGGCTCACCACCGGCAGCATCGAACCCCGAGACAGGGACGTGCTGCCCATCAGCAACTGGGAGATCACGCTGCCGCCAATGAAGCCCAGCAGGCCTCCGAGCATGAACTGCCGCACCACATCGGTGACCAGATCAGCCGTGGCAACACCCTCACCACCCGCGAGTGCAAGGGCCAGACCAGCCAACACAACAGCCATCGGATCATTGATGGTGGATTCCATCTCGATCAGATCGAGCACCTTCTGCGGCATGCGACCCGCCAGGGGCCGAAGCAGCGAGAGCGCCGCCGAAGCATCGGTGCTGCTGAACATGGCACCAATGAACAGCACCTGGGCCAGCAGTTCCGGACGCCATTCGCCCTCGATCACGAAGATCCCGACACCGAACAGCGTGAGCAAGGCCGCTGTGATCAGAACACCCACCGTGGCCAAGCGGGCTGACGGATTGACCACCGCCTTCATCCGACTCCAGTTCGTGGTGAGCCCTCCGAAGAACAGCACGAGCACCAACGCCGACTGGGTGATGTTGTTGGCACGAGTCAGGGACAGCAGCGGCTCCCCGGCCGCCCGCATGTCGTTGTCCACCAGCAAACCGAGCGCCAGGACCAACAGGATCCCTGGGAGCTTGACGCGATCAGCCAGATCATCCAGAAGGATTGCTGCCAGCAGCAATCCCCCGAACGCGATCAAATAGAGAGCGACGGGCTCTTGCACGATGGGCCTGGGCAATCCAGGAGCAGGTTCTAGCCTGCAGACCCGCCCCAAACTCACGATGGCTGAAACAGACGCCACCCCAACGAAGGCCAAGCCTGTTGCTCTCAAGAAGGGAAGTCTGGTGCGCGTGAACGCTGAGGCTTACAAGGGCAGCGTTGAAGCGGAAGCCAGTGATGTCACGCCACCGGCCTACATCTTTGAAGGCCCCGGTGAGCTGCTGGTGGTGAAGGGTGCCTACGGGCAAGTGCGTTGGAACCGACCCGTTCCGGATGTCTGGCTGCGCATGGATCAGTTGGAAGCCTTTTCCTCCTGATCCTGTTGTTTGGAACGTGGCGGCTCCGAGTCGCCTGCAAGCGTTTGTTCCACCCGCTCAACGGCCAATGGCACGGACTGAACCGCTCCGGGTAATCGCCAGACCGCTCCACCAAGCACTCCGCTGAGATCGCCCAACGCGTCGAGAAGGGGATCCGGAGTGGTGAAAGCCGCTGCATCCGCCACCGCCGCTGCAGACCAGGGGTTCCAACCGGCCAGCAACACCACGCTGCGGTAAGCCGCTGGCCACGGATTTTCAGGCAGGAGAGTCTGCAGAGCGGCGAAGTGATCAGCGGCCTGCTGTGGTCGATTGGCCAGCACAGCCAGCAACGCCAACGTCCAGTGCGCCTGAGCATCGGCGGGGTCCTGCTCAAGGCGCTGCAAGGCCTGCCGTTCAACGCTGACGCGATAGCCGAAGTGGCCGTCGAGCATGTGCTCCCGACCAATCGCGACGAACACCGGATCCAGTCCAGCCGGACCATCAGCGAGACCGGCTGCGAGATCGGGAAACTCAGCGGCGAAGCCCTGTGCCGCCGGATGATCAGTTCGCCGCTGCCAGAGCGAATAGCTGCCGCCCTGAGGACGCGGGAACTGTCCCACCTGCTGGAACACACCGCTTGTGCGCACGGCCTGATCCAAGCGCCGCGCCGCCTTGCGCACCGAACCCTGATCCCCTTCCGCCAGCACCACCCAGTGAGCGTGCTGAAGCACGGGGTCACGGTCGTGGCGACTGGTCCCGAGTTGCCGGCCCACCAGCTGGCCACCGTTGCGGCGGCCGTAAAAGCTCACGTTGTGCTGATTCAGATCCGGCGTGCTGGGCACCACGATCAACGTGCGTGGGGGACGTTGCTGATCACCACCACCGGCCGCCCTTACAAGCTCTGCAAGTGGTCCTTGAGGCCGATCGCGTAGACGCCGCAACTGCAGCGCCCAGCCCGCCGGCAGACAGGCCAGCAGACCGACAAACAACGCCAGCGGTGGCCACCAGCGCCGACGGCTCTGAAGCAACAGACCCCACTGCCACCAACCCCGGGCCAGCAGCAGCACCATCATCGGAATCAGCGGTGTGATGTAGCGATCGCTCTTGTTGGGACTGAGATGGGTCAGCAACCAGGCGGCCAGCAGATTGACGAGGAGCCAGCGCCAGCTCCAGCCGTGATCCGACGCCTGCGGCAGGTTGCTTCTCCAGCGCCAGAGCAGGAACAGGCCGCTCAGCCCCACCACCAGCATCACCACGCCGAGCTGCTCGGGCAGCCGTTGTGGATACCAGAGCCAGCTCTCCAGGCTGAGCAGCGAGGGGTCGCCCTCACGCGCTGCGGACTCGAACACAGCCCGATTGGTGCCGCCGATGGTGGTGATCCAGTTGTGTCGCAGCCATGGGCCGAGCGACAACACCGCCAGACAAGGCAGCAGCAGGGCTTGCTGGAACCAGCGCCCACGCCGCCGGCATGCCAACACTGCAGACCACACCCCCGCAGGCATCAGCACCAACAGCGCACTTTGTTTGACCAGCAGGGCCGCCAAGGCCGCAACCGTGGCGAACCAGACCTGCCACCAGCGCCCCCCCCGCTCNNGTTCACACCAGCAGCCNAGCCGCCACAGCGCCAGGGTGCAGACCGCGGTGAGCGGCATTTCCAGCACATANTCCGTGCGNAGCTCCAGCAGGGCCGGCACCAAGGCCGTGAGGGTGCAGGCAAGCAGCGCGAAACCATTCCCCACAAGACGGCGCCCCCAGCCGGCCACACCGACCAGCAACAACCCATGCCAGAGGCTCAGACTCCAGGCCGCCTGGCTTGGAGCATCACCCGTGAGAGCCATGACCGTGCCATTCACCAGGGACGCCAGCGGCGGAATCTTCGGGGAAAGATCCAGCAGGGCCTGCCAGCCCTGCCAGCTCCCACCGGGCAACAGACCGAGGGCTCGGCCGTGGTCGAGGGCGCTGTTGAGGTAATCAGCCTGGTCCCAGGCAGGAACACCGCTCTGCAACGTCCACCAGAGCCGGTCACACCCGGTGGCCAGCAGCCACAGAAGACCGACGACACACCAGAACAACCAATCCCGCTTCACCCGATCTCTAACCGTCGCCGTTCATCCTGGAGCCGCTTNCGCCGCTGCTTGGCCTCCCGCAGCATCTCGCGACCATCCCGCAAGTAACCATCGACGTACCCCATGGTGTAGCGCTCCAGCTCCTGGATCCCGTCCTCCACCTCCGAGAAGCAGTGGTAAACGCTGAGCCCAAATCCTCTGGCCGAGGCGGGGGTGGGCANAGACTGAAACAACTGCTTGGCTCGATCCAGTTTCTTCATNCTGGACTCGAGATANGNGCAGAAGCTCTCCATCAGAGCATCGTCNTAGGGGTCCGCCGAAAGCGCCTTGAGTTGCGCAGGGAAGGGATTGATCACCTCACCCAGCAGCCGGTCGATCGGTGCATAAACGCGTTGCAGCCANACCGACAGAGCATCGTCGGCCGCGGCTCCCTGCCCCCTGGAACGCCTGGCTTGACCGACATCCTGCGTCGATGCTCGACCCGAGTCCACCTGCCGCACCCGACTGCGATCAAAGCTGCGGCGCCGTTCAACATCCCCCAGCACCTCCCAGGCAGCGTTGAGGGCCAACATGCGCTGGTCATCACCGCCTGCATCGGGGTGATGCTGTTTCACCAGCTGGCGATAGGCGGCCTTGATTTCAGCAGCACTCGCACTGCTGCTGACCCCAAGTTCGGCATAGGGATCGTTCATCTGAAGCGATGACCAACCCCATCGTCACAGCCGCCCATCCCGAACCGCGAGCCTGGCGGAAACGGAATTTCACACATTCCTGACGATCCCCGCGCGACAACACCCTTCAACTGCTGGAGCCCAGCGGGTGGTTCGAGACGAAACACCTGAACGCAACAGGCGTTCAACCAGATGCTGCACTGATGGTTAACCAGAACCAATGCCCACATCAACGGAGATTGTCAGTTCAGAACAGTGAGAAAGCCTCTGTTCAGCCAAAAGCAATCCGCTTGCGACCGATTCGTGCGGGAACGATTCGCGTGGGAATAATTAATGCGGCAATCCATTCATCAGCCAACTTTCATAACAATAAAAGAGGAGCAGGAATGAAACAATGGCAATCACAAGGGTTTTGCCAGACACTTGAAACACGCATAGTGATTCAAGTCTGACAGCGCAACCCAGGAAGACAAGTGATCAAAAATGCTCTCAACTGTCAGGAGGCTTGATCACAAAGCGACTGTTTAAAACCGTCTGCGATCCCGCTCGCTGTAGCAATCATCGCCACCCAAAACACCTGTCAAACAGGCCTGTTGAATTGCCTTGATCCTTTGCTCTGGCGTCACAGCGCCACGCTCCTCAAGCAGGTCGTAAACCGTGGGTGAGATCAGACGCTCTTGCAACAGCTCCCTGTTTGTTTGAGAGCGTGCAGGAAGACCAAGCGCAAGGATGACAACAAGAAGGGGGAGTCTGATCATCAAAAAACAATCCCGACCGTGAAGGGCTCTCTATTATTCCTTTCCCTCACCCACAAGCCTTAACAGCGTGCAAGCATTGGCACAATNAACCCAGCGCAAGCCCNATTCATTNAGTTGTCCNTTGCAAACGCATTGGAATCCGATCAAAAAGTACTTCGCAAAACTCACTGAACCATTNCTTTAATTCTACTTTCCAGTCGCTGATCTATCGATTTTGTCATTAGATGCCACCGGAAAGATTGATAGGCAAGGCTTTTTTCGGAACGGAGCCGGAACTGAACATTGGCGTGGAGAGATACCGTTCGCCGTAACTGGCGAGAACAACAACAAGCCGTCGTCCCTTCATGGCTGGATCCTGGCCAACGCGCAGGGCNGCAGCGACGGCTGCACCACTGCTCACGCCGCAGAGCAGCCCCTCATCACGGGCCAGACGTCGGCCGATGTCCATCGCATCATCGTCCTCGATCGCCACGATCTGATCAATCAAGGTCTGATCCAGCACCGCAGGAATGAATCCAGCGCCAATGCCCTGAATTTGNTGGGCTCCTGGAGCAGCGCCGGACAACACCGCGCTGGCGGCGGGCTCAACAGCCACCACNTGCAACGTTGGATTGTGCTGCTTCAGGAAGCGTGCACAACCTGTAATNGTTCCTCCGGTGCCCACTCCTGCCACCAGGCCATCCAGGCGACCTTCACAGTCGCGCCAGATCTCTTCAGCGGTGGTGGCTTCATGCACAGCGGGATTGGCGGGATTATCGAACTGCTGGAGGAGATACGCCTCAGGGATCTCCTCCACAAGCTCCTGCGCCAGTGCAATGGCACCGGTCATCCCTTCAGCGCCATCGGTGAGCTGCAGTTCTGCGCCATAGGCCCGCAACATGGCGCGCCGTTCGGTGCTCATCGTGTCCGGCATGGTGAGGATCAGCCGGTAGCCGCGGGCTGCTGCCACCATCGCCAAGGCAATTCCGGTGTTGCCGCTGGTGGGTTCCACCAGAACAGTGCGTCCTGGAGCGATCGTTCCTGCTCGCTCAGCCGCCGCGACCATCGCACTGGCGATGCGATCCTTGACCGATGAGGAGGGATTGAAACTCTCCAACTTGACGAGCAATTCGGCCTGNCAACCGAACAANGCCGGCAAGCGGTTGAGACGAACCAGAGGAGTCCCTCCGATCAACGCGGTGATATCCGAAGCAATGGTCATGGCAACTCGATGCCGCCGGATTCCGGATCATGACCGGGAATCAGAAACGGAATGTGGACTGAATCAAACCACCGAAAATACCGAAGGTCGAGCCCTTGGATGGATCCTGATCGTTGGTGAAGTTATGCGTGTCCTGGCCGAGGGGCCTNGAAAGCCAGAAGAGGGACGGCGTCACCATGATGTTGTCTGTGACCTGGAAGGATGCGTACAACTCAAGCAAATAATTTCCATCGTATGGTTGATAATCACCATGCAGATTTGTCGCACGGTTGGGCTGACCNAAGGCGAAACCGATGTCATTACCAATCTCGAACACATCATCCCATTTCAGCCCCACAAACCATGAGCTACTCGATAACGGCGAACCTTTGNAGAAACCTTTNCCATTAATNTGACTTTCGGCATAACTNACCGAAATCGACGGAATCCAACCACTGGTTTCTGGCACCCAATAACCGCTGATGGCAAAGTTATTGGTCGAACGACCCGTGCGTTCACCGATAAAGTCACCCTGATAATTCGGCTNATCATCCCAATTCCAAACATCGTAATAACATTCTGTGTTGTATTCACTGGTTGCTAAGAAGTTCGTTCCCCGACGCAGTCCTGTACCACACTGTCCGTACCGATAAGCAAAAGCAACCCCGTATTCAGCACCACCCCAACCCACTTGAGCCAGAACACTGGAAGCTGAATTGTCGGTCATAAAACCACCAGTCGTGGAATCACCGGAATTTCCACGACCAAGCAGGGACACATAATTCAGAGAGAAGGAGAAGACTGGATCGCCTTTCTCTTTTGGCTTTTCCTTATAAATGATGCCAAACAACGGACCGGTTGCTTTGTTGTAAACGTTGGGAGCACCCGCCAACGATGTCCACTCCAAGATCCTGTCAGCGCCGCGATTGTAAGCCGAAGGCCATATCCCAAGCGATTCACTGTTCCGAGCCATAGGACCCGCAATAAAAGTGAATGAGTGGTTGATTAATTCGTCATTTTTATAAGGAAAACGATAATAAAGACGACCCAATCCAAGCATGTTATCAGTGCACGGTGCGGTGTTCAGCTTCGTCAGCGCAACGGCCTCTCCATTGAAGCCAGTGTCACAGAAATTACCCGCAGTGAAGCTGGCATAAAGCAGATCTTTCCCCGTAAAACTTGTTTTAAAATGCAATTTCTGTTCATAGTTAAATGACCAGGCGCCATAGTTATTGTTGTAGCCACGAGCGGCACCAGCTGTTCCGTCTCTGCTGAAATTCTTGCGTTGACGAAAGCGGCGAGATTGAATGTTCTTGTAATGCTTTTCAAGGTCAGTGCCCTCGATCAGCTGAAGGCCTTGCTTATCACCTTTAACCCTGATCGTGCCGTCTTTATTGTGCACAGCCAACCAAGCCTCTCGTGTTTTTTTCCAATAGCGACTGTTGGTTGTTTCACCNAGGATCGTGTCATTTCCATCGATATTCTCCATTTTATATTTTTTGTCGTAATTCCAGGTGTATTTAGAGCCGTTCTGGGTGCCATAGGCCTTGGTGGCGCCCATGGTAAAGACACTCTTACCCCGGAATTTCGTGGTGGTCGAGAACTGATTCGCCTCTAAGGTACCAACGCGATCCTCCAGCAGCATGATGCTGCCTGCTACAAAGTTCAATTCTGTCTTGAATTCCTCCATCAGTCTTTCTACATCTTCTGTCATCTCAGTGACACGATCNAGACAGGATGCAAGCAAAGCTGCAGCCTCATAACGGGTGATCGGGATATGGCCACGAAAACTCCCATTTGGATAGCCAGCGACACATCCATAGGACTTCACAAGGCGAACTAACGCTTGATACGCCCAGTCCGTTGGGTAAACATCATTAAATTGATTGACACTCGTGACCTGCTGTAGAAGCTGTTTTGCCTGCTCAAGATCCAGGGTTGCAGAATAATCAGAAACGGAATCAATATTCAGATCAGCGGCATCTGCCGCGAGTGGCGNGATCAGCACCGAGAGCACTGCAGGAGCCAGCAGCATGTGCTGAAGCAGCTTGATTTTGCTTGCGCTCACGATTAGCGATCTTCATTTAATAACAATCCAAAGTAACGAATACGAGCAAATATGCCAGGGCTAAATCAAGAATGGTGCGGGAATATCGATTATGTTTTGGTTAAAAAAACGGGCACTTTGATTAGCGTAAGGTTAAAAAATTGATTATTCGGTTATCAATCGGTTAAGCGGCCAGAACTGACAATCAAAAAAGCCTCCCTGAAAGGGAGGCTTTGGTGTGTGAGGTTAAGGCAAGGTCGACCCGAGGGTCGACCAATTTGATCAGAACTTGAAGACGGTCTGAACCAGACCACCGAAGATGCCAACGGACTTGTCATTGGGGGTGAAGTCTCCCCAAGGACGTGACAGCCAGAAGATGCCAGGGGTGATGGCAATGTTGTCGGTCACCTGGAACTGATACCAGAGTTCGAAGGCATAGTTGCCGTCGTCTGGAGTGTTCTTGCGCTGATCGGTAACGAACTGAGGCTGACCAACAGCAAAGCCGAGGTCATTGCCCATCAGGAACACATCGCTCCACTGCAGACCCACCATCCAGGAGGCGAAATCCTTCTGCTCGTTGTAACCAACACCGTGCTTCTTGTTATAGAAGAAGTCTCCATTGAGGTAAGACTTACCGATGCCAGCGCTGATGGAGGGAATCCAGCCGGACTCGTCGGGACGCCAGAAGGCACTGAAGGACCAGCTGTTGCTGTCTGCGCCAGTGCGGGACTTGTAGGTCTGCACTTCGCCTTCATCGTCGATGTAATCGAACCTGGCAGACGTACAACCCTGACCGAAGCTGTTGCGTTTCGCGTACTGAGTGGCAGTACGGAACTTGGCATCACACTGGCCGTAGCGGTAGCCGAGGGCCAGACCCCACTGCTTGCTGCCGTATGCGATCTGTGCAGTGACGTTGCCGGCACTGTTGTCGGTCATGAAACCGCCTTCCTCGGAGTTGCCGGATTCGGCTTCACCGGCATCAGCCACGTAGTTGGCAGCCACGGTCCAGAACGGATCGCCCTTGGCAACGTTGGATTTGTTGGAGTAGATAGCAGCGAAACCAGCGCCGGTCTCCTTGTTCCACACGCCGGGAACACCCAGGGAACCACCGAAGAAGTCGAGCAGTTTCTGACCACCTTTGCCGTAGACGGAAGGCTTGTAGCCCATCGCCTCGGTGTTCCGCATCAACGGACCGGTGATCACCGTGAAGTTGCTGCCAACGGGGAAGCGGTAGTAGAGACGATCGATATCGACAGAGTTTTCACTCGCTCCAGCGGTGTCGATCTTGGTCAGGCCAACGCCACAACCATCCCAGGGGTTGTTCTTGGAACAATCCATGTTGCCCGCACGCAGACGGGTGAACAGCAGATCCTTACCGGTNAAGGAGGTCTTCAGGCCGAGACGCAGGTCGTAGCTGTAGTTGAAAGCGCCGTAAGCACGGTTGTAACCGCGACGCAGTCCGAGGGGGGTGCCATCGGAGTTGGTGAAGAAGCCATTGCCTCTGGGGTTGTCACCCTTGGCATGGGTGGCACCCAGCACGAAGGTGGCCTTACCTTTCAGTTTCGTGGTGGTGGAGAACTGGGTGGATTCCAGTTCGCCGACGCGAGCTTCCAGTCCGTCGACGCGGCCGCGGACGATGGCGAGTTCTTTCTCGAATTCCTTGATCAGACGACGCAGCTCGTCAGTGATCTCAGTGATGCGGTCGAGGCAGGCATTCAGCAGAGCAGCCGCCTCGTAACGGGTCATCGCCCGATTGCCGCGGAAGGTGCCGTTGGGGTAACCAGCGACGCAACCGTAACGCTCGATCAGGTTGGCCAGTGCCTGGTAAGCCCAGTCGGTCGGGTAGACGTCGGAGAACTGGGTGATGCTGGTGACCTGCTCTTCAGTGGCCGCGTAGTCGGACACACCGTTGATGTTCAGGTCGGCTGCCTGAGCCACAGGAGCCAGAAGGCCCAGGGCAGCAGGAGCCACCAGCAGTTGCTGGAAGAGTTTCATGAAGGTCCTCACACCAAAATTGAGGGATTGGAGGGCAATATTCGCCCACCGAACGAAAAGTAACGAATCGAACAGGAAAGCAACGTGCTTCAGACTGCCTGCCTGCTGTGCCCTAGGACACAGTCGCAGGGATTCATCCCCAACAAAAAAGCCCCCCTCCGGGAGGCTGTTGGATGTGAGGCTTTTGCTTGTGAGGTTGAGATCAGACCGAACAACGTCCGGCCACTGCCTCAGAACTTGAAGACGGTCTGAACCAGGCCACCGAAAATTCCCAGTGACTTGTCATCCATGGTGTAGTCGCCCCAGGGACGGCTCAGCCAGAAGATGCCAGGAGTGATGGCGATGTTGTCGGTGACTTCAAACTGGTACCAAAGCTCGAGGGCATAGTTGCCGTCTTCAGGAGCACCGCCGTAGCGCTGAGACGTCACGAACTGAGGCTGACCAACGGCAAAGCCGAGCTCATTTCCTTGCAGGAAGACGTCATCCCACTGCAGACCAACCATCCAGGAGGCGAATTTGTCGGCCTGGCCGGAATAGGAGTGGCGGTAATCCTTGTTGCCACCCAGGTAGGCCTTGGCCACGCCTGCACTGATGGAGGGGATCCAGCCTGAATCTTCAGGAGTCCAGAATGCACTCACCGACCAGCTGTGGTTATCAGCCTCGGAACGGACGATGTCATCGTCGCGGTCCAGGGTGTAGCAGTTCTGATGCCACTTGTTGGCGGCAGCAAACGCGGTTCCACTCTTGAAGCTGGTGTTGCACTGGCTGTAGCGGTAGCCGACGGCCACGCCCCACTCCTTGTTGCCGTAAGCAACCTGAGAGGTGAAAGCGCCACTGGCGTTGTCGGTCATGAAACCACCGGTGGTGGAGTTGCCTTCGTTGCCGTTCTCCGCCACGTAGTTGGCAGCCACAGTCCAGAAGGCATCACCCTTGTCGTGGTTGGAGCGATAGATCGCACCAACACCGGCGCCTGTGGTCTTGCTCCAAACACCAGGAATGCCGAGGTGGCCACCGAAGAAGCCAAGCTGGGTGTTGGCGTTACGGCCGTAGGCAGATGGCTTNTAGCCCATCGCCTCGGTGTTCCGCATCAACGGACCAGTGATCACCGTGAAGTTGCTGCCCAGGGGGAAGCGNTAGTACAGGCGATCGATCTTGACGCTGTTGTCGGTGTTGGAAGCGGTGTCCAGCTTGGTCAGGTTCGTGCCTGCTCCACCGAAAGCGTTGTCCATGTTCCCCGAACGCAGACGGGTGAACAGCAGATCCTTGCCGGTGAAGGAGGTCTTNAGGCCGAGACGCAGGTCGTAGCTGAAGTTGAAAGCTCCGTAGGCGCGGTCATAGGCACGCCGTGCACCGATGGGATTGCCCTGGGAATCGGTNTAGAGGTAGTTCCGATCNAACCGACGAGCCTTGAAGTTGTCACCCTTGGCATGGGTGGCACCCAGCACGAANGTGGNNTTNCCTTTCAGCTTGGTGGTGGTGGAGAACTGGGTGGCTTCCAGTTCGCCGACGCGNGCTTCCAGTCCGTCGACGCGGCCGCGGACGATGGCGAGTTCTTTCTCGAATTCCTTGATCAGACGACGCAGCTCGTCGGTGATCTCAGTGATGCGGTCGAGGCAGGCATTCAGCAGCGCTGCAGCCTCGTAACGGGTCATTGCCCGGTTGCCGCGGAAGGTGCCGTTGGGGTAACCAGCGACGCAGCCGTAACGCTCGATCAGGTTGGACAGTGCCTGGTAAGCCCAGTCGGTCGGGTAGACGTCGGAGAACTGGGTGATGCTGGTGACCTGCTCTTGGCTGTTGGACAACGCGTCGGCCGCGTAGTCGGACACACCGTTGATGTTCAGGTCGGCAGCCTGAGCCACAGGAGCCAGAAGGCCCAGGGCAGCAGGAGCCACCAGCAGTTGCTGGAAGAGTTTCATGAAGGTCCTCACACAGGAAGTGCCCAGAAAAGGGCTTTTTTATTCTCGAAATAAAAATGTTTGGGGATATGGCAAACGATTTCTTTGGATGTGACATTTTTTACATCTTCCTGCTGCAATTGATGGCAGATGTCAGTCGCTGGCCTTGTTGAGAGAAATTAGCCACGACTTCAATGTTATTGTGTGGTGAAGACTTCCACGGCTTGATGGGCGGTTTTATTGCAGGTTTCTTAGCAGAGAAACGAGTTGTTGTGCAAAAAAAGAAAGGTTGCAAGCAGGCTAAGTGCTCGAAGTGGAAGGGTGGCTCTTGTCGCTGTGGACGAGAATGATTGGCCTACCGCTCAGGATTGTGTTGTTCGAGCGGCAGCGTTAGTGTGTTTAGATCATTGTTAATAATGATTTGACCGGATTCTCGTAATGATCCGATCGATCGGCTCACTGTTGATCTCGTTGTTCCGATTATCTCTGCGATTCTGGAGTGAGGTAGTAAGAACTCGAGTTTAAAACCTTCTGCAGTTCTCTTCCCTAATCTTTCGACCAGTAATTCAAGTAGTGCTTTGAGTCTTTTTTCAGCTCTCCTTGGATTGCGGATTAGGTGCAATTCAAAAAGCCACTCCGACAGGACATCTTTGTTGTCTCGATCTGGTATCGGCTGCTTCAGGATCTCGAACGTCGTTTCAGTGATCGCTTCGATATGCAGCTGTTGATTGGTTGGATGGTGTATGAGTCCGCTATCCGAATGGGACAGAAATGCGAGTGTGATATCAGCACTATCCTGTTGTTGGCTTGTGGCGAGTCGAATGATCCCATCGCTGATGTTGATTGCGAGCCATTGGTCAGCCGCTGAACGGGAAAAGGCAAGAGCCTGACTGGGCTGCAAGCATATTCGTTTCCCGGGCCTCAATTGCTCGGCCTGATTGGTGATCATTGAGCGTCTATGGTGTAAAAAATGATACGAGCAATTGACTCGTTCTTTAAACGCATATCGTCTGTTGCTGTATGCATGTGAAGTACAGAGAGTTGATTTATTTCCTTGTTTCCCATGCTACTTGAAAGGCTTTCGTTGGGATTCATTTTTCTGATCGTTTCTGTCGCATTTGTTTCACTTCGCTTTCCCCTCAGACCGATCAGTTCTCCTCGTGCAGTCGTTGCTCCGTCCTCATCCAAAATGTTGTTTCGCTCTTCGTCTCTTTCAGCATTTCCATATGCTCTTCGGTGACGGCTTGTGCCTCATGGTCGTGACCACGCAAGGACAAAATTGAGATTCTTGCGAGGCACCATTGTTGCAATTTTTTTAGGCTTAGCTGTCGTGCCATGTCTTGATCTTCGTTTGAGTCCGTCATCGTTTTCTTGTTTCTGACAGAGATAACTTGATTGAGTGCATTGATGTTTCGCTGTTAACCGTTACCGACTTGCGTCACGTTTGCTACGACGTCAGTGATCGTGGATGTCTCGTTGGGTGTTCCAGTTGATCTTTGGCCGAGGCCTGAATGAACTTCCTGCTTGAGCCGTTGCTGGATGCTGAAGCGGTGCTGGCTTTTCGCTCATCTCTCTTGAACGCGAACGAGCACTGGTCTCCTGGGGTGAACACGGCTGGTTGGCATGCCCGCGTCGTGAAAAACAACCACCAGTTGGATCGAACCTGCGCTTTGCACCAGACGTTGTCGGCCGATCTGCTGCAACGGCTTCAACGCCATCCATTACTGCAATCACTGGCGTTCCCCCGCCGGATTCACGGACTCCTCTTCAGTCGCAGCGGCCCTGGTGAAGGCTATGGACGTCACGTTGACAACGCCTGGATGGATCAGGGACGCACGGATCTCTCCTTCACCGTTGCCTTGAGTGACCCTGACGAATACACGGGGGGTGCCCTGCTGATCGAGCAATCCGGCTCTGAGCGAAGCGTTCGTCTCCCGGCTGGTCATGCCGTTGTGTACCCCAGCACGCTGTTGCATCAAGTGGAGCCGGTGATTTCAGGCGTGCGGCTGGTGGCGGTGGGTTGGATCGAAAGCCGTATTCGTCGTGCCGATCAGCGTGAACTTCTGTTTGAACTGGATACAGCTCGGCGGTTGCAGTTCAAGCGTCATGGCAAGGACGACATCTTTGATCTGATCAGTCGCAGCTACGGGAACCTGCTGCGCCTCTGGGACGATTAGCCCCCGCGTTGTTGAGAACGATGCGCAGTATCATTCTCATGCTCAATTTTGTTTGTGATGAACACGCGCTCCATTGCCCTCTTTCTCAGTGCCGTCGGTTTGATGGCAAGCACGGTGGCCTGTGGTTCGAAGCCCGAAGGTGGCGAAGGCGGTGAGGGCGGTGAAGCCAAGCAGGAACAGCCCCAGGCCGACCAACAAGGCATGGAGGGCGGTGAAGGAGGTGAAGGTGGAGAGGGTGGTGAAGGTGGAGAGGGCGGCGAAGGCTGATCAGTGCAGCGTGGCGCCGGGGTATCCCCTCGGCGTCACCATTCGACCGTCCTGGGCATAGCTGCTGCTGTTCCCGATCAGAACCACCGTGAGCATGTCCACCGATGCGGGCTCCAGCTTGTCGAGGGTTGTTAATCGAATCTCTTCTTCGGCTCGACCCAGCTGGCGTGCCAGCACGACAGGCGTCTCGCCAGACCGTTTGGCCAGAAGGATCTGCTGGGCTCGCTCCAGTTGCCAGTCACGGTCCCTGGAGCGGGGGTTGTAGAGCGCAACGACGAAATCCCCTTCGCCAGCAGCTTCGAGACGTTGCTCGATCACAGGCCAGGGCGTCAGTCGGTCACTCAGGCTCACGGTGCAGAAGTCATGCATCAGCGGCGCACCAGCTTGGGCTGCCGCCAGTTGAAGTGCTGAGATGCCTGGATGCACNGTGAAGCTNGGNCGNGCGTNGGCNGGNTCCTGCANCCANAGCTCCAGCGCCAGGCCGGCCATGCCGTAGATGCCGCTGTCTCCCGACGAGATCAGCGCAACCTTGGCCCCCTGTTTGGCGAAAGCCAATGCTTCAGAGCATCGCTCCCACTCCCGGGTGAGACGCCCTTCAATCCGCACCTGGTCCCGCCGCCGCAGTGGCTCCAATAAATCGAGATAGAGGCTGTACCCAACCCATGCCACACAGCGTTCCAGAGCCTTGCGGGCATCACCGCTGAGCAGGGCTGGATCACCAGGGCCGCTCCCGATCAAGTGCAGCTCACCCCGTTGGGGTGCAAACGGGGCCGCGGTTTCTGCAATCGCCACCGTCACGGCACCATGCTCGCCCGCTTCGGGGCGATGGATGCGTTTGCTCTGCCGGAGAACACTGCTATTGCCCGCGGCCAGGAGTGCAGCTGCCTCCGCTACTGATCCGGTGCCCATTTCGGCCCGGACGCGTTCCGATGGTGTCGGCACCGTGATCCGATCCAGCTGTTCTGCTGCAAAGGTTTGGAACGGCCAGCTCTGCTGGGCCGTGATCTCCAGCAGAGCCGTTTCGTCGGCCTTCCGCTCGGCACTGGCCAGGCCGGCGACAGCCTCGATTGCCAACCCCGATTCCGCCAGGCTGGTCTGAATCGCTCGCTCCACCAGGCTTGTGCTGGTGTGACGTTCACAGCCGACACCCAGCCAAAGCGTGGCGGGGTGCCAACGGCAGGGAGCATCGATCTCGGGCCCGATGGAAAGCTGGGGGCTGATGGGTGGATCGCCGGAAAGCTCCTCCACTGTGCGCAGCAAAGAGCGCGCATCAGGCTCATGCCACGCCCGCACCCCGGCGGTCTGGCGAACGCTGATCTCCGTGCCCCTGGCTTGCCCCTGCATCAGTTGCCTCCAGGCAGCGGTGCTGCCGCCACGTCGCCACCCCCAGGCATGGCCGACAGCATCGAGGGCCAGCCTCCCTTCACTGGCGCAGGCTCCCGTCAGCACGGCAAGGCCTCCGAGGTCGGCGGCCAGTTCCCGGGCCAGTTGCTCGGCTCCGCTGCTGTGACCTCCAAGTAGGGGGATGCACCACTGGCCCCGGGGGTCGAGGACGAGAACGGCCGGGTCCCGCTCCTTGCCTTGGAGATGGGGGGCGATCAGACGGGTGACGGCACCGACGGCGCCGACAAACACGACCACGTGCCCTGACTGCCAATGCATGCGCAGGGATGGTTCTGCTGTTCCGCTGGTTGCAATGGTGTCGACATGGCCGCGTTGGTGCAGCCGTTGCAGCAGGGCTTGGCTGGCCGGTGACAGTCCGATGGCAAGACGGTTGCCTGAGGAAGGCGGATGCAACGCAGTCAGTTCAACTCGTCCAGCTCTGGTGTTGATCCTCCCAGGCTGGATTGCGGCTTCTCGTTTGCTTCCTCTGGATCAAGGCCTGAATCCTCTGAGTAGGGCTCGGCGTCAGGGGGGAGTTGCTGAGGCTTCAGGTCTGGCTCAGGTGCAGATCGAGGCTCCTCCTCCAGGGCAGGAGCACGGTCTGGTTCTGCANCTGCTTCAGGTTCTGGCTCTACTTCTTGCTCTGGTTGTGTTTCCGGTTCCACCTGCGTGTCTTGTGTTGGCTGAACGCTTGGTTCAGCCTCAGGTTCCATGGCCAGCTCGGGTTCCGGCAGCGGTGGATCACCGCTGAGACGGGCCTGCTCNTCTGGGGTNAGGGTTGGCTTCAACCAGAGGNGGGGGNTGTCTCCACGATTTGAGTTCACCCGAAGCAAGCGGTTGTTGAACTCCGGNGCGATGGGTTCCCCAAGACCATCGAGNAGTTCCATCTGCACGTCGAGNCCANCCNTGGAGGNGGCTCCCTTCAGCCANAGCGGCTCCAGCTGATCCACCAGCACACTGTCGCCATTGACGCTGAGGCGCAGTTTCCAGCGTTGATCTCCGTCCCGGAGATTTTGCAGTGGTGCATTCCAGATCAGCCAATCCAGCAGCAGCGGCTCGCCGACGTTCCATTGGCGTGGGCTGACCGGGACCANCCAGGGGGCCTGTCGGTCCGGTTGCGTTCCCGGCAGCTTCTGCCAGAGATGCAGCCTCCAGTTGAGGCTTGCCCCTGGTTTCTTCACGGCCTCTCCCCATGGNTAGGCCGCCCAGGCACTGAAGCGATGGCTGCCAGGTTCCAGGTCGTCGATCTGAATCTGAAACCTCCCGTCCACGGCGTCATGGAGCTTCAGTGGCTCGCGCCCATCGATCTGCAGCACAAGGCTCGGACCGCCTCCGAACTCCGGGTCCTGAACCGTCGGCCAGTCCGTCAGGTTCAGGACAAGTGCAACGCGATCGTCGCGGATGACGGCGTCATCGTCAGGCGACAACANTGTCAGGGAGGGGCGATGCCGATCCAGCTGACTTTTCAGTTGTTGCACTGCCCCTGGTGGTGCCACCTCCTGCAGTCGCGGGGGACCAGAGCGACGTGGTGCTCGAGCCGGCTCGGCACTGCTGCGCTCCCAGGGGGTGAGGAAGCTCGGCAGGGCCAGCGCCGGTGCGCAGGGCCAGAACAGCACTCCTGAGAGCACCACGCTCGTCAGCACAACGCTTGTCAACACCAGGGCCAGCGAAGGCCTTGCACCCGGTCGAGCCATGACGCAGACATCAATCCCGCCATTCTGATCAATCGGGAGGCCTATTTCTTTTTA
Organism: Synechococcus sp. MED850; assembly: GCA_002700765.1. Next base: position 50,528 of record PAEP01000016.1, read on the forward strand.
ATCAGTCGCAGGAATCGTCAGATTGTTTATTACTGAGGTTGTGGAAAATCATTCGTCCAATTGTGCGCAAGTCGCAGGCAGACACCAGTCGGTGACTGGTACGCAACAGGATTGAACCTTTGTAACTCAGTGGGGGAGAACGTCATGTCTCGCATCTATGCTTCNGCGAGAGGTCCCCTCTTTGGGGCCCCAAGCACCAGTTGGTGAAAGGGCTTAGGCCCGCTCTTCCAGCTGGCGCCCGGCGGTTCAGGTGCTTGCGTCTGTGCCGTCGGGGCCCCGACGGGCTACGCCTGTCGGAGGGGTGGCCCACCACCTCGATCCCGTCCCCTCGAGGAACGACTCGATGACCATCAGCCCACCAGAGCGTGGGAGCAGCGCGAAGAATCAGGTCGAAAAGGTNGACAANCCAGCNACCTTCGAACTGTTCGGCAAGCCCGGACATTTCGACCGATCCCTCGCCAAAGGTCCCAAAACCACTTCNTGGATTTGGAACCTCCACGCCAACGCTCACGANTTNGACGCTCACACGAGTGACCTNCANGAGGTCTCTCGGCGGATNTTCTCCGCNCACTTCGGCCANNTGGCCGTCATCTTCATCTGGCTNAGCGGTGCCTTCTTCCACGGCGCTCGCTTCTCNAACTATTCCGGTTGGCTTGCNGATCCCACCCACGTGAAGCCCAGTGCTCAGGTGGTGTGGCCGATCTTCGGCCAGGAAATACTCAATGGTGATATGGGTGCCGGCTTCCAAGGCATTCAGATCACTTCAGGCCTGTTCCACGTTTGGCGTGGATGGGGCATCACCAGCGAAACCCAACTCATGGCTCTGGCCATCGGTGCCCTGGTGATGGCCGGCCTGATGCTCAACGCTGGTGTCTTCCATTACCACAAGGCAGCGCCGAAGCTGGAGTGGTTCCAGAACGTTGAGTCCATGCTGAACCACCACCTGGCAGGTTTGCTGGGTCTTGGTTCTCTCTCGTGGGCTGGTCACCTCATCCACGTGTCCGCTCCCGTCAGCAAGCTGATGGATGCCATCGATGCCGGCCAACCGCTGGTGCTCGATGGCAAAACCATCGCCACCGTGGCGGACATCCCCCTGCCGCATGAGTTCTTCAATCAGGACCTGATTGCGCAGCTCTATCCAGGATTTGGTGCCGGCATCGGAGCCTTCTTCTCAGGCAACTGGGCTGCCTACAGCGACTTCCTCACCTTCAAAGGTGGGCTGAATCCTGTCACCGGCAGTCTCTGGATGACCGACATCGCTCATCACCATGTGGCGATCGCCGTCCTGTTCATCGTCGCCGGTCACATGTACCGCACGAACTGGGGCATCGGTCACTCCATCAAGGAGATCCACGAAGGTCAGAAGGGTGATCCCCTGCTGTTCCCGGCTCCCAACGGTCATGACGGTCTCTATGAATTCCTGACGACCTCCTGGCACGCCCAGCTGGGCCTGAACCTGGCGATGCTCGGCTCGCTGAGCATCATCGTGGCTCAGCACATGTACGCCATGCCTCCGTATGCGTACATCGCCATCGATTACCCGACGCAGATCGGTCTGTTCACCCACCACATGTGGATCGGTGGATTCCTGATCGTCGGTGGCGCCGCACACGCGGCGATCGCCATGGTCCGCGACTATGACCCCGCCAAGCACATCGACAACGTGCTGGATCGGGTGCTCAAGGCGCGCGACGCGATCATCAGCCACCTGAACTGGGTGTGCATCTGGCTCGGAGCCCACAGCTTCGGCCTTTACATCCACAACGACACCATGCGTGCCCTGGGCCGTCCCCAGGACATGTTCAGCGACTCGGCGATCTCGATTCAGCCGATCTTCGCCCAGTGGATTCAGAACGCCCACGCTGCAGCAGCCGGCAGCACCGCCCCCAACGCCCTTGCCGGTGTGAGTGAGGTGTTCAACGGCTCCGTCGTGGCCGTTGGTGGCAAGGTCGCCGCTGCTCCCATGCCGCTCGGCACCGCCGACTTCATGGTCCACCACATCCACGCCTTCACGATTCACGTGACGGTGTTGATCCTGCTGAAGGGTGTCCTTTACGCCCGCAGCTCCCGCCTGATTCCAGACAAGGCCAACCTGGGCTTCCGTTTCTCCTGCGACGGCCCCGGTCGCGGTGGCACCTGTCAGGTGTCCGCCTGGGACCACGTGTTCCTGGGTCTGTTCTGGATGTACAACTCCCTGTCGATCGTGATCTTCCACTTCAGCTGGAAGATGCAGAGCGACATCTGGGGAACGGTGAATGCAGACGGTTCCGTCCAGCACATCACCAACGGCAACTTCGCCCAGAGCGCCATCACCATCAATGGCTGGCTGCGTGACTACCTGTGGGCTCAGGCCGTGCAGGTGATCAACAGCTACGGCTCCAACACCAGCGCCTATGGCCTGATGTTCCTTGGTGCCCACTTCATCTGGGCCTTCAGCCTGATGTTCCTGTTCAGCGGCCGCGGCTACTGGCAAGAACTGATCGAGTCCATCGTCTGGGCTCACAACAAGCTGAAGGTGGCACCTGCCATCCAGCCCCGTGCGCTGTCCATCATCCAGGGCCGTGCCGTGGGTGTCGCCCACTACCTCCTGGGCGGAATTGCGACCACGTGGGCCTTCTTCCACGCCCACATTCTTGTGGTCGGCTGACCTCACTGACCTTTCCCTCTAATGGCAACGAAATTTCCT
>PAEP01000017.1 GCA_002700765.1 Synechococcus sp. MED850
TGAGGAGCATGGCATCGCTGTCGACCTCGACGGGTTTGAAGCGGCGATGGAGGAACAGCGTCAGCGGGCCAAGGCCGCAGCGGTGAGCATTGATCTCACGCTGCAGGATGCGATTGATCAGGTGGTGACGGATCAGGCTTCCACCTGTTTCAAGGGGTACGAGGCCCTCGATCAATCGTCCTGCGTGCAGGCGCTGGTGGTGAATGGCGAACCAGCCACCACCGCCAAGGCGGGTGATGCGGTTCAGGTGGTGCTCGACACCACGCCGTTTTATGGAGAAGGCGGCGGCCAGGTGGGCGATCGCGGGGTGCTGGCCGGCACTGATCTGATCGTGCGGATTGCGTCAGTGAGCCGCAGCCGGGATGTGTTTGTCCATGCCGGCCGGGTGGAACGCGGTGAGCTCAGCTTGGGTGACACCGTCAAAGCGCAGGTGGATCGCACCTGCCGGCGCCGGGCCCAGGCGAATCACACCGCCACCCACCTTCTCCAAGCTGCGCTGAAGCAGGTGGTGGATCCAGGGATCGGCCAGGCCGGTTCCCTGGTGGATTTCGATCGACTGCGCTTCGACTTCCATTGCCCTAAGGCCGTAACGGCGGAGCAGTTGGTGCAGGTCGAATCCCTGATCAACGGCTGGATCAACGAGGCCCATTCACTGCAGGTGCAGGAGATGGCGATCGATCAGGCCAAGGCGGCCGGGGCCGTGGCGATGTTCGGCGAGAAATACGCCGATGTGGTGCGCGTCGTGGATGTTCCCGGTGTGTCGATGGAGCTCTGTGGCGGCACCCATGTGGCCAACACCGCTGAAATCGGCCTGTTCAAAATTGTGGCGGAAAGTGGCGTCGCCGCAGGCATTCGCCGGATCGAGGCTGTGGCTGGTCCGGCTGTGCTTGCGTATCTGAACGAGCGTGATGCGGTGGTGAAGCAGCTGGGGGATCGCTTCAAGGCCCAGCCCGCTGAAATCGTTGATCGTGTTACGGCTTTGCAGGAGGAGCTCAAAGCCACCGGCAAGGCGCTGGCGGCAGCACAGGCGGAACTGGCGGTGGCCAAGGCCGGTGCTCTGTCCGCCAAGGCCGAAGCCGTGGGTGGCTTCCAGCTGCTGGTGGAACGCCTCGATGGAGTTGATGGTGCCGGCCTGCAGGGAGCAGCCCAGAGCCTGGTGGACCAGCTGGGGGATGGCGCGGCTGTTGTGCTCGGTGGTTTGCCGGATCCGGCGGACCTAGGCAAGGTGATCNTGGTGGCGGCCTTCGGCAAGCAGGTGATTGCCGCNAAGCTCCAGGCCGGCAAGTTCATCGGCGCTATTGCCAAACAGTGCGGCGGTGGCGGTGGCGGCCGTCCGAATTTGGCCCAGGCAGGAGGCCGCGATGGAGCGGCACTCCCTCAGGCGCTGGTTCTGGCGCGTCAGAGTTTGGGCGAAAGCCTGTTGGGATGATCAGGATGGATGTTGCCTTGAATGGTTATGAGGCTCTTGCGGAAGAGAAGAATGATTGAGTGAGGAAAGACGTATTAATCATCCTCTGATTTGAGGAATATTTCCTTCATCATTGCAATGATCAGATTTTCTTTGATTGGATGATTGACGTGCTCTACTTGGACCAACTGAGCTTGACGTTCGCTGATCAGTGTTCCAATTTTCTCGAGCAGCGATGGATCTGCCTGGATTAACTGGACCATTGATGACCGCTTGATTTCCAACAGCGTGCTGACGTCCAAGCAGCGGATGGTTGCCGAGCGCGGCTGACCGGTATGGAATGCCATTTCTCCAACGATGGCAACAGGTTTCAGCGTGTTCAGCAAGCGCTCCGTGTGGTTTTGAGGATCTGCTTTAAAGGCTTGTAGGCATCCTTCGATTAACACGTAAAGGCTATCTCCCGTCTGGCCTTCTTCGATGACCGTTTCCCCAGCACCGTAGTTGTGGAAAGAGGATTCATCAAGAAGCTTTTCAAGCATTGGAGTCTCGAATTGTCTGAAGTATTCCAAGTTTTTAATCGATTCAAGATTTTCGTTTAAAGATTTCTTTGTCAATTGTGGCGTATTTGCTTTTTCTTTGAAAATAACTTCTGTTACTGGAAATGGTACTGTTTGACCATCACGGTGAATTGTGTACCACAAATGCTCAAGCACCTCGCTGCGAAGGCGGATGCTTTCGGAGGGATTTTTTTGCCAAATGTATATTTTGTAGATGATGGCGCTATCGGCAAAATGGTCGAGCTTGACGTAGGGCTCTGGGTTTTCAAGGATCATCAAATGTCTTCTCAAAACAGAAGTAATTAAATGAATGGCGCGATGTGGTGGTAACGAATAATCCAGCCCGATGTCGATAACTTGGCCAGCGGGCGTGCCTTTTCTGATTCGTGTGAGTTCTTGATTGCAGATCTTGCTGTTGGGGATAATGACTGTGTCGCCAGTGATTGTTTTGATTCTCGTTGTCATTAATCTTANGGATATTATCACTCCAGAGATGTTATCAATTTTAATCCAATCGCCTACTTGGAATGGTGAGTCAAGTTCGAGAGATACTCCTGCAAATAAATTTTTCAGCGTCTCTTGAGCGGCTAGGCCAATGACAGCAGTCAGTACTGCGGATGTTGCAGCAAGGCCAACCAGATTGATTGAAAAATTATTTTGAACAACGATAATTGTAATGATAATTGATGCAATAAAAAAGCTGAGATCGCGAATTATTTTGGCGGTTGGTTTGACGATATTTATGTCTGCTGGAAACTGGAAAACAAGCCAGCTTGCTAATTGGGCTGCAGCAAGGTAAACAATTAATTCGTCTGCTGCTTGCAAGTACTGTTGCGTTTGATTGGTTCTCAGGAAGTCTGGAAGAATGAATCCAACAAAATCAAAAAATGGAGAAAGAAGTGCTGCGATCAAAGGCAGTCGTAATGGCGGAGAGGCATAACCACGACGTTGACAGAAGCGCATCACCCCTAGTAAGAGGCTAACGACGATGATGGCGACAAGTAACTCGAGTAAGGGTGAAGTCATGACAGTCGACCTATGGTCTGTTCTAAGTTATGTTTAATTGTATCGATCACCAATGGTTTCACGTCTGTGATCTTGCTTCAGGATCCTGACGAAGGCGAGAGGTATGTCTGAGCGGCACGGTGAATGATATGAGAAATCTTTGAAACAGAAGTCATTCTGCTGATACGCCATAAAATACTTGAATTGGGATAACGATTCTATTGATGGGGCCACTAGTTTCTTTTCATCACCCACTCGATCTTGTGATTCTTCTGAGCCTCGGTCATTTTTTTGCAGATTACCCACTGCAAGGTGACAAGATGGCGGTAGAAAAGTGTCCCGGCATGGATGTCACCATGGACTGGCGCTGGTGGCTCATTGCCCATACAGCGACGCATGGATTCTTTGTGGCTGTTTTGACTGGTGTTCCCTTACTTGGTCTTGCAGAGGTCGTTGCACATTTCTTAATTGATTATGGGAAGTGTCGGTTGCGTTATTCGCTTTTGTTGGATCAATCTCTGCATTTGTTCTGCAAGCTGGTTTGGGTCGCTCTGCTGATATTGGTTGCATAATGCTTAAGTCATCTGGCAGGAATCATCAAGGTTGGATATGATTTAAATGATTTTCTTTTGGGTTTTGCCGCGGATTGTGTAATGCCCTCTTTCGCGCTCATACTTCTCTGGCTACTCACAATTGCGTTAGGGCGTGTTCGCTCTAACGCAGCGATGAAGTATGGCCACTTTATCCCTGGAATGTTGTTTTTCAGGGTTTCTCTTACGGCAGCTATTCTGGGACGACTGTTTGTTGGGATGTCCTTCAGTCAGGATATCATTAGCTGGGCCAACCTTGTTGCTGAAATTTCTCTTTATTTCGGCTTGGTTGAATTGGTGCTCGATGCTGTCTGGNTTATTGCAAAATATGCGAGCCCTGACAAGAATGAGCCAGCAAAAATACTTAAAAATATTGCTTTTTTTGTNTCTGCAGTTGTTATCATTGCAGCAGAGTTGAACAGTAGGGGTGTTCTGACAACTCTTGGTTCAGCAGCAATTCTTGGAGGCTTGGCTTTCATTCTTGGCCCTGGATCTGCCTCCCAGATTAGTAATATCTCTTCCGCACTTTCAGTTCAAGTAGAACGGCAATTCTCCGTTGGCGACTGGGTGAAGATTAACGATCACAAAGGCCTTGTACAGAATGTTTCTTGGAATAGTACTTATTTGTACGATGATGTCGATGATTGTCTTGTTGTCATACCTAATTCGCTAATTGATACTGGCACGATCATTAACTATTCGCGCCCTTCGCGTAGTATGTATCGCTTTGAGGTTGCGGTCGGTTTGCCGTTGGATATGCCTCCAGGTCAGGCATTGCAGTTGCTCGAAGGTGTTTTGAAGTCTCATCCGAAGATTGTGAAAACTCCTAAAAACAAGGTGTTCATAAGATCCTTTGGCGAATATTCGATTNATTATTTTCTTAAATTTTCGATTGCGAATTATCGTGATCGAACAACTGTCCAGAAGCAGATTTTTGCTGCCATTTGGTATGCGCTTGATCGGTCTGGCTATGCACTTCCTTACCCAATGTATGACGTTCATACCGCTGCACTCAACGCAAAAAGACTGCATGAAAAAAATAAATTAATCCGGGAAGAAAGTTTCTCCTTGATGAGAGCTGTCGACTTGTTTGCATCGTTGTCTGATGATGAAATCAGGTATATTGTCATGAACGATCGGATCCTTAATTTTTTTCAAGGAGAAGTAGTGTTTGGAGCGGGTGATCCTGGTCATTCAATGTATGTGATCTTGGATGGTGAGTGTTCAATTATGCTCCAAGGCTTGGGTGGTTCCTCTGCTTCTCACGAGATCGCTCGTCTACGTAAAGGGATGATTTTTGGTGAAATTGCTGCGCTCACGAATGCTGATCGGACCGCTTCTGTTCAGGCAACCACGCATCTTGTGCTTCAGGAAATCAGTCAGGCTCAGATTAAATCCGTTTTCCTCTCCAATCAGGAAGCGATGAATGCATTCGCAAAGGTGATCGCTTCTCGTGAAGCCGAGCATCAGTCGTTTAGTCCAGAACAGCAGTCACGATTTGAGTCTGGACTGATGGATCGCATGATGTCTACATTTGGTAAAATATTCTCAATCTAGTTATGATGTATCCCCAATGCCTGGTGAACGTATCTATTTNACAGGTTGTCAGTCCATGGCGGTATCTTGCTCAAGGATGATTCAATCCTTCTTGTNGAAGGGACGGTCCTTTCGCTCAATTTGGGCTGTTTTNAGCCTTGTAGGTTGCGTTTTATTGGCTGATCTACCTGTTTCTGCTGATCCTCGAAGTACATTTCCTGGTCGGCGTGTCAGTGCTGGAACCCGCGGAGAATGCATGTCGCGTGTTCTGGCTCATTTGGTTCCCGAATCAAGTGTGATGGCATTGTCTCCATCTCGTGATGTTGCTTTTGTGTTGGGGCCGTCTGCCAATCCTGTCGCAACAACGGTGAGCTTCAAGCCTGCGGCAGGTGGGCAAGGAATGAATCGCACGTTTAAGGCTGAACCGGTGGGAATTAATCTTTTGACCTTGGATGCTATTGAAGCTCCGATTGTTTGGCAATCTGTATTTGATTGTGCGTCCATGGATTCCACTGGCTCTGGTCAGTCTTTTGATATTGTTCAGACAAGTTCTCCGCCAGCAATTAGCTTGCTGTTGGTTGAGAAGATGCATTCTGATCAGGCACTTCATCAATTGGTTGACAAATTAAAAACACGATGTGGGAAAACTGTGCCCACGCGCCAACTCCTCGCAAGCTTTGGATTGGATGATCTCATCACGCCTCAGTGGCCTGACCAGCTTCCGGTTCGTTGTCGAATTTGAGTTCGTTCACATCGAGTGGTTCATCTCGACCTTTCACAACAATTGAACCCCAATGATCGATTCGAAGCGAGTGTCGGAAGTCTTCCGGTAGCCATGCGAGTGTGTTGCTGGACAGCAGCACACGTAAGACACCACTGTGCCTGTGTTTCTCGAGACTTTCCAGTCGTGATGCACAATTCACAGTGTCACCGATCACGGCGTATTCGATCCGTTCTTGGCTTCCCATGGAGCCAACCAGTGCTTCGCCGGAATGGATACCAAGACGGATGCGCATCTCAGGTGCTCCTTCGCGACGTAACTCTTCGTTCAATGTTTCAAGACCAGCCTTGATTTCAATGGCTGCCTCGAGGGCCGCCTTGGCTTCTGCTGATTGATCTCCAGCAATCGGCACACCAAAGACTGCCAGCATTCCATCACCCGTAAATTTATTGATCATTCCGCCACGGCTGGTGACTGGGGGTACACAAACAGCCATCCCTCGGTTGAGCCAGTTCATGAGTTCCCTGGGTGAAAGTCGTTCAGATACTGAGGTGAATGAGACCGTGTCTGTGAACAGAGCTGTGATCGATAGCTGTCGGCCTTCAAAACGTCCATTGCTCAGTAGCTCATCGCGTTGATCCCACAGTTGCTGTGCGACAGCCGGAGAAGTCGTTTGGCCCAGCAGTTCCCGAATCTGATCAGTGTGCTGTTGGCTCATGGCACCACGATGCATCAACGCAGCACCGCTCAGGCTCAGCAGACCGGCTAAAGGCATTGTGAGTCCGATCCAAATGTGATTCCAGAGCAGGATGCTCAGTCCTCCAGCAAGGCCAAGGCTCACGACGCCGACGGTCAACAAGCTCCGACGCATGGAGGGCACGGTTTCGCCCAGCAGAAGGCCGCCACCACATGACAGAACGAGCAGGAGCAGATTTCCCCATCCCGGCATATTCCACCCAATGGTCAGCGTGTTATTCCGGTGATCCAGCAGTGTTGCTATTCGGTTGGCGTGAATTTCGACACCTGAAATTTGGAAGACCTCCTGCCCTTTGTGGAAGCGGGTGTGCGGCACATGGAAGAGATCGCGNAGNGATGGTGCGGTGCTGCCGATTAAAACGATCTGGTCTTTGATCTCAGCAGCAGGAATGTCCCCTCCCAGAAGCTCTTCCAGGCTGTATTGGCGATAGCTCCAGGGCTCTCGGAACCGCAGCAGACGTTGCATGCCAAGGCCTGCTTCAACTTCATTGTGGTAACCACCACCATCTGCACTCAGCCAGGCATCGTGGTGAGTCCCTGCATTCATCGCATCCCTCAGGCTTCGATCACCCGTGGCGAGCTCCGTCACCCTGAGTGNAAAGGACACGGTCGCTTCGTCCTGACCGGTGACATGGATCAAATCCCTTCGCAGGATTCCGTCAGCATCAATGCTGAGATCGTTGTAGGACTGCCGCTCAGGTGGTGTGCCTGGAACTGGAGCGATGTTGGCGGCGACGTTGAAGATCGACACCAGGTTTGGTTCGTCTCGGAAGCGATCACGAAGGCATTGCTGTTGATCCCCGACACCTTGGTCCCGATAGATGTCAAAGCCGATCACGGCGACGCCGGTGTCATTCAGTTGGTCGAAGGCCTTGCAAAACAGTCCGTCATCGATGGGCCAGCCAAATTTCTTGATATCGCTTTCTTCGATTCCGATCAATGTGATTGGCGTGTCTTGTCCGGATGCAGCAGGTCGTTGACTGGTGATCAGGTCATAAATCAGCAGGTCAATGGTTTGAGCGATCCCTGTACCGCGCAGCAGCACCAGAACCACCACTGCAGTGAAGTAAGGGCCAAATCGTTGTAGCAATTCCTTGACATGTTTCATCCTTCCAGATAGGTGATCTGATCCAAACTCGTTTTGAGATGACTGATGAGAAGTTGGGCATCTTCGATCTGCAGTGTTCCCCGACGAATGGCCTCCTCCGAACCTTGTCTGAGTCGTTCGAGGAGAAGTTCAGGATTGTGTTGCATCATTTCTAAAACATCAGCGTTGGTGTTTCCCTTCAACACATGATCAAGGACGTAACCTCGGCCGCCTGGATTAAGACGGATATGAACGGCATTCGTGCTGCCAAAAAGATTGTGCAGATTACCCATGACTTCTTGATAGGCTCCGCCTANGAACATGCCNATAAAGTATGATTCTCCTTCGTGAAGTGTATGTAATTCGAGNAGATTTTTGGTCTGTCCTGANTCAATGAATNGAGCTAGTTTTCCATCTGAATCACATGTGAGATCGGCAAAATGGCCAAGTTCTGTTGGCTGTTCATCAAGTCGATGGATTGGCATGATTGGGAACAGCTGGTCGATGGCCCAAGTGTCAGGTGCTGAGCGAAACACCGAAAGATTGGCGTAATACGTGCAGGCCAAGGCTCTTTGAAGCCCGCGCAAGTCTTCATGAATTGGCTCATTGTCCGGAAGCCGCCTGCTGATTTCCTTGGCACAGGTCCAAGCCAGCTGCTCCGCCTTGGCGCGCTCCTTGAGGCGGACATAACCAAGACGGAAGGCCGCCAGCGCGTCATCTCGGAATTTGATGGCATCGTTCCAGGCTTCTTGGAGGCGTGTGGTTTCGCCGCTTTCAAGGTCACGAATCTGCTCAAGGGTGACGCGCAGGTTGCGGACCGGTAGCGGGTCGTCTTCCGCAACAGGTGGTTCGATGTCCGGTGCCCGACCACAGCCGAGCACGTTGAAGATCAGCANTGAAAAGTGACTCGCNATGGCACGACCGCTTTCGCTCACCAGGGTTGGCATNGGCACACCGTGCGCCATGCAGCATTCCTGGATGGTNGCCACCACATCGTTGGCGTAGTTCTGGAGGGAGTAGTTCGTNGANGCCGACGANGCTGTCCTGCTTCCGTCGTAGTCGATTCCCAAACCTCCACCAACATCGAGGTACCCCATCGGAGCTCCGAGCCTCGTCAGTTCGACGTAGATCTGTCCGGCTTCCTGCAGGGCGTCCTTGAGCACTGCAATGTCGTTGATCTGGCTGCCGATGTGAAAGTGCAGCAGTTTCAGATCCTTCAGCAGGCCGACAGCGTCTAACTGCTGAACGGTCTGAAGCATCTCCGAGAGATCAAGGCCGAACTTGGCGCGTGCACCCACCGAGCTTCCCCATCGTCCCGTGCTGCGGCTTGACAATTTGGCTCGGATGCCGATGAACGGAGACGCACCAAGGTTGTGGCTCGCGGCGATGATCCGGTCCACCTCATCAGCCTGTTCAATCACGACCACGGGTTGGTGGCCGAGGCGTCGAGCCAGGATCGCCGTTTCGATGTAGCGGCGATCCTTGTACCCGTTACAGATCAGCAGCGCATTGGGGTTGCGTGTCAACGAGAGGGCGATCAGGAGTTCGGCTTTGCTGCCGGCTTCAAGGCCGAAATTCCAGCGTTCTCCGGTTTCAACCAGATGCTCCACCACGTGACGCTGCTGGTTGCACTTGATTGGAAAGACACCCTGATATCTGCCGTCGTAGTCGTAATGAGCAATCGCGCGCTCGAAGGCGGCATGCAGCCGTTCCAGACGATCTTCAAGGATGTCGTCGAATCGGATCAGCAGTGGTGGATGCAGATCCCTCGCCTCAAGACCCTTCAACAGGTCCACTAGGTCCAGTGAACCGCCCCGATCTCCGCGGGGCTGAACCACNACGTGCCCTTTGGAGTTGATCGAAAAGTAGGGATCCCCCCAGCGATCAAGTCCGTAAAGCTCGGCGCTGCGGTCGACCGACCAGGACCGTTGCGTTCCGGTCAGCACCATGACTGNGGGNAGAGATGTTCGAAAGATAGAGGCATGCGTCAACGCTTTGCTTGCCAAGCGGTGGGGCGTCCACTGACGATGGCTCGGCATTCAAAACGTTTCCCATGGCTGTTGAACGGTCCTTCGTCGCCATCAAGCCCGATGGGGTGCAGAGGGGGCTTGTCGGGGAGATCATCGGACGCTTCGAACGCAAGGGCTTCAANTTGGTTGGTCTGAAGCAGATCACCCCCAGCCGCGAACTGGCTGAGCAGCATTACGGCGTGCACAAGGAACGTCCTTTCTTCGCTGGTCTGGTGGGGTTCATCACCTCGGGACCTGTGGTGGCGATGGTCTGGGAGGGTGATGGCGTGATTGCAAGNGCGCGCAAGCTGATCGGCGCCACCAAGCCTTTGGAGGCTGAGCCTGGAACGATTCGCGGGGATCTGGCCGTCAACATCGGCCGCAATGTGATTCACGGTTCCGATGCGGAGGAAACCGCTGCGTTTGAAATAGGTCTCTGGTTCGGTGCCGATGAGCTCAANGACTGGACCCCATCGGATCAGGGATGGCGCATGGAGGACTGATTCACTGCGACCTGGGCTCCGTTGTGGAGCCCAGGTTCCTACCAATTCAATTTGTGTTTCGCTGGTGTTGTTTATCCCAGCAGTTCATCCTGTTGGGTTGCACTGAGAATTCCTTCCCAGAGGGCTCCGTCGAGATCAACCATGCGACGTTCCTGAGTGGCAAGACTGATCGGAATGTGGGTGAAGAAGTTGTTCCAATGTCCNACCACCATGTTGGTTTTACCAGCCATTCCAGCGTGGACAGCATGCTCAGCCAGCAGATGGCAGAACACCGCATCCGATGCGATGGCAGGGACACTGCGAATGTGATAACTCGGATCCAAATATTTCATGCTTGGGCTGATCCCTTCAGCATGNAGGCGCTTGTTGATCTCGTCGCGTAAAAATACACCGATGTCTTCTTTGAGTACATTGCCTGATTGATCTTTGCGCTCGGGGGCATTGGCGAACAACCCTTGGCCAGCGCCTTCGGCAACGACAATCACAGCATGGCTGTTCTGAGAAAGACGTGTTTTGAGCGCTTCAATCAGTCCCCTCTCGCCATCAAGCTCAAGCTCGATCTCGGGGATCAGGCAGAAGTCAACCACTGAATTCGCCAGTGTTGCTGTTGCTGCGATGAATCCAGAATCGCGACCCATNAGCTTGACAATGCCGATCCCATTTTCGGCGCCCATGGCTTCTTGATGTGCAGACGTGATGATCTCTGAGGCAATCTGTACCGAGGTCTCAAAACCAAATGTTTTTTCAATAAAGCCGAGATCATTGTCGATGGTTTTAGGGATTCCAATGATGCCGATGGGTAGTTTGCGTCGATTCACTTCATTGGCAATCGCCATGGCACCACGCAGTGTCCCGTCTCCGCCAACGCAGAACAGCAGTCCGATTCCATTGCTCAGCAATTGATCCACCATCTCGCCGGGATCCTGATTGCCGCGTGATGACCCCAGAATCGTTCCGCCCTGCGTGTGGAGATGGTCGACACGATCGCAGTTGAGTTCAATTGGTGCATGCTGCGATTTCTGACTGAGGCCCCGATAGCCGTAGCGGATGCCAACGATGNTGTTGACTCCATAATCTCCTTGCAGGGTTTTGACCAATCCCTTGATGACATTGTTCAGTCCAGGGCATAAACCTCCGCAGGTGATGATTCCTGCTTTGAGATGATTNGGGTGATGGAAAAGGAGTTCACGTGGCCCTGCTTTCTCGAAACCTGGGAAGATCTTGCAATGTTCNATCTGATGGAAGATGTTTTTCGCNTGACTGGAGAACGCAATGACTTCGTCTTCTTTGATATAAGGCTTTCTTCGTGTTGTGGTTGGGACTGATGGATCGCCAAGGGTCTCAACCGTGAAATCAAATGCATCGGGATCGCGTAATACATTTTCATAAATCATGATTGAACCCCTGGAATTGCGATCTCTCTATTCTGTCATCCCTGGAACAGATGATTGCATTGAGACTGGTGTGTATCGCTNGTTGATTCTTTTGGGTGGCATCGACGTCATGGCTGCGCGCTCGTGAAACGATCCCAGCGGAAATGCTGGAGCAGATCTCTGCTGGTTCTTTTCGTGTCTTCTCCCATCACCATCTCGCTCAGCAGCTGGGCCGTGATCGCAGCCAGCAGCACGCCATTGCGGTGATGGCCTGTGGCCAGCCAGAGCCCCCGGACCGGGCTCGGGCCCAGCAGGGGCGATTCATCGGGTGTGCAGGGGCGAAATCCCCACCAACGCTCCATCGGAGGCCAGTTCGTTGCCTGTGGCAGCAGNGATTGGATGCCGGCCTGCAGCTCGTTCTGGCCCCCCGGTGTNAATCCCTCGTCGAAGCCGGCCTCNCGTTCACTGGTGGCGCCAACCACCACCAGACCATCTTCCCGAGGCACGAGATAGGTGCCGGGCCCAAAGATCACACGCTTGAGCGCTGCTCTTGGTGCTTGCAGCGACAGCATCTGACCTTTGACGGGAAAGACAGGCAAGCCGTCGACCAGCTGACGACTCCAGGCTCCGCAGCANAGCACCGCTTCATGGGTGGGAANGGTCTTGGACTCTCCGACGGCCGTGCGTACACGGATTCCTTCCAGTGCACCTGTTCCGTCGCACTGCAGATCGTTCACCTCGGCCCCCTCCATGAACTGCACGCCGAGTGATGTGCAGGCTTTCTCCAGTGCTCGCATCANTTGCCTGCGGTTATCGATCTGCCCGTCCTGGTCAAACAGCAGGCCCGCTTGCCAGGCGGAACCGATGCCTGGCAATTCCTGTTCCAGTTGGCTGCGATTCAGTGATTCGCCCAAANGCGCCGTGGGGTAGCNCGCTCGTTCGTTGGCATCCTTGAANGGAACAATGATTCCGCAGGAGCGCAGCCCGCAGGCCAACCCACCGTCCAGTTCGATCTGAGCCACCCAACTTGGAATCAGTTGGAGGCTGATCTGCCCCAGTTCAAGCAGGGGGCCGGAGAGACCCTCAGCATGGGGAGCCAGCATGCCGGCGGCCACAAAACCCGCTGCTTCATTCCTTCTGCGGCTGATCACGTGAACTNGGCGACCGCGGCGCGCCAGCTGGTGGGCGATGGCGAGGCCCATGAGACCTCCGCCAAGCACCAACACCTCTGATTGCTTGGATGCATTCATCGCAGCAGATCCGGCCCGGCTGTTGAAGGTCCCATTGGTTCCATAGGATCCCAGCATCGGTACTCACCATGCGTCCATGGCGGCAACAGCACAACCCGATTGGGAAGCCGTTATTGGTCTGGAGACTCACGTGCAGCTCGGGACCGACAGCAAGATCTTCACGGCGGCTTCNACGGCCTTTGGCGATGACCCCAACACCCACATCGACCCGGTTGTGTGTGGCATGCCAGGTACCCTTCCGGTGCTGAATGAGAAGGTTCTTGAGTACGCCGTGAAAGCGGCGATGGCGTTGAACCTCAACATCGCCGAGCACAGCAAATTTGATCGCAAACAATATTTTTATCCCGACCTCCCGAAGAACTATCAGATCTCTCAATACGACGAGCCNATTGCGGAAGAGGGTTGGATTGAAGTTGAGGTGGCTGAGAAAGGGAAAGAGACCTACCTCAAAACAATTGGCATTGAGCGTCTTCATATGGAAGAGGACGCCGGCAAACTTGTGCACGCCGGAAGCGATCGCTTGGCTGGTTCCACCCATTCCCTGGTGGATTACAACCGCGCTGGAGTTGCCCTNGCGGAGATCGTCAGCAAGCCGGATCTGCGCACGGGNCGAGAAGCCGCTGAATATGCCTCCGAGATTCGTCGGATCATGCGTTATTTGGGCGTGAGTGANGGAAACATGCAGGAGGGATCACTCCGTTGCGATGTGAACATCTCGGTGCGTCGTGGACCGGATGCACCCTTCGGCACCAAGGTGGAGATCAAGAACATGAACTCCTTCTCCGCGATTCAGAAAGCCTGTGATTACGAGATCAAGCGCCAGGTGAAGGCGATCGAAGCCGGTGAACGGATTGTTCAGGAGACGCGTTTGTGGGACGAAAGCAAGCAGCTCACCAAGAGCATGCGCAGCAAGGAGGGGGCCAGCGATTACCGCTATTTCCCCGACCCAGATCTGGGTCCGATTGAAGTGAGTTCTGATCAACGCGAGAGTTGGCGTGCAGAGCTGCCTGAATTGCCGGCGGCNAAACGCCATCGCTACGCCGACGACCTGGGCTTGTCGCAATACGACGCCCGCGTGCTCACCGATGANCGACCNATGGCGGACTATTTCGAGGCCGTGGTGGGGGCCGGTGCGGACGCCAAGCTGGCAGCCAACTGGATCACCGGTGATCTTGCTGCNTACGTGAACAGCAANCGGTTGAGCTACGCCACCCTNCCGTTCCGNCCNGAGCAGCTTGCNGAAATGGTGNANCTGATCGATGGNGGCAAGATCAGCGGCAANATNGCNAAGGAGATCTTGCCTGAATTGCTGGAGCAGGGTGGTTCTCCGAAGGCGATGGTTGATGAGCGAGGGCTGGGAATGATCAGTGACCCTGCAGCGATCACCGCGATCGTTGATGAGCTTTTGGCAGCCCATCCTGACGAAGTGGCGGCGTTCCGAGGTGGCAAGAACAAGCTTCAGGGATTCTTTGTGGGTCAGTTGATGAAGAAAACTGGAGGCAAGGCNGATCCCAAATTGGCCAACCAGATTCTCAGCCAGAGGCTGAAGGGCTGANGCATTCCCACGNGTTGGGTTGTGGAATTGATCGGTGGTTGCGTGTTGCGAGATGAGTTCATTCGGGATAGNATGAATTAATAATTGTTTAGATAAAATGAATAATGAAAAGATCTTTTTTACACCAGGCACTGNTTGGACGTCTCCGGACTTGTTGCCAACTGTTGATGTGAATGTTGCCTTTGAAGGNGTTTCTCGTGATGAAATCACGACTGTTCACCGATGGAACGGATCNAAGTGGGTTTGGGAGCAGGTGGCTGTCGATCAATTCTCTTTTCGGGGCAACGATTCTTCGCTTGTTGAAATCTTTGTTGCGACCGCGAGTNCATATGACAGGTTTGCGATTGCGGATGCAGTTGCTAAGACGTTTTTTGGCTTGCCCNATTCNCTGAGAAGGCCGGTTGATGATCAATATGATTATGAGTTTGCAGTTATGAACGGATTCGGGGGGTATTACACTGGTATTGATGATGTTAGTAACATAGTTCTCGACGATCAATCTGTCTGGGATATGTCTGATCATTTGGGTGATGAGNAAGANCCTTACCTGGAGGAGTTTGTTGCGCATGAAGTGGCTCATGCTGCNNTTGATCATTTGGTCTATGGGGATGAGATGTGGAACGAGGCTGTTGCAAACGATGCGCCTTTCTGGATGTCAGANTATGCTTTTAAANATCCTTCTTCAGAGGATGTTGCTGAAACAATCGTGCCATTGATGGCCTTCATTGAGTATCATTTGCCTGGNGANTTGCCTGAAGATGCTAATAATTTTCTTGTTGAGACNATTGATGCTCTNCCGAATAGATACAGCTACCTGGCTGAAAAAATATTTGATGTCGAGGACTATCAATGCCTCGTTGATGAGAGGGGCTGGCAAGAGGCGGNGAGCCNGTTGAGTTGCGATCAGACNCCGAANAAATATTTAATGCCTGTAACGAAGATGTCTTTCGCAGGTACAAANAAAGCTGATGTGATCAAGGGTGGACGTCGCTCGGATCTCATCCGNGGNAAGAAGGGGTCTGATGTCTTGAGAGGGCGGGGAGGGGATGATGTGTTGCTGGGAAGTCTTGGTGACGATTCCCTGTANGGCGCAAGNGGNGATGACTATCTGTTCGGCGCTAAGGGGNTTGATGTTTTGANCGGTGGAAAGGGAGCAGATGTTTTCCGGATCTCTAAGGGCCAAGATGTTGTTCTTGATTTCAATATCAAACAAGGTGATCAAATCGCTTACAGGGAAAGCGACGTTGTTGAGATCGNNGGNGATGAGNAAGGNGCTGTTGTTATNGCTTCATCCAGNGCAAGTATTCTTCTTTTGGGCNTCAGTCAAGAGGATCTAGCTGATCTTGGAGTTGATTTGTTTGTTCATGTGTAATCATTTTACTGGCGTTCATTCTTTTTCGGGGTGCCAGAAGTTCAATCATCCCTTATGTATGATTGTGGTGGTTGTTGAATCGTCTTGCTGAACAATTCGGAATGCCTTCGGCCGTCATCAATCAAGATCAGATTAAGTCAAGTCCGGATGGACCATCTTGATTGGATCGACCACACGATCAAACTCAACTTCAGACACCAGCTTCAGTGATAGTGCAGCCTCCTTCAAGGTTAAATCATGCTCCAGAGCATGATGGGCAATTGTTGATGCNTNCTCGTAACCAATCACAGGCGTTAATGCAGTGACCAGCATGAGTGAGTGCTCTAGATGTCGTTGAATCTGTTGCTCGTTCGCTTGCATGCCCTCGACAAGAAAGCGTCGNAAATTATTGCAGCCATCGGTGAGGNTGCGAAGTGATTTGATGATGTTGAAAATGATCAGCGGCTTGTACGCGTTCATCTCGAGATGACCGCCTGAGCATCCCATGCCTACAGCATGATCATTGGCGATCACCTGCATGGCNACCATGGTGAGTGCTTCGCACTGGGTTGGGTTCACTTTGCCAGGCATGATCGAGGACCCTGGCTCATTGCTGGGAAGCTTGAGTTCATTCAGGCCACTGCGTGGTCCGCACGACAGCAGGCGAAGATCATCGGCAATTTTCAACAATGAGCCCGCGAGTGTTCGCAAACTNCCGCTGATCCAGGCGAGATCATCATGGGATCCCTGGGCTGCGAATTTGTTGGGNGCTGTTGTGAANTTCAAACCTGTCAATGTAGAGATTTCTGCGGCAACTTGCTCGGCAAATCCCTGATAGACATTGATTCCTGTCCCCACAGCTGTACCACCNAGACACAGTCGCATNACTCCNGTTAATGCATTGTTGATGCGNGTGATGTTGTCGTTGATCAATGCTGCGTAGCCGGACATTTCCTGGCCAAGTGTCAGGGGGGTGGCGTCTTGCAGATGGGTTCGACCGATTTTGACAATTCCATTCCATTGACGGGCTTTGGCTTCAAGTGAAACTTTGAGCTCGGATAGTGTGGGTAATAGGTCATGTGTTGTTGTTAAGGCGACAGCAATGTTCATGGCTGTGGGAAAGCTGTCGTTGGTGGACTGCGACATGTTCACGTGATCATTGGGATGCACGGGCGTTTTGCTGCCCAGTGATGTCCCGGTGATCTGGCAACAGCGGTTTGAGATCACTTCATTCATGTTCATGTTGAATTGCGTCCCGCTGCCAGTCATCCATACAAACAGTGGAAATTCCTCTTGATGCTCTCCNGCTAGGAGTTCATTGCATACATCAATGATTAGATCGGCTTTCTCCTTGTCCAGTCGTCCCGATGATTGGTTGCAGATTGCGGCCGCCTTTTTGACAATTGCATAGGCCGTGATCATTTCTTTGGGCATCCGATCATCGCCGATGCTGAAGTATTTCAACGACCGTTGTGTTTGTGCTCCCCACAACCNCTCGGCTGGCACCTCAACAGGGCCAAGGCTGTCATGTTCTTCGCGGAAAGCCTGGGTCATCACTTGGGTGCGCGATNCATGAACCTTACTGATCAGACGGGTGGTTGTTCCGCTGCTTGATTGTTAGTCAAAGGCTGGAACATCAGCTGTTCGACGTTCTTGCTCAGCTCCTCTGGCGAGCCCCGGTTGTCAATGATCAGATCAGCACGTTGCCGTTTCTCCGCCATTGGCCATTGCGCGGCCAGCCGGGCTCGGGCATCCGCTTCGCTGAGACCGTTCCGAAGCATCAGCCTTTCAAGCTGTTGTGATTCCTCGCAGTCCACCAACCACACCTCACTGCAGAGCCCTGTGAGTCCCACTTCGAACAGGAGCGGAATCATCAGCACCACGATCGGCGCTGTGGACAGCTGATCCAGGTCGGCGCTCATGCGCGTCTGAACGATGGGGTGAATCAACTGCTCCAGCCAGGACCGTGCGGATGCGTCAGAGAACACGAGGCGTCCGAGGGCCGTCCGATCCAGCTGTTCGGTGTGTTGTCCCGCTTTCACGATGGGTCCGAAATGATCGATCACCTGTCGGGTGGCGGTCGTTCCAGGCGCAAGGGCTTCGCGGGAATACCGGTCGGCATCCAGGACAGGCCACCCTCCCGCTNCCAGCAGCCGGCCCACACTGCTCTTGCCGCTGGCAATGCCGCCAGTNAGACCGATCCGGCGTTGCCGCTGCATGGGGCAGGGGAGGATGGANACCAATTCCCATTGTTCGACGTTGCGGGACGCAACACCTTCTCCCTGGCGGTTCTGCAACGGCGGCGTGACGGCGCCGCAGGGATTTCAGGCAGCAGGGATCACGGCGGGGCTGAAAGCCTCAGGTCGCGCTGACCTGGCGCTTCTGCTGGCTCCACAGGATGCTGTGTGTGCTGGGGCATTCACCACTTCCTGTGTGCGGGCCGCCTGTGTGGATCTGTGCGCTGAGCGGCTTGAATCCACGGCAGGCCGGGCGCGGGCAGTGCTGATCAACTCCGGACAGGCGAATGCCTGTACGGGCGATCGAGGGCTTGTGGACAGCCTGCGGGCGACCGCATCCCTGGCTGATCTGCTGGGCGAGCAGGACGAACGNATCCTGATCTGTTCCACCGGTGTGATCGGTGTTCCGATTCCGATGGCAACGCTGCTTCAAGGCTTGGGGCCTCTGTTGTCAGCGCTTTCCGAGGGTGGAGGTCCAGCGGCTGCTGAAGCGATCCTCACCACCGATCTCGTGGACAAACAGGTCGCCCTGGAGGCCGATCTGGATGGCCGCCGTGTGCGCATCGGCGGAATGGCCAAGGGCTCGGGGATGATCCACCCCGACATGGCGACGATGCTCGCCTTTGTGAGCTGTGATGCCGGGCTGGAGCCTGCGCTGTGGCAGGCGATGGTGAAACGGGCCGTGCAACGCTCCTTCAACGCGATCACGGTGGACGGTGACACCAGCACCAACGACACCGTGCTGGCGTTTTCAGCCGGNGCTCCTCTGCCCACTGAGCACCACGCGGCCCTGGAGGAAGGTCTGACTGCGGTGATGCAACATCTGGCCCGCTCGATCGCCCGTGATGGTGAGGGGGCGACCTGTTTGATCGAAGTTCAGGTGGCTGGCTTGACCGATGAAGCGGAAGCGTTACGAGTGGCGCGCACCATTTGTGGATCGTCGCTTGTCAAAACTGCCGTGCATGGACGCGATCCCAATTGGGGAAGGATCGTGGCAGCGGCGGGACGCGCAGGNGTTCCGTTCTCTCTGGATTCAGTGGCGTTGTGGATTGGCGATCATCAATTGATGGAGGGTGGCCAACCCGTTGCTTTTGATCGTGAGGCAGCGAGTGCCTATCTCCGCAAAAAAGCAGAAGAGGGCGACTATCTCAAAAGTGATTGTGTTCAGATTCGCTTGAATCTTGGCGACGGACCTGGCGCTTCCTGTGCCTGGGGATGTGATTTGTCCGATCAGTACGTGCGCATCAACGCCGATTACACAACGTGAGCCAGATCAGTTCACTTCCGATCAAAAGTTGTCGAACTTTCGTCCTGACTTGATCTTGCTTGAAGAGCCCCGCGGCATGCTGCGGCTCTCCAGTTCACTTGACGAATACGTCTCCTGAAAATTCCTGGCAAGATTAAGGGACTGTTCTGGGATAGGACCGATGACGAGCAGCGACCATCCATCCGACCAATCCCAGCAGGACACTCAAAAGAAGCGGCCAAGGTTCTGGGTGGGTCCCTTAGTGGCCGGTTGTTGCTTCTCGCTCGGATTCGGCATCACCCAGCGAACCTTGACGGTCCAAAGCAACGCTGAAACGCCTTCGCCCGAATCGTTCGCAGCAGTTGCATTCCCGGGCGAATCCCTCCAGGCACTGCGTGATCTGCACGGTCAGCAAGCCGAGGGAATCCAGGTTGATGTGGCAGCGATGGAGGCGAAGCGGGAAGCCGAACGCAAAGCGAAAGAGGAGGCTGAGCGCAAAGCTGAGGAGGCCAGACGGGCGGAGCAGGAGCTTCAGGCTGTGATCGCGCCCCGCCCGGTGGCGCTGCAGCCGCAGTGGACACAACCCTCTCTGCCGGAGATTGAGCCTGCCCCGGAACCAACGCCTCAGGCCTCTGAGCCACTGCTGGAATCGAGCTTGCCTCCAGAGATCGAACCAGCCGCTGCTGTGGACACGCCGCCTGAGGTCGCAGCTCCCGCTGATTTCTTCGTACCGGTCAATCCGCCCCCGATCGAACCCTGATCGCCGTCTGGATCTGCCACAGTCACCTCTGTACTCCTCTGGCCGATGGGTTCCCCAGAAGCAATGCTCCGCGCGACGGTGAATCGCCTTGGGGCTCGTTTTGGCCATGGTTTGGCAGATGTTGCTGCTGAGCTGGCCGTCCTGGCTCAGGACGCGCCAGAGCGGATCCGCCAGGAGTGGCAAATGTTTCAGGATGAGGTGATGGCGGAAGCGCAACGGCTGCAGCGGGGTGAGGCTGAGTCGGATCAGCCCACATCGACTCCGCCGCCGTCTTCTGAACCACCTCGGCAGGAGACAGCACAGATGTTGATCGACAGGCTTCGCGCCTCGGTGGCGGATCTCAGCCGTGACCTCGAGGCACGGTCCTGATGCCGCTGCCCGCTTGTTTGGCCCCTCTGCGCAGGACCGTGCGGGCGTTGAACATCTGGAGAACAGTCCTCACCCTGTTGCTGTTGCTGTGGTGGGATGCCCAGGCCTGGACCTATCGAGGCGGCTGTACTCCTGAGAGGCAACAGGGCCGTCAGAGGCAGCGAGCCCATTGGCTGACGCAGCAACTGCTTCAGCTGGGTTCCGCTTTCATCAAGCTTGGTCAGCTGTTGTCAGCCCGTCCGGATGTGTTGCCAGCGGGATGGGTTGAAGAACTGGCAGCTCTTCAGGACAGCGTTCCTGCGTTCGATTTTGAGCGTGTTCAGTCCGTTCTGGAGCGGGAACTCGGGCAGCGTTGCGCTGAGGTGATTGACCTGGATCCAGATCCTCTCGGTGCCGCTTCTCTGGCTCAGGTGCATCGCGCCAGTCTGCGCAGCGGCCGCCAGGTGGTCCTCAAGGTGCAACGCCCAGGGCTTGAGCAGCTGTTCAGGCTGGATCTGGACGTGATGCAGCAGGTGGCTGTGGTGCTACAGCGCCACCCCAACTGGGGACGCGGGCGGGATTGGCCTGCGATGGCCAGGGAGTGCCGAAGAGTGCTTTTGCGAGAGCTCGATTTCCGGGTCGAGGCCCAGTACGCAGCGCGTTTCCGGCAGCAATTTCTCGATGATGAACGCATTCGCATCCCTGGAGTGATTTGGGAGCTGAGCACGCGTCGGGTGCTCTGCCTGGATTACATGCCGGGGATCAAGATCAACGATCGAGAGGCTCTGATCGAAGCTCAGATCGACCCCAGTGCCGTGGCGGAAATTGGCGCTGCCAGTTATCTGCAGCAACTGGTGCGCTACGGGTTTTTTCACGCCGACCCCCACCCAGGAAATCTCGCGGTGGCCAGCGATGGAGCCCTGATTTACTACGACTTCGGAATGATGGGGTTGTTGTCCGACGGCCTGCGCCGTCGACTCGGATCGATGGTGCGGGCGGCAGCAGCACGGGATTCCGCTGGTTTGGTGGATGAGATGCAGGCGGCGGGTGTGATCGCCGCAAACATTGATGTTGGTCCCGTTCGCCGCCTGGTTCGGGTGATGCTGCAGGAAGCGTTGACGCCACCGTTCAGCGCCAATGTGATCGACAAGCTCTCCGGAGATCTCTATGACCTTGTTTACGGACAACCGTTCCGGCTGCCGGTTGAGCTGATTTTCGTGATGCGCGCGCTCTCCACCTTTGAGGGAGTGGGACGAACGCTTGATCCAGCTTTTAGCCTTGTTGCCATCGCGAAGCCTTACCTTCTGCCCCTTATGACATCCAGTGGTTCAGGCACCAACGACCTCTTCAATGAGCTGGGACGTCAGGTGGGTGCGATCGGTACCCGTGCTGCTGCCCTTCCCCGGCGCTTGGATGAAAGCCTCGAGCGGCTCGAGCAGGGGGACCTTCAGCTCCAGGTGAGGCTTGGTGAATCGGATCGCCAATTCCGCAGAATGACCTTGGCTCAGCAGTCCATTGGTCAGTCCGTGTTACTGGGTTGTTTGGCCCTTTCAGCTGCCATTCTTGGTGCAAGCACCCAACCGCTCTGGTCTGCTGTCCCTGTGGTTGCCGGAATTCCCGTCGGACTGGGCTGGTTCAGGATGCAGGTGAAGCTGAAACGGGAACAGCGGCTTGATCAATTGCAAGGCTCAACCAACAGTTGATCCACACAAGATCGCTGTCATTTTCATCAACTTATTGCGGCGATCGTTGACTGACTGACTATTGACTATCCATAACCGCCCCAATCCATGCATGTGATGCATGGAAACACCCAGTGACTTGGGGGTCCATCCATCTCACTAGATCAGTTCTGCATCGCTGTTCAGCCCTTGCCCCGTGGTCCCTGGCCGACGGCCCCGGCGTAAACCGCCTGGTTGCCAAGCTCATCCTCAATGCGAAGCAGCTGGTTGTACTTNGCNANNCGTTCNNNGCGGCTNANNGAACCGGTNTTGATNTGGCCNGCGCNNGTNGCCACNGNCAGNTCGGCGATGGTGGTGTCTTCGGTTTCACCGCTGCGGTGGCTGATCACGCTCGTGTAGCCGGAGCGACCTGCCAGATCGATGGCCTGCAGCGTTTCGGTGAGNGACCCGATCTGATTCACCTTGATCAGGATCGAATTGGCGGTGGCGTTGTCGATGCCCTGCTGCAGCCTCTTGGTGTTGGTCACGAACAGGTCGTCGCCCACCAGCTGCACCTTGCCGCCGAGCCGCTCGGTCAACAGCTTCCAACCGTCCCAGTCGTCCTCGGCCAGGCCGTCCTCGATCGAGACGATCGGGAAGGTTTCCACCAGTTTCTCCAGCTGNCCCACCATCTCGGCGCTGTCGTAACTGCCCCCGTCGAANGCATAGCGTCCGTTCTCGAAGAATTCGCTGCTGGCNACGTCCAGCGCNAGCGCAATCTCTTCGCCGGGTTTGTAGCCGGCCTTGGTGATCGCCTCCACCAGGATCTCTCCGGCTTCGACGTTGCCCAGGTCNGGCGCAAAGCCACCTTCATCGCCAACCGANGTGCTCATCCCCTTGGCCTTGAGCAAGCCCTTGAGGGTGTGGAACACCTCGGTGCCCATGCGCAACGCTTCCCGGAAGCTGGGNGCGCCATGGGGCACGAGCATGAACTCCTGGAAATCCAGGCTGTTCGCGGCATGGGCGCCACCGTTGATCACGTTCATCAAGGGCACCGGCAGCAGGTTGGCCATCGGTCCGCCCAGATAGCGGTACAGCGGAATTCCCAGACCATTGGCCGCCGCACGAGCGGTGGCCATACTCACGGCCAGAATCGCGTTGGCGCCCAGGCTTGATTTGTTGTCGCTGCCGTCCAGTTCGAGCATGGCGGCATCCACAGCGGCCTGATCAAGGGCGGATAAACCGCAGAGGGCGGGTGCAATGCGCTCTTCGATATGCGTGACGGCCTGGCTGACGCCTTTGCCCATGTAGCGATCGCCGCCATCGCGCAGCTCGTGGGCTTCATGAGCGCCAGTGCTGGCCCCGCTTGGAACGATGGCACGGCCCATGGCTCCGCCCTCGAGCAACACCTCAGCTTCGACCGTCGGATTGCCGCGGGAGTCCAGTACCTCCCGGGCCACGATGGTGTCGATGACGAGGTCGAGGGAATCGATCACGTTGGACGTGGGTAAACCTGGGGATCTTATGGGTCGCCCCCTGCCCGTGCCGTGTGACTGGCGGCACCCCGTCAGAATGGGTGTGTTCTCTNAGGGCCGNGCGTCGTTCATGAGAATGCTGCACACCATGCTCCGGGTTGGTGATCTGGAGCGTTCATTGGCCTTCTACACCGAAGTTCTGGGGATGCAGCTTCTGCGTCGTAAGGAGTACCCAAGCGGACGATTCACGCTTGCTTTCGTNGGTTATGGCGATGAGCAAAACCACACGGTTCTGGAACTCACCCACAACTGGGATACGCCGAGTTACAGCNTTGGAGANGGNTACGGACACATCGCCCTGGGCGTGGATGACATCACCACCACCTGTGCGGGCATCGCGGAGAAGGGGGGACGCGTGGTGCGCGAACCCGGTCCGATGAAGCACGGGACCACGGTGATTGCCTTCGTCGAAGATCCAGATGGCTACAAGATCGAGCTGATTGAACTGTCCACACGCTCAGCCTCCTGAGCGGGATGGCATCAACAACACGCGGACCGGTCCCTTCCCAGGGAAGCCTCACCCACGAACCGGACCGCTTCAGTGATGAGGCCTGGGATCTTCTGCTCGATGGACAGGATCTTGCCCGGCGCTGGAGGCACGGACAGCTGGATGTTGAACATCTCATCCAGGTGGTCTTCAGCGATCCCGCATGCCGCATCTGGATCGATCCCTTGCCGCTGCGTTCTGAACAACTCCTGGATCGTCTTGAGGATGTGCTGGCTGATCAGCCCTCAGGCCGTGGGGATGATCTGTTCATTGGCGAGGCCCTTGAGGAGTTGCTTGAGGATGCNGACCGCGCCCGTCAGCGTGCAGGGTCNCGGTTGATCGAGGTTCCCCATGTGTTGATCGCGATGGGTCGGGATCAACGNGTCGGCGCTGATCTGTTTGCGGGTTTCGGTTTGTCTCCTGAGCGGTTGGAAGCGGCCCTGCAGCGACCCTCGCCTCGNATTGAGGCTGATCAAGGGGCATCCATGGTGCGATCGATGGCTCCAGTTGACCCCCCGGACGCCATAACCCAAGCGCCGGTCGCTCAAGTTCCGGTCCCCCCAGCCACGGTCCCCCAAGTCCCGGTCGTTGCNGTGAAGCGTGAACCGNTGCCCCCAGNGTCCANTGCTTCAACGCCAGAGCAGCCGCCGNCGGCCTTGGAAACCTATGGCCGCGATCTCACGGCCGAGGCGGAAGCCGGGCGCCTGGATCCCGTNATCGGCAGAGATGGGGAGATTCGCAACCTGATCAAGGTGCTGTCGCGCCGCAGCAAGAACAACCCGGTGCTGATCGGAGCGCCAGGGGTCGGCAAAACCGCGATTGCCGAGCTGCTGGCCCAGCGCATTGTGTCCGGGGAGGTGCCGGATTCGCTGCAGGGGCTGCGCCTGGTGGCCCTTGATCTCGGTGCCCTGATCGCCGGTGCCAAGTTTCGCGGTCAGTTTGAGGAGCGATTGAGGGCCGTTCTGGAGGAGGTGAGTGGGTCCGATTCCGGGGTTGTGCTGTTCATCGATGAACTGCACACGATGGTCGGCAGTGAACGCAGCAGCACCGATGCCGGCAGCTTGCTGAAACCCGCCTTGGCGCGCGGCGATCTGCGTTGCATCGGAGCCACCACGCCGGAGGACTATCGGCGCACCGTTGAAAAAGATCCTGCCCTGAATCGCCGCTTTCAACAGGTGCTGATCCGTGAGCCGGATCTCCCGCTGAGCCTGGAGATTCTGCGTGGCTTAAAAGAGCGCTACGAGTTGCACCACGGCGTCTCGATCACCGATGAGGCGATTGAGACGGCGAACCGGCTGGCCGATCGTTACATCAGTGATCGCTGTCTGCCGGACAAGGCGATTGATCTGATCGATGAGGCTGCAGCACAGCTGAAGATGGATGTGACCTCGAAGCCTCAGGTGGTGGAGGAGGCCGAGGCGGAGCTGCGGCGCGTTGAACTCGCCCTGCTCTCGGCGGAACGTGCGCCGGAGTCCGAGCGGATTCAGCTGCAGAGCAACAGGTTGGAGGCCTCCGGCCGTCTCGACGACCTTCGCCGCCGTTGGCAGGAGGAGCGAGCCCAGCTGGATGAACTCGGCCAGCTCCTGCAGCAGGATGAGGATCTACGTCATGCCATCGCTGAAGCGGAGCGCCAGGGCAACCTCGAGGAAGCGGCTCGACTTCAGTACGACCAGCTGCACACGGTGCAGCAGCGGCGTGAGCAGCTGGAGGCCACGCAGGCGCAAGCCCAGGCGGATGGTTCGGCCCTGCTGCGTGAGCAGGTTGAGGCGGGCGATATCGCCGATCTCGTCGCCCGCTGGACGGGGATTCCCGTGCAGCGGTTGATGGCCGGGGAGCGGCGCAAACTGCTGACACTGGAATCCCATTTGGCAGAGCGGGTCATCGGTCAGGCACCTGCGGTGGCCGTGGTGGCTGCAGCGATCCGACGCGCCCGCGCCGGCATGAAGGATCCCCGTCGCCCCGTCGGTTCCTTCCTGTTCCTCGGTCCAACGGGTGTGGGCAAAACAGAGCTGGCGAAGGCCCTGGCCGCCTCACTCTTCGATGAGGAGGAGGCTCTGGTCCGCCTGGACATGAGCGAATTCATGGAGCGCAATGCCGTGGCGCGGTTGATCGGAGCCCCCCCGGGATACGTGGGTTACGAGGAGGGGGGACAGCTCACGGAGGCTGTGCGTCGCCGCCCCTACGCGGTGCTGCTCCTCGATGAAGTGGAGAAAGCTCACCCCGACGTCTTCAATCTGCTGCTGCAAGTCCTGGATGACGGACGCCTCACCGATTCCCAGGGGCGCACGGTTGATTTCCGTCACACCGTTGTGGTGATGACGAGCAATCTGGCCAGTCGTCAGATCCTCGACCATGCCCGTTCGGAGTCCTCGGACGATGACCAGCTGCAGGAGCAGGTGGATGCAGCGCTGGCCAGCCAGTTTCGCCCTGAATTTCTCAATCGCATCGATGAGGTGATCCGGTTCAGGCCCTTGGAGGTGTCAGATCTTGAGCGGATCGTGCGTCTGCAGCTGGCGGACCTGGCGGCGCTTCTGGCGGAGCAGGGTCTCGCCCTGCAGGTGGATGATGATGTTGTCGATCGGCTGGCCCGGCAGGGATATGAGCCGGAATACGGCGCTAGGCCTCTGAGGCGAGTCTTGCGTCGTCAGCTTGAGAATCCGTTGGCCACGGAGTTGCTCGAGGAGCGGTTCAGTGGCGTTCGCGGTGTCAAGGTGCGAGCCGGGGCGTCGCTGGACGCACCGCTGATTTTTGATCCAGACCCTCACCTGTAGGGCGTCCGGTAAGGTGATTGTTTGACGTGCCGCTGTTCAGCAGCAAGTCAACCTCCGGTCAAAGCCCAGTGACCAGCCCAACGTCCGAGGACACCACGACAACAGGTGCCGAGTCCGGTACTGAAACGACTCGACAGGGCGGCTTTCTGGCTGCCACGCTCGAGGAGCTGAAATTAGTGGTCTGGCCCAGCCGCCAGCAGCTGTTCAGCGAATCAGTCGCCGTGATTCTGATGGTCAGCCTTTCGGCTGCCACCATCGCCGCTGTGAGTCGTTTCTTCGGGTGGGCCTCGTCTCAGGTGTTCCGCTGATTTGAGCCATCCTTCCCGTGTCTGAAGAGCTGACAACAACGGAGTCTCCAGTCGAGGCCCCCTCTGCCGAAATCCTTGATCTGCCCGCTCCCAACGACGGTGAGGAGGGCACGCTTCAGTCGATGCAGGGCGCCAACACGGCCATCGCACGCTGGTACGCGGTTCAGGTGGCTTCAAGTTGCGAGAAGAAGGTCAAAGCCACCCTTGAGCAGCGCGCCGTCACCCTTGGCGTGAGCAACAGAATTCTCGAGATCGAGATCCCCCAAACGCCGGCGGTCAAATTAAAGAAGGACGGCACGCGTCAATCCACCGAGGAGAAGGTGTTCCCCGGGTACGTGCTGGTTCGGATGGTGCTCGATGAGGACACGATGATGGCCGTCCGCAGCACCCCGAATGTGATCAATTTCGTTGGTGCAGAGGATCGGCGTGCCACGGGTAAGGCCCGAGGGCACATCAAGCCAAGGCCGTTGAGTCGGGCGGAAGTGGATCGCATCTTCAAGCGCGCTGCTGAGAAGAAGACGGTGGTCAAGGTGGATCTCACCGAGGGGGATCAGATCCTTGTCACCGCTGGTCCGTTCAAGGATTTCCAGGGTGAGGTGATCGAAGTCTCCGGTGAGCGCAACAAGCTCAAGGCGCTGCTTTCGATCTTCGGTCGGGAGACGCCGGTTGAGCTGGAGTTCTCCCAGATCAGCAAACAGAACTGATTAGGCGGCGGCCGTCTCCCTGCGGAGGGCGGCCACATGGGTGGTGTTCCCCCCTGCCGCGCCAGGCCTGAGGGCCTGGCGAATCCGCAGCTGTTGAAACCCCCCAGTCGATGGCCAAGAAAATCACAGCAGTCATCAAGCTGGCCCTGCAGGCCGGCAAAGCCAACCCTGCGCCGCCGGTGGGTCCTGCCCTCGGTCAGCACGGGGTGAACATCATGATGTTCTGCAAGGAGTACAACGCCCGCACGCAGGACAAGGCTGGCTATGTGATTCCGGTGGAGATTTCGGTCTATGAGGACCGCAGCTTCACCTTCATCACCAAGACGCCACCGGCGTCGGTGTTGATCACAAAAGCCGCTGGCATCCAGAAGGGTGCTGGTGAGTCCGCCAAGGGCAATGTCGGATCGATCAGTCGGGCCCAGCTCGAGGAGATCGCCAAGACCAAGCTCCCCGACCTCAATTGCACCAGTGTTGACTCCGCCATGCGGATCATCGAGGGCACCGCTCGCAACATGGGCGTTGCCATCAGCGACTGAATCTTCAGTCGTCATCTCATCCTCTGAAACCTCACCGGGGGAGACATCAACGATGTCGTTCGCACCCCACATCTGCTATGCCCAAAATTTCAAAACGGCTGGCCAGCTTGGCCGGCAAAATCGAGGATCGGTCGTATCCACCCCTCGAGGCGATTGCCCTGGTCAAGGACAACGCCAACGCCAAATTCGACGAGACGATGGAGGTCCATGTGCGTCTCGGCATCGATCCGAAGTACACCGATCAGCAGTTGCGGACCACCGTTGCGCTCCCCAATGGCACCGGACAGTCGGTGCGCATCGCTGTGGTGACGCGCGGTGAAAAGGTGGCTGAAGCAAAAGCCGCTGGCGCTGAACTGGCTGGTGAAGAGGAGTTGGTGGAAACGATCAGCAAGGGCGAGATGAATTTCGACCTGTTGATCGCCACTCCGGACATGATGCCCAAGGTGGCGAAGCTCGGACGGGTGCTTGGTCCTCGCGGTCTGATGCCCAATCCCAAGGCTGGGACGGTGACCACCGACCTTGCCGCTGCGATCAAGGAATTCAAGGCAGGAAAGCTGGAATTCCGGGCGGACCGCACCGGCATCGTCCACGTGCGTTTCGGTAAGGCCAGCTTCAGTGCTGAAGCACTTCTGGAGAACCTCAAAACTCTGCAGGAGACCATCGATCGCAACAAGCCCAGTGGCGCCAAGGGGCGTTATTGGAAGTCGTTGTATGTGACCTCCACCATGGGTCCCTCGGTGCAGGTGGATTATTCCGCTCTTCAGGACATTGCTCAGGACGGCTGATTCAGCCACTCCTGTAATGTTTGAAGTTGGCGAAAGCCAATACGGGCACGCGCCCGGCCAGAGACAGCAGGTTGTCTTGGACTGACATTGCGTTCAGTCCTTTGATGTAACTCCTGCCGAGGCAGACGCGACACGATTTTCCCGAAAAGGATTGGATCGGCACGCGGCCTCGTCTTCGTTGTGAAGACTCGATCGGCCGTGTGCCCCGCTTGTTCCCCCTCGATCCGATCCAATCCCTATGGGCCGCACGCTGGAGAGCAAGCAGCAGATCGTCGGAGAGCTCAAAGAGCTCCTCGCCGAAGCCGAACTGGCGCTGGTTCTTGATTACAAGGGCCTTTCCATCAAGGAAATGTCCGACCTGCGGGATCGTCTGCGGGCCGGCAACGGCATTTGCAAGGTGACCAAAAACACCTTGATGCGCCGTGCCATTGATGGTGACAGCTCCTGGGCCAACCTCGATTCCCTGCTGACCGGCACCAATGCCTTTGTCCTGATCAAGGGCGATGTCGGTGCTGGCGTGAAAGCCGTCCAGGCTTTCCAGAAGGACACCAAGAAATCCGAGACCAAAGGCGGCCTCTTCGAAGGCAAGCTCCTGTCTCAGGACGAGATCAAAGCCATCGGTGACCTCCCCTCCAAGGAGGTTCTTATGGCGCAGATTGCTGGTGCGATCAATGCCGTGGCCACCAAGGTCGCTGTCGGCATCAACGAGGTTCCCTCCGGCATCGCGCGGGCGCTCAAGCAGCACGCCGAAGGTGGCGACAGCTGAGCGCTCTCTGCCGACATCACTGGTTTCACTGATCTGTTGCTTCTTCACTCACAACCATGTCTGCAAAAACCGACGAAATTCTCGAATCACTGAAATCGCTTTCTCTGCTTGAAGCTTCCGAGCTGGTCAAGCAGATCGAAGAGGCTTTCGGTGTCTCCGCTGCCGCTTCGGCGGGTGTGGTGATGGCTGCCCCTGGCGCTGCTGGTGGTGGCGATGGTGGCGAGGCCGCTGAAGAGAAGACGGAATTCGACGTCATTCTCGAAAGCTTTGATGCTTCCGCCAAGATCAAAGTGCTCAAGGCAGTCCGTAACGCCACAGGTCTGGGCCTTGGCGATGCCAAGGCGCTGGTCGAGGCTGCTCCGAAGGCTGTCAAGGAAGGCATCTCCAAAGAGGAGGCCGAGGCTCTCAAGAAGGAAATCGAAGAAGTGGGCGGCAAAGTCACCCTCAAGTGATTGGCGGGTTGGTCCCCCGGGACCGATGCCTCCGCTCGCTTTTTTCGTTGTTCTGGTCACAGGGTTCCTTGCTTGCAAGGGACCCTTTTTTGTTGGAACCAAGCCAATAAAAAACCCCGCCGAAGGCAGGGTTTTATGGATGGAACGCATTCAGGAGTCTGTCCTTGTTTCGACCCTGAAGAGGCGGTCAGCACTCCTCACACAAATGAAACCTAAGCCAATCGTTTCAAGCAGGAAGTGCCAGCAAGGCACTCTGTCAACCGTCACAGTGCCAGTTAGTTTGATTCGGTTCAGGGTCGGTAGGGAATCACATCCAGGCGGATTGGCCCGTTGCTACCACGTCGATCGGGTGTGCGATTGCTCTGGGAGGCAATTCGAGCCGCCATCGGCGCTGGTTTGACGGGAGCCCGGGGAGCCCCCAGTCGGGAGAAGCCTGTTTCCCCGCTCCGACCTGCCTTGGCCAGCAGGCTGTTCACAGGCTCGGGATGCGCAAAGTACACGTGGCTGAGGGTGCGTCCCTGATACACGCGGCGTTCCAGCCTCCAGTCGCGATCGAGTTTGATCCGTACAAAACCGTTTCGGTCCCGTCCCGGGATGGGCGCCCTTCCGACCAGGATGGGTGCTGCTTGCGTGGGATCGATCACCTGCAACTGCAGGGTGTTGTCGTTCTGGACCAGTCGAAGTCTGAATCGGCTGCTGAGGTCTCGATCACCTGTTCGAAGGGAATAGCCGTTGCTGTCCAGATACCGACTGCAGATTCCGCTGAAGTTGAAGCTGTTCAGGGTTGGCTCCATCAGACCGTCCGGTCTGGGGGTCCAGCAGAGCGGACGTGGTTTGATCTGTT
>PAEP01000018.1 GCA_002700765.1 Synechococcus sp. MED850
CCCTGCGTTCTTGCTCCGTACCGGAACGGTGATGCAACGCCGCCCGGGCAAAGCGGGCGTATTCGGCACGGCCCACCGGTGATTGCTTCGCCAGTGGTGTGATCCGCCAGGTGAATCGGTTGTGGGCCAGCAGGTGATGAAAAGGATTGAGGAAGGCATGCAAGCGCTGCATCGCCACATCGCGCTGCTGTTCACCGAACGGTTGCAGACGCTGCTGCAACGCCAGTCCGAATTCCGCCAGCACGTGCAGGTCTTCGAACACCGCCGAGCCGATCAAGGCCAGGAACAGCGCCATCTCCACGATGTTGCTGATCACGCCAACGGAGGTTCCGGCATGGTTCACCACCGTGATCGTGGCGGGATCACCGACGCCGCTCATCCAGGCGCCGAGGTTGTTCAAGCCATGCAGCAGGATCGCCAGGAGGAATCCACCGGCAGACGCCAGCCAGCGCGTCATTCCGCGGGCCCGCACGAAACACCAAAGGGCGAAACCGATCCAGGCCGAGAACACCGCATGCATGCCCGCCGAAGCAATCGTGCGGGCGTTGAATTCCGCCAGCCAGGCCAGGGCCGACCCCTCCGGCGTGGCCAGGCGTGACCAGAGGTAGAGCGTGTTCTCGCAGAACTCAAACGCCACTGCCACCACGCAGGCATAAACAACGAAATCCGTAAGCGAATCCATCTCGCGCCGGATCAGCAGCAGCACCAGCACCACACCGGCCGCTTTCACCGCCTCCTCCACCACAGGTGCCGTCACCACCACCGACAACATCTCCAGGGGGGCATCAGGCCCAAGCCACTGGGTCCAGAACAGAGTGACCACCCCGCTGAGCACGATTGCGGGAACCACGGTCATCAGACCAACCCCGAAGCTCACCGCAATCGCCCACCAGGGTTCCCGCTCCAGCACATCCAGAAAGCGGATCACGGCGATCACCAGCACAGAGGCCACCAGGGCCAGCAACGGGCTGATCAGGAACAGAACCTCCTGCATGGAGCCGGGTCTTCAGGCATCGCGCGCCCAGCGTGCCATGGCTTTTTCGGGGTCAGCGATCTGCTCAAGACCGGTGTACACGAAGTCCTCCCAGCCCTCCGCCGGCAGACCGGCGAACAGCATCAGATTGAGCGGGTACTGCTCGGAATCGGTGCAACGGCGGAAGTCGTCGCGGAACAAAAAGGTGGGTTTACCCAGGGCGATCGCTGCCCCCAGTTCCACCATCACCCCCTCATCCGGCGGCGTTCCGTTGACGATGGCGAANAACGCATCAGCGTCGCGCACATCCTGGAGATCCCGTTGGGCCACCCGNTAGGCCCAACCAGGCTCGGCAAGATCCANCTGGCCATTGCGCGCAAACGGCNCCCACNCCTCCAGCCCCAGGCCCTCGAGAGCCGCGATGAATTCAGGCAACAGCAGCCGCTTCCACTGTTCNGAAAAGCCGTAGGGCGATGCCAAATAAATCGTGCGTTGCGGCATCCGGCGGCCCATCAAGACATTGTTCTGGACGCGCGGTACTCCTGCTCGTCGATCGCGGCGCGCGCTGCGTTTGACCAGGGGAAGANGATCCACTCATNGCTGGTGGTGACCTCCACCGCCTCCCACCACTCGGGGGGTTGCTTGCTCACCCACACCGCAAAGACGGCATCGGGGCACTGTTGCCGCACACCGGCCAGGGTCTGGCCCGTCTCGTACACCTCATCCACCACAAGGCAGCCGGCCTGAGGCGCGAGCAGAAACGGCTGCTCCATGGCATGGCTGAGGGCAACAGCCAGACAAAGCCCNCCGCGTGGGATGCCGTAGACACCATGGATCGATTCGCTTGCGAACCGTTCCGCCAGACGCGCCACGGCATCGTCGAACTGCTGCCAGGAGAGCTGCTGCATGGCCGGAGAATGCCACAAGCGCGATCAACCTGCCCGATGCCTTCAGAGATCCCACCTCAGGAACAGACNCGCAAATGGTTTCGCAGCCATCTGCTCGCCCGGGAGATCGAATTGCAGGATCTCTATGACCTGCCGCAGGGTGAGTTGGATCTGGTGATGGCGGAAACCGCCGAGATCCGCTCGGATNGCGAAAACCGCAACAGAAGCCACGGCCGTTGGTGCACAGCGGGTTATGTGCTGGAACTGGCCCGGATCATCGACAGGAGACGGGCCGACACACCGTCCGGCTCCTGANCGAGATCAGANCTTGCTTCGAGAACAGCCNTGGATTCGCAACGTTCCGCTCAGAACGCGGTGAGCTCCAGGTGCTGGGCCATGCCCATGAAGCCGAGCACTAACAGGGCCACTGCCACAAACGACAGCCCCATGGCGACNTCGTTGTGGCGTTTTCGTTCATGGAAGGACCGCATGGCTGCACTGCGAGGGTGAGCCAACGTAAAAGCAGCACAGTTTTTATGTTCTGGAAAACATAAAACGACCAGAACAAACATCGAAGTTCATCAAGTTTTCCCTCTCGTCCGAGGGTTTCANTCACCTANCGGTAATTCTCGAACTGNAGAGGCACATCCAGATCATCTTCCTTGCTCTTCACCAGCTGAATCGCCGCCTGCAGATCATCCTTGCTTTTGCCNGTGATCCGGACGCTCTCNCCTTGAATCGCCACCGTCACCTTCTTCAGTTCATCCCGCACGGATTTACTCAGTTTCTTGGCAATCTCNTGGCTGAGCCCCTTGCGCAGCTTCACCACCTGCTTGATCCGATTTCCGCCCACGCTCTCCGGGGTCTGGAAATCAAAGATCTTCAACGAGAGGTTCCGCTTGGTGGCCTTGGCGCGCAACACGTCCTCCACGGCCTGAAGGGTCATGTCGCTCGCGGTGGTGATCACCAGCTCCGTCTCTTCCAGTTCAATTTCGGTGCCCGAATCCTTGAGGTCGTAGCGGTTGCCCACATCACGCCGCACCTGATCCAGGGTGTTCACCAGCTCCTGCCGGTCGAAATCGGACACAACGTCGAAGGAGTACGTGCTGGGCATNGCTCGCGTTCACGCAACGCTTCAGCTTAGAAAGGCGCCGCTTCCAGTCCTTCNCCATGTCGCTGCTGCAGCTGTTCACCGCGACGGACGCCGCTCCTTACGCCTGGTCCCTCGTGCTCTCCGGCGGGACAGTGGTGGCAAGCATCCTTCCCCTCGGCGCGGCCCGCTCCGCCGCCAACTTCCAGATGGAGGACATGGCGGCGCCGCGGGCGATGTTCGAGCGCTTCCCCGCCTGGGGCAAACGCGCCAGCTGGGCCCATCAGAACAGCTTTGAAGCATTCACCCTGCATGCGCCAGCTGCGCTGCTGGCGGTGGTGGCCGTTCTGCACAACGGCCCCCTACCCAGCACGGCCGTGGTGGCCGCCTTTGCTCACCCCGCCCTGCGCCTGGCCTACATCGGCGCCTACGTGGGCAACATCCCCCCNGTTCGCGGCCTCTGCTGGGCCTCCGGCCTGATCTGCAGCGGCATCCTTTACAGCGAGGGGCTCAAGGCATTGCTCAANGGTTGAAGCCGTCTGAGATGGGTTACTGGCAAGCGAAACGCCAACATCCAGGCTCACATTCGCCATTTCCTCCGCACGCAAATACAACAATGCGTTCAACGGTTGGCCTTCAAAACCTGAGCCAAAACAACGGTTCGAACANTCGATTGTTNNANGCACATTNTCTTCGCNCAGATCTCGTTTCGTTCTCTCACCAGATCGTTGGTCTTTGATCTCGCTTNGATCCGATCAACCCTGACCCTGCTGGAACTGTTTCAACGCAGCGATCAAGGACGCTGGTGACTGGGGATCCACCATCAGCACACTCCCTGATGGTGCGTCCGCCATCTGTTGCCCCATCGCCATCCAATCCTTGGCCAGAAGCAGGCGCATCGCCTCGTCCGCCTTCGGGTTGGATTCAAGAGCACTGGCGATTTCAAGGGCGGCTTCTGCTTTGGCTTGCGAGAGCAGTTTCTGCTGCTTGGCCTTGGCCTCGGCATCCAACAACAGGGCCTCCTGCTGAGCCTTGGCGTCCAGAACCAGTGCTTCCGCCTTTCCTCGGGCCTCGTTGAGCTGGGATTCCTTCTCCCCCTCCGAACGCAGAATCGCGGCCCGCTTCTCCCGTTCCGCCGTCATCTGGGCCTCCATGGCCTGCTTGACGCCAGGGGAGGGAAGGATGTCGCGCATCTCAACCCGGGTCACCTTCACACCCCAGGGATCCGTGGCTTCATCCAATTCCCTGAGCAGTAATTCATTGACTTCCGTGCGTGTCGTGAAGGTCTGATCCAAGACCAACTTGCCCATCTCGGCACGAATCTGAGTAAGCACGAGATTGACCATGGCGGCCTGAAGATCGTCAACTGCGTAGTAAGCCCGGGAATGCTCAAGCAGCTGCCAATACACAACAGCATCCACCTGGATGGACACATTGTCCCGGGTGATGCACTGCTGTGGAGGAATATCAAGAACGCGTTCTTTCAAAGATTCATAACTCACCACTTTTTCAACAACTGGAAGCACAAATGACAAGCCAGGTTGCATCTCACGGTCGTACTTACCAAGGCGTTCCACCAACCGGGAACGACCACCGCTGGTGATTTTGACGCTGCCACTGCCCAGGGCCAGCAAAACGACGAGCGCCGGCAATGCCAGTGCTTCCATATCCGTGACGTGCAACTTCACAGATGGTAGAAATCCAGAAGATTGAAGCCACAGAATCACCGGAAAGGTTTTCGTTGATCAGATTTAGCTCGATGTGCATCGGTTGGCGCAAACCGTGACCTGGATATCTTTGATCTGGCTGGTGAGCGCCCTGCTGCTTCTTGCCCTGGAATTGACGAGCATCAACTTCGACGGACTGATGCTCGCCGCCTGCGCTGGGCTGGTGCTCTCGGTGCTGACCGCCCTGATCAGCGTTCCTCCGCTGCTTCAGGTCGGACTGTTTGTAGGGCTGACGCTGCTGGGAACAGCAGGCGTCAGCCGCTGGGGAGCCCACCGCAATCCAGCCATCTCCGGACAACACCTTCAGGACGACCACGCCCGCGTGATCGAAGCGATTCCTGCCGGTGGATCGGGCCGGGTGCGCTGGCATGGGCAGAGCTGGGCAGCCGTCTCTCTGGATCCGGAGATCCCACTCCACCGGGATGAACAGGTGCTCGTGATGGGGCGGGACGGAACCCACCTGCAGGTGATGCCTCAGTCGAAATAGAGCAGGCTCACCACCTTGCCCATATCCTCGGCGGTTCGTGCGCTGGCCAGCAGCGTTTCGCTGTCGTGGAAGGCCAGACAGATCAACTGATCACA
The DNA here is from genome assembly GCA_002700765.1 of Synechococcus sp. MED850. The sequence goes on from PAEP01000018.1 coordinate 5,260, forward strand.
GCGGTTGATGATCTCCTGATTGCAGAGGCTGCTGGCCATCGGCAGGGGCAGATCATCCTGTTCGGGCTTCTCAATCAGATGCAGAACCCGTTCGAGAAGATCGCGGATCTCGACAGGCTGCCGATCGAGGCTTTGGGGCAGCAGCACGGTGAGCTTGGAGGCATCGACCTCCAGGCAACCGCGAATCACAGCGGCATTCACGCCCTGCGACCCCGACGTGATCATGGAATGCCCCTCCTGCAAAAGGGAGCGTGCCACCAGTTCGATCAGGTGAATCGCCACAACGGGAACATGGCGGCTTCCCAGAATGGCGATCCGTCGTTTCCCCTTGTCCTGCAGGAGAGCGAGCTCCTGAGCAAGGGTGTCAACACGATCCAATGCAGGGAGATCCAGAGACTGACCCAAGGACAACCCTCTAGTTGTCACAGGAAACTAGCAGCGTTCATCCGCTCTTCACAGGCAGATCAAGAGCCTCAAACAGCCGCTGCAGCTGACAGTGCTCCTCCACCAGTCGGAAGGCATAGGTGGCTTTGACCGCCTCATGCAGACGCACGTGACCGAACGCCTGCTCAATCACCTCCACCGTCGCCAGGGTGTCGTGCTCGACCTTCAGCAGTGGGACGTCGAGTTCCTCGGCGCGACTGATCAGCTGCGGCAGCGGCTCACCAGCTCCGGTGAGAATCAGGCACTGGGTTGAGGCCTCGAGGGCCGCCAACTGAATATCGGTGCGATCGGCCCCTGTCACCACAGCCATGTTGCGCCGCCGGCGGAAGAACTCCATCGCGGAGTTCACGTTCATGGCACCGATGCTCAGCGTTTCCACCAACAGCTCCTCCCGCTCCGGGCAGCAGATCACCCGCGCGTTCAAGCGCCGGACCAGTTCACCGACCGTGACGCTGCGAAGCAGCGGCGATCGGGGCATCACCCCGAACACCGAGAGGCCAAGATTCTCGAGGGCCGGCACCACCTGGCGTTCCAGGCTTTCCACCTCATCAGGGGTGACAGCGTTCAACACAACCCCGACGAGTCGATCCCCCAGCGTCTGCTTGGCGGCCAGAAGCGCATCAACGCTGCAGCTGTCCTGCCACAGATGCACCAGCACCACGCTGGCTTCAAGGCCCTCCGCCAGCTGCGGCAGGCTCAGCCCATACAGCAGGCCTTCCTGAAGGGTTCCGGCGCACTCCAGCAGGGTGACCCCATCGCTGGCAGCCGACTGTTCCTGCAAGGTGGTGAATCCCTCCCCCGCATCGAGCTGACCACCACCCAGGCGTTGCGTCGCAGTGGTCGGAGACAACAGATGCAGGGAGGGGATCAGACGATCCGGAGCCATCCCCAGGGTGTCTCCGACAAAGCGGACGTCGTCATCGATCAGAGGACGCGGCAGGGGGCCCTTGTTGGGATCCCAGTCCAGGCTCGTGGCAAGGGGTTTACCGAAGCGAAAGGGCAGGCCGGACTGGATCAGTTGCTGGGCAATACCAAGAACCAGTGCGGATTTGCCGCTGAAGGGTTCGCAGGATCCGATCAGCAGGGTCGTTCCCATCGGCGGCAGGGGCGTCCTCAGGCCAGGAATCTAGGGGTACAGAGGCCAGGGACCGGTTCAGGCGCTTGGATCCTCACCGAGCAGCAACCAGTGCCAGAAGGCATCCGGCAGATCCAGGTCACCATCAGCCGGCTCGCTGCAATCCATCAGCCAGCTCACCAGCTGATGGGTCTGAAGCTGAAAGTCGTAGAGCAGATCGGCATGGTTGTCGAAGCGCAGGCTGCACGCAACCGGCTCCAGGGGGGAGCGAGCCTCCTCCCAACGGATGCTGTAGCGGTGTCCAGCACTGCCTTCCACCGCTCGACGTCCCTGCAGCGATCCCCGTTGCAACAGCTGCAGAGCACCCATCAGGTCTGACGCCCGGGACAGACCGCCGCAATAAGGCGCAAAAAGGGCCTGAAGAGCGGCTTCGGAAAGGGGCGCCACACCGCTGAGGTCAGGGAGGCCCCAAGGATGCCGCAAGCTGGGACCATGGCCCAGCAACCGTCCCCATCAGGCCCCTGGCATGGTCGTCGCATCGCCATCACCGGCGCTGGCGGCAGTCTTGGAACCGCCTTGAGCCGAGCCTTGCGGCAGCGGGGAGCGGAGGTGATTGGTCTCACCCACAGGCCGGTGCCGAGCGGGGGTGGTCCGCAAGGTCCCGATCGCTGGGTCCGCTGGCAGTGCGGCGAGGAAGAACGCCTGGACCCCTGCCTGATCGAGGTGGACATCCTGGTGATCAACCACGGATTCAATCCCCAGGGAGACCAGGATCCCGAGACCGTGAATCAGGCTCTCGAGATCAACGCCCTGAGCAGCTGGCGACTGATGCAGCGCTACGAACGCATCGCAGCGGACGCTCCCCGCGAGCAGCCGCGGGAACTCTGGGTGAACACCTCGGAGGCGGAGATACAGCCCGCGGTCAGCCCCGTCTATGAACTGAGCAAACGGTTGATCGGACAGCTCGTCAGCCTCCGTGGTGCCCAGCTGTCGCAGGCTCAGCGGCAATGCCTGTGCATCCGCAAACTTGTTCTGGGCCCGTTCCGGTCCGACCTCAACCCGATCGGGGTGATGTCCGCTGACTTCGTGGCCAAGCAGATCCTTGGTCAGGCCAGCCTGGGATCGCGTCTGATCATCGTGACGCCCAATCCGCTGACCTATCTGTTGATGCCGTTGAACGAACTCGGGCGGCGCCTGTACAGCCGCCTGTTCAGTCGCCCCGATCGGTGAGGATTTCGCAGCCGTCGCTGGTCACCAGCACGGTGTGTTCCCACTGGGCCGACAGGGACCCGTCGCGGGTGACGACCGTCCAGCGGTCCTTCAGGGTTCGGCAAGCCTTGCTTCCGGCGTTGAGGATCGGCTCAATCGCCAGGGTCATTCCAGGGCGAAGGGTCACGTTGGGCAGCTCGGTGGTGCGGAAGTTGAACACCGAGGGTTCCTCGTGCAGGTTCCGGCCCACCCCATGGCCCGTGTAGTCCTCCACGACGCTGAAGCCATTGGCTCGCACGTGATCCTCAACCGCGCCGGCGATATCGAGCAGGGTGTTGCCGGCCTTCACCTGGGCAAGGCCAGCCATGAGCGATTCTCTGGCAACGCGACTGAGGGTTTGAGCGGCTTCGGTGGACTCGCCGACACAGACCGTGATGCAGCTATCGCCGTGGTAGCCGTCGAAGTAAGCACCGGTGTCCACCTTCAACAGGTCGCCGCTGCGGATCACGCGCTTTTTGCTGGGAATGCCGTGCACCACCTCGTTGTTGATGCTGGCGCAAATGCTGGCTGGGAAGCCGTGATACCCCATGAAGCTCGGGGTGGCCCCCATCTCGCGGATGCGCCGTTCGGCGTAGGCATCGAGGTCACCGGTGGTCTGCCCGGGCTCAACCATGGCCATGATCTCGCGCAGCACCGTGGCGACGATGGCGCTGGCCTGCCGCATGATTTTCACTTCACGGGCTGATTTGATCTCAACACCGCGTCGTTTCTGAATGCTCGGACCAACCGATGTGGCTCGAGAAGAAGCCTGCGTTGTAGCCAGAAGATCAGCGAACAGATTCATCGGCCACTTCAATCATCTGCACGCTATCAAGTTCATCCAACCGGATGCATGCCGATTCCCTTGTTTATGCAGATTCGCGAGCTGCATCGGCGCGTGGCGCCCCTGGTGATCCTCCCCCTTCTGATCACGGTGTGTTCCGGCGTCAGTTACCGCCTGGCTCGGGATTGGTTCGGATTCACCCGGGACCAGGTTCACTGGCTGATGGTCATCCATGAAGGGGAGTGGCTGGGAGCACAGCTGGAGCCAGCCGTTGTCCTCCTCAACGCTCTCGGACTGCTCTGGATGCTGGGAAGTGGGGCTGCATTGCTGATCCAGCGCTGGCGTCGACAGGTACACTGATTGTTTGGCGAAACAAGCGGAACACGGGATGGCAGCCGACCCCAAGGACACAACGGTGACGGAGGAGCAATCCGTTGAAGCGGCTGAACCGGTCGCGCAGACCGCAGTGGCAGCAGCTCCAGCCGCCAAGGCCGGCCGCAAACTGAGCGCTGCAGATCTGATCAAGGCGTTCGAAAGCGAGCAGCTGAAAAGCGAGTTACCCGATATTTACGTGGGCGACACGGTCAAGGTTGGTGTGCGCATCAGCGAGGGAAACAAAGAGCGCGTTCAGCCCTACGAAGGCGTTGTGATTTCCAAGCGCCACGGGGGCTTGAACGAAACCATCACGGTGCGCCGCATTTTCCAGGGCATCGGCGTGGAACGGGTGTTCATGCTTCACAGCCCCCAGGTGGCCTCGATCAAAGTTGAACGGCGCGGTAAAGTGCGCAGGGCGAAGCTTTTTTATCTGCGGGAACGGGTGGGCAAGGCCACCCGCGTGAAGCAGCGCTTCGATCGCTGAGGTTTCGACCTCGTTCAATCAGTTGCCAACATTGCGTTGGCTGAGGGGTCATCGCCTTGCGCCGTTAGTTCAGTTGGTAGAACGCAGGTCTCCAAAACCTGATGTCGTAGGTTCGAGGCCTACAGGGCGTGTTTCATTTTGAATATAAATTAAAGAAAACCTTGTGAG
>PAEP01000019.1 GCA_002700765.1 Synechococcus sp. MED850
GAATGTGAGATAACGGCCGTAGGCCCCCCTGATCTTTTGTTGGCGGACGGAGCTGGCCCGGTAGTTGTGGTCGCTCGGTGCAGTCACCTCCACATCCACTTTGTCCTGGTTGGTTGAGCTGGAGTCTTTGCTGTTGTGGTACTCCATGCAGCCCTTGTAATCCGCTGCGTTGAGGCACCGTTCAGAGGCCTCGTCATCCGTTTGCGCCAGGCAGGGAGAGGCGATCAGCACGATCATTCCGGGCAGCAGTCGCCAGTTCATCAGGTCACTTGAATCTCCTTGTCCAAACCTTATGGAGAATTCTCTTCAGCGCCCAGCGAAAACGCATCCGGTAGCAACTCAGCCAGCCGTCGTGCACCGACGCCGTCGATGTGGATCTCCGCCTGGCCCGGCATCAGTTCCTGCATCACCTGGCGGCAGGCTCCGCAGGGCATCCTGGATTCCCTCGGCGCAGCCTCCAGGGCATCCACGCAGCTCACGGCCAGCTCCACCGGGGTCAGTCCCTGGGCCACACAGCTGAACAGGGCCACCCGTTCGGCGCAGATCGTGAGCCCGTAACTGGCGTTCTCCACATTGCATCCGGTCACCACCGTGCCATCGCTGCAGCGCACGGCCGCGCCCACATGAAAGTTCGAGTAGGGGCAATGGGCGTTCCGTGCGGCATCCCGGGCGGCGCTCAGCAGCTGTTCAGCGTTGCTCACGGCAGGTTCCTGTGGCGCTCTCCTGAAGCCGGGTGAGCGTGGCAGCGCCGCTTTCCGCTTTGATCTTGGTCAGGTTCAGCAACGTGAATCCTCGATCCGCTCTCAGGGTGAGGCGACCCTCCACCTGTGCCAGGGCGGGGCGGGCTGAGCCCGGATCATTCGCATCCGTCGCCACCATGCCCAGCGGTGCTTCAAACGCCCAGCTGTAGAGAAGCTCTCCGTTGGATTGCCTGGTCACAACGGGGGGGGACTGTTCCTTGGCCAGAAGGGTCAGACGGCTGTCAATCACAAACCGCGGCTCGATCTTCAGCGGTGGACCGGGCAAAACCGTGAACTGCATGCCATCGAGCACCCTCACCGATTGAATCGGTTTGGGGGTCCAGCGGCTTGTCACCTTGCCGATGGTGCACTCCAGTGGCGGTGGTGATGGTGGTGAAGCGGCCAGCAGGGGCAACATCGTGGTCGGCCGGACTCAGGCGACCGCCGCGAAACTCTCCCGGAACGCCTGGAGGGTGGTTTCGATATCCGCAGACGAGTGGGCCAGGGACGTGAAACCCGCTTCAAAGGCGCTCGGTGCCAGATAGACGCCGCGCTCAAGCATGGCGCGATGCACCTTGCCGAACCGCTCGCTGTCGGTGGCTTTGGCTTCCTCGAAATTGCGGACGGGGCCTTCGCAGAGGAAGAAACCGAACATGGCGCTGACGCTGCCGCCGGTGATCGGCAGGCCGGCGTCCTTGGCTGCGTCCTTGATGCCGTTGATCAGGGTTTCCGTCGTGGCGGCGAGCTTCTCGTAGCTGCCGGGTTGCTTGAGCAGTTCCAGGGTCTNGATGCCNGCCGTCATGGCCAGCGGGTTGCCGCTGAGGGTNCCGGCCTGATACATCGGACCCGCTGGNGCCACCATTGACATGATCTCGGCCCGGCCGCCGTAGGCACCCACAGGGAGNCCNCCNCCGATCACCTTGCCCATCGTCGTCAGATCCGGGGTGACCCCGAAATGGGCCTGCGCTCCGCCGTAGCTGATGCGGAAGCCCGTCATCACTTCGTCGAACACCAGCAGGGCGCCGTTCTCTTTGGTGAGTTCCCGCAATCCCTCAAGAAAGCCGGGTTCCGGTTGGATGAATCCGGCGTTGCCGACGATCGGTTCAAGGATCACCCCGGCAATGGCATCCGGATTCTCTGCAAACAGCTGCTTCACCGACTCAAGGTCGTTGTAGGGAGCTGTGAGCGTGTTCGCGGTGGTGCTGCGCGGGACGCCAGGGGAATCCGGCAGTCCGAGCGTGGCCACACCGGATCCGGCCTTCACCAGAAACATGTCGGCGTGGCCGTGATAACAACCCTCGAACTTGATCACCTTGTCGCGACCGGTGTAGGCCCGCATCAGCCGTAGAACAGCCATGCAGGCCTCGGTGCCGCTGTTCACAAAGCGGACCATCTCAACGCTGGGGACCGCGTCGATCACCATCTCCGCGAGGGTGTTCTCCAGGGCGCAGGGGGCACCGAAGCTGGTTCCCTTCTCGATCGCCTCCTGCAGGGCACTGATCACTTCCGGATGGGCATGGCCACAGATGGCCGGGCCCCAGCTGCCGATGTAATCGATGTATTTGTTCCCATCCACATCCCAGGCGTAAGGCCCTTTGACCCGGTCGAACACGATCGGTTGACCGCCCACAGACTTAAACGCGCGCACCGGCGAGCTCACCCCGCCGGGCATCAGAGCCTGAGCAGCGTCAAAGATGGCCTGGGAGCGGCTGGTGTTCAACGCGGTAGTTGTCACGGAGACCGACGCCAAAGGGCAGTTGCAAACCGTGCAACATCCTGACCCAAGAACGGCCCGTTGCGAGCGGACTGTGTTTCAAGACCCAACGGTGCTGCTTAGCGTGACATCACTTGTGTTGCGGGTGTGCCCCACGACTGGTCAGTGCTGGAAAGGGATCTGCGCCGGTTGCTGCCCGCCAGGGCGGTGGTTGCGAAGCGTCAGGAACTGCTCAGTTACGACTGTGATGGATTGACGCTTGAGCGGCACAGCCCGCCGTTGGCCGTGCTGCCGGAGACCACCGACCAGGTGGCAGCGGTGCTGCGCTGTTGTGCGTCGCGCGGGGTGCCCTTTGTGGCTCGTGGCAGCGGCACCGGACTCTCCGGCGGGGCATTGGTGGACCAGGAGGCCCTGCTTGTGGTCACCAGTCGGATGCGACAGGTGCTGAACGTGGATCTGGCCAATCACCGCATCACCGTGCAGCCGGGGGTGATCAACAGCTGGGTGACCCGCGCTGTGGCTGGCGAGGGCTTTTATTACGCGCCGGATCCCTCCAGTCAGGTGATCTGCAGCATCGGCGGCAATGTGGCTGAGAACTCAGGCGGGGTGCACTGTCTGAAGTACGGCGTCACAAGCAATCACGTGCTCGGACTGGAGGTGGTGTTGCCGGACGGCACGGTGACCCAGCTCGGTGGTGGACTGGCGGAGGCGCCGGAACTGGATCTGCGCGGTGCCTTCATCGGCAGCGAAGGCACGCTCGGCATCGCCACGGCGATCACGCTTCGCCTGTTGCGGGCTCCGGAGTGTGTGAACGTGCTGTTGGCGGATTTCGCCACGATGGAAGCCGCCGGTGAGGCGGTGCGGTCCGTCACCGCAAGCGGTCTGCTGCCGGCGGGGATGGAGATCATGGACAACGTCACCATCAATGCGGTCAACGATTTCTTCGGATACGACGAGTACCCGCGGGATGCCGCTGCGGTGTTGCTGATCGAGATGGATGGTCAGGAGGCTGAGGTTCAGGCCTCTGCTGAACGGGCGGAACACCTCTGCCGGGAGGCCGGAGCGCGCGGCCTGCGACGCGCTGAGGATCCGAGTGAGTGTGCGGTGCTCTGGAAGGGACGAAAATCCGCCTTCTCGGCGGTGGGCAAGATCACCCCCACCTATTACGTCCAGGACGGGGTGGTGCCCCGCAGCAGCTTGCCGACAGTGCTCGCGGCGATCGAGCGGCTCAGCCGTGAGCATGGGTTGCCCGTGGCCAATGTGTTTCATGCCGGTGATGGCAACCTGCATCCGNTGATCCTTTATTCCGCTGCAGAGCCCGACGCGGAACGGCGGGTGAAAGACCTGGGCGCGGCGATCCTCAGGGTCTGTCTCGATGCCGGTGGAAGCATCAGCGGAGAGCACGGCATCGGCGCGGACAAGCGCTGCTACCTCGACTGGATGTTCGAGGAACAGGATCTGGAGACCATGGCGCTGCTGCGTGGTGCCTTTGATCCCGATCAGCGCGCCAATCCAGGCAAGGTTCTGCCCACCCCTCGCACCTGCGGGGAGTCGGCCAAGCGCTCGGTGCGACTGCCGACCGGGGTTGAGTTGTACTGAGGAGCCAACGGAAGAGCTATGCGAATCGGTCGTCCAGCTCCTCCATCTCCTCCGCCGGTGGCCAGTCCAGATCCACGCTCACGGGGGCGTGGTCGCTGGGTTGTGTGTTGCCGCGAACATGCTTGTGAATCGTGCAGCTGCGGGCCAGTTCCAGGAGATCGTCACTGAGATAGATGTGATCGATGCGCCAGCCGCGATCCCTGTCCCAGGCACCCGTGCGGTAGTCCCACCAACTCCAGTGGCCGGTATCGGGTTCGAAGACCCGGAACACATCCTGCAAGCGCTGGTCCAGTGCAGCTCGCAGGGCCTCACGCTCGGGCTCACTGGCCATGATCCCGCCCGTGAGTCGCTCCGGATCGTGGATGTCCCGCGCTTCCAGCGCGATGTTGAAGTCGCCCACCATGCAGAGCGGTTCCCCCCGCTCAGCCTGCGCGACGAGATAACGCTTCAGACAGCCAAGCCAGGCGAGTTTGTAGGGGTACTTCTCGGATTTCAGGCCCGAACCGTTCGGCACGTAGAGGTTCAGCACTCTCACTCCATCCAGCAACCCGCTGATCACCCGCTTCTGCTCGCTGAGGTCGGCCGCTTCTGAATCCTCAGGCAGTTCGCCGCTGAAACCAAAGCGCACATCCTCCAGTGGCTCACGGCTCACCAGCGCGACACCGTTGTAAGCCTTCTGACCGTGGAGATTCACCTGCCAGCCGGCTTGTTCAAATGCGCTGAGGGGAAACAGCGGGTCGTCCACCTTGGTTTCCTGCAGACACAGCAGGTCCGGCTGTTCTTGATCCAGCCACTGGAGCACCTGCTCCAGGCGGGTCCGCACCGAGTTGACGTTCCAGGAAGCGATCTTCACAACGAAGCCTCACGGAAAATGAGGCTTAGCATCAGATCGTTCCGGGCGCAGCCGATGCTCCTTCGTCTCACGGTCACCACGCTCAGTCTGGCTGCAATCGTTCCCGTTGTTGCGCCTGCCGCCAGGGCTCAGGTTGAAGCTCCTTTCCAGAATCGTGAAGAGCGCCAGCTCTACAACAACGGTTCGGGCAGTGGTTCCGTCCTGGATGCCACCAATCCGATGGATCTGATCAACCGGCTGCGTCAGTCCGGTGCCATGAATGACGCCACGCCGCCATCCGATGCCGTTGATGAGGCGCTCAAGGCGTTCCAGACATCACCTGAGTCAACGGCTCCTTAGTCGTCGGTACTTTTTGAGTCGGTTCCGGTTTCAGCCCCTTGGTGCGGGCCGCTGTTACCCCCCATCGGGCGGCGAGATCATCGATCAACACCCCATCACTGCCCTTGCGCTGACGGGCTTGATGCAGCAGTTCCTGGACCTCTNCAGGCTTTCCCTGGTCACGCCGCAACATNGCCAGCGCGATCAAGGGCCGCGCATCGGNCGGTGATTCTTGAGCCAGTTGTTTGTAGAGATTGGCGGCGGTGCCAGCTTTGCCGGATTGCCGTTGAAGGTCCGCCACCAGCAGCCCAAGGTCCGTGCGTTGGCCAGCCGGAGCCTTGCTGAACCGCTGCTCGAGCCTCTGCAGCGCCTGCTTGCCCTGGCCTTCCTGTTGATCGATCAACGCCTGCAAGGCAAGCACATCCAGATGATTGGGATGCAGGCGCAGCAACTGGTCGAGTTCNTTTCGGGCTCCGCTGTTGTCTCCATTCAGGCGTTGAAGATTCGCCATCAGCAACCTCTGCTGCACCGTCAGCGGTGAGTTGGCTTTGCGGGTCTCCATCAGCAGCTGGGCCGNCTGGAGATGTCCCAAGGCGAGCAGTCGCTTGAGCAGCACCATCTCCTGCTCGCTGGAGCGTTGACNGCCCGGCTGAGCCGACAGTTGTTCCAGGAGCTGTTGATTCAGGGGCTGTTGATTCAGGGGCTGTTGATTCAGGGTGGATCGTTGACGATCACCTGGGGCCCAAGGGAGGCGTTGCGTTGTTGCCAGCCAGATCAGCAAACCGGCTCCGGCGGAGCTCAGGCCGATCAGTGCCAGGCGCCGCCAGGGCATCTGCAGAAGTCGCTTGAGCCACGATTCTGAGGGGTTGGCTGGGTGCTGGCTACAGTCATCACGCGGGCTTTGTCACCGCCTTCATCTTCAATGCGCGATCATCCGATCCCCCCGGTCACAGAGCCGTTGCAATACCGGGCCATCGGTGTCGTTCGTGGCACCTACCGCGCCAAGGAGGAGGACCAGCTCACCCGCGGTTCTCTGTTTGATTCCAATGGTGTTGAGCTTGAAGCAGTCGTCCTCGGACGGGTGCTCACCCTGATGCGCCGCCATCTGGACATGGATCAGCCCCATCTCTGGGTGGTGTATCCACGCTGCCGTGAAAGCGACCACCTGCATCTCCAGATCGCAGGGATCTGGGAACCCAGCACCCTCGCCCCCGATCAGCAGGATGCTGAGGATTCCCTCCCCGAAGGAGACGATTTTTTCTCGATCCGAGGTGAGCTGATCTTCACCAAGCCTGAAACGGGCGAACTGGTGGTGAAGGTCCGCCAGCAGCCCCGTGGTGATGGGAACAGACCGCTGCCGTTCAAGATTCAGATGAAGGGTGAGCTGCCCCTTGAACACCTCCGCCATTTCGTCAGCCTCGACGTGCGTCGGCAGGGCCAGGAGCTCCACCTTGAGCGTTACGAGGTGATGGCGCCGATGCCCACGCGCGGCGGCAAGTCCAAAGCGGGTCGTGGTCAGGCGGCCCGGCGCGGCCAGCCCGTCCGTCGCAGCCAGGTGTCCCAGCGCGGCACCCGTGCCGGCAGCTGATGGCTGAAAGCCAGGGATCCACAGGAGTCCTGCGGGCAGGTGTCGCCGTTGCGGCGATCACCGGGCTTGGGGCGTTCGGGCCGGTCCTTGGCCTTTCCCCCGCCTGGATCGTGGTTTTTGTGGGTGGAGGGCTGGTTGCCCTCAGCGTTGATGCAGCCAACTGGCAGGGCATGGGTGGCCATCTGCTGGCTGAGGCGTTGCCCGGTGGCGAGGCGCGTCTGCGGCGGATCGCGGTCCACGAAGCGGGGCATCTCCTCATTGCCGAGGACGAGAAACTGCCGGTGGAACGGGTGATGGTGGGGACCCTGGCCTGTCTCAGGGCCGGTCTGCGCAGCAGCGGCGCCACTGAGTTCAGTCTTCCCGACAGCGTGCGCATGCCGATGGAGGATCTGCGCCGCTGGAGTCGCGTGTTGCANGCCGGCATCGCGGCCGAAACCGTGGTGTATGGATCCGCGCGCGGTGGGGCGGATGACCGCGCTCTGCTGGGGCGTCTCTGGGGGTTGTCGGGGCACGATGTGGCCACAGCCCAGCGTGAGCAGCGGCGGGCCCGCCGCGAGATCGAGCAGCAGCTGCGCCAGCGTGAAGCCGTCCTTGAGCAGCGGGTGGGGGAGCTGCTCACCGCAGCGCCCCGCCTGGGTCGCTGAATCAACGGTTGAGATGAGCGCTCTGCACATCGACTGCCCGACCGGATTGGCCGGNGACATGCTGTTGGCCGGATTGATCGATCTCGGTGTGGATCGCGCCGTGATCGACGCCCCTCTGGCGGCTCTCGGCCTCGCCGGTCGCTACCAGCTCACGATCGAGGAAGCCCGCAGTGCTGGCTTTCGGGGCAAACGCATCACGGTGTTGGGCCTTGAGCGTGAACCNCCCTCCCGCCACTGGGCCGGGATCCGCCGGCAGATCGAGGCATCCGCCCTGGAGGCATCACTCCAACAACGGGTGCTTGCCGTGTTCACCGCGTTGGCGGAGGCGGAGGCTGCGGTCCACGGCACGGCGCCTGAGCAGGTGCATTTCCATGAGGTGGGGGCCATCGATGCGCTGGTGGACGTGGTCGGGGTGTGCGCTGCCCTGGAGCATCTCAAGCCCACCAGCATCAGCTGCAATCCGCCACCGTCAGGTCGAGGCAGTGTGCGCACAGCCCACGGCGTGCTGCCGGTGCCGGTGCCAGCGGTGCTGGAGCTGGCGCGACGGCATTCCATTCCGCTGCATCAGCCCGCGGACCTTCCCCCCGGCGAATTGACGACACCGACGGGTCTGGCGCTGATGGCCGTTCTTGCGGATCGTTTCAGCCCTCCCCATTCCTTTGTGCCCGCGGCGATCGGGGTCGGTCTGGGCCATCGCGAGCTGGATCGCCCCAACCTGCTGCGGATCTGCCGGCTTCAGTCCAGCGCGGCGGAGACCGGACCGATGCCGCGCTGGCAGCCTCTCGTGGTGCAGGAAGCCTGGATCGACGATGCCAGCGGCGAGGATGTGGCGATGCTTGTGACACGCCTTCGTCAGGCCGGGGCCGTGGATACCGCGGTGATGCCGGTGCAGATGAAAAAAGGTCGTGCGGGCCATGCCATCACCGCTCTGGTTCTTCCGGATCACGCCGAGGCGGTCCGCCGTGTCTGGTTTGCGCTGGGCAGCAGCATCGGATTGCGAGAGCGTCAGCAGGGACGCTGGTTGTTGCCCCGTCGTGCCGGCACGCTGACGACCTCCTGGGGTGTGCTTCGTGCCAAGCAGGTGCTGCGGCCGGATGGGCGCAGCACCGCCAAGCCCGAGGCGGATGATCTGCAGCGCCTCAGCGCTGAGACCGGCTGTGCCATCGATGCCCTGCGCGCAGCGGCGTCCGCGGCGCCTTTCGAGAGTGAGGAACCCTGGGGATGGTGATCCGCTGGTTGAAACAACCGAAGCTGTGGATCACCCTCGCGAGCCTCGCCTTCATCGCTGTCGCCCTGATTCAGCAGGGGGGGCAGTTGCGTCAGCAGAACCTCGATGCCCGTGGCTTCTGCTGGCTGCTGCTCGGGTTGGGCCTGAGCTGGGGGAGCATCTTGGTCAACGGGCTGGCCTGGCGGGTGCTGCTGGTTTGGCTTGGTCACCTGCCGCGACAGGTGGAGGTGGTGCCCCTGTTTGTGCGCACCAATCTGCTCAAGTACCTGCCAGGTGGCATCTGGCACCTGGTGGAGCGGCTGCGCGTGCTGCGGCCCGTCATCGGCGGTGGCCCTGCCCTGGCGGCTGTCCTGCTGGATCCGCTGCTGATCGCTGCCGCCGCCGTGCTGCTGGTGTTGGTGGGCGGCTGGCAGAACGGTCTGATCCTGATGGCACCCCTGCCAGCACTGCTGATGCTGCCCCGTTGGCGGGAGCCGATCCTGCAGCGATTGGAACGGGGCAAGGCGGACCAGCTCGAGGCGGCCGGTGCCGGCGANTTCAAGGATGTCGCCGGGGGGAGCGGTCGCGGTGGTTATCCCTGGCTGCCTCTGGTGTGGCAGCTGGCCTTCGTGATCTGTCGGTTTCTGGGGTTTTACTGCAGCGTTCTGGCTTTTGGCCTGCAGCAGCCTGACCTGCTGGTCTGGTTGGCTGGCTTCGCGCTGGCCTATGCCGTTGGCCTGGTGGTTCCAGGGGCGCCGGGAGGCCTGGGGGTGTTTGAAGCCACCCTGCTGTTGCGCCTCGGCGGTTCGGTCGCCGAGGCGCCCTTGCTGGCTGTGGTGCTCAGTTACAGGGTGATCTCCACCGTGGGTGATCTTCTCGCCAGCGGTGTTCTTGCCGCTGATCAGCGTCTGATGCGACGGTTCAGCGCCAGTCGCTGAGATCCATGCAGCTCTCACTTCCCTGTCCTCTGGAGGCCGGATGGGAGTTGATCCGCACGGTGGCCTTGCCGCGGCAGGGGGCGGATGGTCTCCCCCTGGGAGGGTTCTCCGCAGCCGCTTACCAGCCGGAGTTGGACCGGCTCTGGCTGCTCAGTGATGCGCCCCGTGGTCATCTCGTGCCGTGGGGTGGATTGGCCCAGCTGCTCAACGGCATGGCCACCACCCTGGCGCCCGGGCCAAGGCTGCTGCTGCGCACGTCGGCTGGGCAACCCTTGCCCGATGGTTTTGATGGCGAGGGCCTGGTGCTGGAGGGCAGCCGTGCCTGGATCATCAGCGAGGGACGCCGCACGCCGGATCGCACCGCCCGGCTGATCCGCATCGACATCAACACAGGCCGGCAGCAGGAGGTGCTGCCGCTGCCGCAGTCATGGAGGGCGCTGCCGGGTCGTGGTCTGGCAGCGAATCAGGGGCCGGAATCCCTGACGGAATTGGCACCATCCGAGCTGCTGCTCGCCGCTGAGCGACCTCTGTTGCAGAGCGATGATCCCTCGCTGGTACCGATGGCGCGCGTCAGCAAGGGAGCGACGGTGCGGGCCGAGGGTGCGTTGCAGATCCGCCCCCTGGCCAAGACCGCTGGTCTCACCGACCTGCTGGCTCTTCCCCGGCACCAACGTCTGCTGGCTCTTGTCCGCGGATTTCAACCACCCATGACGTGGACAGCCCGGCTGCTGCTTTATCCCTATCCCTCCGGCAGCGCTGCCCCGCCGCTTCAGCCTTTGCACGGCTGGGATCTGCTCACGGCTGGTCTGCCGCCGGACAACTGGGAGGCCCTGGCCGTCGGCCCACGACTGCGCGATGGACGCACCACGTTGGTATTGGGGAGTGACGACAACTTCAACCCTCTCCAGTCAAGCTGGATCGTGGTGATGGCTCCTCGCCGCACCGAAGCCTGTCCCGACTGATGCGATGACGATGCGCCGCCGCTCTGTTCTCTCCATGCTTGGCCTCGGAAGCGTGGGCCTGCTCACGGCCAAGGGATTGTCGGGGTGTTCCTCCAACGGCGTTGGATCCGTGGCCAGCAGCAGGGCCTTCCCCTTCACTCCGGTGCGTGTGCCCTTGCCGGTGAACAGCGATGGCCTGACGGCCGCGGAACAGCAGACCACCTACCGCGAGATGGCTGTTGAAGACCGGCTTGTCGTGCCGGAGGGGTTTCGTTCCGATCTCCTTGCGGCATGGGGAGACGCCCTGGGCAGCAGTCGCTTCGGGTACAACAACGATCACCTCGGCTTTGTGCAGCACGACGCGAATCGGGCGTCGATGACGGTGAACTTCGAGTACATCAGCCCGAAGCCCTGGGTGGATGGCTTTGAAGAGGTGGTGGGCCAACCTCTCCCTTATGCCGCTGTGGTGCGGGCGTTGGCGCCCGTGGATGGCGTGATCGATTGCACGGCGCTGGCAGCAGGTGACCCTCGCCTGGCGTCGATCCGTGCCGTCGCAGATCAGGCGATGACCGATCTCGGCGTTGGTGTGATGACCTTGAAACGGGACAACCAGGGGCATTGGGTGCGTGCCAAGGGTCCCCAGGACCGGCGCATTGATGGCATCGCTGGCCTTGAGAATCCCGCAGAACGGCTGCGCTGCTCGGGTCCGGCCACCAAGGTGTTCGAGGCGGCCAGCCGTCAGGGCTACGACGACGGACTGGGCAGCGCGGTGATCGGCACCTTCGCCAACTGCGGCGGCGGCACCACCCCCTGGGGCACGGTGCTCAGCGCCGAGGAAAACTTCCAGTCCCAGGTGCCGGAACCGGTGTTTGCCGACGGCAGTTCCGTGGCGCCATCCCAGCGACCGTTCCTCTGCCTTGAGCGCAAGTTGTACGGGCTNGGCAACGTCTACGGCCTCGCGGGCAACAAGTACGGCTGGATGGTGGAGGTGGATCCGGATTCCCCTGCTNAGCAGGCGGTGAAGCACACGGCGCTGGGGCGGTTCCGCCACGAGGCGGTGGCCGTGCGTGCGGAAGNGGGCCAACCCCTGCTCGTGTATTCCGGCTGCGACCGACGCGGTGGCCACCTCTACCGCTTCGTCAGCAGCAAGACGGTCACGGATGTGAAGGACAAAGCCAATTCCCGGCTGCTGGAGGAAGGAGAGCTGCAGGTGGCGCGCTTCCAGGCCGATGGCACGGGCGATTGGCTGCCGCTGCGCCCCGACACCGCGGTGGATCCATTCCTGCCCAGCCGGTTTGATCAAGCGGGCCTCGCCTGTCCTGTGGAGCTTCCCAACAGCGATCGCGAGCAGGCCGTTGCCGAGCTGTTCCGCGACGATGCGTCTGTTCAGGCTTACCGCGAGCGCTATCCAACCCTGGCCAGCCTGTACCGCGGCGATGGGGAGGCACTGCAGGGAGCGATTCTGGTGGATGCGCACCTGGCGGCCAGTGCCGCCGGCGGGACGCCGACTGCCCGCCCGGAGGACACCAAGATCGATCCGATCAGTGGTGATCTGTTGATTGCGTTCACCTCCGGTTCGCCGGGGATCACCGGTGGTGCTGATCCTGCGGTGTTTCAGGGGCCGGAGGGGCAGGCCAGTTGGCCCAACGGCTGGGTGATGCGTCTGAGCGATCAGGGTGAGAACGGCTTTCGCTGGCGCATGGCGGTCACGGGGGGGACCCCCTGGGCCGGTGGTCTGGGGTTCACCAATCCGGACAATGTGGCCGTCGACGCCAAGGGCAATCTCTGGATCGTCACGGATCGCTCGATGAAAGGATCCGCCGGAGATGTGTTCGGCAACAACAGCTGCTGGTTTGTGCCACGCGATGGTGGCGAAAACGGAAACGGTGGCCAAGACGAAACGGCCGCCTGTTTTGCCATCGGTCCGATGGAGTGTGAGGTCACCGGCGTCTGCCTGGATTCTCCGGAGAAAACCCTGTTTCTGGCGATTCAGCATCCCGGTGAGGTGCATGGATCGCGTCAGCAGGGCGATGAGGAGTTCCAGGCCCACGAGCTGGTGGATCGGGAGGGCACGGCGTTTCAGCAATTGCGTCAGCTGCCTCTGGGATCCAACTGGCCAGCACAGGCCCCTGGCCGGCCACCTCGCCCGGGGGTTGTGGCGATCCGTCGCAGCAGCGGTCAGCCCCTGCTGGAGGTCTGATCGAGGCTGGGCACCAGCGCCATCGACGCCAGCAGGCCCAGCACCAGGATCATCAGGGCTGGCAGCAACGCTTCAGCCAGGCGTTCGTCGCCGGCGTACTGATACACACGCACCGAAAGCGTGTCGAAATCAAAGGGACGCAACGCAAAGGTCAGGGGTAACTCCTTCACGGTGTCCACAAACACCAGCAGCAGGCCCACCGTCATCGGTCCGCGCAGCATGGGCAAGTGCACCCGTCGCAGTACTTCGGTCCAGGAGAACCCGAGCCCAGTCGCCGCTTCATCGAGGCTGGGGCTGATCCGTTCCAGTGCTGCATCAAGCCCCCCCTTGGCCACGGCCAGGAAGCGATCGCTGTATCCCCAGAGCAGCAGGACCAGAGGCGCCAGCTGCCAGGGAGCTCCGGTGATCAGCAGGGCCAGCGCCAGAACCGTGCCTGGGATGGCATACCCCATACCCGCAAGAAAGGTGAGGCTGCGCAGCCATGGAGCGTTGTCCCAGCGCTTGGCAATGGCGAGAATCAAAGCCGCCACCACCGCCAGCAAGGCGGCCACAAAGGCCAGCAGCAGACTGCGCAAGGTGAGCTGAAGCAGGTCACCAGCCGGGCCTTGTTGCCATGGCCCGAGGTTGAGACCACCCCAGAGCAAGGGGATGCCAAGGCTGAACAGGGGCGGCAAGAAAGCCAGCAGCTGCGCTGCCAGGGCCCGTGCCCCATGCAGNGGCCACGCCGTGGCGTCGCCTCCGGCGACCCCATCGCTCCAGCGACGGCTGCGGCGGCGGAGCTGACGCTCGCTGGCCACCAGCAACAGCACGATCATCAGCGTGATCAGCGCCAGGCCGATCGCACCTGCGGGATTGCTGTCCGCCTGCCAGGCCTCGAGGATGCCAGCCGACAGGCTTGGGATCCCAAGCAGTTCCACGGCCCCCAGTTCATTCACGATCTCCATGCCCATCAGGGCGACGCCGGCACCGATCGCCGGCAGGGCGATCGGCAACGCCACGCGTCGGAAGCTTTCCCAGGGTCCGACCCCCAGGCTGCGGCACGCCTCCAGCTGGCGGCGTCCGCTCATGGCAAAACTNTCGGTGCTCAACAGGAACACATAGGGNTAGGTGGACAGGGCCATCACCGCGATCCCCCAGGCGAGGCCATGGATGCGCAGGCCCTGGCGGCTGCCCAGGTCCACCAGGGTTGCGGAGAGCAGATAGGCGGGGGTGGCGAGGGGAATCAACTGGGCGATGCGCAGCCAGCGCCGCCCCTTGAAGCGGCAATTGATCAGAATCCAGCCGTTGGCGGTGCCGATCAGGGTGCCGATCGCAGCGGTGCCGAGAAGAAGCTGCAATGTCCCCAGAATCTGCCTGCCGCCGTCGGGACCCAGGCTCATCATTCCGTCCTGAAATCCCTTCAGACCTTCTCCGAGCAGATTCAGCAGGGGGAGCAGTGCCGAAAGAGCCAGCAGGATCGACAGTGCACTGAGAAGCCGGCGGTTCATCCCAAGGTGGCTTGCTTGACGAGACCCAGCTGTGACCTGTTGTGCTGCAAGGGCTGCTGATGACTTCAAAGAAGGCGCAGGTCCCAGCGAGGGCGCTTTGGTTCAGATCTTAACTGAGAGTGAATCTCAACATCAATGAAGGCGTGGTGGCCGCGGCTCTGTTGTTGGGGCTCGCCCCGGATCCGGCTCGCCATGCCTTGGTCGATTCTTAACAACCAACCTCGCGATTCAAGAGAGGCTCGAGGAATCGCTCGATCTGTACCACCTCACGGGTGTGCAATGCACATAATTGAGTTGGGGAAATCGCTCAGGGTTCTGAGATCCCAATGCCTCAGNGCCCTTTTCCCCTTTATATGATCAGAGATTGGTTTTTTTGATGGTTGTGATGTGATTAAAGAATTGCGCTCCAGATGAGCTGCTTATATGTCTTCGTCTAGAGAGGTTTGATCCATGGCCAATGCAGTCATGGTCTCTTTTCGGTAAAAAGAGCACTTGTTTTTATTTCGCTCCCCCAAATGGGGGAGAGTTCGGCATCAGGAGATCCCCCGAATGAGGGATGGTTGTTGGGTGATCCATCAACACAATATTGATATCGACCGACTTGAATGATGGTGACGCTTCCGAGGCTCAAATTGACGGCTGAACGCGAAGCATTGATCCAGTTCTTCTGCAAACCGTGTGAGGATGACGTGAACGATCTTCAAGTCAGGCAGTTATTCAAGACTCACGTTCTGCAGATGGCTGACAGACATGTGTTGGATTGTGTTGCTGTTGTGAAGGGATGATCATGCTGATTGTTCACTGGCTTGTGGGAGCACTCTCTCCCAGCAAATAATCGAATTTGCCAATCGGCACACCGTTGTGGCGCAGGATTGCGTAGGTGGTGGACACATGAAAATAGACATTGGGTAGAACAAAGAAACGCAGGAAATCATCGCCGGTGAATTCCCGCTCTCCCCCTCCCATGCTGCTGGGGATCGGCAAGCGGATCAAGGCCTGTTCTGCTCCGTCCAGTGCTTCAGGACTGACCGCTTCGATGAACCGAATGCTGTCGCTGATTCGATTCTGCAGCTGGTCAACGTCCGTTTCGTTGTCCTCCACGACAGGAGCTTCCAAGCCCGCCAGGCGCGCCACGCCGCGACGCGAGATGTCGGTGCTGATTTGAACCTGTCGCGTCAGATCGAACATGTCTGGATACAAACGGCTGGTCAGAAGAACCGCCACAGGAAATCCAGCGGTTTCAGCGTGGGATTCGGCACGCTTCAGCAGATGACTGAGATTCTGCAGATTTCGCACAAGGGGTGGAACAAGCTCTGCGTGAAACCGGTTGGACATTGCATCTGGATCGCACGCTTTCTCTTTAGCGAGAACAGATCGTCGCGTCGCAGTCCTCTCCGATGAGATGGCTCAGGACTACTTGCGCTTCTTCGTGATGTCTCCGAAGTCGTCGTCGTTCGGCTGCAGAATCTGCCAGACCACCGGAACGGTGAAGACCACCACAAGCCCGATGGTCGCCCAGATTGCGACGGTGTAATCGCCCATGGTTTCTTCAACACGTCACCGCGACCCTAAACCCGATTTCTTCAGGGGCGGGTCAGGTCATCGCCAGCCATTGGCCGCCATCAGATCTGACGCTTCACGGTTCAGTTCTCCAAGCCTGGCCACCGACACCTGCGATTCCTTGAACGTCCCCCAGGAGGCCAGCACGGGGTCATCACCGAAACCGATCAGGGGATATTCGTGATTGGCCGCGGCGTAGCCACCCTTGAAGTCGGTCGTTGCCAGAAACTCGAGGAAGCGCACAGCCGCCTCGTCTTGACGACTGTGCCGCGTGACCCCTCCGCCCGTGATGTTGACCTGCACGTCCGGTTGGGGCCAGACGACCTCAACAGCGCGACTGAGTTCGGCGTCCTTGCGACCGACATCGCCTGCTTGCAGCCTGGCCAAGTAGTAGGTGTTGGACAAGGCAACACCACACTGACCACGAGCAACGGCTCGAATCATCGAGACATCGGTTTTGAACACCGGCTGGGCCAGGTTCCTGGTCAGGCCCTGGATCCAGCTCGCCGTTTCCTCTGCGCCGATCTGGTCGATCATGAAGGCGACCAGGGACTGGTTGTAGACACTGCGTCGGTTTCTCAGGCAAACCTGTCCCTTGAGCTCTGGCGACGCGAGCTTGGTGTAGCTGTCCACCTGGGTCGGGACCAGCGTGCCTTTGTGGATCATCGGCACACGCAGTCGTCGGGTGAGGCCGAACCAGCGCAGATCGGGATCGCGCAGGTGGGCTGGGATGGCTTGCTCAAGAGCGTTTGAACGCACAGGCTTGAACAGATCCAGATCGGAGGCCCGGTCCAGCCTGGCCGCATCAGCCAGGATCAACACATCGGCTGGACTGTCTGCGCCTTCGTTACGGAGGCGCTCGATCACAGACGTTCCCTTGCTCTCCAGCAATTTCACGCGAATGCCGGTTTGGCGGGTGAATTCGTCGTAGAGGGCTTGATCGGAGTTGTAGTGCCGGCTGGAATAAACNCCGATTTCCGTGCCTCGATCACGGCTGCAGGCAAGGCCGTTGAGGCTGAGGACAAGAAGCGTGACGGTTGTGAGCCAGCGTCGGGCTGCCACCCGCATGGTCAGGACGGTGAATTTGAGAATGATACGCAATTGCGTTCGCTCCCTCGCTCGGCCCCTTGCCTGCCGCCATCAAAAAACCCCCTTGCTGGAAGGAGGTTGGTCGTGGTGTTCAGTTTTAGGGGATGGTTTCAGCGGCGCTGATCGCGCACTGGAATTGGAATCAGCACCGGTTCGCGCAAACCCCCTCCGCCGTTGTCATCGTCGGAATCGGCCAGCAATAGCAGGATCAAACTCGCTGCAAGCATGAAAGCTGTCAGAGCCAGAATCTCAGCCATCGCTTCTCCAAATCTCGAACCAAGATAGTCAGGTTTTGTCGGCTTTGCCTGCTGAACCGAATCCACTGTCCCCTTTGGGCGCGACACAGGCCTGCAGTTGTCGTCTCAACGTGGCGTGATCCAGGTCCCGACCGATCAGCACCAGTTGGTTCTTGCGTTCGCCGGTCCAGTCGCTGTCGTCGATTGAAAAGCGTTTCCCGGCCAGATGGAACACATGCCTTCGCTCGCTTTCTTTGAACCACAGAATTCCCTTGGCTCGGAAAACCTCCGCCGGTAGCTGATTGTCGAGAAAGTTCTGAAATTTCCGCAGCCGGAACGGTTGTTCACTGCTGAAGGAGAGGGACGTGAACCCGTCGATGGCCAGATGATCGGAGTGCCCATGGCTGTGGTCGTGTCCATGGCTGTGGTCGTGCCCATGGCTGTGGTGGTGCTCATGGCTGTGGTGNTGCTCATGGCTGTGGTCGTGCTCANGGGTGCACTGGTCATGGTCGTGATCGCAGTCGCTGTGGTCGAGGCTCGGATCATCGGCAGGGCGGGTCACCCGATCGGATTCGAACAGGCCCACACTCAGCAGCAGCGGTAGCGGCACATCTCCTTTGGTGGATCGCAGGATGCGTGCGTCATTTTTGACCTCCCTCAGCTGGCGCTCCACCTCCTGCAGCCGTTCCTCTGAAACCAGGTCGCATTTGTTGAGAAGCATGATGTCGCCATAAATCACCTGAGCTCTCCCCACCTGTGTTTCAAGGACGGCGGCGTCGAAGTTTTCGGCGTCAACGAGCGTGATGATCGAGTCGAGACGGGTTTGATCGCGCAGTTCACTGCCCAGGAACGTCATGGCCACGGGGAGTGGATCGGCAAGCCCTGTCGTTTCAAGAACGATGTAATCGAGAGGTTCCGGTCGGTCCAGCACCCGTTCGACCGTTTCCATCAGTTCATCGTTGATCGTGCAACAGATGCAGCCATTGCTGAGTTCCACCATCTCCTCACCGGTGGACACAATCAGATCGTTGTCGATGCCGATCTCGCCGAATTCATTCACCAGCACCGCCGTTTTGACGCCGCTCTGGCTGTTGAGAATGTGGTTNAGCAGTGTGGTTTTTCCAGCTCCAAGGAAACCGGTCAGGATGGTGACAGGAACCCCTGCAGGGGCTGGGCTGATGGACATGGCGATGTTTCCTGATGTGGTCATGCTGGCAGCAGAGCATCAATGGCTGCAGCCAGTTCGCCGTCCAGATCGCTGATTCCCCCCAAATCATGGGTGGTGAGTTCAATCGTCACCCGGTTGTAGACGTTGCTCCAGTTGGGATGGTGATTTCTGGCTTCAGCCAGCAGTGCCACNTGGCTCATGAAGCCGAAGGCCTCGACAAAATTGCGAAAGCGGAGATCCCGTGAGAGTCGATCCGTTTGCACGGACCAAGCCGGTAACTCCTGTTGAAGCGCCAGGCGCTGTTCGGTGCTGAGCAGTGTCGCCATGAGAACTGTGAGACCTTGACAGAACGCATTCTGAACACGTCAATTCTGAGAGGATGCACTGATTGGAATCGCTGAATGGTGCCCGCAAGTTTTCGACGCTTTCTCAGTTTTTGCGCAGTCGCCCTCCTCACCACATGCCTGACGATTTCTCTGACAGCAGCATCGAGTGTTGCCTCAGAGGACAACGATGGTTCTGGAGAAGAAAACGTAATTGAACAAGTGGCACCGATCATCGAGATCGAACAGCTGCAGCCGATTGTCAGGATTGATCAACAACCCTTTTTTGATGAACTCAAGCAATTTGCTCGCTTTTGGGATGATTCTCCCATTGGCCATGTTGAGGATATTTCTCCCAAGAGCACGTTGCTGAATTTCTATGCAGTGATGGCGAAAGTTGGTGCAGAGATCGAAGCGATTCGCGAAGATGCAAAAACAGATCCAGGCTTTGGTTGGAGCCCAGGGATGAAGGAGCGCATTGATGATGTGGATACTTTGTTTGGTTTAGCGATCAAGGCGTTGAACGGCTCTGATTTTCCAGAAAGCGTCCGCAATGATCTGGTCGACGAGGCGGCAATTGAGCTNAAACTGGTTTTGGATTATGTGTTTTCAAACAGTCGTCGGAAGATCGAAATACCAAATTTGAAGGATATTCGAGCTCTTAACAGTAATTTGGTTAAAAAAGATGTTTTGACCTGGCGGCTACCTGGAACAGCGATTGTCCTCGCAAGTAACGCTGAGCAAGAAGGGAACGACTGGTATTTCAGTCCGTCGACGGTTTCAGGAGCTGCACAAATGTTCCGCGAGATCGAATCAGTTGCTGAAAAATTGCAGGGTGTTCCATTCGCAACACCTGATTTCTACAGGAATTTCATTCGTACGCCTGGCCACCTGATTCCTCCCAAGTGGTATCTCACCCTCCCTCTCTGGATGCATGAAATTATCGAGGTTGAAGTCTTTGCAGGGCAGACGGCTTTTCAGCTCTTGTCCACAACGTTGGTATTTGTCGCATACCTAATTATTGTTTACCTGTTGGTTTCCAGGTTGGTTTCGAGCCATGTTCACTACGAGCGGGTGAGGGCTATCGGTTCGGCTCAGGATCGGTTGGATGGAATCTGGCAGGAAGACGAAATTGCTTGGCAGCGAGTTTTTCTTGTGCTTCCCATCCTCCCGCTGACATTGCTTTGTCAGGTTTTTGTTGATGACTATCTGAACTTCACAGGAGCGCCCCTCGTTTTTACGACCTATTTCTTTTACGTCGCCGGTTGTTTTGCTGCTTGCCTTTTTGCTTTTTATTTTTTCGAATCCGTCGGCAAATCTGGCGCGGAAACGCTGCTCAGGCTTCGCGGTATCGACTCTCCACTAAAGCTTCAACGCTGGGGCAGCAGGGTTCAACCGATCTGCAGAGCCTTATCGGGTGTTGCGGCATTGTTTTTGGTGTATCGCATGTTGATTCAGCTTGGTTTGCCGGGCAGTCTCGTTTTGGCCTTGTCATCCGTTCCTGGTTTGGCCATTGCCTTGGGGGCGTCGAAACTGCTGAGCAATCTGTTTGCCGGATTTTCAATTCAAACCGACCGCCCCTTGCGTGTTGGTGAATTTTGCAGGATTGGTGAAAACCTCGGTTTTGTTACCAAAATTGGCTTGCGATCGATCGAAATTCAAACGCATTGCAGCACGGTTGCAATTCCCAATTCGATTGCAGATGATTCCATCATCATGAATTATTCAGACCGTCAGAGGTTGACAGGCAATGCTCAGCATCAAGGGATGGAACTACGGATGCCGATCAGTTTTTCCCTGACGTCTGCACAGGTGAATCAATTGCTGTTTTTTGTCAATCGATATCTGGAGAGCCTCGAAGAATTAAGCCATACCAGTCTGAATGTTGAGCAGACCAAGGGTGGAGAGATGACCTTGATTGGTTTCGGTTACGGAGAATTTTCAACATGGGATCAATATCTTGAGTTGCGCAAAAAGATTTTCGTTCGTTTCAGGCAGCTCATTGCCACTGTTTTGATGTCTCGCATCATTCTGCGTGTGGCCTACCAAACGCCTGAATCCCTGCGTAAACGAATCCCGGAAGATCTCAAGAAAATTGTCCTTCGCGATGAGCAGATCACCTTCGGCAGTTGCGAGCTATTGAAAATATCGGACTACAGCTACGACTTCATCTTCGATTTCCGTGCATTCCATCCCACGTATGGAATCTTCCTGAAAGCAGTGGATCGCATTAACAACGATCTTCTTGCTTATGTGGAGAAGGAAAATATCGTGATGCCGTTCCCAACGTCCATCTTTATCCAGAAGCCTGCAGAACTCTCCGATCCACGAGGCGTCAATCCTGTCTGAAATCAGTCCTGTGCCGGGACCCCTTTCATTCCCCCGCCAGGTCGTGTAAACGATCCACCAACAGGTCAACATCGGTCTCGACGCCGCTATCGGTCGCCCAGGCTTCAGGATTGTGGCGTTCGTGAATCGCCCTGTTGATTCGCGAACCACTGCGACGATTCAGCAGAACTGTCTTGTTGGTCTCTTCCGCACGACCTTCGCTCTTGTCCTCCCAATCCCCGATCAACTGGCAGAGAACGGTGCGGTGATGGGGTGCATCACGGTGTTCCCAGAGATACACCGCCTGCCACGTCCCCAGAAGCAGGTTGCCGCTGGCAACGCTCAGGGTCATCGTTTGCGTTGTCAATGCCGTGCGGATATGGGCTGGCATGTCATCTGGTCCTTCATCGTCGTGGCTGTAGGGGTAATCGCGCGGCACGACCCGTCCCATCCAGTCGGCCAGATCACGCAGCACCCTTGGATCAGCGTTTTCATTGATTGTCAGGCTGGCACTGGTGTGCAGGCAGGTGAGATGCACCGCGCCATCCCGCACCCCTGTCCTGTTCAGCCATTGGTTGATCAAGCCATCCAGGCGGGTGAATCCCGTTCCGTCGGTGCCGACGGTGAGTGCATGACGCAGCTGCTTCAGTGTCATGGCCTCGATGCTGATATCACCAGTCTGGGGGTGCCGCCGCTCGCGGTCGCCCCGTCTCTTGCATCAACCTGAAGCTGATACAGCGACGTGATGACCGACTCTTCAGCCGTGCAGCTCACGCTTCTCTTCGATGGAGCTTGTCCTCTTTGCATGCGAGAGGTGCGTTTTCTCAAGGTGCGCGATCTCAACAAGCGGATCGCCTTTGTGGACATTGATGACCAGGAGTATGCGGCGGCCGATCACGGTGGGATCACCTACCGGGAGGCCATGGGTCGGATTCATGCCCTCAGGGCAGATGGAACCGTTCTTCAGGATGTCGAGGTCTTTCGTGAGGCCTACCGATTGGTCGGACTCGGTTGGGTCTACGCACCGACGCGCTGGCCCTTGATCGGGCCCCTGGTCAACGGGATCTACAGGCTCTGGGCGTCACAGCGGCTTCGACTCACACGCCGACCAGGGCTGGATCAGTTGTGCAAAGACCGATGCAACCCNGANNCTGTCGCTAGGGCGTGATTTCCAGCCGTCGACCGCTGGAGACAAGAAAATGAGCCTTTTCACACGACTCGAGGTTATAGATCAATGAACTTCGGGGATTCTCAGGAAGTTTTCTGCGGAAGTCTTTGCCTTCCTTGAACACTCCATCTCTGCGCAGTCGATAGATTGTTCTTTCTGAAATATTCAGTTGTTCTGCTAGTTCTGAGCAAGTTAACCAGCGTTTTCTGTCTCTTGGAGAACGGCGAAGCTCAAGCAGGATGTCCTCCAGGAGTTCGATCACGAGATCGAGTTTTTGCTCTGAAGAATCTTCCATCCCCTGACCTTAAATGCTGGGATCTGTGTTGCGTGGGGCTTGATTCAGTCCACGCGGTGCTCGTTAGGGTCTCTCCACTGAACAGCGGTGAGCGGTGACGTCGACGGCCTGGACCCAGCTTGGTGCTTACTTAAGGGAAACCCAGCTTCTGGGGTCCGTCCAGAGCACGCTCTACTGGGACCAGAACACGCGAATGCCCAGCGCTGGGGCGCCTTGGCGAGGGGAACAGCTGGCCATGCTGGCCACCCAGTTGCATGCCCGTCAGAGCGCTGAGGCCTATGCCGATCTGATCATGCAGGCCAGGCAGGAATCATCGGAAGCGGTGACGTCATCTGTTGGATCCGCGCGCAGCCGCAATCTCGATTTGTTGGAGGACGATCTGCGCCGCCAGCAGGCCCTGGATCCAAAACTGATCGCCGAACTGGCGACGGCCAAGGCAGATGGCTACCACTGCTGGCGTCAGGCGCGTGAGGATTCGGACTTTGCGGGTTTCGCGCCTGCTCTGAAGCGCTTGATCGCCCTGCGACAGGAGCAGGCTCGCCAGCTTGGGGAAGCGCGCAGCTGTTGGGAGACACTCGCTCAGCCGTTTGAACCTCAACTCTCCCTGACGAGGCTGCAGGAGCTGTTCCGTCCTCTGCGTGAGCAGCTCCCCCAGCTGTTGGCCAGGGCCACCTCTGCGCCCCGTGCGCGGCATGCGTCCTGGGATCTCGAAGACACGGCGCAGGATGAACTCTGTGCTGAGCTTCTGGACAGCTGGGGGAGGGATCGATCGATCACCTGCATGGCGCGTTCACCCCATCCCTTCTCGATCACCCTCGGCCCAAGTGATTACCGCATCACAACGCGCGTGGTTCCCGGGCAACCGTTGTCCTGTTTTCTTGCCACCGCCCATGAATGGGGCCATTCCCTCTACGAACAGGGTTTGCCGGATCAGTCCCATCAGTGGTTTGCCTGGCCCCTCGGTCAGGCNACGTCGATGGCAGTGCATGAAAGCCAGTCCCTGTTCTGGGAGAACCGTGTCGCCCGCAGTCGCCCGTTTGCGCAGCATTGGTGGCCGCGTTTCAAGGCTGCGGGGGCTCCTCTTGAAAATTCCGATGATCTCTGGAGGGCGATGAATCCCCTCTCGCCCGGTCTGAATCGGGTCGAAGCCGATGAACTCAGCTACGGCCTGCACATCCTGATCCGGCTTGATCTTGAACTCGCTCTCCTGGAAGAGGGGTTGCCCGTGGAGGATCTGCCGGGAGAGTGGAACCGCCGTTACCGGGATCTGCTGGGCGTGACGCCTGCCAACGATGCAGAGGGTTGCCTGCAGGACGTTCACTGGAGTGAAGGTCTCTTCGGCTATTTCCCCTCCTACCTGCTTGGCCATTTGATCAGCGCTCAGCTCAGTGAGGCGATGACCACGGCCATCGGATCGCCGGAAGAGCACATCAGGGAAGGGGATGTCACGCCGTTGCTGGGGTGGCTGAGGGAGCATGTTCATCCCATTGGTCGTGGGCTCGATGCCGAAGGTCTGGTTCGTCAGGTCACGGGCCGCCCCCTCAGCAGCGAACCCTTCCTGCACTACCTCGAGACAAAAATCGATGCCTTGACGGCCTTAACTCATTTGCAGGTTGCCCCGTAGGATCCCGGCGCTGTTGACAGCCTTCCATGGCCAACCTCGATCAGGCTCCCAGCCGCAGCATGCCGAATCTGCTGCATGTGCTGCCTGCCTTCGCTGATGAAGCGGAACTCCGATTGAACACGATCGTGGAGCTCAACTCCAACACGATCAACAAGTACGAGCTGATCACCGAAACCGGTCATCTGAAGTTGGACCGTGTCGGTTATTCATCTCTGGCTTATCCCTTCGCCTACGGCTGCATTCCCAGAACCTGGGACGAAGATGGTGATCCGCTTGACATTGAAATCGTCAACGTCACCGAACCGTTGATCCCTGGCTCCATCGTCGAAGCCCGCATCATTGGTGTGATGACCTTCGATGACGGTGGAGAAGTCGATGACAAGGTGATTGCGGTGCTTGCTGATGACAAGCGAGTGGGTCACATCAAGAGCTGGGAAGACCTTGGTGAGCACTGGAAGAAGGAAACCACGTACTACTGGGAGCACTACAAGGATCTGAAAAAGCCTGGAACGTGTTCCGTGAACGGCTTCTTTGGCACCGACAAGGCGGTGGAAATCATCAAGGCCTGCGAAGCCCGCTACATGGCGGAGATCGACCCCAAACTGGTGGACTGAACGCGTCCCGGGGGGTCAGGTGGCAAAAGGCAACAGGCTTCCCAACCCTCCGGAGTACATGTTCACCAAGACGCTTCGGCTCGCGTCTGGATGCTGGGGATGTCCCCGGTGGGCACCGCGCTGGGACGAGAGAACCATGTCTCCAGCTGATGCCAACATCGGCAGGGCAGCCTCCCCTTCCAGTTGGCTGTACTCATAGGTGCTGATGCCATGGCTGGCATTGAAATGACGACTTCGTTTCCAGCTCGTCTTGTTTCGATGCGATCCCTTCACATAGCAATAGGGCCCAATGTCGAGTCGATGCACGTCGCTGAGAAACACGAACGATTTGAATTTCAGCGATCGTCCATCACAGTGGTAACCACGGGTGTCTGACACTCCGTTGTTGAGATACAGATTCCTGCACTTCACCTCAACAGGCGTGAGGCTGGCGGCCATCACAAGTCTGCCAATGAGGTCTTCATGCAGAGCTTGACGAATCAAAACGTCCATATCGGTGGAGAGACGTTCCGGGTGAAAGATGTCGATCATCCCCGCATCACTGCCACTGCGACCATCGGGCCGCTTGACGCGGTAATTGATCACCGCTTTATCGGCGTCAACGAAGTTGTTGTAGCCCTTGAGAACCCGACGGTCCGGCAGGTTCAGGTAAGCAATCTCATCAATTCCCGACGTCTTGTACCGCTTCACATTCTTGAGAAGCTTGCGGATCTTTTGGTTCAGGTTGTTGAGGTGTTCCGTGGACACCGCTTGCTTCAGCAGGATGATCCCCTCACGGTTGAGGGTCCAGGCTGCACGGAGAAAACAGCGTTTGCTGCGAATCAGATCAGCGAATTGGAAGCTGATCGCATCGGTCTCTCGCTGCCGTGCTTCTCCTTCCAGCAAAACCGGGAGGGTTGGTTGATCAACGTCCAGGGAGGATTGGGCGGTCGCGACTGGCATGACGCGGCGTTTTGGGCCGGAGCGTGTGGGCAGAAGGGTACTGCCAGGTGCCGATGCAGCGAGGGACGCTCCGCGTGAGATTGCCTTGAGACCAGTTTGAGACGAAGAGAGTCTTAAGAGTGCAGGCGTGGCAGGGCGTGCCGCGGTTTTTTCGCTCGGCGATGCATAGCTTGAGACCAGCGGGTCTCATGCGTCTTATGCAGAGAGTGTTGTTGGCCGGGTTGGCATCCTTCGCCCTGGTTGGATCTGCGTTGATCCCGGGCGTCGCCAAGGCAGCCGATCTGGCCTTGAGAGAGGTCACTTCGACGTCGCGGATCGTTCTCGATTTGCAGAAGCGGCAGATCAGTGTGATGCGTGATGGTCGACGGCTGGGACCATGGCCTGTGGCCATTGGGGATCCGAAAACCCCGACACCCGTTGGAGAATTCGCGATTCTCAACAAGAAGGTCAACCCGGTTTACATCACCCACAAATCAGGCCAACGCAAAGAGCTGAGCGGGCCCTCAAGCCCGATCGGTGATCGTTATCTGGCCTTCCACCGCAACGGACGTGGCGAATTCGGCATCCATGGCACCCCTTGGCCCCACTGGGTGAAGATCCGTGCGGCGGTCAGTCTGGGTTGCGTTCGCATGTTGAATTCCCATGTGCGTCAGTTGTTTGATGCCGTGGATGTGGGAACCACCCTTGAGATCAAAGGTTGATCAGGCTTCAGGGCGAACGGTGTCGAAGATCTCCTGGAGAATCTCACCCGCTCCCTGCTGTTTGAGGATGTTGGCCAGAGCGATGCCGATCGCTTCAGGGTCGCTGCAGGGTCCACTGGTCTGATCACGGATCAGCCTCAGGCCGTCCAGGCTGGCCACCATGCCGGTCATCATCAGCTGCTCTCCTTCGAAGCGAGTGTTCACGCCGATGGGGACCTGGCAACCACCCTCCAGTTCGCGCAAAAAGGCCCGCTCGGCCAGGCAGCGCTGCGCGGTGGGGGTGTGTTCCAGCACCTTGATGATCTCAAGCACCTCAGGCTTGCCATCCACGCATTCGATGCCGAGAGCCCCTTGTCCCACAGCATGCAAGGAGATTTCACCGGGAATCAGCTGGTGGATGCGATCGGCAAAGCCGAGACGGCCGAGTCCAGCGGCGGCAAGGATCAAACAGTCGTAATCGCCAGCATCCAGCTTTTCCAACCTGGTGATCACATTTCCCCGCACATCCTTGAAAATCAGATGGGGATAGTGATGGCGCAGTTGGGCCAGCCTGCGCAGTGAACTGGTGCCCACGACCGATCCTTCGGGCAGGGATTCGAGGGTGTGGTCAGCATGTTTTGCGTTCACCACCAAGGCATCGGCGGGGTCCTCCCGTTCCGTGATGCAACCGAGGATCAGTCCGTCGGGAAGATTGGTCGGCAGGTCCTTGAGGGAATGAACAGCGATCTCCGCTTGCCCCACCAGCATCTGGGCCTCGAGCTCCTTGGTGAACAGGCCTTTATCGCCGATCTTGGCGAGCGCGACATCGAGGATCTTGTCCCCCTGGGTTGCCATCGCTTCAACACTGATGGTGAGGCCCGGATGGCCCTTTTCGAGTTCGGCCTTCACCCAGTTGGTCTGCACCATGGCCAGCTGACTGCGTCGGGAGGCGATGCGCAGGTGGGTGAGGGACATGGGGCCTGAAACTCAGCAAACAAGACTACGCAGTCAGGTGTGCAGCGAATTCATGGTGGTTGTTCCTGTTGCCCTTCGCCCTGCAGCTGCTGTTGTGAGTTCCGCTCCAGCGATGATGGAACACTGCTTAACATCAAAGCCATTCGTTGGCTGGCCATGCCGGGTCCGGTGGTGAGTGGTGTGCGTCAGTTCGGTGCGTTAGGGGAGCCCGATGCGTCATCGCCCAACGCTGCCGAGTTTCTTCCATTGATGGCGGAGGGAAGCATTCGCCTTCTCCTGCTCACCAGTGGCGACATCCTGATGGCACGGTTGCGAAACACCACGGATCGCGATGGTGAGCCTGCCTATCAACTGATTCGACCTCGTCGGGTGGTTGTTTTGGAGGCCCGGACCGACACCGGCGATCAACCAGCATGGCGACTGGACCACTATCTCAATGGTCTGACAACGCAACGCAACGTTGTTCTGTTCAAGACTGCATTGGCGTCTGTGCTTGAACCTGATTCCCGTCTCGTCCAGGCTTATGCGGAAGCGACTGCGCAGGAGTGTCCATTGGAAGAGACTCCCGTGGAACGCCTCAAGCGCGCATTCCAGGAGTTCACCGAGAGCATTGAGTCTGAGAAAATGAAGCCATGACTGAGTTTTTGCAATAAAAAGCCCCAATGATCCATTGGGGCTTGATCTCTTCCGTGTGAGGAGGGCGTCTCATTTCCCTCACAGCACTTATAGGTGGCGACGGGTGAATTGGAAAGGGGGCGTTGTACTTATGTAGCAGAATGTACAAATAAAATCTTTGACTTCACTGGTATTGCGATTAAACGTCAAGCTCAAGACGAATTGAGATTAAAAAAGAATCGTTTATCAAGGGTCTAAAGAAAAATTTTACGTACCCAATGAATCGCTTTATTGTAGTTGAATAAAATATATAGGATATTATTGCATCTGCTTGTTGATGGTGAAATGTCTATTTCTTGGCTGACTTCGGATCCAANAGCTCAAGTAATTCTTGGAGCTTGTCGTTGGTTGCTCTCACGGCAGAAGGGTCGGGCATGGAGCCTTCTTCCATGACGGTTGTATGCATCTCTCGGCACATGTTACGTAGCTCCTGAAGGCGGGATTTAACGTCATCCCGCTTTTCTGCTGCTGTTGCCATTTGATTCAAAGCAATAAATCTAGTTTAGCATCTAGATGTCAACGCTTCGCTTTGTTGTTTTGGGTGGGCTGGGTACGTACAACGCGCAAACAAGGCTGCTGATTGGGTTGAAGCGTTTCCATCTCTTGTCATGCTGAATCACAGATGGATTTTGGGTGGCTTCAGTGATTAGGTTTTAGTGGCGAAGGCTGGGCATTCTTCTTTNGCGATTTGATGCAAAGCTTTNAGTGATTGNTNGATATANTTTTTCTTGAAAGATGCAGGGTGCCCCTTTAAATAATTTGGATTGTTTGTTAGTTCTTTGCGATGTAGNCGCTCAAATGCTTGCCATGGAATTTCGTCTGTAAGTGTTTCTTCTTTCATGAGCACGAATATGAAGCAAAAAGCATTGGTGTTGACTTTTATTTTAGGGTTGTCTGAAGTCTTCATTGCTGAATAGAGGCATGCCTTGCTTACGTCGTCGAGGCATGGGTAAGCAGTCTCAGAGGCCTGGGCAATCGGCATGTTGTGGGATGCCAATGCAGCAAAGAAAAAAAGCGTAAAATAATTGATTAATTTTTTAGGAGTGAATGGATTATGTCGTTTTTCGTCGAATGTTCTGTTGAAGCGTTCAGGTTTGCAACCGATGATGGGTGGATTGTGGTTGCTTGNATGACNNGAAANAGCATGGAATGAACAATGAGCCATTCCATGCNGTTGGAGATGCATCNGTAATTCTTCTGAATTATTTGATGTATTCCTTGAGAACTCCATTGCGATTGGGATGCCGTAATTTACGCAATGCTTTGGCTTCAATCTGGCGAATGCGTTCGCGCGTGACGTCGAANATNTGACCGATCTCCTCAAGCGTTTTCATCCGGCCATCATCCAAGCCATAGCGAAGGCGAAGCACATCCCGCTCCCGTGGGCTGAGCGTTGCCAGAACACCTTCAAGGTCTTCCCGCAGCAAGTTTTTGGCAACGTCCTGCTCTGGATTTTCGATATCGGCTTCGATGAAGTCGCCGAGGCGCGAGTCTTCTTCCTTGCCAATCGGTGTCTCGAGGGAAATGGGCAGTTGGGCGCTCTTGGCAATGAAACGCAGCTTCTCGATGGTCATCTCCATCGATTCTGCGATTTCTTCCTCCGTTGGCTTGCGACCGAATTCCTGACTCAGCACCTTGGTGGTTTTCTTGATCCGGGAGATCGTTTCGTAGAGGTGCACGGGCAGGCGGATCGTGCGGCTCTGGTCGGCGATGGCACGGGTGATCGCCTGACGGATCCACCAGGTGGCGTAGGTGGANAACTTGTAACCCTTTTCGTGATCGAATTTTTCGGCGGCACGGATCAAGCCGAGACTGCCCTCCTGGATCAAATCCTGGAAGCTCAGTCCCCGGTTCATGTACTTCTTCGCGATGGACACAACCAAGCGAAGGTTGGACTGAACCATCTTTTCTTTGGCCCGTCGTCCGAGCATGAGCCGGCGACGGAATCTGATCACGGGCATCTCAACCAGGGCGGCCCACTCCTTGGTGTCCGGGAGCTTGCCGTTGTCACTCTCGAATTGAGCGGCGAGTTCNTCGAGATGCAGNAGATCGGCGATCTTCCGTGCAAGCTCGATCTCCTCGTCTGGCCGCAGCAAGCGGATGCGTCCGATCTCCTGCAGATACACCCGAATGGAGTCTTCGGTGTAAACACCCTTCGGCCCAATCTTGATGCTGGCAAGGGCTTTGGCCTTGGCTTCTTTTTCAGCGATCGCAGCTTTGGCTTTTTCTTCTGGAGTCAGGGTCGCNGGTGTCGCTTTTGTCGCGGCTGTCTTGGCAGTGGCTGTCTTGGCAGTGGCTGCCTTGGTCGTGGTCTTGGCTGCAGCAGATTTGGCTGTGCTGGTTTTGGCCTTGCTGGCAGTGGCTTTTTTCGTTTTTGCAGCCGGTTTTGATGTGCTGCTTTTGCTCGCTGCAGAAGCAGCCTTCGCGGTGGTGGTTTTCTGATCCGCGGCAGCGAGAAGTTCGTCGGCGGCGGCGGAAAGATCTTTGCTGCTGGAGGAGGTGCGGGAACTGCTGCGTCGCGTTGCGGATTTCTTATTCGTGGCCTTCTCCGTTGCTTCCTTTATCACTGCAGGCTTCAATTCTTTGGTTTCGCCATCGGCGTTGGCCAGAAGGACGATGTCGGGTGCGGCTGCTTTCGTGGCGGCTGGGCTCATGATGCGAGTTGAGGGCTGCGGTGGATGAAGAGACAGATCAACAAACGAACAGGCTTCTCTTCTCAAAGAAAAAGTGGCATCTGCGCTGGCAGGTCAAGCCATCGAGACGAGAATGAGAAGGCGAAATTGGTAAGTCAGCTCAATTGGAAGAAGACGGTCGTGACTGGCCTTGATGGAGGGTGGTCCTTAGGGACTGAAGTCTGGGCTGTCCGGGGTGATCTCAGACCGGTTGAAGGGGACAGGAGGATGTCCTGTCTTCAAGCTGCGTGTCTTCCGCAGGAACAAGCACAGATGTTGGCAAATTCAGACCAACCTGTTCAGGTTAATGAAGTTTTCTTCTCGATGCAAGTCCTAAACCCAGTTTGGTGTGCTCGCTGACGTCTGGTTGGAGGCCGGTCGGGAGGGCCGCACGTTCACGTATGCCGTTGGTCCTGATTTACAGGTTCAGCCCGGCGATCTGGTGCGCGTGCGACTCAGGGGAAGACCCCAACATGGCTTGGTGGTGCAATTGCAGTCTCACGAGCTGATCGCCGACACCGCCTCCCCCTCCAAGCTTCAACCGGTCGAGGCGGTTGTCCAACGCGCTGCCGTCGATCCCAGCTGGCGCGATTGGATCGAATCGGTCGCCCGGCGCTGTCACCTGAGCAGCTTTCGCATGCTCAAGGCCGCTCTCCCCCCTGGCTGGCTCGGACAGGCTCGCACCCAAGCGGTGTCCACCGGTCGTGCTCAGTGGTGGGTGGCATTGTCGAGCCCAGATGTCCAGAGCGATTCGCTGCCCGAGCGGCAACGCCAGCTGATGGCGGTGCTTCATAACCATGGCGGTGGTCTGTGGCAGCGGGATCTTGTTGCGGCTGGTTTCAGTGGAGACATCATCCGCCGGCTTGAGTCCCGCGGTGTTGTGTCCAGGGAGCGTCGGCGCTGCCCGCAGATTGCAGCCATCAAGACGTCCACGGGGTCCGACAGCTCGGACCAGCCGCCACCTCTCACCGAGGAGCAACAGGAGGCCCTGAACGTCTACCAGCGCCTAAGTGCAGGCTCGGGCCTGCTGCTGTGGGGTATCACCGGCTCGGGCAAGACGGAGGTGTACCTGCAACTGGCTGCGCATGAGCTCCAGGCGGGACGTCATGTGTTGGTGCTGACCCCTGAGATCGGATTGATTCCGCAGCTGGTGGATCGCTGTCGCCGACGGTTCGGCGCAAGGGTGATCGAATATCACAGCGGCTGCAGTGATTCGGAACGATTGCGGGTCTGGCGTCGTTGCCTGGACCCTGATCAGCCTTTGCTGGTGGTGGGAACCCGTTCCGCGGTGTTCATTCCGCTGCACGCCCTGGGGTTGATCGTGCTGGATGAGGAGCACGACAGCTCGTACAAACAGGACGCACCGATGCCCTGCTATCACGCCCGTGATCTGGCCATGGATCGGGCTCAACGCTGCGGCGCACGACTNGTNCTNGGCAGTGCCACCCCATCGCTTGAGGCCTGGATCCAGCAGGCACCTCAGGGACCGCTCTCTCTTGTGCGCCTGCGGCGTCGCATCTCTGATCAGCCCTTGCCACCGGTGCATGTCATCGACATGCGGCTGGAGCTGGCGGATGGTCACCGCCGCTTGATCAGCCGCCCCTTGATGGAGCGTTTGGCTGCCCTTCAGGAGCGCGATGAACAGGCGGTTGTGCTCGTTCCCAGGCGGGGTTACAGCCCTTTTCTGGGCTGTCGCAGCTGTGGCGAGGTGGTGCAGTGCCCCCATTGCGATGTTGCGCTCACGGTGCATCGGGGCCAGGCAGGGCGTCAGTGGCTGCGCTGCCATTGGTGTGATCACCGAGAGGAGATGGCGACACGCTGTGCCCACTGCGGATCGACGGCTTTCAAGCCATTCGGCGCCGGAACCCAGCGTGTTCTGGATTTGCTCTCCCAGGAGCTCGAGGGATTGCGTCTGCTTCGCTTTGATCGCGATTCAACCGGTGGTCGCGATGGGCACCGCCGGTTGCTCGATCGTTTCGCCGCAGGAGAGGCGGATGTGCTGATCGGAACGCAGATGCTCGCCAAGGGCATGGACCTTCCTCGGGTCACCTTGGCAGCCGTTCTGGCCGCGGACGGACTTCTGCATCGGCCCGATCTGCGCGCATCTGAACAGGGATTGCAACTGCTGTTGCAGCTGGCCGGTCGAGCNGGGCGGGGAGAACGTCCCGGCCAGGTGCTTGTTCAGACCTATTCCCCGGATCATCCGGTGATTCGACACCTGGTGGATGGTCGCTATGAGCGATTCCTCGAGGAGGAGATCAGCGTGCGCAAGGAGGCGGGCCTGGTGCCCTTCAGCCGTGCCTGCCTGTTGCGTTTTGCAGGCGAGTCAGCCGCTGCCACCGCGACGGCGGCCACNGTCCTGGCGGAGCAGTTGCGTCCCCTTTGTCAGCGGCAGAACTGGTGTCTGGTGGGACCTGCTCCAGCGCCCGTGGCCAGGGTTGCCGGCCGTAGCCGTTGGCAACTGCTGCTTCATGGCCCGGCGGGATCATCCCTCCCCCTGCCTCCAGGTCAGGAGCTCTGGACCACCCTTCCCAAGGNAGTCNCCCTGTCGGTGGATCCAGATCCCATGGAACTCTGAACTGTTCCGGTTCAGGCAGGCAGTTCTGGAAAGCCAAACCCCAGTCGCCGACGCAGCCCCTGCAGCACTGAGCTCAGCACCAGAAGGGCCGAAACAGCGAGGCTTCCCAGCCCAAGTGGGCTCCAGCGCCAGCTGTGCATCTCCAGGGTGCCGGCGTCCCCCCCNTGTAGCACCTGTCGCTTCTTCGCTGACGGGAGTTTCAGCTCAATCTCCAGGCCAGGAATGGTGGGGAGGTCTGAAAGATCCATNACGACGGTGAGCCTCTGGTCCACACCAACCAGCCAGTTGTGTTCTTGCAAGGTGATCAAGGGCGGATGGAGGGCCAGCCCGGTGGACTCCGCGGCGAGCGCTGTGATCCGGTCCAGATCCGCTGTCAGTTGACGGGAGGGGAGAACCGCGCTGCTGATGCTTTGGATCCCCGGTNCGGGATGGCTGATGCTCAAATCGTTGATCTCCCGTTGCAGATGCGTTTCAAAGCGCCGTTGCCACGGCAGCAACCTGCCGGTGTCGCTCTGGATCTGCCAGGTCATCTGCAGATGGTCCGGCCTCGGGCTGGTCAGATCCGCTTCGATTCGCATACAGCCGCTCAGCAGCAGGGTCAGACCAAGCAGAACCGCAGTCACGAGAGCTGCGAATCCGATGGCTGGAGCTTTGGTCGGCCCTGTTGGCGGAGGCGGCGGTGGTGGCGGCCGGCGGGAGCGGCGTCGGTTGCGAGCGGGTGGCGCCGCATTGCCGGTGGCTGTCATCTCCAGGTCCGGCAGGCGCATCGACCAGCGTTCCGGCCTGGCGAGACTGGGCGCCTCAAGGATCGTCAGCAGTTGTTTGGCCTGCAGGCGCAGGTCTGGATCCTTGCTGCGGCTCAGCAACTGGCAGGTCGCGAGGGCGTTCTGGTCGTCTCCCTGCCCCATCCAGGCTGTGATCATCAGCAGTCGGATGCGGGCTCCTTCCGAATCCGTCGCAGGGTGCGTCTCCGCAAGGGGGACCAGCAGCTCAAGGCACTGGCCGTAGTCCCCCCGTTCCAGTGCGGCTTCCGCCGTGGTCAGATCCAGCCGTTCTTGCCGATCCGTCACGCTTCAACCGCGCCCCACCACCATCGTGCCAATGCCGGCATCGGTGAACACCTCCAGAAGCAGCGCATGGGGAACGCGACCGTCAATGATGTGAGCCGCGGAGACGCCCTGGGCCAGGGCACGGATGCAGCACTCCGTCTTGGGTGTCATCCCACCGGCCACCACGCCATCACTGATCAACCGTCGGGCTTCCGATAGGCGCAGCTTGCGGATCAGAGATGCCGGATCATCCTTGTCTTGAAGGATGCCGGGTGTGTCGGTCAGAAGGATCAGCTTCTCCGCTTCGAGGGCAGCCGCCAGCTCACCGGCCACGGTGTCGGCGTTGATGTTGTGGGAGCGTCCATCCGCTGTTGCGGCGACGCTGGAGATCACCGGCATGTAGCCACGCTCCAGCAGTGGTTCAAGCAGATCGGGGTTGACCCGAGCCACATCGCCCACCAATCCGTGGCTGCCCTCTCCCCAGGGTCTGGCTTCCACCAGGCTTCCGTCACTGCCGCTCAGGCCAACCGCACGTCCACCCAGTCGATTCAGGCCATTCACGATCTGCTTGTTGACGCGTCCGACCAGAACCATCTCCACGACGTCCATGGTGTCGGCATCGGTCACCCGCAGACCATCGCGGAATTCGGCGGGGATCTCGAGACGCTTCAGCCATTGATTGATTTCGGGCCCACCGCCATGAACCACAACGGGTTGAACACCCACCGAGGCCAACAGAGCAAGATCGCGAAAGACGGCATCTCGCAGCTGGGCGTGGGCCATCGCGGCGCCGCCGTACTTGATCACAACGCGGCGGCCGGAGAATCGCTGGATGTACGGCAACGCTTCGCTGAGGACGGAGACACGCAGGGCGTCATCGCCTGTCTGGATCGCATCAGCCATGGGCAGCTGGCAGGAGGATCAGGTCAAGACGATCGTCATCCAGGCCCTTCAGTTCCGCTTGCATCCCCTTGGCGAAAAATCGCGCCAGTCGATCCTGCTTGTCCAACCAGCGCTGCATCGGAACGGCATTGAGCTCGAAGCGCAACCTCAGCCCGTAGCCACCCTCTCCATTCAGTTCCTCAACCTCCAGAAGTTGAGGAGGGTTGTCGTCGTCCCAGAGCTTCAGGGCTTCCAGAGAGGTTTCAAGGTGGGCTTTCTGGCCGTAGCGCCAACGGGTGATGTCACCGAGCAGCTTGGACAACTCGGGTGCTGCGTTCTCACGCTCTGTGCGAAGTGCGTTCTTGGGCGTGATGCGACGTGCGGGAGGTAGTTCCGAGGACTTGAGGGCAAGACCTCCCAGAAAAATCGGGATGCCGTAAAAGATGGTCGGCAGGCTGAGATTGGCACTCCCGGTGGCATAGGCCACCGCCCCGATCACGGTGAGAACACCTCCGGCAACCGTCACCAGGCTGCCAGGAGAGAAGACGTCTTTCATGACCACCGTGAGATGGACGCCATTGTGACGCCCCACCCTTCAGGATGGTTTGGTGCCAGACAAGCTGTTGCCGTGCCCGAGTCGTCCCCCGAACAACTGCAGCAGCTTCTGCAGCAGTTAGATGCTGATCGGGCCTGGTTGCTTCAGCAGATCGATGGAGGGCGTTGGCCCGAGCTGCGTCTTGATCTCGCCGCTCTCGAACGCGAGCTTGGTCAGATGCTCAGCCGTGCTGGGGATCTTCAGGAGGAATCGGGACGGCGGTGAGATCAGAAGGGGATCTCATCGGTATCCGGCACGAGTGGCGCCGTATTCCAGCTGGCGGCCTCAGGTTCGGTTTTCGTTCGGGCAGCTGGTTGGGCTGGCTGCCGTTGGGAGGCGTTGGCGGAGGACGACCCAGCAGAGGCTGGAACAGCAGCCCCCGTTGCGGCGGCGGATGGACCTCCTGTTGGGTGAAGGCGCGCCAGCGTGAATTCAGCTCGCTTTTCCTTCATGCCGTCCTGACGGGGCACGGTGTTCATCCGCAGACGTCCCTCCAGGACAAGTCTCTGTCCAACCTGGACGCGGTTCTGCAGGTCCTGGGCGAGGTTGCCCCAGCCCACCACCTTCAGTTCGCCTGGAGCGTCGTCGGGCCGCAACCCATCAAACCGGACGGTCATCTCGGCGATCGGGGTCTGATTGTCCTGCGTGTAGCGGAGGGTCGGAGCCTCCATCACCTCGACCTCCAGAACACAGTGGTTCATGTCCCATTCCGACGCGTGGAGCCATCCTGATGCACCACGGCAGAGATCGCCAGAAACGTGTGTGGGTTCTGGCTGGAACAGGGGAGGGGCCCCCTCTTGTCTCTGCTTTGCTGCAGCGGGGCTGGCAGGTTCAGGTCAGTGTGGTCACGCCGCAGGCAGCGCAGGCTTACACAGGCCTATGCCTCGACCAGCTTCATGTCGGTGCCTTGGCTGGGCCGCCTGGCATCAGCGATTTGCTGGATCGATGCGGTGGCTTTCGCTGGGTGGTGGATGCCACCCATCCCTTCGCAACGCAGATCAGTGATCAGCTTCAGCAGGTGTGCAGCGACAGGGGGCAGCCCTTGCTTCGCCTGCTCAGAGCGGCGCAAACGGGTGGAGAGGTGGTGGTTCTCAGCCAGCTCGCCGACCTGGCAGCCCAGCGTCTGAGCCGCCATCGGATTCTCCTGGCCATCGGTGGGCGCCGGCTCGCCACGGCCGTTGCTGCCGCTCGTGCTGCTGATGCAGAGGTCTTCGCTCGGGTTCTGCCATCCATCGAGGGCCTTCGTGCTGCTCTGGCGGTCGGCTTGCCCGCCGATCAGCTCGCCGTCCTGCGCCCCCTTCAGGGAGAAGCCTCCGGCAGCATCGAGCGGGCCCTGATCCGTCGTTGGCAGATCACGGATGTGCTGTGCCGTCAGTCCGGTGGGGTCACGGAACATCTCTGGCGCTCGATCGCCATGGAGCATGGCTTGCGGCTCTGGCTGTTGAAGCGGCCGGCTGAACCCCTGGGTGTGGAGACTGTTGTTGGAGTGCAAGCGCTGCTGCAGCGTCTGGACCATGCCGGAGCCACCGACTGTGATCCTTGTGCTGACGACGGAGGCTGATGCGATCAGGGCTGAAGCCCTGGCCTCCGAATTGCTGGCGCGCCGATTGGTGGCCTGCATCAGCCTGATCCCGATCACCTCGATGTACCGCTGGCAGGGGGCGCTGCAGCGGGACACGGAGGTTCAGATGTTGATGAAAACCACAGTGGATCGGCTTGATCAGCTTCAAGCTGCCGTGATGGAACTGCACAGCTACGACACACCTGAGTGGTTGAGCTGGCCGGCGCAGGCCTCACCGGCTTACGGAGGTTGGGCTGCAGAGGTGGTCAGCCCAGTCGATCAGCAGCAAGCTTCTTGAGGGACACCTGGGGGCGAGCTCCCAGCTGGGTGACCACCTGACCGGCGCAGAGAGCACCCAATTGCCCGCAGCGTTCCAGGGATTCGCCCTGGGTGTAGCCGTGCAGAAAACCACCGGCGTAGAGGTCACCGGCTCCAGTGGTGTCGACGAGATCACCGAGGCTGTAGATGCCGATGTCCCAGCGCTGGTCTCCGCTGAGAACCACGGATCCCTGGTCGCCACGGGTGAGAGCTGCAACTGCACAGCAGCCGCGGACCTTTTCCAGCGCGGTGTCGAAATCATCTGTTTCGTAGAGCGCCATGATTTCCACATCGTTGGCGAACAGCACGTCCACATGCCCGTTCACCAGCTCGAGGAAGCTGTCGCGGTGGCGGTTCACGCAGAAACCGTCGGAGAGGGATAGGGCTACCTGGCCGCCGGCATCACGGCATGCTTCCGCCGCTGCGATGAAGGCACGCTTGGCGGCCGGGCTGTCCCACAGGTAACCCTCGAGATAGAGAACCTTGGCGTCTCGAACCATCGACAGGTCGAGATCCTCAGGTTCAAGTTGTGTTGACGCGCCGAGGAAGGTGCACATGGTGCGCTCCGCGTCGGGTGTCACGTAAATCAGGCAGCGGGCCGTGGTGGCACCGCTCGTGGCAGCAGGGGTGTCGAATCGGGTCCCAACGGCGCGGATGTCGTGGCAAAAGATGGAACCGAGCTGATCGTCG
Organism: Synechococcus sp. MED850; assembly: GCA_002700765.1. The sequence goes on from PAEP01000019.1 coordinate 38,252, forward strand.
CGAACGCGACCGATGAATCCCGCCTGACCTCCCAGCAGGGCGATGCCCGCCAGGGTGTTGGCTGCAGAGCCTCCGGAGGTCTCCAACCCAGGCCCACTCGAGGTGTAAAGCACCTCGGCCTGTTTCTCGTCGATCAGGGCCATTCCACCCTTCTGCAAACCGTGCTCACTCAGGAAGGCGTCGTCGGTCTGCACGAGGACATCCACAATGGCGTTGCCGATCCCCACCACATCAAGGGTGCAGGAGCTGGGGAAGCGGTCACCGGAGGCCATAAAGGATCGGAAGAAGACTGGAAGTATGCCCTCCGGTTCCGATCAGGCGCTCAGCAGGGCTCGTTTCGGTCCATGGATCGGGTCTTCGACCACGATCGTTTGATCTCGGTTGGCACCCAGGGAGACGATGGCGATCGGCACCTCCATCAAATCCGCCAGAAAACGCAGATAGGCCATGGCGGCTTCCGGCAGATCCTCGAGTTTGCGACATTCCTCAGTGGAGCATTGCCAGCCGGGCAGGACCTCGAAAATCGGCTTGCAGCGGGCGAAGTCGTCAGCGCTGCTGGGATAGTGCTCGACCCGCTCACCATCCAGGTCGTAGGCCACACACACCTGGATCTCATCGAGCTCATCGAGCACATCCAATTTGGTTACAGCGAGACAGTCGAGGCCGTTCACCTGCACGGCATAACGACCGATCACGCCATCGAACCAGCCGCAACGGCGACGACGTCCTGTCGTGGTTCCGAATTCACCACCACGTTCGGTGAGCTGATCGTTGAGCTGACCGCTGAGTTCGGTGGGGAACGGGCCCTCGCCAACCCGGGTGGTGTAGGCCTTGGCAACCCCGATCACCCGATCGATCAGGGTGGGGCCGACCCCGGCGCCGATGCAGGCCCCGCCTGAGACCGGGTTGGACGAGGTGACGTACGGGTAGGTGCCGTGGTCAAGATCCAGCAGCGTGCCCTGGGCGCCCTCGAACAGGATGTTTTTGCGGGCTCGGGCAGCCTCATGGATTGCACGGGTGCAGTCCACAACGTGGGGCGCCAGTCGGCGTCCGTAGTCGAGGTATTCCTGGATCACCGTGTCGGGATCGAGCGGATCAACGCCGTAGATGGTCTGCAGCAGCTGGTTCTTTTCGCTCAACGGCCCTTCCAGCCGATCCCGCAGGCGCTGCTCATCCAGCAGGTCGATCACGCGGATGCCACTGCGCTGGGATTTGTCGGCATAGGTGGGTCCGATCCCCCGCCCGGTGGTGCCAATCCTTCGGGCCCCTCGCTGCTTTTCCATCGCCTGATCGAGCAGGCGGTGGTACGGCATGGTCACATGGGCCGTGGAGGCAAGCTGCAGGCCGGAGATGTCAATGTCGTTCTCGCGCAACATATCCAGTTCCCCGAGCATCACCTTCGGATCCACCACGGTTCCTGATCCGATCAGGCAAATGGTGTCTGGATAAAGAATTCCCGAGGGAATCAGATGCAGTTTGAGAACACGGTCGTCAACAACGATCGTGTGGCCTGCATTGACTCCCCCCTGATATCGAACGACGACGTCAGCTGATCGACTCAGCAGGTCGGTGATTTTGCCTTTCCCTTCGTCACCCCACTGAGCTCCGATGACGACAACATTGGCCAAGGACACTGCGGCCCGAAGCCGCCAATCTGCACAATCCGCGATTATTTCAGAAGCAGTGTCGTCTCGTCAAAACTGACGTTGACAAAATGTCAGTTGCCGCGGACCGCTGAACGTTCGGCCTTGGTGAATTCCTTTTCAAGCCGATCATGAAGCGACTCTGGAATGGGCCGATTGGCGTAGCTGGCGTAGTGGCCGGCCAGTGAGTTAACCGCTGTCTGCATCGTGGTGAAGGAGGCCAGACCGTTCACCTGTGGTTTCGGGCGGTAGCGGGACATGTAGTCATTGATCAAGGCACGTGCCTCCTGTTCCGCCTGGGAATGGCCTTCTGCATCCTGCGGTTGATCAATCACCTCGCGCAGGCTGCGGGACACAGCCACGGTGTCTTCGACGTAATTGCCGCTCAGACGGGCTTCGGCATCACCGCTGCAGGAACTCAGCAGAAAACAGAGGCCCAAGCCCATGGCGATGGCCGCCCTGGATAGCTGCTTGAGATGTTGAACCAGGGCAGTCAGCATGGTTGGCGGGACGTTGGGGGGGACTTTAAGGGCGCAGTGCCTGCATCAGGGTTTGGATGGCCTCAGGGTGGGCTCGCTTCTGAACATCTCTGTTCTTGCGCTGGACCAACTCCACGATTCCCTCCGAGGCATCACGCCCCACCACAAGACGCCAGGGGATCCCGATCAGGTCGGCATCCTTGAATTTCACGCCAGCCCGTTCGCGACGGTCATCGAGAAGGGCATCGATCCCCGCCGCCTTGAGCTCCTCGTACAACGCTTCGCCAAGTCTGGCCTGGGTTTCATCCTGAATGTTCGCCACGACAACGATCACTTCAAAGGGTGCGATGGCGCTTGGCCAACAGATTCCGGCGTCGTCGTGATGCTGTTCCACAGCCGCTTGAGCCAGGCGTGAAATGCCGATGCCGTAGCAGCCCATCCAGAACGGTTCATCCCGGCCTGACTCATTGGTGAAACGGCTTTCGAGGGCCTCTGAATACTTCCGGCCCAGTTGGAAGATGTGTCCCACCTCGATGCCCCGTTTCTCGATCAGGCGCGCATCGGGGTTGTGCAAACAACGGTCTCCGGCGCGGGCGTTGCGCAGATCGATTTCGATCGGGGTCTGATCGAAATCGGCCCAACGGCTGAAGCTGCGGTGACGGTCCACGGCGTTGGCGCCGCAATGAAAGTGTTCAAGAGCCGCCGCTGTGGGATCGGCGAGACGCAGAAAGCGTGGCGTCCAGCTGTTGGCTTCAGTCAGGACAGCATCGTCAAGATCCGGTCCGATGGATCCGAGAGGGAGACCCGTCACACCCTGTTGGTCGAGCGCCTCACTGCTGATCGGACGGCAATCGAGCACGCCCTGTTCACTCAGGCGGGAGATGGCATTGATCAGTTTCACGTCGTTGAGCTCTTGATCGCCGCGGAGGCTGACCAACACCGGTTGATCTGTGCCGTCTTCCAGGTGTGCCAAAAGAAGCAGCACCTTCACGACCTGAGAGGGGTGCCAACCCTGGGCCGCACACAGATCGGCGATGGTGACCTGTCCAGGCGTGTCGATCAGCAAGCCACCGGTTGGCAACGTTGCTTCTGTGGTGTCCAGGGGGATGGCCGTGGAGGCCAGAGAAACCGCCTTCTCCTGATTGGCGGCGTAAACCCCGTCATCGCTGATCAGAACGAGGTCTTCGCCAGCTTCGGCGGTCACCATGAACTCCTGCGATGCTGCTCCGCCAATGGCGCCGCTGTCAGCATCAACGGGCACGGCGTCCAGTCCACAACGCTCGAAGATGCGGCGGTAGGCCTGATCCATCACCGCGTACGTCGCCTTTAGATCCGACTCGTCGGCGTGAAACGAATAGGCATCCTTCATGATGAATTCCCGTCCGCGCATTAACCCAAACCGCGGTCTGATCTCGTCTCTGAATTTGGTCTGGATTTGATAGAGGTTGACGGGTAACTGTTTGTATGAGCGCAACAACTCACCGGCAAGACTGGTGATCACCTCCTCATGGGTTGGTCCGAGACCCAGTTCCCGACCTTGACGATCTTCAAGGTGGAACATGATCCCTTCGCCGGCCGTGTATCCCTGCCAGCGACCACTGCGCTCCCACAATTCGGCTGGATGCAGCTGGGGCAGCAGGGTTTCCAAGGCTCCGGCTTGATTCAGTTCATCGCGAACGATGCTGGTGATGCGGTTCAACACCCTCCACATCAGCGGCAGGTAGGCGTAGATCCCGGATCCAACCCGACGGATGTATCCGCCTCGCAGAAGCAATTGATGCGACGCGATTTCTGCTTCAGCGGGAACATCACGAAGCGTCACCAGCATCAGGCGGGAGACGCGCATGTCATGAACTTGAAAAGATTTGATGAACGTATCACCGTCCTCTTGCGGTGCCGATCGGTTAAGTGTCTGATTCTCTGGGAAACCGCTGTACGACCTGAGTCTCGACTGCTACCGTCCGTGCAATCCAGGTTGTCCTAGGCCCGTCTCATGTTTCCTCGGTCAATCGAATCTGGCGTTGGACATGTCAATCAGATCGTGGAAGTTGGTGTTGAGCCGGTGATTTCGGTGGCACATTCTGAATCACTCGTCGGTATTGATGATGTTCAGAAGTCCTTGAATCGATCGCGTGCATCTGTGTATCGATATACGAATACCGATCCTCGCAATCTCAATCCTCCATTCAATCCACGGAAGCTCAATCCTGAGTACAGAAGCGATCAAAAGGATCCTCTTCTCTTCCATCCCAACGAGGTGGCGCGATTTGCCAAGGATGTTCTCAGGATCAAGGAAGTCACCGTTGAAGTCCTGAACTCCCCGTCGACCGCTACGCAGCAGATGCTGGGTGCCATTCTGGATGAACTGAAGTTCATCCGATCCCATCTGGAAGGTCTGGAAGAGGCCCCTTCGGATCTCGTGGCTGCAAGGCGTGAGCGTCAGGATCGGCCGGCTGCCTGACGGGATGCGCTTCAGCGAGTTCGATGCCAGAATAATTTTGCTCATTTGATATCGAAGGCGGACGAGGTTCGACCTCTTCCCATGGCATGGCCACAGATCAGGTTTCTTCCACCCCAGGCGACGAACAGATCAGTCAGGACTCTGACGAGCCCTTCAGTTACAGCGCGACCTCCACGGCGCTTTCAGGCCTTGTGATCGCCTTGATGAGCTTTTCCGTTCCGCTTGTTGCCGTGGTCACGGAGCGAGCGGCTGGCTCGGGACAGCTCCCCCCGATGGCTTACGACCATGGACCTCCAACCGCTCAACCCATCTCCCTCTCAGGGAGTGATCAACCTTCTGATCGAGATACCGGCTGGTAGCCGCAATAAATATTCCTATCAGGCCGATGCAGGTGTGATGGCACTCGAGCGCGTTTTGCACGCCTCGATTCGTTATCCCTTCGACTACGGCTTCGTTCCCAACACGAAAGCCGACGACGGATCAGCCCTCGATGCCATGGTGATCATGGCGGAACCCACGTTTGCAGGTTGCCTGATCAAGGCACGTCCCATCGGCCTGTTGGATCTGCATGACAACGGCATCTACGACGGCAAATTGCTGTGTGTTCCGATGGCGGATCCCGCTCAGTCGATGATCCGCAGCATTCGTCAGATCGCGTCCTCTCAGCTGGAGGAGGTGGCGGAATTCTTCAGGACTTACCGCAGCATTGAAGGCCGGGAGATCAGCATTGATGGGTGGCGGGACGCTGATGCCGTTGATCCGCTCCTGAAGGCTTGCATCGAGGCGGCTTCCTGAAGGACAGCCACTCCACTTTCCTTTGCAGACACGCGGTTCAACCCCAGGATGCTTGTAAGTTGGTGCGCACTTGTGATTTCGTAAGAACCGTGCCCACCATTCGATTTGACCAGGAAGGACAGCAGGTGGGCTGCATTGAAGGGGCCAATCTTCGGCGCGCTGCTCTTGATTCTGGTTTGAATCCTTATAAGGGACTCAACAACCTCAACAACTGTGGTGGCGTTGGTCAGTGCGGAACGTGCGTGGTGGAAGTTGTTGAAGGCCTTGAAAATCTTTCGCCCCGAAGCGATGTGGAAGAGGTTTACCTCTCCGATCGCCCGGCCAATTACCGCCTGAGCTGCCGGACCACCGTCAACGGTGACGTCACAGTGCGCACCCGACCCGACGACGGAGCAGGCAAAGGATCCAACAGCCTGGTCGGTGCCGTTAAGTCTCTGTTTGGTCGCTGATCGCGGTGGCGTCTCTTCAGGTGTTCTCTTACAGCCGCTGCAGCACCTGTCGAAAGGCGTTGGCATGGCTCGTTGAGAAGGGCATCGACCATGACGTGATCGACATCACGGAGACTCCCCCCTCGCGGGATCAGCTGTTGACAGCGTTGAAGCAATTCGGAGACCGGAAACCTCTTTTTAATACCAGTGGGCAGAGCTACAGAGCTTTGGGTGCTGCCACCGTGAAAGCGATGAGCGATGACCAGGCTCTCGATGCTTTGGCCGCTGATGGCAAATTGATCAAACGCCCCTTTCTGATCAGTCCCTCCGGAGACTGTCTCGTCGGTTTCAAGCCTGAGGTCTGGAGCGCTCATCTGGTGGACTGAAACTGAGACCATCAATCTCACGGATCAGATCGTCCACGCCCCACTGATTGTGCAGCTGCTGGAAACTGGATCGCTTGAGATCCTCCAGTAGTGAGGCCAGCAGCTCCTGGCTTCGCTCCATCACTGGGCCCTGCTCCATCACCCTCGCGAGTTCCTCCCAGAACCGGTCGATCGTGTCACTTCCGAGCTCCTCAAGCACTGGATCTCTCTGTTCCAAACGGCTTCCAGCTCCCCTGGAGAGGTTCAACACTGAATCCACAAGACTCTCGGAAAGCTGACGGCTCATCTCTGACTCAGCTTTTTGCAGCCCTTTTAGACCTCGCAAGGGATTAAGCACCGCGTTGCGTTCCAGCCCTTGTTGCAAAAGGTGTGCGAAGAGCGCCACCAGCTGGGGTCGCATGTTTGGACCGACCTGATTGAGCAGGAGTGGCAGCCAGATCTGCGTGAGCTGCACCAGCTCCTTCTGCTCGTTCTGCTCCATTCCCTGGTAGGTACAAAAGCTGCGGATCCGCTGCGGCAGCTGTGGGGATCGGATCATCTCCTGAAGGGCATCCACCACCCGGATCGTGATCACTTCAAACAGTTCCATGGCCAGCAGGGCAACGACCCCACGACTGATCACAGCCCGTAACGGTTCCAGTTGAATCAACCCGGCTCGAGACAAGCGCTCCGTCACGGGCACCGCCCGAAGCAGCCGTCCAATGGGCAGCAGCAAGGGCAGGTCGATCCACCGCCGCAGCAGAGCATCCCGCCATCGGATCGCTGGGTAACGACGTTTCAGGCGAATCGTCCGAAGGAGGATGTCCACCAGAAACAGCAGCTGAAAAGGCGTATCAATGCGCCAGCTCAGATCGGTCGGCTGACCGTTCTCATCCATCCCCCTCCAGTAGTTGATCTCCACCAGGGGCAGGATCCGACGGGTCCAGAAGATGCGTTCAGCGGTCCAGCTGTTCTGCTGCAAATAGGGCGGACTGAGCAGAAGAACGGCCGCTTCTCGCGATGATTCCAGACCTGCCTGAGTTCGCAGACGGTTCTTCAGCCGTTCCAGCGTGCCTGCGTTGCCGGAATTGAGAAACGGATTGGTCTCGATCATCTCGATCGTCAGATCCGTTTGCTTGTTCAGCAGTTCCTGCACAGCCGGCGCATCGATCCCCTGGGCCATCGCTTCCCGGTCCAGGGTCTGGAAATGGTCCAGATAAGCCTTGGTGTCGCGGTGCGGTTCGATTCCCTTGAGCGGGTCGTACAGCGGTGTGATGTCCGGCAGCCACGGCAGCGGCACCACAAGCGGCAGCGAAGGCAGCGGATAGAGATTGCGCTGCAGCCAGAAACTGCGCAGCGCCACGTAACTCAGATCAAAAATCACCCAGGCCAGATTCAGCGCTGCAATCAGCGCGATCGCCTGGTCCCAGCGCCGCCAGACGAGGAGCGGACCGGATCGGTTGAACCGTTGCCAGCGGGGGCGGATCATCGAGGTTCGGGGCCGGGACTGTCTTCACCTTGCCTCTATGGTGAAGCGTCTTTCCCAGCATTACCCGTTGGCTGACGAGCAACAGAATCGCTCAAGACTTCATCCCTTCTGGGATTTCTGGGGTCCGGTTCTGTTCACATTTGCCCTTTATTTCGGCATCAGGCAATTCGTTGTAGAAGCCAGATACATCCCATCGGGTTCGATGTTGCCCGGCCTTCAAATTCAGGATCGCCTGCTGGTCGAAAAGCTCAGTTATCTGCCCCGCCCGCCCAAACGCGGCGAAATCGTTGTCTTCAATTCACCGTATGCCTTTGATCCGGCACTCAGTTCAGGACAGAGGCCATCGGCGTGGCGCTGCATGCTTGTGAATCTTCCGCTCATCGGGCTGATTCCCGGTCTGGGAGATCCGGCCTGTGATGCCTACATCAAGAGAGTGATCGCTGTGCCTGGTGATCGCGTGTCAGTCAACCCACTCGGAGAGGTGACGCTGAACGGAAGCAAGCTCAAGGAGCCGTACGTCGGTCGCTTCTGCAAGCTCGATGACCAGGGAATGAGCCCCTGCCGAACCGTGAATGGAACCGTGCCCGAGGGATCGGTTCTGGTCCTCGGCGACAACCGCAGCAACAGTTGGGATGGACGCTTTTGGCCCAGCAGTCCCTTTCTTCCTGAGAAGGAGGTTCTCGGACGAGCGGTCTGGCGCTTCTGGCCCTTGAATCGTCTGGGTGGTCTCAACGACTGAGGCCGCAGGCCCGCACCTTGCCCTGAAGTTCCCTCCCCAGCAGGGGGAGATTCGCGGCCAGAGGTCCATGGTCGTCATGGTCCTGCGCTCGCCAGGTGCAGTCCGGATCAAACAGCAGCCAGCGGCGGCTGCCGGGTTGAAGCTGTTCGGGCGTCAGATTCAGCAACGCTGATGGCCCGAAGCTGAGCGCCTGCCAGAGCTGGGCAACGGACCATCCACCGTGCCGAACGAGCGCATCCCAGAGGGCTGACAGCACGAGATGGTGGCCGCTGAGTCCCGGCGGCCGTTGATCCGGTGGCATCAGCATGTCCTCCGCGTCGAGAGGGACGGCATGCACGGCCACACTGATCAACCCATCGGCCACCGCCTGTTGCAGTGCAAGGCGATCGGCAGTTGTTCCGATGGATGGGCGCACGCACCAGCCCGGGTCATCGATGTCCAGTCCTGCGCTGTCCGCCAGGAGGTGCCACCAGCTCACGGTGCCTGTGGGAGGGTGCGGTTCCCGTCGCAGTTGGTCCACCGCTTCGGCGGTGGACAGATTCATCAAGCGCAGTTGCCGTAACGGATGGCGACGCTGCAGGGCAAGCAGTTGGGAGACAGGTAGAGATTCGCTGCTCAAAGGATCGGGAGCCCATCCCGCTCGCAGCGTTTCCACGCACGCTCTTGCCATGCCATCCCCCTGAAGATCGGGGTCCCTCGGAGCCAGTAGCACCGGAGCCGCTCCCATGTCGCCGAGCAGCAGCCCCCGTTCCAGCAGAGGCAGGGGCAACATGAAATCATCGTCAGCGATCCCGATGGCCCCGTGCTCGATCAGATCAGCGTGGGGTGCGAGATCGCTGCCGAGACCGTCACGGCTGAAACTTCCCCAGACGTTGATCTGGACTCCCCGAGGTTCATTGGGCTGCAGGAGGTCCTGCAGCCGTGTCGGTCTGTCGCGCCAGGTACGGCTACGGGGAAGCAGCGCGATGCGGCCGTAGCCGCCGGTGCTCGCACACCGCTTCAAGCTGTCCAGGGTTTCCGCACGACCGTTGATCGGATCCTCGAGGACGGAGTGGGGATCGACGAGGCATGGAGCAATCAGCTGGGTCGAGGCCTCGCTGGGGATGAGTCCGAGCAGTGCTGCCCTGTCCCTGGCAACTTGATCCAACCCGTGCAGAACTCCGTTTTCAATCAGAACCGCTCCCTGCCGCTCATCGTGTCCCGGTCCTTGCAGAATCCGAACAGGGTCCAACAGCAGGCTGTCGTTCATTGATTCAGAGCGCTCCCGCGGCCGTCTGATCGATGACGCTGCCGAAATGGGAGGTGAGATTGAGACAGGACACGACGGCAGGCTGACGCGGATCGCTGGCGATGTCGACCACGGTGACCCCTCCGTTTCCCTGTTTCACAGCCCAGATGTCTGCGGGTGTGAGACCGAGCAGGTCGCAGAGAATGGTTTTGTTCACAGCATCGTGGGCGACCACCAGAGCCGTTTCGTTCGGCTTGAGCTGATCGCTGATCTCCTGCCAGCTGCGCACCGACCGGGCCCAGACGTCCTGAATCGTTTCCCCTTCAGGCATCTGAACGGTTTCCGGCGTGCTTTTCCAGCTGTCCAGCAGGGTGGACCAGCCCTCGCGGATCTCGGATTCGAGCTTGCCCTCCCAGAGGCCATGTCCGATTTCGACCAAACCATCCGTCTGGCTCAAGTTCACGTCGGGGTGCGCCTCGAGAATGATCTGGGCGGTCTCGGTTGGACGGGAGAGGGTGCTGCTCCAGCTTTTGTCGATCTGGACGTCTTTGAGGAATTCTCTGGCCGCAGCCGCTTGGTTGCGGCCGTTGCTGTTTAGGGGAATATCGATCTGCCCCTGGAAACGACCCTCCTTGTTCCAGTCGGTTTCGCCATGGCGCACAAGGATCAGCCGGGCACCCTCACCCTTCGCCGGCAACGGCGACAGATGAGTGGTGCAGTTGAGGCATTCGATCTGCACCTGGGGACCCGCTGTGCCGGGACGCAGGTTGAAGATCGAGAGGGAGGTGTTGTCCACCCGAAGCCGACGGAACCCGTTCTCCGGCCGGTTCAACAGCACCAGCATCAGGCAGCGAAGAATGGCGTTGTGAGCCACCACCAGCACCGTGTCATCACCTTCCGGTGGATGCCGTTGAAGCAACCCTTCCAAAAACGTCTGCGCCTGATCCATCAGTTCCACCAGCGGCCGGTAGGAGCTGCCGTCGCTGTGCTGGAGCTCCAGCTCCAACGGTCGAAGTTTCCAGGTGGCGTAGGCCTCAGGAAACCGTTCGGTGAGCTCGTTGATCCGCAATCCGCTCCAAGGTTCCAGATCCACCTCGAGCAAGCCGTCATCAAACACGGTTTGCGGCGCCTGGCCACCGCGGCCCTTCAGCAGGGTTGCTGTGGTGGATGCCGCCCGTTTCAAGCGCGAGCTGTACACAGCGGTGATCGGCACCTCAGACAGAGACTCCCCCAGCCGTCGCGCCTGCTCGTGGCCCTCATCAGAGAGCGCTGAGAGGTCGTCCCTCCCCTGGATGCGGCGTTCCTGGTTGAAGCTGCTCAGTCCGTGGCGAACCAGGAGTAGGCGGAGTGGCACCGTTCAGCGACAAGGCGCGGTCATCGTATGGGGCTGGCCCCGCAGGGGGACAATCGGTTGTGTTCGAGCCAACGTGGTGCCAACCAGTTCCTCCAGCCAGCCTCAAGCGACCTGGAAGACAGCTCTTGCTGTTCTATCGCTGGTGCTGGCCGCGGCGATCTGGGTTTCCGGCCTGGTGGCGAGCCTCACGCGCCCGTCCGTTGCGCCGACGCTCTCCCTTCAACAGCAGGAGCTCACGCTGCTGGCGGAACCTGCCCTGCCGCCCCAGTTGAGGCCATTGCTAGCGGGACCTGAACCGCGTGATCTGCTGAGGCAGGCCATCCAGGCCAGCCCACCCGAGCAACGCTCCGAACGGCAGCAGCGGATGCTGACGCTGTTGTCCAAAGCGTCGGACGGGATTCATTCCCAGGGCTCAGGGGCCGAGGCCGATCCTCTGATCAGGCTGCTCTCCTGCGAAGCGCTGAGGGGAAGGACCGATCGATGCGTGGATCCCGCTGTTTCCCAGGTCGCCGCTGTGCGTCTCGGTTTGAGCGTTCTGGTTCCGTTGATGAGCATCGTGTTGGGTTGTGGCTTGTTGCTGCGGCAGGGGTGGCTGCTGCTGCGTCGCCGGCAGGAGCCATGGCCATCGCTGAAAGGACCAGCTCTGACGTTGATCGACATGGCTTTGCTGGTTGCCGGAGGTTTTGTGGTGATCAGTGCCGTCGGCGTCCCGGTGGTGGCAGCTCCCCTGGTGCGCAGCCTGACGGCCGGATTGGTCAGTCCACGCCGTGAGGCGATGGAGGTGGTGATTCAGTACTCGGTGATGGCCTTGCCGAGCCTGCTGATCCTCCGCAGGCAGCTGAAAGCACTTCCCATGGAGCGCTGTCCACCTGGTGGCTGGCTGCAATGGAAGCTGCGACCCCCCGCTTCGGCCATGACCGGTGCGGTGGCTGCCTGGCTGATGGTGACGCCGGTGGTCACATTCACGGGTTGGCTTCTGGTGCGTTTGTTGGGGGATCCAGGTGGCAGCAATCCACTGTTAGAGCTTGTCCTGAGCAGCCGTGATCCGATCGCTCTTGGTCTGATGGCGTTCACAGCTGTGGTGCTCGCTCCGTTGTTTGAGGAGGTAATTTTCCGTGGTGCGCTGTTACCCGTGCTCACGGAGTCTGTCGGTGTGTTCTGGGGGGTCGTGCTGAGCGGCCTGACCTTCGGTCTGGCTCACATCAGCATCGGTGAACTCGCTCCTCTCACGGTTCTCGGCATCGGTCTGGCGCTGATGCGTTTGAGCAGTGGTCGACTGCTTCCCTGCGTGTTGATGCATGCGCTGTGGAATGCCGTCACCTTCTTCAATCTGCTGCTGCTGTGAAGCCTGGCTTCGCCACCTTGCCGAGGCCCTGAGCGAATGGTTCACTAGCTCATTGTCCTGGAGAATCGGTGGTCGCCGCACCGGAACAGCGCTCTTCATCCAAGACCTTCGAGCTGATCCAGGGGTCCCTCTCTGCTGGTCGAGTTGCGCGTCGCTCCCCTTGGTTGGGAAGCCTGCATCGTTTGGCGGATGGAACGATGCTCGGGGTGCTGGCGGCAGTGGCCGTCCTGAGCGGATTAACGCTTCATTGGCAACACCGTTGGACCCTTTCGTTCAACCGTCTGGAGAGCACCCGTTCGCTCGCACATCGATTGACCGAGTCGACGGCCGTGATGGAACAGCATCTGCTGCGACGGACCACGCGACCATCTCGCATGGTCCCGACCAAGGTGGCCAACTTGGTTTATCTCAATCGCCCCTCGACAGCAGCCGAGCCGATTCCTGATGTGTCGATGCTCCCCTCCTTTGACGAGCTGATCGAAGAGCGCATCCGACCGGGTTACTAAATGAAGGGTCGATCATCCATGGCGACGATTGCTCCAGCACGCCGCAGCCGCGCCCGCGTCGTTCCTCTTGAGACGGTCTCCGCGCAACGTCTCTGGTGGATCTTCCTGATTCTCTGCACCGGCTTGGTTGGCCTGATCGGCAGGATGGCCTGGCTGCAGTTGGTCCAGACCTCGGAGTTGGAAGCCAGAGCGCGTCAGCTCCAGACGCAGCGAAGTCAGCCTCTGGGGCAACGCCGACCGATCGTCGACCGCAACGGTCGTCTGGTGGCGATGGATGAAAAACGGTTTCGTCTTTGGGCGCACCCGCGATATTTCAATTTTCCAGGGGATGACCCGAACCATGTGCGACCAGCCGGTGATGTTGCCGAACGGCTCTCCCCCGTGTTGGGCGTTCCTGCAGACCACCTGTTGAAGCAGATTGGTGACCGCCAATCCGGAATCAAGCTGGAGGAGGGCATTGATCCCGAAACCGCTTCCACGATCAGTGCCTTTGGAATCAGCGGCCTGGATCTCGAGCCCTACCCCCAACGGGTGTACCCCCAGGGTGATCTGTTTGCAAACGTTGTGGGTTTTCTCAACGATGAGAGGGTCCCCCAGGCTGGCCTGGAGCAAAGCCGAGACGACGATCTGCTGAGGCACGAGCAGGCCCGGAGCCTGCGCCGTGGAGCTGATGGCACCCCCTTGCCTGATGATCTCGAGCCCGGAGTGTTTTTCGGTGATGATCTGCGCCTGCAGCTCACCCTGGATTCCCGACTGCAAGAACTGACCGTTCAGGCTCTCGATGCCCAGGTCAAGAAATGGAAGGCCAAGAAGGGTGCCGCCATCGTGATGGATGTCACCAACGGGGAACTGCTGGTGCTGGCGTCCACCCCCACCTATGACCCCAATCGGTTCTGGACTTACGACCCGGGCCGTTTCCGGGAGTGGTCGGTCCAGGACCTCTATGAACCGGGCTCCACGTTCAAACCGATCAACCTTGCCCTGGCTTTGCAGGAAGAGGCCATCCAACCCAACGACCGTGTTCATGACGTTGGTCAGTTGCAGATCGGTGGATGGCCGATCAACAACCACGACAAGCGAGCCAATGGTCTGATCGACTTCCCAACGGTGCTTCAGGTGTCGAGCAATGTCGGCATGGTCCAAGCCATGCGTCATCTCGAGGATGGCCTCTACTGGGATTGGATGGAACGTCTAGGCATCGATGCCAAACCCGACACCGATCTTCCCGGTGCTGTTGCAGGACAGCTGAAGACCAAGCAGCAGTTCACCACGCAGCCGATTGAACCCGCGACGACGGCCTTCGGCCAGGGCTTTTCTCTCACGCCGCTCAAGCTTGCGCAACTGCATGCCCTGATCGCCAATGGAGGGCGGCTGGTGAGCCCCCACATCACGAGGGGTTTCCGGTCCGGACACGCTCTGGCACCAGCGGCGGCTCCAGGTGGGCAACAGCTGATCAAGCCGGAGGTGACCCGCACGGTGATGAGTTGGATGGAATCGGTGGTGGATCAGGGAAGCGGCAAAGGCGTCAAGACACCCGGCTATCGCATCGCTGGAAAGACGGGCACAGCGCAGAAGGCCCTGAACGGGATTTATCTGGCGGGCGCTCGCATCTGCAGTTTCGTGGCCTCCCTTCCCGTCGAGAACCCCAAGTACGTCGTGTTGGTGGTTGTTGATGAGCCCCAGGGAAACAATGCCTACGGCTCAACTGTTGCTGTTCCGGTGGCCAAGCAGGTGATTGACGGGTTGCTGGTGGTGGAAAAGATTCATCCCTCAAAACCAGCAGAATTGAACAAGGCCTCGAAGAGCTGACGCTCTGAAAAACGTCGCTACGTTACGGACGAAGGCCCGTATCCCCTGCCATGGCCAGCCTCCTCGAGCAGCTCTCCACCATGACCGTGGTCGTGGCTGATACCGGTGATCTGGAAGCGATCCGTAAGTTCACCCCCCGTGATGCCACAACCAATCCTTCCCTGATTCTCGCTGCAGCTCAGATCCCTGCCTATCAGAGCTTGATTGATGAAGCATTGCGGTCCTCCCGCAAGCTCATCGGTGAGAACGCGCCTGTTGAGGATGTCGTTCATGAAGCGCTGGACGAGATCAGCGTGATCTTCGGAAAAGAGATTCTCAAGATCGTTCCCCGTCGCGTGTCGACGGAGGTGGATGCCCGCCTCAGCTACGACACGGACGCCACGATCGAAAAAGGTCGCAAGCTGATTCGTCTCTACAACGACGCTGGCATCAGCAATGACCGAGTCCTGATCAAGATCGCCTCCACCTGGGAGGGAATCAAAGCTGCTGAAGTGCTGGAGAAAGAGGGCATCCACTGCAATCTCACCCTNNTNTTCGGTTTNNGTCAGGCCGTNGCCTGTGCTGANGCTGGNGTNACNNTGATNTCNCCCTTCGTGGGNCGCATNCTCGATTGGTATAAAGCTGANACCGGTCGCGANTCCTATCCNGGNCCNGAAGANCCNGGCGTGATCTCGGTGACCAGGATCTTCAACTACTACAAGACCTTCGGCTACAACACCGANGTGATGGGAGCGAGCTTCCGCAACCTNGATGAGATCACCGAGCTGGCCGGCTGCGATCTNCTCACCATTTCACCGAAATTGTTGGATCAGTTGCGTGAAAGCAACGCCGAGCTGACCCAAAAGCTGGATGGTTCCAACCCCACGGGTGGTGAGGAGCAGATCCACGTGGACCGGGAACGCTTTGACGCCATGATGAAGGAAGATCGGATGGCNACCGACAAGCTGGGCGAAGGCATCAAGGGTTTCAGCAAGGCGATTGAAACACTGGAGCATCAGTTGGCCCATCGCCTCGCCGAGCTTGAGGGAGGTTCAGCCTTCGGTCATGCCGTTCAGGAGATCTTCATGCTGAACGACATGAATGGCGATGGTTCCATCACCCGCGACGAATGGCTCGGAAGCGACGCCGTGTTTGATGCCCTGGACAAAGATCATGACGGGCTGATCTCCCAGGAAGATGTTCGTCAGGGGTTTGGCGCTGCTCTGGCCCTCACCACAGCCTGACCCTGATCGGGTGCACGGTGAAAGAGGGGGCATTACCTCCTCTTCACCTGTCATCAGCACACTTTTGATGACCCCATCAATTGACAGTGAACGTTCTCGACACCATGCGCGCTCTCGCCACNAAGGGCGAAGTGGTCACGCTCAAGGCTGGTGATGTGCTGTTCAGTTCCGGGGAGACCGGAAAATCCATGTACGGCATTCTTGAAGGATCGATCCGGCTCACNTGGATNGGCGAGGACGGCAAGGAAGGCCATGAGGATATTCAGGCCGGTCACGTNTTCGGTGCTGGTGCGTTGGTGATGGAAGACCATCAGCGGCTTGGCACCGCCAAAGCTGCTGAGGATTGCCGTCTGATTGAGATGAACAGGGAGAAGTTTTTGTTTGCCATGCAGGAAGCACCGATGTTTGCGATCGAGCTGCTTGCGTCGGTGGACGAACGCCTGAGGGACATCAAACTGGCCTCCACCTGAGCCANAATTGTTTTTTTCGTCTCAAATGGATCGAGTTCTTGTGCTAGGGGCTTCGATCTGTATTGNTGAATCGTTCAGGACGACTTGGGCTCAGGCTCGGGATGTTTCAGCTGAGTCTGGGCATTCTGGGCGTCCTCACACTTGGCCTTCTCAACCGTTTGCTGATTGAGGAGATTCAACTTCCTGCTGCCGTCGCCGCGCTTGCGATCGGCGCTCAGGAGTTGATGGGNTTCAGTCGTGCCTTCTTCGGCAACTGGTCGGATCGGTTGCCGTTGGGGGGTCTGAGACGAACTCCTTTCTTGCTGGCAAGCGCGCTGGCGCTCTCCGTGTTGTTCGGAGGGGTNGTATGGGTGGTGCTCCAGCTCGCCATCAACGCCCAGGTCGGAGCNTCCGTTGGCGTTCTGACCTGGGTTGTGNCTNTGATGCTGCTGTTCATNGCCATCGGTGTGGCTGTCTCCGCTGGTGGNACAGCCTTTTCCGCTCTGGTGGTTGATCTCACCTCGGAACGCGAACGCACCAGGGTGTTGTCCATCGTCTGGTCGTTGCGTTTGTTCGGCGTCCTGCTGGGTACGTTTCTGGTGAATGCCTTGTTTGGTTCCGCCTGTGCGGTTGGGGCCAGTGGTAACGATGTGGTCATGGGCTTAGAGCGCCTCATGGTTGTGGCGCCACCCATCCTGTTTTTGTTGGGGCTGGTTGCCGTCATCGGTCTTGAGAACCCCCGTCAGTCAGCTGGGACCCAAAGGGAAGGCCGTCAACGCTTGCAGCTTTCGCTTCCACAGTTGCTCAAGTCTGTCTTCTCTGTGCCTCAGGCCAAGGGATTCATGGCGGTGATGTGTTTGTTCACCTTCAGCATGTTTCTCAATGACGCTGTGCTCGAGCCTTATGGAGCGGCCGTGTTTGACATGAATATCTGTGCAACAACGTCTCTCAATGCTCTGCTCGCCCTGTGTTTTCTGGCGGGCCTGTTGATCAGTGGATTTCAGGTCGTACCGAGGATTGGCATGGTGCGTGGTTCCCAGTTTGGAGCGCTGATGGCCTCTGTGGCATTGGGCTTGATGCTCGTGGCTGCTCCGGATCAGTTGCAGGGTCTGCTTCGGATTGCCATTGGGCTGTTTGGTTTTTCNTTGGGGATCTGCATTCATTCCTGCCTGAACATGATGTTCAACTTTGTGCAACCAGGTTTCAACGCTGCCTTGCTGGGTTTATGGGGTGTGGGGTATGCCTATTCCCGAGGTTTGGGCACGATCAGTGGAGGTGGGCTGTTGACGTTGCTGAAGTCAATCACCGGTGGAAATGTGATGGCGTCCTACAGCGGTGTGTTCGGTCTGCAGATTCTCCTGTTCTTGATCGCAGCGCTCCTGATGAACAGGTTGGATGTTCANGGATTTCGNAATCGTATGAAAGTCAATCTGGGCGCGATGCTCCAGATGGTGCCTGACTGAATCGGATCGAAGACGTCAGCGCTGTTCAACGATCAGGATGAATCGATTAGAACTGATGTTCTTGTTGCCGGTGGATGGCTGCCCTCCAGCTTGTCTGGTTCAAGCGGGATCTGCGGGTTGTCGACCATCGTCCGCTGGTTGAAGCACAACAGCTCGGACCTGTCCTACCGCTCTATGTGGTGGAGCCGNAGTGGTGGCAGCAGCCCGATGCCTCCGAGCGGCAGTGGCTCTTCTGCCGGGAGTCGCTCGTGGAGTTGCGTCAGGCCCTGGCAGATCTGGGCCAACCGCTGGTGGTGCGCTCAGGTGATGTGGTGCAGGTGCTGGAGCGGGCCCGGCGCCAGTTCGGAATTGACCGCCTATGGAGCCATGAGGAAACCGGCAACGGCTGGACGTACCAGCGCGACAAACGCGTGGCGGCCTGGGCCCGTCAGCACGGCATCGCCTGGAGTGAAATCCCGCAGTTCGGCGTGACGCGGCGGATGCGCAGCCGCAACGGCTGGGCCAAGCGCTGGGAGGCGCAGATGGCGGAGCCCCTCACGCCAGCGCCGGCCGCGTTGCCACGGCTGGAGGGCATTGATCCCGGCGTGATCCCGGAGCGGCCCTGCCCTGAGTTGCCGCCGGATGGTTGCCCGCAGCGGCAGACCGGCGGGCGGTCATTCGGCCTGGGGGAGTTGCGCGATTTTCTGCAGCATCGAGCCCCGCGCTATCAACGGGCCATGTCGAGTCCCAACACGGCTTTCACGGGTTGTTCGCGCCTGTCGGCGTACCTCACCTGGGGTTGCCTCTCGATGCGTGAGGTGTTGCAGTCCAGCCGCAGCCACAGCGGCCGCGGCGTCAGCAGTTTTGAATCACGGCTGCACTGGCACTGCCATTTCATCCAGAAGCTGGAGGATCAGCCGGCGATTGAGTTCAGTGATTTCCATCCGTTCATGCGGGGCATTCGTGAGGCGGACGCCGAGCGCTTGAGGGCCTGGAGCGAAGGCCGCACTGGCGTGCCCTTTGTCGATGCCTGCATGCGTGCCTTGCGGGCCCACGGTTGGATCAACTTCCGCATGCGGGCGATGTTGATGTCCTTCGCCAGCTACAACCTCTGGCTGCCCTGGCGGGACAGTGGTTTGCATCTGGCNCGCCAGTTTGTTGATTACGAACCGGGGATTCACTGGAGCCAGTGCCAGATGCAGTCGGGCAGCACCTCGATCAACACGATCCGGATCTACAACCCGATCAAGCAGGGGATGGATCACGACCCTCAGGGCGTGTTCATCCGCGAGTGGTGTCCGGAATTGCAGGATGTGCCGGTGATTCACATCCATGAGCCCTGGGCATTGGGAGGCGGCATGCCAGCACCGATCGTTGATGTGGCGGCATCCATGCAGGAGGCGAAGGATCGGATCTGGGCGATTCGCCGCTCGTCGGGTTTTGATCGCCATGCCGATGCGATTCAACAGAAACATGGTTCGCGTCAAGCAGGTCTGACGCCGACGCGATCATCGCGAAGAAGCCGTCGCCCCTTGAAATCCTCTGCAGCGGAAGTCCAACTATCTCTTGAGTTCTAAGCGCGATCTCTTGTCCATCTGACTGTGATCACCGTCTTCATTTCTGTTGCCTTTTCAAATCACCGCCGACATTTCCTTCACAGTGATGTTCGATGTTCTTGAACTTGCTGAGCCATGCGCCTCAAAATTGCTGATCAAGAGCCCCATTGATCACCTTGATGAAGTGTTCCGTGGTGCATTTGCATGCGGTCAAGCGTTGCTCGTTCTTGATCCCGCTCAGTTCCGCTGCAGCATCAGGCGTCTGATCACACGCTGGGCGATATCGCCATAACCCATCTCCCCCGAAAGAATCTGGGCGATGCGTCTGGGAGCCGTCGGACGTTTGATGCCGAGTTGATACCCCACACCTGGAAATCTGTAAAACACCCGTGCGATGCGTCGACCCCAGGCCATGGATTCGCCCCAACGCACACGCATGGCATCGCTGTAACTGCGCAGGCTTCGCTGCTCTCCGTTCAGCCATCGACTCAGGTGGGCCGCTGCCTCGCATCCGCTCATCAGGGCTGGTCGCAATCCCTCCGCCAGAAAGGGATCGCAGAGAGACGCCGCGTCACCTACCACCACGACACCCTCGCCATCGAGGCGGTGATGGCCATTCCAGATCCGCAGCTGCCGTTGTTGGCGCATCCCAGCATCCGCAGCGAAACCCAGATCCGGCAGCAATTGTTCCAACACCGCATCACTGTCCAGTGTGCTGTTGCCAATGAACGTGCCGACACCCACATTCACACCACCCGCCAAGGGGAAGGCCCAGGCAAACCCGTGATGCACGAGGCCGAATTCAAACCGGGCACTGCCATCGGTGAGATTGCCCTGCCCCTCCAGTCGCACGGATGTGGTGCAGGCATGGTTCACACCTCGGGGACCCAGCCCCAGATGTTCCGGCCAGGGAGAGCCTGAGCCGTCGGCAATCACCAGGCTGCGGCCTGCCCAGAGACGACCATCCCGCGCTGTCACCAGCCAATGGGAGCCTCTGCGTTCGACATGGCTGACCTCAACACCCANTTGATGGGATGCGCCATGCACGGTGGCCTGCTCCATCAGCAGATGATCCAGTCGCTCCCGCCGCACGATCCAGAACGGTGCGTCGCCCGGCAGCTCCGCGATCACCGGGTCCTCGAGGCACCAACTGAATTCCACCCGGTTGATCACCTGCTCAACCGCTGGCTGCAACGAGAACGGAAACCACTGCTGAACGGAAGCGGCCATGCCGCCACCGCAGGGTTTCACGGGGACGCCGCTCGAGCGTTCGAGCACACAAACGTCATGGTTGGCGGCTGCCAGGTGAACAGCCGCTGCTCCCCCTGCGGCTCCAGAACCGACAATCAAAACATCATGTAGAGGCTCGGAGGATCCACTCACACCTTGAGGATGTCAGCTTCCTTCTCCGCAAGGTGCTTCTCAAGTTCGGTGATGAATGTGTCGAGCGTTTTCTGGATTCCGTCCTGCTCGTCGCGGCTCTGGTCCTCGGAAAGGTCGCCTTCTTTTTCTTGCTTTTTCACTTTATCGATGGCGTCTCGGCGCAGATTGCGCAGGGCAACCTTTCCTTCTTCCGCATATTTGGATGCCAGTTTGCAGAACTCCTTGCGACGCTCTTCGGTGAGTGGCGGCACATTGATACGAATGATCTTGCCGTCGTTGTTGGGTGTGAATCCCAATTCGCTCATGGCGATCGCTTTTTCAATTGCGCCCAGAGCGCTCATATCGAAGGGCTGAATCTGGATTGTCTGAGAATCTGGCGTTGAAAGAGTTGCCAGTGATTTCAGTGGAGTGTCCGCTCCGTAGTACTCAACACTGATGCGATCCAGGAGTGAAGAGTTCGCCCGACCGGTGCGGATGGTGTTGAAGTTGCGCTGGGTGGCTTCCACCGATTTGCGCATGCTGGCTTCGAGGTCCTTCTTCGACATGGTGTTGGGAACGGGTGTCTAGAAACGTGTTGTCCGGGGACGTGGGTGCTGGGTCGCTCTTGAACTGAATCAGGCGGGATTGCCGATGCGGGATCCGATTGCTTCTCCTGCCACCGCTCTGCCGATGTTGCCAGGCTCGAACAGGTTGAAGACCACGATCGGGATGTTGTTGTCTTTGCATAACGCGATGGCGGTGCTGTCCATCACCGCCAACTCCCCACTGAGCACCTGTTGAAAGCTGAGATGCTCGTGCTTCACAGCATCAGCATGCTTGGCCGGGTCCTTGTCATAGACCCCATCGACTTTGGTGGCCTTGAACACCACATCGGCGTTGATCTCGGCTGCCCGTAAAGCGGCCGTGGTGTCGGTGGTGAAGAAAGGATTGCCGCAGCCTGCCCCGAACACCACAACCCGGCCTTTTTCCAGATGCCGCATCGCCTTGCGCCGGATGTAGGGCTCGGCCACTTCCTGCATGGCAATCGCGGTCTGCACCCGGGTGGCAACNCCCGCCCGCTCCAAGCCGTCCTGAAGCGTGATCGCATTCATCACGGTGGCAAGCATGCCCACGTAGTCGGCTGTGGCGCGTTCCATGCCGGCGGCAGATCCCTTCAATCCTCGGAAAATGTTGCCGCCACCCACGACGATGGCCAACTGTGTTCCGCTTGCCACGACGCCTGCGACGTCCTCTGCAATCGACTGAACGATCGCTGGGTCGATTCCATAGCCTTGAGAACCCATCAGGGCTTCTCCGCTGAGCTTCAGCAGGACGCGCGAGTACGCCATCAAGTCCCTTGATCCCGCNGACAGTAGCAAGCACTGGTCAGGAGTTCTCTGGACCGCTTGGATGGTGACAACGCTTTGAGGTCATGGCCGAACCCGACGCCAGTCACAGCGCCGTGATGGCTCGTCTCACCCTCTCGGCCCTCGAGCGTGCCAGTCGTGATCCCTCCTGCTGGCGGGAACCCACCGTTCATCGGGCTTTGTTGGTCAGCGGTTTGTCCGTGCTCACTGAAGCGACTCGTCGCCTCAACGAGGACCTGGAGGCCGCGGCCTGAATCGGGTCAGTATTCGATTCCGGCCTGAGCCTTCACGCCCTGCTCGCGGAAAGGATGATGCACAAGGGTCATCTCGGTCACGAGATCCGAGCTTTCGATCAATGCTTCCGGTGCTCCCCTGCCCGTCAGAGCGACATGGGTGAGTTCGGGGCGCAGCCTGATCCCCTCCAAGACCCGTTCAACCTCGATGTAACCGAGTTTGAGAGCGACATTGATCTCATCGAGAACCACGAGCTTGATCGCTGCATCGCCCAAATAATTCAGGGCCGTCTGCCACGCTTCGGCCACCAGTTGTTGGTCCCGCTCACGGTTCTGGGTTTCCCAGGTGAAGCCTTCCCCGAGGGCATGCCAGCACACCTGACTTCCGAAACTGCGCAGCGCCCTGGCCTCACCAGGCTCCCAGCCGCCCTTGATGAATTGCACGACGGCGACCCGTTCACCGTGGCCCAGCGTGCGTAGCACCAGTCCCAGTGCGGCAGTGGTCTTGCCTTTGCCGTGGCCGGTGAACACCAGCACCAGTCCCTTCTCCTTGTTGCGCTCCTCCACCCGCTGACGCTGCACCTGCTGGCGACGTTCCATGCGTTTGCGGTAGCCGGCTTGATCGGCTTCCGGGGCCAGGTGGCCACCCATGCCGAGTTCTGAGGCTTTGCTGTCCAGATCTTGCGTCGTCATTAGTTCGGAGGGGGCGAGGGCCGTTGGGCGGTGATCCGTTGCAGGGCCTGACCGGCCAGCAGCTCCTGGCTCACCGCCATGAAGCCGAGCTGGCGCAGCTGGGCCGGCAGATCGTCCTCCAGCATCGCGGTGGCGGTGTCTGTTTCGAACAGTGCGCAGAAGAGCTGCTGGGGAAGTTTCAACAGGGGTCCTGCCGGATGCAGATCCACCAGCACCAGCCAGCCTCCCGGTTGCAGCAACCGAAGACAGCTCTGCAGGACCTGTTCCCGTTCCGGACGGGGGAATTCATGCAGCGCCACACTCAGCTGGATCGCCGCGAAGCCAGCGTCCTGGAGCGGTGGATCCTCGGCCAACCCCTCCACCCGCTGCAGGGACGGATGGCGTTCTGCAGCGAGATCCAGCGCTCGCGGAGCGATGTCCAGCCCGGTTACGGCGAATCCGGCGGCCAACCATGGAGCGGCTGCTTCCCCGCTGCCGCAACACAGATCCAGCACGGGGGCTCCTGGGCGAAGCCGTTGCTGCAGAGCCTCCAGTCCCAGACCGCGCAACCGTTCCACGCCGCCCACACTGAGGGAGGACACGGCGGTGACTGTGTCGTAGATCCAGCGATGGCGGTAGGCCAGCGGCCGCAGAAAAGAGCTCATTCGGGGCTGTTCGTTAAAGCGTGTTGTGTTGGTTAACGCGTGTTGGTTTAAGCGCGTTGTCGGGACAAGGCCGCATCAACCGCCAGCTGCTGATCTCTGCGGGTGATCCAGTGGTGATAAGTGCGGGTGTGAATGGCCACGGAATGGCCCATCATCCTGGCGGCAACGGTGTCTGGAAGGCCGATATGGATGGTCCTGACCGCCCAGGCATGGCGCAGGTCATAGGGGGTGATGGGCAGCTGATAGCGGCGGAACTGTTCGCTCACCCGGCGGCCCACCTGCTGCAGCGTGGTTTGGCGTAAATCGGTGCGGATTGCTGGCAACGAATCCGGGGAGTCTCCAAGCTGCTGCAGCCCGAATCGTTCCACCCATTCGGGCTGGAACGGCCATGCCTGATGCTCACCGGTCTTCGTGGCGGGCAGAACACGAAGCACCCGATCTCCCCCTGGAGCCAAGGGACTGAGATCACAGAAAAACACCTCGTGATTTCGCAGCCCGTAGGTGGCCATCAGGCCATAGGCCAAGCGCCAGCGTGGATTCGGGATCTGCAACACCGCTTCGAGAATCTGCCCGTCGCTTGGCAGGCGGCGGAAGCGTGCCCTGTGCAGTCCATATCCGGCCGATTCGTTGCGCCAGTCGTCCGGCAGGGTGATCTCCAGATGCCGCGCCAGTGCCGCCAGAGCAGTTGCGCACTGCTGGCGGCTGCGGCTGCCGTCCTCATAACTGGCCAGGGTGTCCTGAAGCAGGTCCGCGTCGATGGGGCTGTCGTTGGCCCTGGCTTGCAGCCGACGCAGATATGGCAGATAGGCACCGGTCCAGGTGGTGCGGCTCCCTGGCTTCGATCGTCGCCGGCGAGGGTCGGCAAAGAAGGCCTGCTCAAAGCGTTCGATCGCTTCGCCGGAGGCCTGAGGCGCTGCATGGGCTTTGCTCCTCTCTCCCCAGTCGCTCCAGCTGAAGCTGCCACGCTTCAACTGCAACGCCACCAGGCGCAGCGTCTGTTCCGCCTGCTGGAGACCAGCTTCATCGGCCTTCACACCGATGCTGAGCCGTTGAATCACAGTCCCCTGGCGTCCATCCCGATGCGGTAAAGCGCCACGCAGGTTCAGACGCTGTCCGCGTTGCTCGAGCTTCAAACGGCAACCTTCGCTCTCCAGACGTGCGTTGAGAGCGACGAGTTCGTCGCGAAGGTTCATCTGCCTGTGCTTGCAGCCCACCATGACTTGAACAAGGGCTACGCTCAACCCCCTGTGATGGCTGTTGTCTGCATGGCCCGCGTCGGCGTCCTCTTACTGAATCTGGGAGGGCCTGAGCGAATTCAGGATGTCGGGCCTTTCCTATACAACCTCTTCGCGGATCCGGAGATCATCCGGCTTCCCATCCCTGCACTGCAGAAGCCACTGGCCTGGTTGATCAGCACCCTGCGCAGCAGCAAGTCCCAGGAGGCCTATCGATCCATCGGCGGTGGATCACCGTTGCGACGCATCACCGAGCAGCAGGCGCGCGATTTGCAGAGTCTGCTGCGACAGCGCGGAATCGACGCCACCAGTTATGTGGCAATGCGTTATTGGCATCCCTTCACGGAGTCCGCCGTCGGCGACATCAAAGCCGACGGCATCGATGAAGTGGTTGTGCTTCCGCTGTACCCCCACTTCTCCATCAGCACGAGTGGATCCAGTTTCCGGGAGTTGCAGAGGCTGCGTCAGGGGGATGCGTCCTTCAGTCAACTGCCGATCCGTTGCATCAGAAGCTGGTTCGATCACCCCGGCTATGTGCGGGCGATGGCTGAGTTGATCGCTGTGGAGGTACGCAACAGCGAAGATCCCGAGCAGGCGCATATTTTCTTCAGCGCCCACGGTGTCCCCAAGAGTTATGTGGAGGAGGCCGGCGATCCTTATCAGAAGGAAATCGAGGCCTGCACGGGATTGATCATGGACCAGCTGGCCAGGGAACTGGGCCATGCCAATCCCCACACGCTGGCCTACCAGAGCCGTGTTGGCCCCGTGGAGTGGCTCAAGCCCTATACGGAGGAGGCCCTCGAGGAGCTCGGTCAAGCCAAAACCAAGGACCTTGTAGTCGTCCCGATCAGCTTTGTGAGCGAACACATCGAAACCCTTGAGGAGATCGACATCGAGTACCGGGAGCTTGCCACCGAGGCGGGTGTGGTCAACTTCCGCAGGGTGCGTGCTCTCGACACCTATCCACCCTTCATCGAAGGCCTTGCCGATCTGGTGACCACCAGTCTTGAAGGTCCGGAGGTGACCCTCGATGCAGCGGCCGAACTTCCGACCAAAGTGAAGCTCTATCCCCAGGAGAAATGGGAGTGGGGTTGGAACAACAGTTCCGAGGTCTGGAATGGACGACTGGCGATGCTGGGCTTTTCCGCATTTCTGCTGGAGCTGCTCAGTGGCCGAGGTCCATTGCACGCGCTTGGCCTGCTCTGAATCTGCAGGGCAATGACGGGCCGCACTGGAGCGCAACACACGACCGGCCCTTAACCTGAAGGGTCAGTTCCTCCGTCGAGCAATGACACTCATCTCCGCTCCGACGGCCGTCGGTGGATCTCCGTCTGGGCAGGCCGTTCGCATCAGCGGCGCAGCGGCTCTCATGGATGCTCTGCGTCGACATGGTGTCGACACCATTTTTGGTTACCCCGGCGGAGCGATTCTCCCGATCTACGACGCGCTTCACATCGCTGAAAGCGAAGGCTGGGTTAAACACATCCTGGTGCGCCATGAACAGGCCGGCACCCATGCCGCCGATGCCTATGCCCGCGCCACCGGAAAGGTNGGTGTTTGCTTCGGAACATCAGGACCNGGCGCCACAAACCTGGTGACTGGAATCGCTACGGCACAGATGGATTCTGTGCCGATGGTGGTGATCACCGGTCAGGTGCCTCGCCCGGCGATCGGCACCGACGCCTTCCAGGAAACCGACATCTTCGGCATCACCCTGCCGATCGTGAAGCACTCCTGGGTTGTGCGAGATCCAGCGGATCTTGGCGCGATTGTGGCTCAGGCGTTTCTGATCGCGTCCTCCGGCAGACCAGGGCCGGTGTTGATCGATGTCCCCAAGGATGTCGGCCAGGAAATGTTCGACTATGTGCCGGTCGAGCCTGGTTCGGTGATTCCCCCGGGTTTCCGCCTGCCGGAACCCCCTCTGGATGCAGCTCTTTCCGATGCACTGGATCTGATTGAACAGGCGCATCGACCTCTCCTCTACGTGGGGGGAGGGGCCATCTCTGCAGGAGTCCACGACAGCCTCAGGGGTCTGGCCGAGNGTTTTCAGCTGCCTGTCACCACCACCTTGATGGGGAAGGGTGCGTTCGATGAAAACGATCCTCTGTCGGTCGGCATGCTTGGCATGCATGGCACCGCCTACGCCAACTTTGCCGTCACCGAATGCGACCTGTTGATTGCTGTCGGAGCCCGTTTTGACGACAGGGTGACCGGCAAGCTGGATACATTCGCTCCGCGCGCCAAGGTCATCCATTTCGAGATTGATCCGGCCGAGGTGGGCAAAAACCGCCGAGCTCAGGTGGCTGTTCTCGGTGATCTGCGCCTCAGCCTGTCCCGCTTGGTGGAGTTGAGCCTGCAGCGACAGCACGAGCCCCACACCAAGGTTTGGCTGGATCGCATCGATGCCTGGAAGCAGCGTTATCCGCTGAGCACGCCATCGCCGGAGGGAGAGATCTACCCCCAGGAAGTGCTTCTGGCCGTTCGTGATCTGGCACCAAAGGCCATTGTCACGACCGACGTTGGCCAGCATCAGATGTGGGCGGCTCAGTACCTGCGCAACGGCCCCCGCGGCTGGATCAGCAGTGCAGGTTTGGGAACGATGGGTTTTGGAATGCCAGCGGCCATGGGTGCTCAGGTGGCCTGTCCCGGTGAGCAGGTGGTCTGCATCGCTGGCGATGCCAGCATCCTGATGAACATTCAGGAGCTCGGGACCCTCGCCTCCTACAACCTGCCAGTGAAGGTGGTGATCGTGAACAACCACTGGCAGGGAATGGTGCGCCAGTGGCAGGAGAGTTTCTACGAGGAGCGTTATTCCGCTTCAGACATGCTTCCAGGAATGCCCGACTTCATCGCGCTTGCCAGCGCTTTCGGTGTCGGTGGCGTGAAGATCGACAACCGTGAACAGCTCCATGCTGATTTGAGCAGCGCCCTGCAGGCACCGGGCCCCATGCTGATTGATGTTCATGTGCGCAGGGGAGAGAACTGTTACCCGATGGTTCCCCCGGGCAAGAGCAATGCTCAGATGGTTGGTCTTCCTGCTCATCCGGAGCTGGCCATGGGCACCACACGCAACTGTCCGGCCTGCGGCGCGATCACGGCCCATGAACATCGTTACTGTCCCCAGTGCGGGGCATCGCTGTGATCCGTCCTTCTCTGTTTCGTGTCGCTCTGATCGCTCTGGTGATCTTGCTGGTTGGCGTGGCGCCCGTGAATGCAGCCGAGGTGCTGCAGGTTCGCACCGCCTCCCTCCTGCAGGTGGGAGACCACAACCGCACTTACACAATCGAGTTGCCTTGCCTCAGCGTGCCTGAGGGAGAAGAAGCCGCAGCCGTTGCTTGGTTGAGGCAGCAGTTGCCCCGTCGCAGACGGGTGAATCTGCGTCCCGTCGGGTCCCGGGATGGGCAGCTCCTGGCGAGAGTTACGCCGATTGGTGAGAGCCAGGACCTCAGTGCTGGCCTTGTGGCAGCTGGACTGGCCCGTGATGCCTGCACGGCTGGAGTGACCTGACATGGCGGACAACCGCATCGCCCGGGGCATCGTGCTTGTGCCGTGCCTACTTCTCGGTGGCGCTTTTCTGGCAACAGCTGTTTGGGGTCAGGGTGCAGCGGCAGAAAATCGTCCTCTTGCTGCGCTTCTTGGCGTCGGATTGCTGCTTGCCGGTGGCTTATCCCAGGTGCGCTCGTCAGATAACGAGATCACAAAAACAGACGTCTCCGACGACTCTCACTAGCTTGATCTGGTTGGGTTCCGTCCACCCTTTCAATGACTCCGCAGCAGGCCATGCCGGCCTCGCAACCGATGGGTTCAACGCCGAGCCTTGAGCGCTCCAGCGCGATCTCCGCTGCCGAAGATTCCGGCCAGCAATCAGCAGACAAGCGTGCTCTGCGTCGTCCGATGGCATGGCTGCACAGCAAGCCGCTGCTGGCCTGGATGGCCGTAGCCGCCAGCCTGATCGGCTGTCAGGCCCTGGTGGCCAGTGGGTTGAATCAGCCAAGAATCACGGTGATGCTTCCCTTTGGCCCTGGGGATGATCGGCTTCGTCAACAGTTCCTGCGTGGATTCACGGTTGGTGAGGAGACCGTCAAAGCCTGTGGTTCGTCCCTTCCACGAACGAGCTGGTTCGGACTGTCCCCCGATGCTTCTCCGGTGGCGGCTCTGGCCCGCATGCCTGATCAGCAGCTTGTGGTGGCACCGCCAACAGCGGATCTACGCGCCTTTGATCGCCTGGCGGTTGATCGCAAGCTCAGTGTGTTGTTGCCGTTTCAACGCGGAGAGTCCCTCGGTGTTTTGCGGGGCCTTGAGGGGCGTCAACGGCTCTGGCCACTGGTCCCATCACGCCGAAAAGATCTCGAGGCCATTGCCAAGGCTTCCGTGAACAACGGTTGGGGGTGGGCGATGGTGATCGCCGATCCAGACTCACTGGCGTCCTCGGATGTGGCGACCTTTGTGGAGGCCTTCCTCAGCGCTGGCGGTGCGGTGAAGAGTTACACCGCGGAGGACGTTCAAATCGTTGATCCAGCGGATGACAAAGCTTTTGAGCGTTTGTCCGATGACATTCTCTGGTCCAGGGTGCCCACGATCGTCGTGGCCGCTGATCCAGACGGACCACTGGTCAAGAGGCTGCGAGCCCGTCAAGCGGAGGGCCGTTTCGGGACTGGTTTGAAGAAGGAACCGAATTGGATCTGGCTCAGTGATGCCACTCAAATCCAGGACCTCGAACAGCAGGCCTGGCAACAGCTCGGGCTGGACCACCCGGCCCGGGGCGATGGCTGGTCCAGCTTTGCTGAGGCCTACGAAAAGCGGTGGGGAGAATCTCCACACCTGCTGGAGGCAGCCGCCTTTGACACCGCCAGAATTCTGGCTCTGTCGGGGGCAGCCCCTCTGCCCGTGTCCAAGGAGGGCTCCCTGGATGCCATGGGTTGGGTAGATCCGGAGGCGAAGCCGGTCTCGATTTGTGAGGGCCTGAAGCTGCGCCAGCAGGGAAAAACACTGCGGGTGAAAGCCGCTGCCAGCGATTTCACACTGCGCGGCGGCGAGGCGCCTTCCGGCAGCGCCTTGGCTGGCCTGATCAAAGGCTGACGTTCTGATCGACCACTCACGGAGATTGTTTGACGCGTGCTGCGACTAAGTGAATTGCGTCTGCCGCTGGACCATGACCCAGAGGACCTTCAGGCCGCTGTTGAGCGGCGGCTTCGCATCGGGGCGGATCAGCTTCTCAAGCTGCAGCTGGTCAAACGCAGCATCGATGCCCGTCGACGCGATCGCATTCAGCTGATCTACAGCGTGGATGTGTCGGTCAAGGCAGAAGCGTCACTATTGCGACGCCACAGCGGCAATCACAGGATCCGCCGGGCTCCGGACACCCGTTATCGGGCTGTGGAACAGGCGCCTGCTGGATTTCCGAGCTCCCCTGAGTGGCGCCCCGTTGTTGTTGGTGCTGGGCCCTGTGGCTATTTCGCAGCGTTGCTGCTCGCCCAGATGGGATTTCGCCCGCTGCTGCTCGAACGGGGCCAGCCGGTGAAGGAGCGCACGCTTCAAACCTTCGGGTTCTGGCGTGGGACGCGGCCGTTCGATCCCGAGTGCAATGCCCAGTTCGGCGAGGGAGGTGCGGGCACGTTCTCCGACGGCAAGCTCTACAGCCAGGTGAGCGATCCCGAGCATTACGGCCGCAAGGTGCTGGAGGAACTGGTGGCCAGTGGTGCGAGCAACGAGATCCTCACCCTGCATAGACCACACATCGGGACGTTCAAGCTGGCCACGGTGGTGCGTGGTCTGCGCTCGCGGATCGAGAGCCTCGGCGGTGAGGTTCGCTTCGGCAGTCGTGTGGATGAGCTGCTGCTCACCACTGCAAGTGATGACAAGGCCTTCCGATTAGAGGGTTTGCGCCTCGCGGACGGCCAGCGCATGGCCTGCCGTCACCTGATCCTGGCCCCTGGGCATTCGGCTCGTGACACATTTCTGATGCTGGAACGCGCCGGCGTGCAGCTGCACCGCAAGCCGTTTTCCGTGGGAGTTCGGATTGAGCACCCACAGCCGTTGATTGATCAGGCGCGCTGGGGGGAGTTGGCTGGTCACCCCCGCCTTGGAGCGGCGGAATACAAGCTGGTTCATCACGCCGGGAACGGCCGCTGTGTNTACAGCTTCTGCATGTGTCCCGGTGGATTCGTGGTCGGCGCCGCTTCGGAGCCTGGAGGCGTGGTCACCAACGGGATGAGCCAGCACTCCCGAAATGAGCGCAATGCCAACAGCGGGTTGGTGGTGAATCTTGAACCGGAGGACCTCAGGCCCTATGAACGCTTTCCTGGGGATCCCCTGGCGGGCGNCACACTGCAACGGGATCTCGAACAGCGGGCTTTCCGGCTCGGGGGAAGCTGCTATGCCGCTCCTGCTCAGCGCCTGCAGGATTTCCTCGAGGGCAGCCCATCTGCTGATCTGGGCTGCATCAACGCGTCGTATCAGCCGGGTGTGACACCGAGCGATCTCAGTGGTGTGCTGCCGGAGCCAATCATTGCGGCATTGCGGGAAGCTCTACCGGCTTTTGCAGCCCGGTTGCCGGGATATGACCATCCTGATGCTGTGCTGACCGGCGTGGAAACGCGAACCTCCTCCCCGGTTCGTGTGGCCAGAGATGAGCAGATGGAATCGATCAACACCCATGGACTGATTCCTGCGGGAGAGGGTGCCGGCTACGCCGGAGGCATTCTCTCGGCTGGGATCGATGGGATCCGAGCGGCGGAAGCCATGGCCCGTCGCCTGGTTGCCGAGGCTCAGTCGGCCGCCTGACTCACGATGCCGCTCCACTGGACGGCCTTGACCTGATCGCGGCGCCAGGAATGAAACAGATCCGGCTCTCCGATGGTGCACAGCGGACAGCGGGCGATCTGTTCTTGATCGAGGCCTTCCTTCAACAGCTGCTCTACGGCGGAGCCACGAATGTCGAGGAGATGTTTTCCCTCTTGAGGATCGGCCATCAGAGCTCCTGCTGATCGGAGTTGTCGCTGCCGTGCCTCTCGATCACCGGGTTCGGCAGCCAGGCCATCGCTGATGGCGTCCACCACGTCCTGACCGACCTGATAGCGGGAGCCACTCACCGCNGGGCCGAGGGCGACAACAAGGTCGGTGCGTTGCGCCCCCCTTTGCTCCAGACGAGCGATCGCCTCGGGGAGAATCCTTGCCGCCACNCCCCGCCAACCGGCATGACAGGCGGCGGTATGGCCCGTCCCCGGGTCTGCGATCAGCACCGGGGTGCAATCCGCTCCGCAGACCCAGAGGCTCTGGCCGCCGCGATCGCTCACCAGCCCGTCGGCCTGAGGCCAGGGCTCGGCCACGGCTTCCCAGGCGTCCAGGACGATGCCGCTATGGATCTGCTGCGGACGGTGAACGCTGATTCCTGCACTGATGTAACCGGCCAGCTCGTCCGGCCCGCGCCCCTGCCAGCGACGGGTGAAGAAACCATGTTCGAATCCCCGATCAACAAGTCGATCCGCCTGGAGGTAGTAGCCGCCATAGCAACCGATCCAGGTCCAGCCTTCGAGGTTGTTGAAGCCGCTGTCCGGCCGATCGAAAGGATCCCTGCTGGACACGGTTCTCAAGGCATCGGGACGTCCCTCATCATCCAGAATCCCGCGAAGGATTGCGCCTCCTGGTTGGCCTGTACAGCNATGAACTGAAGGCCGCGCACCGCATCTCTGGCCTGGCTCAATGCTGCCTCGATTCCGCTGACGGCGGATGGGTCCAGATCACTGACCAGCCATCGGTCATCCTGACCGGCCTCGAGGATGAGTTGACGGTTTTCAATGGTCAGCCGAACAGGCTCCAGGCCTCCCAGCCAGCCAGCCAGGGCGAGCGCTCTGCTGCTGCTGAACAGACGCAGGCCTGGAACGGCCGCATCCGGTTCGATCGCATCGGGCAGGGGAATCAGGCCGTTGAAATCCATCGGCCATTGCTGAGCATCCTGAAGCATTCCTGCAGGCAGGCTTGCCCAGCTCCAAGCATCCCCNTGTACGGCCTCCGGCAGGGGAATCGGCGGTGTTGCAATCGGTGCTGGGGGCGGTGCTAGCGGACCAGCCATGAAGCCTTCTTCGTTGGGATAAATCTCCTGTTCCCGTTGCGTCAGCCAATCGAGCAGGGCGTAGGTGCGTCGGCTGGCGATCATTTCCAGATCAAGCTCAGTGGCAGCGCGCTGCACCATCGTGCGCATGGAACTGCGCCAGCAGCGCAATCTCAGCGGCTGGCCATAGCCCTCTGCAGCGGCCTGCTCGATTGCTTCTTGCAGTGCTGAGGCGAGCCAAAGGGAGTTCACCTCGCCCGATGGGCAGCGTTTGGCAAAACGGAACGGCTGTGGATCCCCAGCAGCAGGTGGTGTGGTCGTGACCAGCAGTTCCCAGCGCTTGCGGCCGTCCGCTTCGAGGATCGGTCTTGAGTAGAAGTCCAGTTCCCAGTCGGTGCCGCTGATGTTGGCAGCGCTCATCCGGCGTCCTGTTCCTTCTGCTTCAGCATGTTCTGGGCGCGAGAGGCGCGATCCTCCGCCTCAGCCATCACTTTGTCCTTTTCAACCAGCAGCTCCCCGGGTGGGCCCTCCAGCAGGGCGGTGTTCAGACCGATGCGACCGCGCCCAGGGTCCAGTTCGGTGATCAGCGCCTTCACCCTGTCGCCCTGGTCGAACACCTCACGAATTGAGCGCAGGCTGCCATTGGTGATCATCGACTGGTGCAGCAGGCCGCTGACCCCTCCAAGATCGACAAACAGGCCATAGGGCTTGACCGCCGCGACCTGGCCTTCCACCAGCTGACCAACTTCCAGTTCCTGGAAGCGAGCCGCTAGAGCTGCGCGTTTTTCGGAGAGGACCAACTTGCGGGTTTCGGAATTCACCTCCAGGAAGGCCACGCCGAGACTCTTTCCCACCAACTCCTGGTGATTTTCGCCGTCCTGAAGCTGGGAGCGCGGAATGAATCCCCTTAACCCCTCGAGGTCACAGGTGACCCCGCCACGGTTGAAGCCACTGACGATCACCTGAACCACCAGGCCCTGCTTCTCCATCTCCTTCACCCGCTCCCAGCTCTGACGCAGGGCGAGAGCGCGGCAGCTGATGGTGACCATTCCATCGGCGTTTTGCTCCCGGGTCACCAGCACCTCCACCTCGAGACCTTTGGGAAAGCGCTCGCGGAAGTTGGTCACCACTCCGAGACCAGCCTCGCTTTTGGGCATGAAGCCAGGGGCCTTGCCGCCGATGTCGACGTAAACCCCGTCGCTTTCCAGACCGATCACCGTGCCTTTGATCACTTCACCTGTCGTTCCAACAGGGGCGTTTTCATCAAGCGCGGCGAGGAAGGCCTCTTCATCGAAATCGAAGTCATCGACGCTTCTTGGTGCATCGTTCTCCTCACGCTTGCGAGAGGACTTCTGATCCGGTGCACCGAGAAGATCGGCCATGGTCATGCCGTCCATGTCGCCGAGGTCGAAGCGCTCCTCATCGCTTGCGGGAGCCGATTCTGGCGTTGGGGGCTGGGGCCGGCTCGGTGATTTGAGGCCTGCTGCCTCCTCCAGTCGGCGTGCTTTCTCGATCGCTGCTTCCGCTGCCGCACGGGCCTCTGTCGCCTCGCGCTGCAGCTTCTCCTGCTCTTCGTCGCGCCGATTGATCTGCATGACCTGAAGCGGTTTGCGACCGGCGTTCGCTGCGGCTTTGGGGGCCTTCGGCCGATTGGGCTGCGGACTGCCGGCTGCGGCCATGGACCTAAGGGGTCGTCAATGAATCAGTCTGGCAGCCGGGCTGGGAATTTCTACCTCTGCTTGGAGTACGGATGTCTCGTCATCAACGGCATTTCGAGCGGTTGCATCAGCCGCAGGCGCAGATGGCTGCTCAGCAATCAGGTTCCACGCTGATCTGGCCGTTCGGAGCCATCGAACAACACGGGCCCCAGCTGCCCTTGGTCACCGATGCCCTATTCGCTGATCAAGTCCTCAACGCCGTGCTGGATCGGCTGCCCATGGAGTGTCCCGTCTGGCGCTTGCCGACTCAAACGATCGGATTCTCGCCGGAGCATGGGGACTTCCCAGGCACCCTCAGCCTTCCTGCGGAACTGTTGATTCAAATGATCGGGAGCGTCGGCTCCCAGGTGGCGTCGATGGGATTCCGTCGTTTGGTTCTGTTCAACGCCCACGGTGGACAGATTGCCTTGCTTCAGGTGGCCGCGCGGCAACTGCGCCGCCATGTTCCATCCATGGCCGTGTTGCCCTGCTTCCTGTGGAGCGGTGTGCAGGGACTGTCTTCACTGGTGTCGGATGAGGAACTGAACCATGGTTTGCATGCCGGCCAGGCCGAAACAAGCCTGATGTTGCATCTGGCTCCGGATCTTGTCGGTTCAGCACGACCTCGGGATGGGATGCCGGATGCGATGGCGACATCACCCCCGCCCGGATGGAGCCTTGAGGGTGCGGCGCCCACGGCCTGGCTGACCTCAGACCTCAGTGAGACCGGTGTGATTGGAGACAGTCGAGCCTCATCGGACACGCTTGGGAAAGCCCTGGCGGAACGCCTCATTGAGCATTGGTATGACCTGCTGACAGCGCTGCTCAGCAGTGATTGGCCGGGGACATCCAGGGGGCCTGCGTCCTGAACTGAGCACGCTGATGTCCCCGACTTTGAAGGAGCTGGTTATTCTCGGTCCCACTGAAAGTGGTTAATCGCGTCCTATGACGACCCTCAATGCTGCTGCGGCTGCCGTGATGGAGGGCCAGGACGCGCTTCCGGATTTCACAACGGAGTCCTACAAGGATGCGTATAGCCGGATCAACGCCATTGTGATCGAGGGTGAGCAAGAGGCTCACGACAACTACATCTCACTGGGCACGCTGATTCCTGATCAGGCCGAAGAGCTGACNAGGCTTGCCCGGATGGAGATGAAGCACATGAAGGGCTTCACCTCCTGTGGACGCAATCTGGGAGTGGAGGCGGACATGGCCTTCGCAAAAACCTTCTTTGGTCCACTGCACAGCAATTTTCAGACGGCACTGAAGGACGGCAANGTGGTGACCTGCCTCCTCATCCAGGCACTGCTGATCGAAGCCTTTGCGATCTCGGCTTATCACATCTATATCCCCGTTGCGGATCCCTTCGCGCGCAAGATCACTGAGGGTGTGGTGAAGGACGAATACACCCACCTCAATTACGGACAGGAGTGGCTGAAAGCCAATTTCGAGGCCAGCAAAGAGGAACTGTTCGAAGCCAACAAAGCCAATCTTCCTCTGATCCGCTCGATGCTCGAGGAAGTGGCTTCCGATGCAGCAGTGCTCCACATGGAAAAAGAAGATCTGATCGAGGATTTCCTGATCGCTTACCAGGAAGCCCTCAACGAGATCGGATTTAGTTCCAGGGAAATTGCTCGGATGGCCGCTGCNGCTTTGGCGATCTGATCCTCACTGGATTTCTGATCCATCCGCTTNTCGATCGGGCACATGCTGCTCTAGATCCCGCTCCATGGGAGCATGGGCTGTCGGGAGTGCTCCCAAGGAACGTTATCGGCGCCGCATGTTTGGTCTGATCGGACACTCAACGAATTTCGACGCTGCCCGTCGCAAGGCGTTGGAACTCGGATTCGATCACATTGCTGACGGCGATCTCGACGTGTGGTGCAGCGCACCTCCCCAGCTTGTTGAGCACGTTGAGGTCACCAGTCCGGTCGGCACCAGCATCACGGGGGCCTACATCGACTCCTGTTTTGTTCCGGAGATGCTCAGTCGTTTCAAGACTGCGCGTCGAAAGGTCCTCAACGCCATGGAATTGGCTCAAAAAAAGGGCATCAACATCACTGCCCTCGGTGGATTCACATCCATCATTTTTGAGAATTTCAACCTTCTGCAGCACCAGAACGTCCGCAGCACAACTCTGGATTGGGAGCGATTCACCACCGGAAACACCCATACCGCCTGGGTGATCTGCCGCCAGGTCGAAAACAATGCCCCTGCGTTGGGGATCGATCTGAAAAAAGCTCGTGTGGCCGTGGTGGGAGCCACTGGAGACATCGGTAGTGCAGTCTGTCGCTGGCTGACGGCACGAACCGGTGTTGCGGAAGTGCTGCTTGTGGCTCGTCAGCAGCAACCTCTGTTGGATTTGCAGCAGGAGCTGGGCGGAGGCCGCATCCTGTCCCTGGAAGATGCCTTGCCGGAGGCGGATGTCGTGGTCTGGGTCGCCAGCATGCCCCGCACGCTTCAGATCGATCAGTCCAGTCTTCGGGAACCCTGTTTGATGATCGATGGTGGATATCCCAAGAACCTGGATGCCAAAGTTGCTGGTGGCGGAGTTCGTGTGCTCAAGGGAGGCATCGTCGAGTTCTGCCGCGACATCGGCTGGACGATGATGGAAATCGCTGAGATGGAGCGACCTCAGCGCCAGATGTTCGCCTGTTTCGCTGAAGCGATGCTGCTTGAATTCGAGCAGTGCCACACCAACTTCAGCTGGGGGCGCAACAACATCACGCTGGAGAAGATGGATTTCATCGGCGCAGCTTCAGTTCGCCATGGCTTCTCAACGCTCAATCTGCATCCCAGGCTTCATGTCGCAGCCGCCTGAGGTCAGCCCCAGCTCACTCACCGTTGTCATCTGATGTCGCGTCGTCCCCTGCTCGAGTTTGAGAAGCCCCTGGTCGAGCTGGAGCAGCAGATCGATCAGATTCGTCAGCTGGCTAGGGATTCTGAGGTTGATGTGAGCCAGCAGCTCCATCAATTGGAAACGTTGGCTGAACGCCGGCGGCAGGAGATCTTTCAGGCCCTCTCACCCGCCCAGAAGATTCAGGTGGCGCGGCATCCCCACCGCCCCAGCACCCTGGATTTCATCCAGATGTTCTGTGATGACTGGATTGAATTGCACGGTGATCGCCGGGGGAACGACGATCAGGCCCTGGTGGGGGGTGTGGGCCGTCTGGGTGATCGGCCTGTCCTCCTGATTGGTCATCAGAAAGGCCGAGACACCAAGGAAAACGTGGCGCGTAACTTCGGCATGGCCACGCCGGGGGGGTATCGCAAGGCCATGCGCCTGATGGATCACGCCGATCGTTTCCGACTGCCCATTCTCAGTTTCATCGACACCCCTGGTGCCTATGCCGGTCTTCAGGCGGAGGAGCAGGGGCAAGGTGAAGCGATCGCGGTCAATTTGCGCGAGATGTTCCGCTTGCGGGTCCCGATCATTGCCACCGTCATCGGTGAGGGTGGTTCAGGCGGAGCCTTGGGCATCGGTGTTGCCGATCGTTTGCTGATGTTTGAGCACAGCGTCTACACCGTTGCCAGTCCGGAAGCCTGTGCCTCGATTCTCTGGCGCGATGCGGCGAAGGCACCNGAGGCAGCAGCGGCGTTGCGAATCACCGGNNCCGATCTGATCGATCTCGGGGTGGCAGATGAGGTGCTCCCAGAGCCATCAGGTGGCAACAACTGGGCACCACTGGAGGCCGGACAGACGTTGAGGGAAGCCCTCGAGCGTCACCTGAGCGAACTCCTGACGTTGTCCGAGGCGGAGCTCAAAGAGAACCGTTATCGCAAATTCCGTNCAATGGGCCGTTTTCTTGAGCAAGAGTCACAAAAACCTGGGATTGCCGCTTAGTCTGTTGCGGTTTGCTGACCAGGATTGCCGACGGCTCTGATCACAGGTGCAAGCCGCGGCATCGGCCGACGCACCGCTGAGCTCCTTGCCGACAACGGTTGGGATCTCATGCTCACCGCACGCAATGGTGAGCAACTTGAGGTGCTCAGCACACAGCTCAGTGGAAACGGCCGCTCCGTTGTCTACGAAGCTCTGGATCTCCTTGATTCGGCGGCCATTACGCCTGCCATGCATCGCTTGCTCGGTCGCGGCGAAGCACCAACTGTTCTGATCAACAACGCAGGAGTCGCCTACACCGGTGATCTTCTGGCGATGCCGATCGACCGTTGGCAATGGCTGATGCAGCTGAATCTCACCAGTGTGATGCAGATTTGCTCAGCCGTGGTTCCAGCCATGCGCTCGGCAGGTGGATTGGTGATCAACGTCAGCAGCCATGCGTCGCGCAATGCCTTCCCTCAATGGGGGGCTTACTGCGTGAGCAAGGCAGCCCTGGCGAGCTTCACCCGCTGCCTGGCGGAAGAGGAGCGTCGTCATGACGTGCGTGCCTGCACCCTCACNCTCGGATCGGTGAATTCGCCCATGTGGGACGAAGAATCCGTACAAAGCGATTTCGATCGTCGTGCCATGCTCTCCCTNGATCAGGCGGCTAACGCCCTGGTGCATCTGGCAGAGCAACCGACCAACCAGGTGATCGAAGACCTCACCCTGATGCCGGCCATCGGCGCCTTCTGAAGACCCCCATGACTTCCACTGTCCCCTTCGTCTCCAATGGCGCTGCCCTGAATGGCAACGGCAATGGCAACGGCTTCTCCCCAAGAGACGCCAAAGTTCTGAATCCAATCGTTTCGGCTCGTATTCGCGAGCGCCTGCAAGAGGCGGGTGTTTCGTTCGTGGCCAACGACAACGTGTCGGCGTATATCGAGCCTGGCGAGATGGCTGAGCTTGAGATTGAAGTCGCGGACAAGGTTCGTGAACTTCTGCGCAGTTTGGTGATTGATATCGACAACGATCACAACACCCATGAGACAGCCGAGCGTGTGGCCCGCATGTATCTCCATGAGGTGTTCAAGGGGCGCTACCACCGGCAGCCCAAGGTGGCCAGCTTCCCGAACGTGAAGCAGCTGGATGAGATCTACACCGTTGGCCCGATCACGGTGCGTTCCGCCTGTTCACANCACCTCGTCCCAATCATGGGCAACTGCTGGATCGGCATCAAGCCAGGGTCACGGGTGATCGGACTCTCCAAGTTCACCCGTGTTGCTGACTGGGTTTTCTCTCGCCCTCATATCCAGGAGGAAGCTGTGATGATCCTGGCGGACGAGATCGAAAAGCTCTGTGAGCCCCAGGGACTTGGGATCATCATCAAGGCCCAGCACTACTGCATGAAGTGGCGGGGNGTGAAAGAGCCTCAAACCAGCATGGTGAATTCTGTGGTTCGCGGTGATTTCCGCCATGACCCAAGCCTCAAGCAGGAATTCTTCGAGCTTGTGCGTCAGCAGGAAGCCTTGCTCAGCACCTGATCAACGCGTCTGCACAGCGTTCAGCAAGGCCTGAACCTTGCTGAGATCCTTCCATCCGGGTCTGACCTCCAGACGGCTCGAAGCATCGAGTCCGTCTGGCTGAACCCGTTGCATCAATTCTGGAATCCATTCGGCGCTGATGCCTCCTGCCAGCCACCAAGGCAGCGCTAGATCGGTCTCCGCAAGCCAGTCCAAAGGCAAACGATGGCCTGTCCCTCCCAGCTGGTCCGGGCTCCAGGCATCGAGCAGAAGTGCATCCANCACACCGCTGTAGATCTCAAGCCGTTGCAGGTCGTCTGCGTCGCGTAGCCGCAAAGCTTTCCACCATTTCAAGCCAGGGTGACGCTGTTTCAGTTCGAGGCATCGCTCGGCTGTTTCGCTGCCGTGGAGCTGCACCACGCTTGGGGCACCGCTTTGCNTGAGCGCCCTGTTGAGCGTGGCATCGTCCGGATCGGCCACCACCCAGACCCGCATTACAGACGGTGCCTTGTGCTCCAAAGCTTGGAACAAGTTGCGCCGTGCCTGGTCTTCAACGAAGCGCGGGGTGCCGGCCACGCCGATCACCCCGATTGCATCAGCTCCCATGGCCGCAATGGCCAGAGCCTGCTCTGCATCGGTGAGGCCACAGATTTTGATGAGCGGGTTGGAACGTTGAGCGCGCAAGAACTCGCAGGGCAGGTCTTCCTAGGATCACGAACGATCGTTCGCTGCGGCGACACCAACTGGACAACCTCGTGGGTGATGGCTGGGAGTTATTGAAGATCCGGGGTATCCCTCTCCGGGTTCATCCCAGTTGGTTTGTGATCCTCACGATCACAACGGTGATGTTTCAAGCTCAGGTCGCAGCGGATGTCGGCACAGACCTTGCGGTTGCCATTACCTGGTGTGCTGGTTTTCTTACAGCCCTGCTGCTGTTTGTTTCCGTGCTGCTGCACGAGCTCGGCCATTCGCTCGTGGCCTTGCGCGAAGGCGTGAAGGTGCGCAGCATCACGCTGTTTCTGATGGGTGGGGTGGCCCGGGTTGAAAAGGAATGCGGCACGCCGATGGGTGCGCTTCGGGTGGCTGCCGCCGGTCCTCTGGTCAGCCTTGTTCTTGCTGGTCTGCTTCTGGGCTCGGTGCCGATGATGCAGCCGAGCAGTCCCCTCGCTGCCAATCTCCTCTCCCAGTTGGGGGGCCTCAACCTCGCCCTCGCGCTCTTCAATCTGCTGCCCGGTTTGCCCTTGGACGGTGGATTGATCCTTAAAGCACTGGTCTGGAAGTTCACCGGCAGTCGCAGTCGGGGCATCCAGGTGGCGACAGCTTCCGGTCGGGCGCTGGCGCTGACGGCAATCCTTCTGGGCCTGTACACGTTCCTTGTGGTCAAGAGCGGGGGCGGCCTGTGGCTGATGCTGCTGGGTTGGTTCGGTCTTGGTGCCAATCGCGGCCAGACCCAGATGCTGCTGCTTCAGAAGGTTCTGCAGGATCTCAAGGTGTCTGAGGCGGTGAGCCGCCGCTTCCGTGTGCTGGAGGCGGATCAGCCGTTGCGTCGCCTCAGCCAGATGCGATTGCAGGAATCCGATGGGCAGCGCGGTGGCGATTGGGTGCTGATCTGTCGTGCTGGACGGTGGATCGGATGGGTTGATGACCAGCCCTTGCGCGATCTCCCTGTGCAGCAATGGGATCGTCAACGGCTTGAGGATCACCTCAAACCATTGGA
This sequence comes from Synechococcus sp. MED850, assembly GCA_002700765.1. The sequence continues at coordinate 79,904 of PAEP01000019.1, forward strand.
CGAGCTTCCCTCCATCCCCGACAAAGCTCCCCTATGGAAGGCGGTTCAGGCGCTTGAGCAGGCGCCCGATGGGCGCCTGCTGGTGTTCAGTCCAGCGGGTCTTCCATCCGGGACGATCGACAGGATGGACGTTGGTGAGGCCGTTCTGCAGAAGCTCGGTGTGCGATTGCCGCCTCAGATTTTGGAAGAGGCCCGCAAGAGAAACGCCTACCCCCTTGGCTTGGTGATGCTCCCTCAAGTGGTTGAAACGATGCAGTCATCCGAGCCTGAACTGGCCAGTCCCAAGGCCTGAGCCTCCTGCTCTGAGAACGGTTGTTCAACCCAGTTCAAACCTGACCATTGCCGCCGCAGGGCCGTCTGCAGGTGTCGATCAAGCCCATGTCGTGGAATCGATGCGCTGGCGGCATCGGGAGGCTCCTGTCCGAACACGGATCTCCAGAGCTCAGCTGGTGGGTCCAGGACGATTTCACCATGCTGCAGAAGGCGGCCCTGCTGCCAGCGCTGGGCACTGCCGATGCGTTTCACGCCATTGGGATCCACAAGATCCGCAGCGGTGGATCGCGCAAAGCAGTTGGCACTCTCGGTGCCGCAGGCCTCATCTCCGAACTGCAACTCCAGTTGGAGTGTTCGGAAGCCGTCAATCAGCCACTGGCAGGCTTCGCGGTAAGCCTGATGCCGTTGACGAGGAGCGTTGGGCCAGATCAAGGCATAGGTGAGGCCGCCTTGATGCAGAACAGCCTGGCCTCCACTGGGCCGTCGCACCAGAGACAATGCACCTGCTGAGGCCAGATCATTCCAGTGATCAGGCCAGTGCCTCTGGTTCCGGCCAAGTGAGAGCCACGGTCCACTCCAGTGGTAAAAGCGCAGAACAGGAGCCGTGCTGGTCTGCTGGAGCAGATGCAAATCCAGGGCCATTTGACGGTGCCCATCAGCGCGAACAAGCGGCAGCAGGCGGCCCTCGGAAGCGTCAGTCGTCATGCTGGAGGTCCTGATCGACATGACGCTGTGCTGCCGTGGTGGGATATTCCATTGCTGATCGCCCTGGGCCTTTTTGCCGGTGGACTGGCCGGGCTCCTGGGAATCGGGGGTGGGTTGATCTTCGCGCCTCTGTTGCTCTGGCTGAACCTGCCACCCCATCAGGCGCTTGCCACGAGCAGTTTCGCGATCGTGCCGACCGCTCTCGCTGGGGCCGTGACGCACCTGCGCAGTGACAGCATCCCCAAGCGCTCGGGCCTCGCGATTGGACTGGCGGCTTTTGGCTCGGCATTGCTGTTCGGAGGGTTGGCAGGCCTGGTCTCCGGTTGGGTTCTGCTGGCCATGCAGACGGTGATGTACANCGTGCTGGCGTTTGCCGTTCGGGCCCGACCGGAACAGGAGGAGCTTGAGGTGGATGTGGACAGCAAGGCCCCGATCCTTGCGGGGGCTGGCTGCATCGCCGGCTGGACCGCCGGCATGCTCGGATTGGGCGGCGGTCTGGTGATGGTGCCCTTGATGAATGGGCCGATGGGCGTGCCGATTCATGGGGCTGTGCGGCTCAGCACCATCGCGGTGTTCTGTTCCGCGACGGCGGCGTCCATCCAATTTCTCCACGAGGGTCGGGGTGTCCCCTGGATGGGTCTGCTTCTGGGCGGAGTGGCTGCCTTCGCAGCACGCTGGACCGCCAGTCGGCTGGATCAGTTTGATGCGAGCTTGCTGGTGCGGTTGCTGCGCGGTCTGGCGATCGTGCTCGCGATCGACAGCAGCCGACGTGCTCTGCAACTGGTGCTGAGCTGATCGTTCAGGTCAGCATGGCCCAGAAACCGGCATCCAGCTCATAGCCCAGTGCCGCTGCCATCAGGCTGAGGTTGCCGCGAACCTGTTGGTCGTTGTTGCGGCCGAGGTCATCCAGTTGCATCAGNCGGTGGGTGATCCACAGCTCAAGCGCTTGGGGATCGAAGCGCAATCCTTCGGTGCGGCTGAAGCTGTGGGGAACCACCATGGCCACATGGCGGATCAGGCTGCCGTTGTCCCGTTCCAACACCAGTGGAAGCCAGGGGTGGCGGGCATCAGCCCTTAGAGCCCAGAGGCGTGGCTCGGGACATTCCGCCAGTTCGCGGGGATCCTCAGCATCGCGTGGCCAGTCGAACTGCAGTTCCAGCACGGGCCCAAGTGTGAGAAGTTCGCCCAGCGGCCGTTGGCTGCATGGTGTCAGCGCGCTGAGATCCAGTCGGCGGATGGCCGTGGCGTTGATCAGAACCGGATCCATGCTCTGGTGTGACAGGCCTTTGCGAATGATGGCGTGCAGCCTCCCTCGTGAAGAAGAATGAGACCGTTTCCCAGCATCCACCTTCATGGACACCGCTCTCACTTCAGCTGAGATTTTCATCGCTCTCGTGGTGGCCGCCCACGCTGCGGTGCTGGCCCTGCGCCTTTCGATCAGCCTCTACGAAGCCTGATCGCTGACAGCGGTTGACAGCGGGGCTTGGCAGCGAAGGTTCGTTGCGTTACAAGCGGTCATTCGACATGTTCAGTTGGCCTCGTCCACGGCCCCGCGTCCATCCGACGACGCCGTTGATGCTGCAACTCTGGCGGCATCGATTCAGCGGCAGACCGATCGTCGCGAACTGCAGTGCAGCATTCTTGCCCTTGCGGTGAAGCTCGGTTTTGTTGTTCTCGGTTGCGTGAGCATTGTGCGGCTCTCAAGTGCTTATCAGGAGCGGTTGGAACGCCACAGTGAGATTGATGCCGTGGTGACTGTTGAAACGGCCAAGCTGCAGACCCTGCAAAACCGTTTCGATCGGTTGTTCAGCATCGGGGGAGAAAAGCGTCTGCTCAGCGAGCAGGACCAGTGGATTGCCCCCAACCGACTGCGCATCATCTGGCGCTGAGTTTCATGTCTGCTCCCGGCTCCCCGTGAGCTGAAACGGCAGACTGACGGGCTGCACTCGCCTGGCCAGATGGGGACCCCCGGCACAGTTCTGATCACTGGCACCACCTCGGGGGTGGGCCTGAATGCAACCGTTGCCCTTGTGAGACGGGGTTGGACGGTGATCACGGCCAATCGCAGCCCACAACGGGCTGCCGCCGCTGCCGATGAGCTGGATCTTCCCAAAGAACGGCTTCAGCACGTTTTGATGGATCTTGGTGATCTGGACAGCGTTCGCCGTGCTGTTGCTGAGCTGCCGGACTCCCTCGATGCGCTGGTCTGCAACGCCGCGGTGTACAAACCCAAGTTGAAGCAGCCCGAGCGATCACCGCAGGGGTATGAGATTTCGATGGCCACGAACCACTTCGGCCATTTCCTGCTGGTTCAGCTGTTGCTGGAGCGGATCAAGGCCTCCAGTCACCCATCGAAACGGGTGGTGATTCTCGGGACGGTCACAGCCAACTCCAAGGAACTGGGGGGCAAGATTCCGATCCCAGCACCGGCTGATCTCGGTGATCTCTCCGGTTTTGAGGCCGGCTTCAAGGAGCCCGTGGCGATGGCCAGTGGAAAGCCCTTCAAGCCCGGTAAGGCCTACAAAGACAGCAAGCTCTGCAACATGATCACCACCCAGGAGTTGCACCGTCGCCTGCATGGGGACACGGGAATCACTTTCGCGTCGCTGTATCCCGGTTGCGTTGCCGATACACCATTGTTCCGCAACACCCCAAAAGCGTTTCAAACGATCTTCCCCTGGTTCCAGAAGAACATCACCGGTGGTTATGTGACGCAGGCCTTAGCAGGTGAGCGGGTGGCGCTCGTGGTGTCGGATCCGGATTTTGCTGAATCCGGTGTGCACTGGAGTTGGGGCAACCGTCAAAAAAAGGACGGCCAGCAGTTCAGCCAGGAATTGTCCGATAAGGCCACCGACCCAGACACGGCACGCCGCGTCTGGGAACTGTCGTTGCAGTTGGTTGGTCTTTCGTCAGTCGAAACCCAGTAGATCGAAGATCTCGCGGTCTTTCAGGGATGTGGCTTCCAGGGGCTCCACCTTGTCCAGCATGTTCTGAGCGAGGCGCAGATACTCCTCGCGGACGGCTTGCACCGCCTCGTCGTCGTCATCCATTTCGAAGATCGTGCACTTCTTCAGGCGCGAACGGCGGATGGCATCCACATCCTTGAAGTGGGCCATGGTGCGCAGGCCGGTACGGGCATTGAACTTGTCGATCTGATCGGTGTCTGCAGAGCGGTTGGCAACCACGCCACCNAGGCGCACCTTGTANTTCTTGGCCTTGGCCTGGATCGCCTGCACGATCCGGTTCATCGCAAAGATCGAGTCGAAGTCATTGGCNGTNACGATNAGGCAGTAGTTGGCGTGTTGCAGCGGTGCTGCGAAGCCACCGCACACCACATCACCGAGCACATCGAAGATCACCACATCGGTGTCNTCNAGNANNTGNTGCTCNTTGAGCAGTTTCACGGTCTGGCCCGTGACGTAGCCACCGCAGCCGGTGCCCGCCGGCGGCCCGCCACTTTCCACGCACTGCACGCCGTTGAAGCCGGTGAAGACAAAATCCTCAGGCCGCAGTTCCTCGCTGTGGAAGTCCACCTCCTCNAGGATGTCGATCACCGTCGGCACCATCTTGTGGGTGAGGGTGAAGGTGCTGTCGTGTTTGGGGTCGCAGCCGATCTGCAGCACCCGTTTGCCCAGCTTCGAGAACGCTGCCGAAAGGTTGGAGGAGGTGGTGGATTTACCGATGCCTCCCTTGCCGTAGACGGCAATCACCAGAGTTTCCTCCTGGATGTTCAGCGATGGGTCCTGATGGACCTGCACACTGCCTTCACCGTCTGTCGGCCGCGTCAGGGTCGTGGTCATGCAGCGACCTTTACAAGAGNAGTCGGTTTCATTCAACAGCAGCAGATGTGCACAGGCTGGATTTCACCAAAAAACGCAAGATCTTGATGTTTCCGTGGCGTGTCGCCGGGANATTGCTCCGCTTTGTTGATAAAAATAGGTGATCTTACTCAGGCGCTTGGGCGCCTGGTCTGCCANGCNGGTTCTNAAAAGTGTTCCGTGTNCANTGGCATGGTTGCTGGCTCTGTTGTCGCTTCTGGATTGGTCGGTTCCAGCTGATTCTGTTGTCTGCNTGGGTTCAGATGTGATCACTTTTTGATTTCTGGATGGTTAATTAATGCTGGAGTTGTGTTTGTTGGTGCCTCTTGGTAACTGAACCCAGGAATGGCTTGTATCGATGATGACAGCCCTGATCCAGTGGTCCCTTTACAAGGACATANATCCCAGCTTGATATGCATCTCTCTCGACGATCGCTGATCTCGTCAGCGGGAGCAATCGCTGGTCTCGTCGCTGTAGGTTCTGGGTCCAAAGCCAGGTCTGCTGACCAAGGCGATTCNGTTGANGTGGTGGTGATTGGAGGTGGCCTTTCCGGGTTGATCTCCGCCCGTGAATTGAAGAGGGCTGGTCATTCCGTCACATTGCTTGAGGCGAAGGATCGTATTGGCGGGCGCATGGTGAATCAGGGCGTTGCCGGTNACGGTGTGATTGATCTGGGTGGCCAATGGGGCGGCAAAACGCAATATCGCTTTGAAGCTTTGACGGATGAACTCGGTTTGAAACGTTACCCCTCTTACTACGACGGCAAAGGTGTCTTCCTTTGGAACGGCAGGTCCTACGCCACTGATCTTTTTTCCGATTTTGATCGCGCCATTGGCTTCTCCAATCCTGATGACATTGATCTGCCTGAACAGGAGAAAGAAGCTGCTTTAGCGNTCTGGAAAGAACTGTTCGAGATCGCCAAGACAATCTCCGTTGAGAAGCCCTGGACATCTCCTAACGCTGAGGACTTGGACGCAACGCCTGTGTCTCAATGGCTGGCGGATCGCAATGCTTCTCCGCTGGCTCAGTGGATGTTTGGTTGGATCTGTCGTGGTGGTGGAGCTCAGGTGTTTGAGCCCTATGAAGCGTCCATGCTNCATCTGGCCTGGACCATGGCTGCGGCTCCACCGAGCGAAGTCCCCGAGGACTGGTTGCTCTACAAGGGCGCTGGAGAGGTGTCCAAGCGTCTGGCCGCTGAACTGGGCTCGGATGTGATTCTCAACGCTCCGGTGTTCAAGATCGATCAGGATGCGAATGGCCTTTCCGTGATGTACGGNGATGGTGCAACCTTGAAAGCCAAGGTGGGCATCGTTGCGATTCCTCCGGTGAGGCGTCTCAGCATTCAGTTCAACCCTCCCCTTTCACCACGGTTTGTGCAGTTGATGCAGCGCACTCCGATGCCATCGAAGTGGAAGGTGTTGGCGGTCTATCCGACTGCGTTCTGGCGCGATCAGGGATTCTGCGCAGCGGGTTCCGGCAATCTTGAGGTCCTGGAGCAAACCGCAGATGCCTGTCCACCCAGCGGAACACCAGGAATCATTGCCAGTTTTGTNTCCGGGAACAGGATCGGTCGGTTCAGCCAGCTCAGTCATCAGGACCAGGAAGCATTGGTCCTGAAGGACCTCGTTGCTTTCTGGGGGAAAGAGGCCGGTCAGCCGATTGAGCTNGTGATCAAGCGATGGACAGAGGACCCTTGGCTCACTGGGGGATACGGTTTGACCCGCACTCCAGGTGCCTGGACNGCCTATGGATCCACCTGGCAGGATCCGCACGGCAAGGTGTTCTGGGCCGGGACAGAGCAATCAACACGTTGGCCTGGCTATTTCGAGGGNGCGATCGAGGCGGGGATTGCTGCGGCGCAGCGAGCCAATGCGGTGCTGGCCTGATTGGAGCATCCGGGGTGGTTGCCGCTGATTGTTNTCACTGGCTGTGTTGATTGAGATGGTCTTGAATCGGTGCCAAGTCAGTGTCAAGATTTCGGTTGGCAATGTCGTCGGGCGTTGAACGTGTCGGTCNTTTTGATGTTGTAGAACATCTGTGATTGAGCTGATTCGGGATGGGTCAGTTGTCAGTGCTGCGACACCAATTCATTGCTGTGTTTGTATTGCTGAAAGTGTCATGATGGGCATCATCGATTGNTGAAGNTCTATGCTTNNNNGNNAGTTGNTCTNGGNTGCTATCTTCTTTTTTTTTGGAGATCGGCAAGGNNNNTTNTCTNAGGGCTATTATCNNCGGGTNTGTTNGACGANGAAGNCCTTGTTNGNGAGCTGACTTGCTCNNNTTTTCAANAGAGACTGATTGAGTTTTTANANNAGAATATGNNCCGNNNTGNNGTTNGTTNGCNTTNNTNATTGGGAATCTTTGCCTCGCTTTGATCTCTCTTTTGCACAGTGCAGAAGGCGTCAGGCTGACGCTTTGATGACGTTTTGATTGTCGGCAAGCATGCTCATGTTTGTGCCATCGCTTTGATCGATGCCTGAACACCGGCTTCAATGGCGCCTTCGAAATAACCCGGCCAGCGGCTGGAGGCTTCCGTCCCAGCCCAATGAATTCGACCATGNGACTGTTGCCAGCCCTGGCCATAGGTTGTCCAGGATCCCGGTGTCACAAAACTGGTGAATGCTCCTGAGGACCAGTCCTCCTGATTCCAGTTCTGCAGAATCAATTCCTCCGGTTCACCCGCTTCAGGTCCCCAGTAAGCGATCAGGTCGTCAAGAACAGCGCGGCGTTGTTGCTTTTCACTCATTCTCTGAAATTCAACGGCGGCACTGGCTGTCACGAAGCTGGCGAGGATGCCGGGTTGACCACTTGGAAGGGAACTGTCTGCGGTCAACTCAAGCGTTTTGAGGTTGCCAACGCCGAATCCGTTCAAGCCCGTCTCGCGCCAGAACGCCGTTTTGTAAATCGCAAACACCTTGATCATGGAACCCATCGGACTGCGCTGCANAAATGAGCGGCTTTCAGCAGGCAGATCAGGCGTGAAGGTGATGCGCTGACGCAACGGGGGTGGAATCGCAACAACGGCGCTTTTGGCCTTGATCCGTTCACCGTTGCCGAAATGCACGCTGATGTCTTTGTCGTCTTGATCGATGCCATGCACGGCTGCTTGCAAACGGATGAATGGCCTGAGCTCGTCGGAAAGCCGTTCAGCAACCTGACCGGCAGCTCCCTTCAACAGCCAGGATTCCGGCGCTTCGTCCTGTGGGGCAACCGCCTGTGTCCACGCCAAGTGGAGAATCGAGGCATCCCAGGGATCGAAGCCACCGGATCCCCCCACAACCGAGAGCCATTCCAGTTCGAAATCGCTGAGTCGGGAGGCGCTGTTCTGCTCACACCAGGCTCGGATGGTGGTGCGATCGAGCTCCGCCGCGTTGGGCGCCAGCCAGGGTTGGCTTGGATCAATGGATGCGGCGATGGCTCTGAAGGCCTTCAAGGCNGCCTTGGCCTTGGTGACCTCTGCGGCGGGCTGCTCAATTTGATCGCCTTCAAACAGCAGCACACTGTTCTCTGGCGCTGTGGCCATGTCGGCCACGATCCGTTGGCGATCCCAGACCAGNACGCCTTGTCCGTCGTAGTAGCTGGGGAACGTCTCGATTCCCAGCTCATCCACGAGGCTTTGAAACCGATGATGGGTCTCACCACCCCACTGCCCTCCCAGGTCGATCACGGCCCCTGTTCGGGTGATCTGACGGACCATGCGTCCGCCTGTTCGTGCCCGTGCTTCAAGAATCTGAACGCTCCGTCCGGCACGCCGCAGCTGTCGGGCAGCCACCAGACCGGAGAGCCCCGCTCCGACGACCACAACATCAACGCTGGAGGGCATCGAATGCTCCTCCGCCCGGCTCNATTGGTGCCGTGCCAAGGAGCCAAGACCGGCGAGCCCGGCTCCAGCGATCAGCTCACGACGNGAGAGAGCCATGAGCAACCGCAATATCAATTTGTTGTAGGCGAAAAACGCAANCCATCAGTCGTCAACGCGACTGAATCGGCAACGTCTGAAGCACGGTTGGTGCCTCAAGCTTTGTAGTGAGCCTTAGCGTCGTAAAGCGTTTCGCTGCTGATCTCGTTGCAGCCCACCTGGCGGGCGTAGGCCTCGGCATTGCGTCGGACCTTGCCACGCACGAAGAAGGGGATCTTCTTCAGTTCCGCCTCACCATCGGCGGTCCAGATCAGGCCGTCGCCCCCGACCTCAGGCACATCACTGTGTTGAACGGAGTCGGATTTGGATTCGGTTGCTGTTCCGGATCCACCTGTGTGCCCGAGGTGGCTCTGGTGGCCATCCACGAACTCGAAGTCGTGGCGGAACATGCCGATCAGGTGTTCCTCCAGGCCCATCATCAGCGGATGCACCCAGTCATCAAAGATCACGTTGGCTCCCTCCCAACCCATCTGGGGACTGGTGCGAGCCGGTACATCCTGCACATGCATTGGTGTGCTGATCACGGCGCATGGGATACCAAGCCGCTTGGCGCTGTGGCGCTCCATCTGGGTTCCCAGGACCAGCTCAGGAGCCGCCTCCGCCATGGCCGCCTCGACGGCGAGGTAGTCGTCGCAGATCAAAGCTTCCAGCCCCATCGCCTTGGCCGCGGCCCGCACGGGCCTGGCCATCTCGCGGCTGTAGGTGCCGAGTCCGACCACTTCAAAGCCCAGTTCCTCCTTGCAGATCCGCGCTGCCGCCAGAGCGTGGGTGCCGTCCCCAAAAATGAACACCCGCTTGCCGGTGAGATAGGTGGAGTCGACCGACTCCGAGTACCAGGGCAAACGGGAACGCTGGTGGCCTTCACGGCGATCCGGTGGATCCATGCCCAGCAGTCCATGCACCTCACAGAGGAAATCGTGNGTGGCACCAATGCCGATCGGCACGATGCGCGCGTATGGCATGCCGAAGTTGCGCTCGAGCCAGCTGCAGGTGGATTCGGCAACTTCCGGGTAAAGGCAGACGTTCAGATCCGCTTGGGGCAATCGCTGCACATCGCTCACGCCAGCTCCGAGCGGCGCCACCACACCGACGTCGATGCCATGCATCGTCAACAGCCGCTGCACTTCCAGAACGTCATCGCGGCAGCGGAACCCGAGCAGCGAGGGGCCTAAAAGGTTCACCCGCGGACGACGGCCTTGTTGACGCCATGCCGTCGGGTCATGGCTTGCCTGCGGCGGCACCTGCTGTTTCAGCAGGCTGCGCACCAGTTGGTAGAAGGTTTCCGCTGCCCCCCAGTTCTCCTTCTTGCTGTANGCAGGGAGTTCCAGCGTCACGACGGGCATCTCCAGCCCCATTCCCTGGGCGAGGGCACCGGGTTGGTCCTGAATCAGCTCGGCGGTGCAGCTTTCGCCCACCAGCAGGGCATCGGGCTGGAAGCGGTCCACGGCTTCGCGCACATGCCGTTTGACCAGTTCTGCTGTGTCGCCCCCCAGATCACGGGCCTGGAAGGTGGTGTAGGTGACCGGCGGCCGCTGTCCGCGCCGCTCGATCATCGTGAACAACAGGTCGGCATAGGTGTCACCCTGCGGAGCGTGCAGCACGTAGTGCACCCCTTGCATCGAGGCGGCGATGCGCATGGCGCCCACATGGGGAGGGCCTTCGTAGGTCCAGAGCGTCAGTTGCATGGCGTCAGGCGTGAATGGGGTTTTGGGCGGACGGATTGAGGCCGGGTTGGATCAGGCGACGGCGGCGCAGGGGGCGGGAGAACAGTTCCGCCAGATCTCCGGCCTGATCGATGCCGTGGATCGGGCTGAACACCAGCTCGATCGACCATTTGGTGGCGATGCCTTCGGCTTCAAGCGGGTTGGCCAGGCCCATGCCGCACACCACCAGATCGGGCGCGCTCTCGCGAACCCGGTCCAGCTGCTGCTCGACATGTTGTCCCTCCATGACCGGGGTTCCTTCGGGCAGCAGCGCCAGCTCCTCGGCCATCTGTTCACGGTTCAGGTAGGGGGTTCCGACCTCCACCAGTTCCATGCCGCATTCCCGTTGAAGAAAGCGGGCCAGCGGCAGTTCAAGTTGCGACTCCGGCAGCAGGAAGATGCGCTTGCCGCTCAGCACCTTCCGATGCGGTTCCAGGGCGATCCGGGCGCGCTCCATCAGCGGGTCCAGCACCTCGGCCTGTCGCTCGGCGGGCACCTGGAAGGCCGTGGCACCGGCCTCCATCCAGCGGCGACTGCCCTCAGCGCCGAGTGGGAAGGGGGCGGTGAGCACCGTGGCGCCGCGATTGCGCAGCAATCGAGCGGTATCGGTGAGGAAGGGCTGGGTGAGCAGCACGGTGGTGCCGGGTCCAACCGCGGGCAGATCCGTGGACTGGCGCGGCGGCAGGCTGCGGATCGTGTTGACGCCGAGACGGCCGAACAGGTGAACCAACCGGTCCTCCACGGCATCGGCGAGGGTTCCTACCAGCAACAGCTGGCGCTCTTCGCTGGCGGGAAGCAGAGGCACCAGTGCGGCAAGAGCTCCGTCCTCCCCCTGGGTGAAGGTGGTTTCGATGCCGCTGCCGGAGTAGTTCACCACCCGAACCCGGCCGTTCATCTCCTCGTTGAGCCGTTCAGCAGCACGGGCCAGATCCAGCTTGATCACTTCACTTGGACAGGACCCCACGAGAAACAGGGTGCGGATTTCGGGCCGGCGTTCCAGCAGTTCATGGCAGACCCGGTCCAGCTCCTCATGGGCGTCGGCCAGACCAGCGAGATCGCGTTCCCCAAGAATGGCCGTGCCGAAGCGTGGCTCCGCGAAGATCATCACGCCCGCCGCGCTTTGGATCAGGTGCGCGCAGGTGCGGGAACCCACGACGAGAAAAAAGGCATCCGGCATGCGTCGATGCAGCCACACAATTGAGGTCAGGCCGCAGAACACCTCCCGCGGTCCGCTCTCTTTCAGCAGGGTGGGTCCGGCCATCCTTCGCTCCATGCAAGGGGCATCCCTTCAACTTGCAAGATCGAGGGCCCCCGAGGCCAGTGCGAGGTCAAACTCTTTGGGATGAGTACAGGAATGGGGTCATTGCTCAGCCAGATATGTCCATGTCACAACGTTGCAGGATGTTTATCGTCCAATTCAGAATGAGTTGAAAAGCTCAGAGAGATTCACATGGCTGGCGTTAACCCCAAATTGTTGATCAGCGCAAAGTTTTCAAGGCACACCAAAGCTGCACTGGAGATTGATGATGATGACGTACTGACTTATTACATTGATGACTCCGACGGGAAGCAAACTCTCGCGGATGGTCGCAGGATCAGAACTTTGCCGCACACGGTTGAAGAGGTCAGGTTCATTGAAGCTATTTTCGATGATCTGGACTCTTTGCTAGCGATTGAATTTCGGCGCTCCCGAAACAACAAGGTTTCAGATATTGATATTTATTCCGTTGTGAAATCAAGTGACTGGGGCAAGGATGATCTGGGGGAAGTTGCTGATCAGGGAGACCGGCATAGTGGTGGAACGTGGTGGGATGTTTTGTGGCGTGATACCGATGGGAAGAATTCCCAGAATAAAAGTGATTTGTATTCAATTATTCACGAAATCGGTCATTCATTGGGACTCTCTCACCCTAACGAAAAGCCTTACAGCCGAAAGTGGGATTCATCCGACACGGTGATGTCATACAACAAGGGACCCAACGGGTGGGACACTCGTTTTTCGTCCTCCGATCTGCAAGCTCTTCAAACGATCTGGGGATCACAAGATGGGTCTGTGAAGGTGAAAGGTCAGAAAAAGAATTCCGGCAGCAAAGTTGAAGAATTTTTTGGCACCAGGAGAGATGATGACATTATCGCCACCAATGGGGACGATGATGTTTTTGGCTTCGGGGGTAATGACTTTATTCAAGGCCTTTCAGGTGATGATGTTCTCTATGGAGATGCTGGTGATGATTTGCTTTTCGGTGGCAAAGGTGATGATGTCCTCGATGCAGGCCGTGGTATCAACGGCTTGAAGGGTGGGCGGGGGCAAGATATGTTTGTTGTNGATGTAAAGGGATATCAGATTATTCGGGATTTCAATCTTCAACAGGATGAACTCTGGATCGTCAGGGGTTCAAAAACGTACTGGAAATGGGACTGGGAATTTGATGGCAACAGGACGTATATCTTTGATCAAAAAAGTGGAGACGATATTGCTGAATTAAAAGGTCGCCACAACTTAAATAATGCTTTTATCTATGGCTGAGTTTTCGATGAATCAGAGCCGACGTCGAAATCCATCCTGGCGGAAGTTTGTTGCGTCGTTCTGATCAACCCGGCTGAGACGCCAGACATTGCGGCTGACCTTGCGGGCCACCAGCCCTCCTCGCTCCACCCGCTCGGACCCTGGTCGGGCTCCCATCAGGAAGCCCACTTCCGAGGTGCTGAGAGGGGCTCCGGTCTCGAGGGCGAGGGCGGTGAGTTCAAGCCGTTGACGGAGCTGACGGGTTCGTTCCGCCTCGCCATTGTCTGCGTCGGCCAGCCACGGAAGTTCAACTTGGCCCTCCTGGGCCAGACGCTGCATCAAGCCGAAACTCACCATCCCCAGAGCCTGATCGGCATTCACCGCCACAGGAGGCTGGAGCTGCTCAGGTCTTGCCATGGTCCTCGCGTCGCTGAGCGGAAGGTATCGGCTCAAACGCAAGCCGCAAGACCGCCGTGAACCGGCCTTTTCACGTCGGGCGTCTTTAAAGCGTCCGTTACACTCCCGGCCATGACCCGATTCGCCAGCTTCGAGGAACGGGAGCGGCGGCGCGGAGGAAGCGCTCTCGTCACCGGTACTGAAGTGCATCCCCAGACTGGGGGTGCAAGCTGCGTTGTGACCACCGATAGCGAATCGCCGCGGTTGCTCAGGCAGAACAGTCATGTCCAATCGATTGAACTGCGCACCTACGTCTTCCTCGATTCGCTTCAGCCCCAGCTGGCGGCCTACATGGGCTCAGTCAGCCAGGGCTTTCTGCCCATTCCTGGCGATGCCTGCCTGTGGATGGAGGTTTCCCCCGGTATGGCCGTCCATCGGGTGACGGATATTGCGCTCAAGGCCAGCAATGTTCGCCTTGGTCAGATGGTTGTGGAGCGAGCTTTTGGTTCGATGGCGCTGTANCACCGGGACCAAAGCACCGTTCTGCACTCCGGTGATGTTGTGCTGGAGGCGATTGGCAGCTCCATCGAGCTGCGCAGTTCGGCCGATGTCAGCTGGACGGAGGTGATTCGCGCGATTACCCCTGACCATGCAGTTCTGATCAATCGCCAGAACCGTCGCGGTTCGATGATTGAGGCGGGGATGAGCATGTTCATCCTCGAAACCGAGCCCGCCGGTTATGTCCTGATAGCGGCGAACGAGGCCGAAAAGTCATCCAACATCACCCTCGTGGACGTGAAAGCCGTCGGAGCGTTTGGACGCCTGACCCTGGCTGGACGCGAGGGAGATGTGGAGGAAGCGGCAGCAGCTGCGATGCGAGCCATCGAACTGATCAACCGGCAAGCCGTTCCGCGCTGACGCTCAGGTCAACAGCAGCAGNCGCCGCAGGTCAGGTGCGAGAGCGCGTGCTGCCTTCCCACGGCTGCCGAGACGCAACAACTGGCTGTGGTTGAGTTCCCCATAGGNGCACCGTGCTTCACGCACCCACAGCAGCGACTCGTAGCACCCTCCCGGATACGCCGGTTTGGTCAGGAGCTCACCCCAGCAGACCCCCTCAGCGGANGCGACGCAATGGCCATGGGGATCACTGATCACCATTGTGCTGCGGAAACAGGCGCTTCTGTATGGGGTCGGACCTAATTCGGACAGAACACGCTCGATTTTTGAAGCATTGCCATTGGCGTAGCGAGCCGAAAAGAGACCAGGAGCTCCACCAAGAGCATCGATTTCCAACCCTGAATCATCCGCGATGGCCCAGCGACGTGTGCGCAGAGCAGCAGCTGAAGCCTTGAGCTGGGCGTTTTCGAGGTATGTCTCTCCGGTTTCCTCAACGTCGAGGTCGTCGGGCTGACGACAGACATCAAGGTCGAGCGGACTGAGCATCGCTTCAATTTCAGCAACCTTGGTGGGGTTGCCGGTCGCGATGGTCAGCAGAGGGCGCAAAGGTTCACCTGGAAACGCAAACCATTGTGCTGATTGGATCGACCAGGAGTAACGGGGAATATGCCAAACGAAAGGTGAAGCGGCATGGGTTGAACATTCCACCCCGCNGCAAGGCCTTGGGAACCGCTTCGCNGTGNAACCTATGGAGCTCAGCCGTGCTCGACAACCTTGTGTCTGCAGGCCATCACAGGATTTCCCACAGAAGTTCGAAACAATTGTCGCGGNTGAGATAAGCCCTGCTAATCANGTTCACTATGGACAGTGATCAAGTGATTTCGTAAAAGCGCTTGACGGAAGAGGGTGCTGCCGAGCAGTCTTCGCGGCGAACATTCCACCTTTTTCCCCGGTAGGCAATGGCTAACGAAACCATGGGCATCGCCCTCGGCATGATCGAGACTCGCGGCTTGGTCCCCGCCATCGAGGCAGCTGATGCCATGACCAAAGCCGCCGAAGTGCGCTTGATCGGTCGTGAGTTCGTCGGCGGCGGTTACGTCACCGTTTTGGTTCGTGGTGAGACCGGTGCCGTCAACGCTGCCGTTCGTGCTGGCGCTGACGCTTGTGAGCGGGTTGGTGATGGTCTGGTCGCCGCTCACATCATTGCCCGCCCCCACCGTGAAGTGGAGCCTGCTCTGGGCAACGGCAACTTCCTCGGTCAGAAGGACTGAGATCTTCCGCTGAGCCTCTGAACTGAGGCACGCGAACGTCTCACCCCCCTTCACCGACCTAACGGATTTTTCCCATGAGCAAGAAGTACGACGCTGGGGTCAAGGAGTACAGGGACACTTACTGGACTCCTGATTACGTTCCCCTCGACACCGACCTGCTGGCCTGCTTCAAGTGCACCGGTCAGGAAGGTGTGCCCAAGGAAGAGGTTGCCGCTGCAGTTGCTGCTGAATCCTCAACCGGCACCTGGTCCACCGTGTGGTCCGAGCTCCTCACCGACCTCGATTTCTACAAAGGCCGCTGCTACCGCATCGAAGACGTCCCTGGCGACAAGGAGTCCTTCTATGCCTTCATCGCCTACCCCCTCGATCTGTTCGAAGAGGGTTCGATCACCAACGTTCTGACCTCCCTGGTCGGCAACGTGTTCGGCTTCAAGGCACTGCGTCACCTGCGTCTGGAAGACCTGCGCTTCCCGATGGCCTTCATCAAGACCTGCTACGGCCCGCCAAACGGCATCCAGGTCGAGCGCGACCGGATGAACAAGTACGGCCGCCCTCTGCTGGGTTGCACGATCAAGCCGAAGCTCGGCCTGAGCGGCAAGAACTACGGCCGTGTGGTCTATGAGTGCCTGCGTGGCGGTCTGGACTTCACCAAGGACGACGAGAACATCAACTCCCAGCCTTTCCAGCGCTGGCAGAACCGTTTCGAGTTCGTCGCTGAAGCGATCAAACTCTCCGAACAGGAGACCGGCGAGAAGAAAGGTCACTACCTCAACGTGACTGCCAACACGCCTGAGGAGATGTACGAGCGCGCTGAGTTCGCCAAGGAACTCGGAATGCCGATCGTCATGCACGACTTCATCACCGGTGGCTTCACGGCCAACACCGGTCTGTCGAAGTGGTGCCGCAAGAACGGCATGCTCCTGCACATCCACCGCGCCATGCACGCGGTGATCGACCGTCATCCCAAGCACGGCATCCACTTCCGAGTGCTGGCGAAGTGCCTGCGTCTCTCTGGTGGTGACCAGCTGCACACCGGCACCGTGGTCGGCAAGCTTGAGGGCGATCGTCAGACCACCCTCGGCTATATCGACCAGCTGCGCGAATCCTTCGTTCCCGAAGATCGCAGCCGCGGCAACTTCTTCGATCAGGACTGGGGTTCCATGCCTGGTGTCTTCGCTGTTGCCTCCGGTGGTATCCACGTTTGGCACATGCCTGCGTTGGTGTCGATCTTTGGCGACGACTCCGTTCTGCAGTTCGGTGGCGG
>PAEP01000020.1 GCA_002700765.1 Synechococcus sp. MED850
GCTCAAGGCAGGGACCGTTGATGCGGTGGTGGGAACCCACCAGTTGCTCAGCAAAGGAGCTGCCTTCGACAAACTTGGCTTGCTGGTTGTGGATGAAGAACAGCGATTCGGAGTGAATCAGAAGGAAAAAATCAAGGTGTTGCGCAAGGACGTTGACGTCTTGACCTTGTCAGCGACTCCGATCCCACGAACGCTCTACATGAGCCTCTCCGGTGTACGGGAGATGAGTCTGATCACCACGCCACCACCGCTGCGNCGACCGATCAAAACCCANCTNGCAGCGCTGGATCCTGAGGCGGTACGCAGTGCCATCCGTCAGGAACTGGATCGAGGGGGTCAGGTGTTTTATGTGGTGCCCAGAGTTGAGGGAATTGAAGATGTGGCGGGAGGTCTACGCGAAATGATTCCGGGCTTGAAGCTGCTGGTGGCCCACGGCCAGATGGCGGAGGGCGAACTGGAAAGCGCCATGGTTGCCTTCAATGCCGGTGAAGCTGATGTAATGCTCTGCACCACGATCGTGGAAAGCGGACTGGATATCCCGCGGGTGAACACGATCCTGATTGAAGATGCCCACCGCTTTGGTCTGGCTCAGCTGTACCAATTGCGAGGACGCGTCGGCCGCAGCGGCATTCAGGCCCATGCCTGGTTGTTCTATCCCGGCAATGCCTCCTTGAGTGACAACGCCCGCCAGCGATTGCGCGCCATCCAGGAATTCGCCCAGCTCGGCAGCGGTTATCAACTGGCGATGCGGGACATGGAGATCCGGGGCGTGGGCAATCTTCTGGGCGTGGAACAGAGCGGCCAGATGGAAACGATTGGATTTGACCTATATATGGAGATGCTNCAGGAATCACTGGCAGAGATTCAGGGGCAGGACATCCCATCCGTGGATGACACCCAGGTGGATCTGCAGGTGACGGCATTCGTGCCGGGGGACTGGATCACCGATCCAGACGAGAAGATCGCGGCATACCGGTCTGCTGCTGATTGCCGCAGTTCAGAGGCNCTTGTGGAACTGGCTGCCGCCTGGGCCGACCGTTACGGCGCCTTGCCTGCGGCGGTGCAGTCGCTGCTGCAGTTAATGGAGTTGAAGCTGTTGGCCAAGCGTTGCGGGTTCTCACGGATCAAACCGGAGAAACCGAACATCGTTCTCGAAACACCGATGGAAGAGCCCGCTTTCCGTCTGTTGCGTCAAGGATTGCCACAGCATCTTCATGGCCGGTTGNTGTATCAGGCCGGAAGCGGGATTGCCCACAAGGTGATGGCCCGTGGCCTTGGCGTCCTGCCGATGGAAAAACAGCTGGAACAACTGATGGAGTGGCTGAAGCAGATGGCAGCCCAGATCCCGGATGCGGAAGGAATGACGCCCTCAGAGCGCGAAACAACGCAGGCCGAACGCAATGCAGCCGTCCTGCGGGTTTGAACGCGTACTCACAT
Source organism: Synechococcus sp. MED850 (assembly GCA_002700765.1). The sequence continues at coordinate 1,438 of PAEP01000020.1, forward strand.
TTCTGAGAAAACCCCCACAACAAAGCAATCCTTCGTTACATTGGGNCNAGACGCNACTCGGCTGTGGGTGAATTCATTGAAATTGGCGCCTCCAGCGGATCGTTTGGTGTGATCAGTGGTCTTTTTTGTGCAGGGGCACTGGGCATCTTTGCTCTGATGCAGGACGGTACAAGTGANGATGATGATTCCAATGGTGGNGGCGNTGGTGGTTTGATGCAGCCCATCGCCTGATCATTGGTGCTGAAGCGCCTGCACCCCTNCGAAATGCTTTGAGACGCATTTGATCATAATTTCAATATTTTTAGTTGNTTATTAGTNGGATCCTNATTNCAGACTAATTGTGATTCATTAATTGAATGCATTTAGCTCTTAAAATTTGCATTTCTACGGTCATCTGCAACTTTTTGGNATCCCCCTTATCTGCNTCAGCTGGTTCATGGACCGATGTGGATGCTTTACGCGCAAGGCTCGAGCAAAACGGAGTGCGTGTTACGCAAGGGGATTGCCAGAGGGGATTGCAGGGTGCCTACGACTCACGACGNGATGTCCTGATTGTTTGTCGTGCCCATCNAGGTCCGGTCGATGTGTGGAACACCCTGGCCCACGAGGCGGCTCATCGCATGCAGGACTGCGCTGGTGGTCCGATTTCTCGTCGAGAACACATGCAATCAATGGTGAACAGTCTTCGGCGTTATTCCCCCCAAGACATCGCATCGCTGAGGGCCTATCCCCGCTCCCAGCATCGCGCTGAAATCGAGGCCCGCTACACAGCCAAACTGCCTCCTCAACAGGTGATGCACCTGTTCGATCGTTACTGCGGACGGAATGGACGAGGGCGTTATCAAGCCTGAACCAACCACAGGCGACTCACCGTTACAGCGGTTGGATCTGGTCACAGGTTCGTTGCAGATGAATCGCATAAGACCAGTCCTGCGCTGACAACCTGGAAACAGCACACAAGCAAGGAGGCTTGAACTCTCAATGGAATCACTGTTGATGCAACTTGCCATGGCTGCACTAAGTCAGTTCGGCGGTGGAGGAATGGGCATGCCGATGGGGCTGCCAATGGGAGGCGGAATCGGTGGCGGAATCGGTGGCGGAATGGGCGGCGGAATGGGGCTTCCGGCCAGCTTGCCCATTAGGCCTGTGGCGCCATCGTCTCCAGGCCGGNGATCAGCCATGCAGGCGAGCACGTTGGCTGCGACCACATGTCTGTTGCGGAGCGGCCAGATCGGTCGGGATCAGGCCATCAGCATTCTTGACCGACAAGGACNAAGCAGAGGTTGGACTCCGGGCTGGGGTCGCAACATTCCAATCGCCGTGGTGGATCAGACGATCGACCGTGCCGGCGGATGCCAGGCGCTGCTCAACGGAATCCGGAACGGGGGAGGGATCCAGACCGTCGCAACCCAGATGGCTGGACAGGGTTCTGGAAGTCGCAGCCAACGGGAGGGATTNGGTCTGTATCCCTATCGCTGAAGCGCNGACTTGAGGTTGCTGCTGGTTGGGTTGNAGGTCTGACCAGCGCTGGCTTTTCCGAGCAACTGCACGAGCGTTGTTTCGGCGATGCGGTACTGACTGTCCTTGCCGGTTCCGAGATCCTCTGCCGTGATCGAGCGGATCTCCTTTTCGCTCATCTCAGCCTCCACGTCCGGCTTGATGCCGTTCTTGTGGATGTCCCGGCCGCTGGGCGTGAGGTATTTGGCAATGGTCACGGTCATGCCGGATCCGTCTGCGAGACCCCGAACGGATTGCACGAGGCCTTTGCCGAAGGTCTTCATGCCGACCAGCTGAGCCCGTTTGTTGTCCTGCAGTGCTCCGGAGAGGATTTCACTGGCACTGGCTGAACCTTCATTCACNAGCACCACCATCGGCTTGTCCGTGATGGCACTCCCCGTGGCGCGTCGTACATCCCGGATTCCCTCGCGGGTGCGGGTGCTCACAATCGTGCCTTCGTTCAACCACTGACGGGCGATATCAACGCTTGCTTCCAGCAGCCCTCCAGGATTGCTGCGGAGATCCAGGACATAACCCTGGGCACCTTGCTCCTCAAGCGCGCGGATCGCCTTGCGCATCTCACGCGAGGCATTCGCATTGAATTGCTTCAAGCGGATGTACCCGACAGGGCGACCGCCGGGTGCCGTGTTCAATGACGTCTCGACAGAATTGATTTCGATCCGTGCCCTNACCAGCGGAATCGACACGACGGCTCCCTTGCGCCGTAAGCCGAGCACCACTTTTGAGCCCTCTGGACCACGGATGAGCTTGACGGCATCTGAGGTGGTCATGCCATCGGTGGATTTGCCATCGATGCTGACGATCACATCCTTGGGCTGCACACCGGCCTTGGAGGCTGGTGTGCCCTCGATCGGCGACACCACCACCAGTTCCTTGGTGTCCTTGTCCTGGGTCAGCTGAATGCCCACGCCCATGAGCTCACCGGACGTGTCGATCTGCATCTCCTTGAATTCCTTCGGATCCAGAAAACGCGTGTAGGGATCCTTGAGGCTGGCCAGCATCCCCCGGATCGCCTCGTANGACTCACCGGTTCCGGCGTAGGACTGCGTCAGCAGTTCGCGGCGCAGCGCCTTCCATCGATCCGGTGTNTAAGCACCACTGGAATCGAGAAAATCGCGGTAGACGATCTGCCAGACCTGATCGATCACCTCCTTCGGGCTGTCGGTGATCGCACCACCGGACGCTCCCGGCAGGTTGAGAGCTGGCTGAGCAACCGCTACAGCCGTCACCACACCACCCAGGCCAAGGGTGATCAGCAACGGTCCCGAACCCAACAGGGAACGGAGGCGGTTGGATTTGGGCATTTGCCCTCAGAATTGATTCTTCACACTAACCAGTTCAGGTCGGATCGACCCAGCGACCGTCGTCCTTAATCAACTGGATCAAGGCGTCCACACCCTGCGCCTCCGGAACTTTGCGAATTTCTTCGCGTCCGCGATAAAGCGAAATGGTGCCGGGGGTCTTGCCCACGTAGCCGTAATCGGCGTCAGCCATTTCGCCAGGACCGTTGACGATGCACCCCATCACCGCGATGTCCAGTCCGGTGAGGTGGGACGTGGCATCCCGCACCTTGTTCAGGACGTCTTCAAGATTGAACAACGTGCGGCCGCAACTTGGGCAGGCCACGTACTCCACCATGGTCTTGCGCAGACCGAGCGACTGCAGGATCGAGTAACAGACTGGGATTTCTCGCTCCGGGGCCTCGGTGAGTGAAACCCGAATCGTGTCTCCCAGACCATCGGCCAGCAGGGTGGCGATCCCCGCAGTGCTCTTGATCCGGCCGTAGTCACCATCGCCGGCTTCCGTCACCCCGAGATGCAGGGGATAGTTGTATCCCTCCTTGTCCATGGTGTCCGCCATGAGGCGATAGGCCGCCAACATCACCGGAGCCCGTGAGGCCTTCATCGAAATCACGATGTTGTGGAAGTCGAGCTCGTCGCAGATGCGCACAAATTCCATCGCTGATTCCACCATTCCCTGTGGTGTGTCGCCGTAGGTGAAGAGCATCCGCTCAGCGAGAGAGCCATGGTTCACGCCGATCCGTAACGCCTTGTTCTGATCACGCAGGAGGGTCACGAGCGGCTCGAACGTCTCACGAATGCGGGTTCCGATGGCGGCAAATTCCTCGGCAGAAAACTCCTGACGGTTGGGATCCGGCTTATCAAAGACAAACAGACCGGGGTTGATGCGCACCTTGTCGACATGTTGCGCCACCTCCAGGGCGATCTTGATGCCGTTGTGATGAACATCAGCGACCAGCGGCACTGAACAACCGCGACCACGAACCGCAGCGCGAATCTCTGCCATGGCCCTNGCATGGGCCATCGAGGGGGTTGTGACGCGGACGATCTCACTGCCGGCTTCCGCGAGACGAATGATTCCCGCCACCGCCGCCTCGATATCAAGCGTGTCCTCGTTGATCATCGACTGGACGACCACAGGGTGGTCACTGCCGATGGCGACATCTCCCACCATCACGGTGCGGGTTGGGCGCCGGTGAATCTGGGTGTCGTAACGACGGTCCACAGCGGCCGCTGGGGTCTGCAGTGTGGCGGTCATGGCAGGGGGTGCCGCGAGCGGCTCAACGTTCGCACAGGTGCTGTTTCACCATCGTTAGATCCTGCCGTGTCAGATCCACAGGTGATCCCGGATCGGCGGATGGGTTGCGGAGCAGGTACGAGGGGTGAAAGACCGGCATGACNGACACGTCCTGCCAACGNTGCCAGCGTCCACGNAGCTTGGTCATGCCTCCCTTGATGCCAAGAATCGCTTCTACAGCGGTTGCCCCCGCCAGCACGATCACCACTGGGTTCACCAACTCCAGCTGCAGATCCAACCAGGGGCGACATGCCGCCAGTTCCGCCCGCTTCGGGCGGCGGTTGGACGGCGGGCGACATTTGACTGCATTGCAGATGTAGACGTCCTGCTGGAGGTCAAAGCCCACGTCAATGAGAAGACGATCGAGCGCCTTNCCGGATCGGCCCACAAAGGGCTGGCCTTCGGCGTCTTCCTTCGCGCCGGGCGCTTCTCCGATCACCATCAGCCTCGCGTCTGGATTGCCCCGGGCAATCACCACCCGCTGGCGGGTCTCGGACAGACCGCAGGCATGGCAGTCAGAACAGGAACGCAGATCCAGATCCGTCAACGGCTGGCCTNCTCATTCAGCAATGGCACCACCAGCAACAAGGCATTGGCCTCTGGATCCAAGAGCCAGGTTTCCGCCCCGAACGGTTCAAGCCGTGGAGGTTCATCGATCACAGCCCCAGCGGATAGCAGCTCGGGAAGCAGTGCCTGTAACGCCTGTTCTGGACTGGAGCTTGCTGGTAAGCGCAGACATGGTGCCAAACGTCGTCCCGTCANCGGAAAGGCCCGGGTTCTTGAGGGTCGGTAGATCTCAAGGGTCATCCCCTCGGCCAAGGGAAGCACCCAGTGATGTTTGGAGAAGCCAGATTGAGCCGTGATTCCAAGAACCAGGCCGTAGAAGCGAGCGAGACGTTCTGGCTCCCTCGCCGCAAGCACCCAACCGAGTTGTGAACAAATCATTGGTGACACGGCATGGTTGTCTGCGACACCAGGTGAGGCAGGATGAGGTATTTAGAGCGCACCTGGGGTGGTGCGTTGATAATGCCCCGTTTGCCAGCACTCTCCGATCGCGCTCAAGCCCTCAAACCCTCGCTCACTCTGGAGATCTCGGCACGGGCCAAGGAGCTTCTCCAGCAGGGCCAGGACATCTGCAGTCTCAGTGCAGGAGAGCCGGATTTCGACACTCCGGAATTCATCGTTGAAGCGGCACAAAAGGCGCTTGGTGATGGGCTGACTCGCTACGGACCNGCTGCGGGCGACCCCGACCTTCGAGCGGCAGTGGCCGAGAAGCTCACCGTGGAGAACGGAATCCCCACGAAAGCATCGGAGGTTCTGATCACCAACGGCGGCAANCAAGCCATCTACAACCTGTTTCAGGTTCTGCTGAATCCAGGAGATGAGGTCCTGATTCCAGCTCCGTACTGGCTGAGTTACCCAGAAATGGCACGCCTGGCTGGGGCCAGCGTCANTTTGATTCCNTCCCAGGCTGATGAAGGCTTCCGTCTGGATGTGGATGCACTGGAGCGAAGCATCCGTCCGCAGAGTCGGCTGTTGATCATCAATACACCAGGAAATCCCACGGGCAGGGTGATGCAACGGGACGAACTGGAGGCTGTTGTTGATCTTTTATCGCGACACCCACAGCTGCTGGTGATGAGCGATGAAATCTATGAATTTCTCCTGGCGGAAGGACAGACCCACATCAGTTTCGCCTCCCTCGCTGAAGATCTCAGGAGTCGTTGTTTCACGGTGAACGGCTTCGCCAAAGGCTGGGCGATGACCGGATGGCGACTGGGCTATCTCGCCGGGGATGAACAGGTGATCAAGGCGGCGGCTGCGCTTCAGAGTCAGAGCACCAGCAATGTCTGCAGCTTTGCCCAACGTGGTGCCCTGGCGGCCTTGAACGGATCCCGGGACTGTGTGCGGGACATGGCAGCCAGTTACAACCGCCGCCGTCGCATGCTCAGTGATGGTCTGCGCGAGATCGAGGGGATCGTCCTCGAGGATCCAACAGGAGCGTTCTACGCGTTTCCTCAGTTGCCAACATCCATCAACGATTCAATGGATTTCTGTCGCCGAGCCCTCGAGGAGGTTGGGTTGGCCGTGGTCCCCGGAGCGGCTTTCGGAGATGACCGTTGCATCCGTCTCTCCTGCGCGGTGTCACGCGAAACGATTGGTGATGGTCTGCAACGTCTGCGCACCATGCTGCATCGGTTCTGAGCTGATCTGGGAGGCATGGGACTAACACCGAAGCAGCTCGTGGTTCTTGGCGACAGCGGCGTGCATGGCTGGGGTGACCGCGATGGCGGCGGCTGGTGTCAACGGCTGCGTCTGGAGTGGATGAACCTTCCCGAAGCACCGGTGATCTATGAGCTGGGTGTGCGAGGTGATGGTCTCGAACGGGTTGCCCAACGCTGGGATGCCGAATGGAGCTGTCGAGGTGAGCTGCGGCGCAAACATCCGGACGGCCTATTGCTCTGTGTCGGTCTGAACGACAGCGCACGGGTGGGGCGCCTCGACGGTCGTCCCCAACTCAGTCTGGAGGCGTACGCCTTTGGCATGACCAGGCTGCTTGAGGAGATCAAAGAGAAGACCCCCGTCATGATGCTGGGGTTGACGCCGGTGGACGAGGCGGTGATGCCGTTTGCCGACTGCCTCTGGTACTCCAATCGCGACGTGGAGCTCTATGAGGCCGCTCTGGAAGAAGTCTGCCTCGAGATGAATGTGCCGTTTCTTGCCGTGCACGACGCCTTTCGCCGTGAACCGGATTGGTTGAGCTGGATGGAACCGGATGGCATTCACCTCAATGCCGATGGACACCGCTGGATGCATCAACGGCTGCGGACATGGGCAGCACTTCTGACTTGGGCACAACTGACACCCGTCGCTAATGTGTGCGTTCGCTGACATTGATATCGATCCATGGCNACCGGACCACGGTTCGAGNCAAGGTCCCGGGCCGTTTCAGCTCAACGCAAAACAACNCTCAAATGGGATGAAAACGGAGAGCTCACAGCTGTGGATATNGCCAGAATCATNGAACGCTTGACGCATCCGGAGCTGCGTCGCATCGAGATCGAGCGGANCTGACACAGGTCGTCCGAATCGGGGCTCAGCACCCGAGTGCCGGATTGGGGCACCCTGGTGGGCGGCGTCATGGCAGGGGCGTCGAAATGCTGGACGTGACTTGCAAACTCACGTTGAACACCAGTGATCGACAACGTCGGGAAGACCGACGTGGCTTGCCTGGCTGCATCGCCAATCGCAACCGAACCCTGCTGCAGCACATCGGCTTGGCCCACCATGCGGCCCGCCAGCAATGCTCACGCGGTCCGGACGATCTGGATGATCTGATCCAGGAGGCCAGCATCGGTGCAATGGCTGCCGTTGAGCGGTTTGACCCACATCGCGGCCACAGGCCGAGCAGTTACATCGTCAGCCGTGCCAGAGGGCAAATCCTTCACTTTCGAAGGGACCGCTCCAGAACGATGCGTGTCCCCTGGCGCATCAGTGATCTGATCAGCAAAGTCGAGCGTGTCCAGGCAGCGCGCATCTCCGCAGGTCAACCACCACTCCGCGAGGACTGCTTGGCGAGACAGCTGGGGGTCAGTCGTGACCGTTTGCAGCAGTGTCAACGGGTGGTTCACGCAGCAAGCCTGGTGAGCCTCGATCAGAAGCAGGGCAAGAGCGGTGAACGTGCGCGTGATCGGATCGATTCCATCGCCACCCCGGGACCGGAAGAGGATCCCCAACTGGATTGGCTGCGCGGAATCCTGTGCAAGCTCAAACGTCGGGACCAACGCCTTCTGGAGGCCTATTTCGTAGGGGGAGAGAGCCTGACGTCCTTGTCCAAACGCTTCAAAACCGACGTCCAACAGCTAAAAAATTCGATCCACGATGCCGTGTGCCTTCTGCGGCAATGGGCTAAGCGAGATTCAGCATTCGGCTGACAACCATCGCCAGCATGGCGGCAATCAGCGTCTGCAGGGCATTCACCAGCTCATTGCTCAGCCAGGACACCCGATCCTGAGCAACAGCTCCGATCACGCTTTCAACGAGCGTCGCCAGCAAGCCGACAACCGACACCACAAGGGCAGCGAACCCCAGGGGCACGAGGTTGAGCATCACCATCACAGCGGTCATCAGCACACTGCCGATAGCACTGGCCAGGGTGCCTTCAAGGCTGATCGCGCCCTCCGTGCCGGGTTCAACCCGTCGAAAGCTGGTGATCAGCACCGTTGTCTGTCCCCAGCGTTTGCCAACTTCGCTGCCGAAGGTGTCTGCCAGCTTCGCCGCGAAGCTGGCGGCGAAACCAATCTCTGCCAGTGCTCGGAAGGGAACGCCTGACCCAATCAAAAGAGCAAGGATCGCCCCTACGGCAGCTGAACCCCAGACATTCTCAGGACCTCTGCGCCCGCCACGAGCCTCGGAAAGACCGCGTCTTTGCTTGTTGTTCCAACCAATTTTGGTCACCAGGCTGCCGAAACCGAGGTAGGCCACAACCGCCAGCCATGCCTGCCACCCCATCGCACCCCAGAGAATCGTGCCGAGAGCTCCGGCATGCACCCAACCTGCGGCGGTGAGCAAGGGAGCTCGCTGGGCGGCTGCGATCAGAACGGTGTTGATCAGGAGCGCCGTCAACCAAGACATCGCACCCGAAATAAAGATCTGATTGTGCGAGGCTAAAGCAATGTCTTACGCGTGAGACCCTCGTCGCTTCCACCAGGCAATGATTGGCTCCTCAAAAAAACAAACAACAAGAAAAGCCAGGAACATAAAGATTGGTTCAATAAAAACTTTATAACCAAAAAGCATGGGTGCCCATACGAAGAAACCCAAAAGAATCAGTTTGACCTTGAAATCGAGGCTTCTACCAAGCTGAACTAATTTTGCCCTGTTTGTTTCACTACAGTCGACACCAAGACTTGAGAGCCTTGCCATCAGATTAAACATAACGGCAAAGATTGTAAATATCGTGATCCACATGAACCAGTGAGCATTCGCCCAATGCAAAACCAGTTGCCGGGCATTGGACACCATTTTGAGAGTCTCAGTATCAAGCTCCTGTCTGGACTTGATGATCAAAATAACATTCCCTGCCGCAAGGCAACTTAATGCCATAATCGTACCGTTTAAGATATTCTGCGATTGCCTCTTCAATCCGCCCAGCCTCAAAATAGTTTTGTGAACGGTCCATACATCATAAAAAAGCAAAAACGTGGCCAAGTAAGAAACAAGCAGATACAATAAGACTTTGGCTGTCATGAGGTCACCCATCAGATTATTTGGCAAAACAGCAATATGCCGAACCAATTCAGGCAGTTCGACAGCAATTAGTGTCATCGACACGGCATAGACAGCATCCAGAACACCTATCCAGGCTTCTCCATCAACACTTTGCAAATGCTTGATTGAATGTTGCATCTTCGATTGAATATTCAATCGAACTATTCATCAATGACTGAATTTTGCAAGCTATTATGGCGTATTGAAGATCATAAAAGTTGCAACGCGATGCGAGCCCGGTGACTGAAGGCAACACCGCAACACGTTGTTTCACTCCTCTAAGCGACGCGCCGAATGGTGGACGAACGGGGGAGAATCGTTGACTTGAACGCAAAAGCCCTCCCAGCATGCTTTTCAACGCAAGGAAAGAAAGCTTCTTTCTCAACCTGGAGAGCGGCAACGATCAATCCACGACTGTTGTCCTGACACCCCCACTGGGCCGATCTGCTGATCAGGTCCCTGAGGAGCAGCCCAGTGCGCCGGCAGAGTTGTCGCTCACCATCGCAGCTGACAGTGGGACTGAGGCAGCGGTGTCCCAACCGCTGCAGACCGCTTCGACCAGCGCCGCGCCAACACAGGCTGTTCCAACACAGGCTGTCCAAGCAACAACCGTTCCAACAACAGCTGTTTTAACAACAGCCGAAGCGATTGCGGCTCAACTCGCCGCTGATCAAGAGGCCAGACCCGCAACTCCGATGGCAACCTTCGCGCCCGACTATCTCCTGCCTGGAAATGGCCTCACCCAGAGACGCCGGAGACCAGGAGCCAGCATGAAGAACTTCCGCGCGATTGCTGGCGATCTGTTCAGAAGCTGAACTGCATTTGTTCACGCCACCGAACCATGCTCACCGCGGCTCGGAGGGACGCTGTGGATGATCTGAGGATGTGATCGCCGAAGCTCACCGGCTGCCATCCGAGGCTCTCGGCAAGCTCGATTTCCGCGTCGGTCCAGCCACCCTCCGGTCCGATCACCAACCAGACCGGATGTTTGGAATCAGAAAGCGACGTCAACCAGTCCTGATCGGTGCGGATGCCTTGACGGCGAGCCACGCCAAAGGCCACCCGAGATTCGTTGCCGGGGTCCCATCCGCGCAGGTCTTGCAGAGCCAGCAGTTCCGGGCACCACAGCCGCTCGCACTGCTCTGTGGCTTCCCTCAGAACAGTTCGCCAACGTTCAGGGCGATGCTCCGCCTGCGGAGTGCAGCGCGCCATGCGGAGCGGCTGAAACCGATCAATCCCAAGCTCACACCCCATGCGCACGGCGTCCTCCATGCCACGGCGGACCAGCGCAAGCGCCAACCCCAGGGGTGGGCAGGGAACGGATTGCGACTCTTGAGGACGATCGAGTGGAGAACTGAGTGCCAGCTCTGCAGCACCCTTCAGCTGGGCTGTCCAGCGATGGCCAGCTCCATCAATCACCGTTAAGGGGTCTCCTGATCGCAGCCGCAGAACCCTGCGCAAGTAGTGCTGTTCCTCGTTGTTGAGCGCAATCAACCTGTCTGTTCGATTCACCCGATTCAGTCGGGAAGGTTCGATCAGCAGTCGACGCAGCTCAGCCACCGCTGGGGAAGATGCTGTCGGGGTGATCCTCCACCGGCCAATCGTCATTGACGCCGCCGACGACAAGCTCCTCGATCTGCACCAGATCCGTATCGAGCTGACGCAAGGCGTTGATCAGCACATCGATGCCGATGCCGTCGCTTGTTCCCATGTCGACCCAGCAGCGAGCCCAGTTCTGCGCATACTCAAGTTGTCCCATGTTGTGCATCAGCGCTGGAATTAACGCGTTGGCCTCGTCGTTGTCGTACCCCATCCAACTCAGATCAGCGCCCTCCTCGTGCACCTGCAGATTCTCAGCATTGAATCCACCCAGACGACCGATGACGTACCAACTATCGAAGACACCATCGAGATAATTGCGTTCCCCCTGACTCGGTACCTCGGAAAAACGCAACCAAAGCCAACAGTTGAAGGGATCGACTTCGCGAAAACGAACGTCCATGGGTGCAACCTCCTCAATGCATCATGGGCCAAGCTTTGAAGAATGCTTGAACTTGAGCGCCTTCACTACGCCCCGGCAACGGCCGCAGCTCCGATCCTGAGGGGTGTCCAGCTGCGGGCGTCGCCAGGCCAGCCCGTTCTCATTGCGGGCGACAGCGGCTCGGGCAAAACCAGCCTGTTGGAGGTGATCAACGGGCTGGCACGCTGTGGACAGGGATCCATTCGCTGGCAAGGAGAGGAACTCAGCCAGCGTCAGCGTCGAGCCCTCTGCGGCATGGTGTTTCAGTTTCCGGAGCGCCACTTCCTCGGCCTCACCATTGGCCAGGAGCTGAAGCTCGGACATCGACGCCTACCGGGCGAACAGGTGGACCAAGTGCTGCGTCGTGTTGGTTTGGAATCGGTGGACCGTGTGATGGCACCGGAGCGTCTCAGTGGGGGACAGCAACGCCGTCTGTCACTGGCCGTGCAATTGCTGCGTGGTGCCCAGGTGTTGCTGCTGGATGAGCCCACGGCAGGCTTGGATTGGTCGGTGCGTGATGAGGTCCTGGGGCTCTTGGCGGATCTCGCCAGGGACAGGGTGCTGATCGTTGTCACCCACGAGCCGGAGCTGTTTCAGGGTTGGAGTTGTGACCGTCATCGTCTGGAGGCCGGTCAACTCAGCCCGATGACTACATTGCGCTGAGTGTTGAAAGGACGATGGCCGACCGGCTGGTGCGAGCAACGGCGGCCGGTGGAGGAATCCGCCTCGTGGCGGTGTCCACCACAGAAACAGTGCAGGAGGCCCGTGATCGCCATGGCTTGTCTTACATCACCACAGTCATGTTGGGCCGGGCGATCTCAGCCTCGCTGATGCTGGCGAGTTCCATGAAAGTTCGCCACGGCCGCGTGAATCTGCGGCTGGGTTCCGATGGCCCGATCAAAGGGCTGATGGTGGACGCAGGGCGTGACGGCACGGTGCGCGGTTACGTGGGGACTCCTGATCTCGAGCTGGATCCCATCGCCGACGACAACGGTCATTACAGCTTTGACTTTCGCTCAGCCGCTGGAACGGGTTACCTCCATGTGGTGCGTGACATCGGCAAGGGAGAGCCGTTCAGCAGCACCGTTGAACTGGTGAGCGGAGGCATCGGGGACGATGTTGCCTCCTATCTGCTGCACTCGGAGCAGACCCCTTCAGGTGTTTTTGTTGGCGAGCGGATCAGCAGTCAGGGGCTGCACAACAGCGGCGGGCTGCTGGTTCAGATTCTGCCGAAAGCAGCGGAGGAACCGGCACTGGTGGAGCTGATCGAACAGCGCTGCCGGGAGATCCACGACTTCAGCCATCGACTCGCACAATGCGGGCCGCGTCTGGAAGATCTCCTGCAAGACGTGTTCCCCGATCTGGATCCCCAGCCGCTGGAGGACGCCGATGCATCCCAATCTGTGCGATTCGCGTGTCCGTGCACCCGTCAACGCAGTGTTGGTGCTCTGAAGTTGCTGGGCCGTGATGAACTCACCGACATGCTCGAAGAGGACGGCGGCGCTGAGCTGATCTGCCACTTCTGCAACACGCGTTATGCGATCACGGGGGCAGAGCTCAAGATGTTGATTGAGGAATGCCCATCAAAGGCTTAAAGCAGAAACAGAGCGACAACCCAAAGCAGCAGCAGGGCTGGCAGGGATTGAAGCTGGTCGGTCGTCAAGAAACTCTGGCTGGCGAGGGGATCGGCGAGCAGGGCGGTGATGATGCCGCCTATGACAACACCCACCAACAGTGGCAGGAGAGACCAGCCAAGAGCGGGCAATGCTCGCCTGCCGCGTCGGCTGTTGCTGATGAAGCAGCCGATCACAGCGAGCGACAGCACAAGCTGAACGCTGTTGACGCTGAAAATCAACAGAAACAGCAGGACTGCCCCTGCTAAAAGGCGCACGACCAAACCTTGCCCCTCAACAAGGCTCCATTCAGGAGCAAGGGTCTTGAAGGATTGGGATGGATCCGGCAGCGAGGAACGGAAGCGTTGCAACACACCAACCGATGGAGATGGAGCCTTCACCGAAGCCTCACTGATGCTGTCTTCCCGAGCCGATGCTGACGCTGCAGCCTGACTGATCTGACCACCCTGACGATCCCTGAGCCGCCCCATCAGAACGGCGTCGTAGGCCGCTTCGACCTTGGCTTGCTCCTGGGAGTCATCGCCGGCAAGGGTCAGACAGCGCTGACGAGCGGACTGAACCTCCTCGAAAGTCGCTCCCGGCGAGAGACCGAGACGACTGTATGGATCTGTCGATCCAGAATTCGGGCCGGGATCACTCACCGCAGCCATCGCGGCCTTAATTCAAACTGAGACAAGCGTATCGAGGGCCGATCAGAACAGGGGTGAACCGTGGCGAAATCCCTCTTTCCCCTCCAGACGACGGCGACGGTGCAGCGCATCGGAGGGATCAAGTCGCCATCGACGCTTGAGAAGAGGCATCTGAGGCGGCAGGTGATAGGCCTCAATCATCTCGACGGCACCATGATCGTCTCTGAAGCAGACGTACTCCGTACCTCCATCTGCACCTGTGCGACGTAGCCAGAGCGTGTCCACCAGTTGTGCAATTTCTTAACCCAGTCTGGCGAGCGTCAACGAGCAACGTGGCTGCCGTCTGCACCATTTCTTTCACGCGCTGGAGAGACGNAATGANGAAGCAATGCGTTGCGCCTGGGGATGGACCTTGACANGGNTTAANGNNTGGTTAAGNCTTGATTAANGTCTCAGTTCAAGATGAAGAAGATTCACCAGTTGCTCAAGCTGATGCAGATCGAGGAAAACGCTCGGACCTGCACCACCCGTTCCGAGGCTCAAGCCTGCATCCGTCGAGCCGAAGAGATCCGCCATGAGCTCTGGGGAAACAGCATGACCATGCGATTCACCTCCGGCTGAAGCAAAGGCCAATCAGAGGCTGATCGGCTCCACACCGCTCACCACGGGCGCCACATTGCTGAGCTCAAGCTCCGGATGATCCTCCTTGAGCTGATTGAGGTTCCACTCATTTTTGAACAGCAGAACAGGACGGTTCCAGGCATCGCGAACCGTTTTGCAGTTGAAAATGCGTCCCACCTTCTCCAAATCCGACCAGCCGCCGGAGACCCATCGCGCCACCTGGAACCCGAGCGNTTCCAAGCGCGTCTCAACGCCATACTCGTTTTCGAGACGGTGCTGAACGACTTCCAGCTGCAGTTGTCCGACCGCAGCCAAGATCGGATCCCGCTTGCTCTCATCGGTGTCGTAGAGGATCTGTACAGCACCTTCCTCGCGCAATTCGTTCACGCCCTTGCGGAAATTCTTGAACGCTGATGGATTCGGATTGCGCAGCCAGCTGAAGATCTCTGGGCTGAAACACGGGATGCCTTCGAATTCGACCCGAGGCCCGACATAAAGGGTGTCGCCGATGGCAAACATGCCTGGATTGTTCAAACCGATGACATCGCCTGGGTAGGCGTCCTCCACCACCGCTCGGTCCTGTCCGAACAGTTTCTGCGGACGCGANAGACGGATGGCTTTGCCTGAGCGGGCATGCCGCACGGTCATGTCCTTCTCAAACCGTCCGCTGCAAACCCGCACGAAGGCGACGCGGTCCCGGTGCCGAGGATCCATGTTCGCTTGCAGTTTGAAGACGAACCCACTGAAGCCCTCGCGCAGGGGATCGACCATGCCATCGCTGCTGGAACGAGCAATCGGCCGCTGAGCCATCTCAAGAAAGGCATCCAGGAAGGGACGCACCCCAAAGTTGGTCATGGCCGATCCGAAGAACACCGGCGTCAGCTCACCTGCGTGAACCATTTCGAGATCCAGTTCAGCGCCGGCAGCCTCGAGCAGCTCCATCTCCTCAATGGCGNNGTCCAACAGGTCTTCCTCGACCGACGCGCGCAAGGATGGGTCATCCAGGGAAAGGCGTTGTTCGCTGGCCTGTTTGCCCCGCTCAGCACGACTGAACAGGACAACCTCACGGCTCCTTCGGTCAATCACACCTCGAAACTGTTCACCGCTGCCGATGGGCCAATTCACCGCCCAGGGGGTGAGACCCAGTTCGGATTCGATTTCATCGAGGAGTGATAAGGGATCCCGACCGGGGCGATCCATCTTGTTGATGAACGTGAAGATCGGAATCTTCCGCATCCGGCAGACTTCAAACAGCTTGCGTGTCTGAGGTTCAAGTCCCTTTGCGGCATCCTCGAGCATCACGGCGTTGTCAGCCGCCGCCAGGGTCCGGTAGGTGTCCTCTGAAAAATCCTGGTGGCCAGGTGTATCCAGCAGGTTGATCGTGGTGGTGTTGTAGTCGAACTGCAGCACGGTGGAGGTGATCGAAATGCCGCGCTGTTTCTCAAGTTCCATCCAATCGGAGGTCACCTTGCGCTGCTCGCCGCGCGCTTTCACGGCCCCGGCCTGTTGAATCGCACCGCCGTAGAGCAACAGCTTTTCCGTCAGTGTTGTTTTGCCGGCATCAGGGTGGGAGATGATCGCGAAGTTGCGACGACGATCCACGGCCGCCGCCAGATCCGCTGTCAGATCAAGGTCCGTTGCTGCGATAGGGCCGCTCATGGCGCGTCGTCAATCCACCAAGCCTGACACCACCAGATAACGGTCCTCCTCCTNCTGCACACTCAGCCCGTTGAGACCGGCACGGCGCAGCTGAAATCGCACCTCTTCCAGCTCGAACGCAGCGGCCAGCGACGCTCTGAAATCGTGCACCAGCACGGCTGGTGCATCGGAAAGATGAAGCTCTTGCAGGCGATCGATCGCGCTCGCATCGATCGGCCGGCGGAGGTCCCGATGCAACACGCGACANCCAGGGGACGCGAAGGCCTGTGTCGCAGACCACAGCACGGAGGGGTCGTGGAGGTGATGCAAGAGGCTGTTGCTCACAATCAGGTCGGCTGAGAGTTGATCAGGGTTGCCGTTCTGCAGCGGCAGACATCGGAATTCCACTGTCAGCCCCTGGGCAGAAGCACGGCGACGGGCCTCTTTCAGCATCTCCTCAGACCCATCGATGCCGATCACACGTGCCTTGGGCAGCCATTCGGCCAAGAGCAGTGTGATGTTGCCGGGACCACAACCGAAATCAACCACGGTGAGCACGTCCTCAGACTTGGGCCATCGCTCCAGAAGAGCTTTGGCCAGCGCAACCGTATGACGATCGCCGCGGCTGAAATCCGCTGCTGCATAGGCCTCCACCTGACAGCGATCCGTCATCAATTCCGGTTCCGGATGGCGCTGCATCAGTCGATTTAAGTGGCGTCCATTCTGAATCGAGCGCTGCTGATGGTGCCGACGCACCCTTGCTGGCCCCATCTATGGCGTTAGGGTTCGATCATTCCAGCGAAGTGCTGCAGGTGACACTGACCACGTCCCGCGCTGAGCCCGCAGTGGGCAACAGCGCTTGTTTCGGAGCTTTTCCCGCCTCAGCTCCGGCTGCCAATCCAGTTTTTTACAGGACCTACAGCCGCCGCATGGCCGAGGGGCGCGAAAGCTGGGCCCAAGTTGGGGACCGCAATCTCGGCGGCCTTCGCAAGCTGGGCCAGCTCAGTGACGCGGAGGTGGAGCTGCTGGCGCGGATGCAGCACGAGAAAAAGGCCCTTCCATCAGGGCGCTGGCTCTGGATCGGCGGCACCCCATGGATCGAACAAACCGAGAATTTCTCAGGCGCTTACAACTGCACGTCCACGAACCTCGTGGATTGGGAAGCCTTTGGTCTGATGATGGACCTGGCGATGATGGGCTGCGGGACGGGCGCCATCATCGAACCGCATCTGATCGAGCGGCTCCCGGTGGTGCGCAACACCATCACGGTGTTATCGGTCTCTGAGATCGGCATCACGCCGACCGAGCAGAGACAGGACCACTGCACGCATTGCGTTGAGGGCAACAGCGTGCGGATCAAAGTCGGCGACACGCGTCGCGGCTGGGTCGACAGCTACCAGCTCCTGTTGGAACTCAGCAGTGATCCGCGCTTCTCAGGCGGTGAAGTCAAGGTCGAGGTCGACCTGTCCGATGTTCGGCCGGTGGGCGAGACCCTCAAAGGGTTCGGTGGAATGGCCAACCCAGTGAAACTGAAGGACCTCTACCACCGCATCGCCCGACTGCTGAACAAAGCGGTTGGACGGCAGCTCACGTCGGTGGAGTGCTGCTTGTTGATCGACGAGGCGGCCGTCACCATCGTGGCCGGCAACATCCGCCGCAGTGCTGGCATGCGTCAGTTCGCTGCCGATGACGCAGCGGCATCCTCCGCCAAGGACAACCTGTGGCAGCAGGACGATGCCGGCAACTGGCGGATTGATCCCGAGCGCGACGCCCTGCGCATGGCCAATCACACCAGGGTGTACCACACACGCCCCACCAAAGAGGTGGTGCTCTCCGCAGTCACCAAGCAATTCCACTCGGGTGAGGGTGCGATTCAATTCGCCCCCGAAGCGATCGCCCGTTCCAACGCCGATCTGCTCACCACCCCTGAACTGCGTAGCGAGTTCATCGACATCTATTGCGATCAAGGGCGGGAGGAAGCCGCACGCTGGCTGCAGCTGAACCACGGTCCGATCGATGAAGCCGAGCTGGAGCACAGACTGGGTCGTTACGGCCTGAACCCCTGCGGGGAGATCCTCGGTGCTGACTTCCACTGCAACCTNGCTGAGATCCATCTCAACCAGATCGATCCCAGTGATGAGGTTGGCCAGGAGGATGCCTTCCGTGCCGGTGCACTGTCCGTGGCCTGTCTGCTGAACCACCGCTTCGAGGTGGAGCGCTACCGCCAGAGCCGTGCCTGGGATCCAATCGTCGGCGTGAGCTTCACCGGCCTGTTCGACTTCTTCGTGCATGCTTTCGGAACCCCCTGGCTGCAGTGGTGGGAAGCCGGACGTCCCGACACCGAACAGGGTCTTGAGTTCAAACGTCAGGAGGCGGCCTTCCTGAGTCGTTGGAAGCAGGTGGTGACCGACACCGTGTGGGATTACTGCGATCGGCACGGCCTCCGTCGCCCCAATCGCTGCACAACGGTGCAACCAGCAGGCACCAAGAGCCTGCTCACCGGCGCAGCGCCTGGTTGGCATCCGCCGAAGGCACAACGGTTCATCCGCCGGATCACCTTCCGTAAGAACGATCCAGTGGCGATGGCTTGCATGGACTANGGCTACACCGTGGTGCCATCCCAGTCCGACAAAGACGAGCAGGGCCGTCTGCTGGACGATCCTTTTGATCCCCGTTGCACCGAATGGCTGGTGGAGATCCCGACGGAGGTGAGTTGGGCGAACCTCCCAGGTGCTGATGCNGTGGACATCAACGGGTTTTCGGCGATGGCCCAGTTCGACTTCTACATGCAGGTTCAACGTCACTACACCGCCCACAACACCTCAGCCACGATCGAATTCCGTGAGCACGAAATCGAGCCATTGGCCAACGCGTTGCACCAGGCAATGGAGCAGGGTGAGGGTTATATCTCGGCGGCCCTGCTGGCCCGCTTTGATGCCAATGCCACCTTCCCAAGGCTGCCGTTCGAACCGATTGACGCGGACACCTATGAGCGCCTCCAGAGTGAGGTGATTGAAAGGCGGGTCAGCAGCGACTTCTTCGAGGCACTGCAGCGGTATGACCAGGGGGAGTTGAAGGAGGCCGGTCCAGCTGGATGCGACTCCGATAAATGCCTTCTGCCGCTATCAAAGCCTCAGACATAGTCGAAAACCTCGAATTGAAAATGATGACTGATATTTTTGAGTGGAATTTTAAAATCTTCCGGATATATGTATGGCTAATTAATTAGCCATACTCTTAATCCTATTCAAAGTAGCACTCTATACAATTTTAGAAANTCATATTTTTNGGACAATAAATTTCCTCCTTCATTCTGGCGAACACATCAAAAAGCAATCCTTAGACGCATTCCATGCTTGAGGCGTTGCGCANGATACACCAACTACAAGGGAAATCTTTAATTTTGACATCTGTTTAAAAAAACAAGTATCTTAATGTTATNGCGCATTTTTAAAATGTCCTCCGTNGTTGATCTTTATGAACTATTTCTATGGGGTTCTTCAACTGATTTTGTAGAAAACATATCAATAGCGAGCTTCGACGATGACGTTGTAGCGNACTCAGATGCTACAACTGAAATCGATGGCACATTTCCCTATGACCTTGGCACGGTCAGAATGGGTTATGACTANGAAAAGAACAGCANCACAAATGTTACATATGACACTNNCAAGACAGCGTATTTCGGAAGAAGCGTTGATCAAACAAGCAACTATTTAAGCGCTGACAGCACTGGCAATGCAATAAAGGGCGATGGAATCTCTGATGATGGGTATTCGTCTTATATATTCAAGACATACAGTGACAAAACATCTACATATTTCGATCTAGGAAGCTTTCTAGACAAGGACTATACTAACCTTACTTCGGCAAGTGATATTTTTCTATATAATTCTGCTTCAGCGCCGTTTATTTTATATTCTCATTCTCTTTCGTTGAACGATTATTTCATGAGTGATGGTTCATGGAATGGAGTTGATGATGGAACAACCGATGCAGCTACGTGCGCAACTGGTTCAAAACAGGATGTTATTCAANTTTGCACTCCAGCCAAAGAAGTTTACTTTTCAGTTGANGANACTTATTTANATAACATTACATACATAACTGATGAAGATGGTGGATTAGTTNTTGGTACGGGCACGGTCACTTATGCGAATGTTGATGTCGCGGATGGCGCGCTCGCTACGAACACATTTACATATGGAGTAGGTGATAATACAACCACACTTGAAACAACAACTACAAGTGAAATATCAACCTCAACTACATCTGGAACAACGTCCTCTAATACTAATTCAGAGACAGCTAGTGTTGCTATTACTCAAGGATCGTCCGTAACAGCNGGTGTCGAATCTNCGGTTGGTGTTGAAGGAGTTGCAGAAACCACTGTTTCTGTGGCAGCAACTTATTCAGAGGAAATAGAAACGGCATTCGAGTCAGCATGGGAAACAACAGATGAGGTATCTTTTTCTGAAACTTCAACAGANAGTACAGGTACAGCGAATACTAAAANTGTGTCGGTAACGTTTGATGCTACTGATGCTACAGAAACTGATGATGATGGCAATAGATATAGTGATGGCACATACACCTACACGGATGATGAAGGCAAAGAGGTCACGACAGGAATCGATTTATATGTCGGAGTATCGTATACGGTTGCATTAAAAGAAGTCGATTCAACAATTTCAAACACGGTTAGTGGGACTTATCAAATCAGTGGAACACCTGGACCTGTTACCTACAATTATGAAGCAGAAACTGCCACTCATACATCAACCCCAGCGTATGCATATGCTACATTATACCAAGGCAGTTCTGCGGAAATACTTGAAATGGCCGACAATTATGATGCAGCAACAGTTCTTGGCTATGAAGATGATTCCTTTGACTTTAGTGATGGCGTAGCTAAATTTACTGGAACTTCAACAGGCAGCACTTCTGTTTCGACAAGCTTTTTCGTAACCGTTTATGAAACAGACTCAGCTGATGATGATGATGCATTGGTTAAGCCAGAAAGTATGGCTTTGGTTTCGAGAGAGTCTGCGAGTGATTATGGCCTCACAAATACTCTTGGTGATGTCGTGCAATATGATCTTGGCCTTGTTAATAGATACAAAAAAACCAACGTCGGATTTTGGCTTAATGCCTATTCAAATGATGGAGACTTGGTAACCGTAACTGGTGCTAACAGCTCAAACAACGTGGTTCGAGCTGATCCGGCTGGCAATTACAAATTCACAGAATTTAAATCATCGTTGTTGTACGGGAACGACAATGATGACCTCTACAAATTTAAAAAGGCATCAAGTGGAAACACGATTCAATCGATGGGTGGCGATGATAAAATAGTCTCACATGTTAGAACAACTGCAGATCTCGGGGACGGTGATGACACCTATAAGATTAGAAATGGCAGTCAACATTTGATTAAAACTGGCAGCGGTGAAGACAAAGTAGTCATTAAAAATTTAGAAAATTACACTGGAAAACATATACTTCAAGTGTCTGATTTCACTCCGTTTGAAGACAGTATTTACTTCAGAGGAAATTACGATGAATCGCTTATCTCTACTGAACTAGTGTTAATGCCAGGTTCAGCAGATAAAGAGACTTCTGAAGCAACCGCATTGGATTATGCCATTGACTTAAAATACGACGATGAAATTATTGGAAAAATATATTTGGATATGTCTTCTGATTCAGGTTTTATGAACTTTTTCAGTGGAAATAGAAGTATTCTTGCAGATCTTGCGCTCTTAAATACAGATAAATTAAATACCTCAGAAATACTCGGTACGATTGGTAAAGGAGAAAAAATCACAGCACTTGAGTTGCTAGAAATGATCGTTGAAACACGCGGAATAGTTAACACAAGACACAATACACCAAGCTCCTGGTCTGATTTATCAATTTCAAAACGTAATAAATTACGTACAAAAGCGTGGAAAGCTCTTGGATCTGAAGTTTCAAATGCCGAATGGAAAGATTTTTACAGTGATTTACTACCCACAATTAACAACAATGACTTTGACATAAGTACATTTNTTGAACACGGCTCAGTTTTTTC
This sequence comes from Synechococcus sp. MED850, assembly GCA_002700765.1. The sequence goes on from PAEP01000020.1 coordinate 23,440, forward strand.
AGGATTATCAACTGATGAGTTATCGGTCTTNGACGGCTTAAGTGGATCAGCAGCGGAGGCAAGCGCCACGGCCACGACTGTAGTTGACACTGGCACGAGCACCGTAGAGAACCTAGTTTGATACCTATTCAATTGCATGGTTAACATTGGAAAGCAAAAAGCAGTCATTAGACCTCGATATATAAAAAGTGGAACTAAAATAAAGTCTAATTATTTGACGGATGACGCACAACTTACAAAAGCGCGTGAAATTTTAGGATCGACTAAAAAAGTAAAGCTTTGGTTTTGTCCGAAGAAGAGGAAAGCCCCAGTATTGGGTGGTGAGTTTGGACCACAATTGATAGCAACTAAAAGATGGCCAAAATCGTACATTAAAGCAATTATGCAATCGATGAGAGAAGTTAGTGCTTTGACTGATTTAAAAATTAAAAAAGTCAACAAGCGAGATAAGTCAACACATCAACTTTTTCATGATGAAAATATCAATCTTAATAATGGCATTAAATATTTTGGTCTTACTATACATAATAGTAAGAAAAGAAATGTCGGCGGTAACTGGGAGATCTTTCTCAATAATTCGGAACTAGAGAGCAGAGATCAATTTATTTATACTGCACTACATGAAATAGGACATACTTTGGGGCTTGAGCATCCACATAGTGATAGTGATGGTGATTTCTACAGAAACACATCGGCTCAAAATTCAGCAAGCCCAAGTCAAACGATAATGTCCTATGCCACGCCTAATTGGAATACATATCCAACTCAATATCAAGCCAATGATCTAAATGCGATTATTCATGCATGGGGTAAAAAATCATCCAAGCACAAATTGAATTCCATCATTACAGAGCCGATTGTTCCATCACTTAACTTGAATGATAAAATAATAAATGCCAAACTTAATAACAAAAGAATTATTATTGATGGCAAAGCGAGTCCTAATGCAGTGATTCGCGCAAAAATTTGGACAAATGCATTTAAAGACAGGCAGGCTTCAAATCAAGGTGATTGGACATTGGTTATTAAGCCTGAGGATTTAACAAAAGCAAAAGTTGGTGCAAATTACACTTTATACATCGAGCAAATGGATACAGCAGGTATCATAACAAGAGCAGAACCACACACTATTAATTTTATTTAGATTGTATCTACTTGTTTAAACCATTCAAACAAGTGAAGAAGTATTGCTGTTTTGCCAATCAATCCTATGTGATTNTCGCAAATCTCTGTTTACAATTAAGTTTATTGTATGTANNCTTCATACGTANGCGNNGNAAAAGNNCANANGAATANATGCATGTATTTTATCATTCTGGCAGACACAAAGAACTTGTATATCACTTAAACATGCCAGTATTTATTCTGGACATGTAAAGCTCTAACATTGAAATTCAAACTAAATGAATAGCAATGAACGATAAATGATTTGCCTGCCATAAAACAAAAAATTTGTAATACAATAAAATGCTTGCACATTGCGATATTTAAAATAAGCCTATTCAACAAATTCAATAAATATTGATGGCTCGGGGTTGCCAGTTGCAACTCAGCTGTGTATTCATATCATCAATTAAACAAGACTTTCATAACATCAATATAATGTTTTAAAATCGATATTGTAAGTAGTATGAAATGATCAAGCGTAATATCACTGGATAGATGAAAAGCATTCCATCTCACAGCGCTCCAAAAGATCGTGTAAACCCAGCAGCACTGCTCTAAAGTGGACGAGGATAACTGCTCAGTTGTCCCATAGGGAGAGGTGGTCGAGTGGTTGATGGCTCTGGTCTTGAAAACCAGCGATGTGAAAGCATCCGTGGGTTCGAATCCCACCCTCTCCGTTCCAATCATGGCCTCAACCCCAGTCAAAGTCTGGGGTTGTTCTGTGCCTGAGGTAACGCGAGCGCCTGACCTGCCTCGACAAGGATGACCTAAAGCTGAAGGCAATCGCTTGCACCCTGATTCCAAAATGGGAACGAGCCGCATCGGTGAATGAGTTTTCAAGCCGGGCAGCTGTAGACGTTCAACGACTTGCCCTCGTCCGTCTTGACTTCACCGGTCTGTATGCATCCCAGGCCTGAAGGGGGAACTCTGGAACCGATGTGTGTGGTGTAGCTCCCATCACCATTCACACCAATCACCCAGACAAGAGCAAATGTGGCGATAGAAAGCAGAGCTGAAATGAGCAACCGCATCTGAGCAAGACAAAGGTTCTTGATTCTGGGAAAAAAATCGAAACATCGACGATTCATCCTGCTGAAACAAGCTCATGGGCGTCATGAGCATCACCGGAGATGTGCTCAACATCCATTGGCCAAGAGCACGCAACAGCATGCCCCCATAAGGGGGAGAGGTGACGATGAGTCTTTCCCCCGAATGGGTGATGTGATTTGTGGCTGAAACGACGATGGTGTGTTCACAAGGGCAGAACCTTCACAACAAACACACAAACAAGAATCATGAACAACGTCAAAGCTCTGATTTTCACTGCCATGGCTGCAGCAACCCTCGGTTTAACCGCACCGCAAGCTGCTAACGCTGGTGGGATTTACTGGAACAATAACGGCGGTGGCGCTGTCGTCATCAACCGGGGCGGTCGTTACTACGGACCACGTGGTTACAACTACGGACCGACGTATTACGGCGGTCGCAGATATGTCCAAGGCCCAAACGGTGCTTGTGCCCGTGGCTACTACGGTCGTGGCGCTTGCGTCCGCTACTGATCCACTCATCCGTTCACTGGCATCAGAGTGGTTTATTCCCCTTACTCATATCCCGTCAGCAATGGCGGGATTTTTTATAGGACATCGCTGCTCCGTAAGTTTTTCAGGTGATGGGGCCCTGAATCACCTGTTTTTCACCACCAACACAATCCATCCACACCAGAGAGAAACAGAGGCGCTCACCAAGACGACTGGAATCGTGTGAATGTCATGAACAGAATGCCATGAAGCCCATTGCAGACATCAACACAGAAACAACCACCAGTGAATCAATCCCAACCGTTGAAGACTCCATCACTGGCGGTCTCTTGACCTCAACAGCAACCAAGAGCACGGACTTACTGATTGGCCGTGGAGACGGTGATTTTAAAAATTTAGAACCAGAACATGGCGACTTCCGTTCTTCAGATCATGCGACAACGCATGGTTCAGCCTGCCCCTTCTCTCATGAGGAAATGACGCAATTGGTCTTTGATCTCCTCTCGACTCCTGGAGGGGAGGCCTATTACATAGCAGAACAGAGATTCTTCTCTCTGATGGAACCTTGCCAGCACATCTAAACGCAGCTTGGCCAAGCATCTTGTTCCAAGCTTGCAACATCTGACTTATCATCCAATCAAACAATTATTGATATACCACAGAGTAAATCGCAATGGAGTGCAAGCTATCATTCAGGTTGAAATCAAATGATTAATCTTAGGGTAAGATGTGAATATTGATCTATCACGATCAGATCATGAAGATTTGAGGCAGACAAGATAGCGAGTGAGCTCATTAAAGACGGAAAAAGAAGCTGCCAAATTTTTCGCCTGGTTTCTGGTAGCGAGCCACCACTTCGCTTAATATTGGGTTACGTTCTCAAAAAATGGCTGAAATGCAAGCCAACCAGTGAAATCGTGAGGGATGTCTAGTTTCGTCTTCTTCGCACCAAAGCGCATGTGATTTGTGAATGTCGTTTGAAAAAAACCTCTCTGGAGCGACAATCAAAAGTTGAATTTTATTGTGAGCAGAAAAGCGAGGTTTGCTCGCCCGTTTCACTCATTGATACAACTTTCGCCAAGGACCCTCCAAGTCAGGCAAAAAAGATCAAAAATGAGATTAATGTAGAGAAGAGTTGACAATTAAAACGCCACGATTGCAATCGCCCATCAACATTGAAGCTTGTTAACCAAAATAAGATTCGTCTATGGTCACAATATTTGCTTCTGGTTTAAATTTCCCCATTGGATCTGGAGAAAAACTCAAACCGCCTTCAGTAACGAAACTCATTGAATACAGCTGTGGCACATAATCCATCGTACAAGCCATGACTTTGCGCGGATTCTTTGCAAGCTGCCAATCACATAGATGCATTTGCTTCGTTAAGCTTACTTGAGCAACATTTGTTAATTCATCATATGGGGCATCAAAGATCTTGCCCTTGAAGATCAATTCACTTTTACTGAATTTTCCATCTTCATTCCTATCTTGATAAAGCTTGATCTTGGTTGACTTCTTGCCCTCTTTGAATTTAATCCTTCCCTCTAATCCGCCCTTTGGATACAGTGACTTATTGAAATCGATTAAATTGTTATCATTATCGACAGATCCCTTAATTTTTCTGATTTTAGCAGGCATACAATTTGCGCATTTCTCATTGATCATACCTGCCTATCGAAAATTTTTCAACTGTCTCGCACACTCTCCAAGTGGGAGAACAACAAAACAATCAACTTGTAGCACGAAAAATTTTATTTAATAATTATCGATCAACAATCATATTTTTTACCAAAATTTCAATCCAGTCTGTAGGTTTCTGCAGTTCTTCTTNAATTTAGCCCAGAGACAAATACGTCAATGCTCTAGGTTTACACCATCTTTTCGCTGAATCACGCAAAATACTTAATCCTCACTGGCAAGTATTAACAACAGATTCGACTTGCTTATAAAAAGAGATCCCATTCGTTGAAGGCAAGACACGATTAACGCTGTTGCACGAACGACGATTCATGCATTATTACAAGATAACGTGGTCATGCAAACAATCCATCTGCTGGCATTTTGCAGTTTGACTGCGATAACAGAAACATGTGTTGACGGTGTGCCAAAGGAATGACCTCCATTTTGAGTACTATCATTGTTATGGAATTAGGCTTGAGAGCTTATAGCATCTCATTTGGCATCATCATCAGCATGCCTACCGTTTATCTGCCAATCCTTGTATTGAACAGCTTTCATCAGGTGAAGAAGAACTCATTATCCATTTCATCGGTTACATAAAGCTCGTAATCATCTGTGAACAGATGAGGTTCATCCTTCTGAACAGCAACAAATTTCTCTTTCGCCTCCAAAAGAGTCTTAAAACTTCCAAGAATGTAATGGTTATCACTTTTATCTCGATAGTTTAGATAGAACATGCTGAAGTTCTTGAGAACAATTGATTCCTTTTCATTGGTGATCCAGATTTCATCAAACAGTGATTTTTGATTGAGATCATCATATGCTCTTTTGCATTCATCAAATTCATTATAGCAACAAGAACTGTAGGAGTCGTCTTCGTCAAGGATGTGAAGGCGAAACATCAAGGGCAAACATCCTGAATTGATAGAGCATCAATGCCCATCGTTTAATATAAGAAACATCTCCGTCTCTTGCGGTTACTTCTGAACAAATTGTCCACAAAAATGCATCGCTTGGTACAAGATCAACACCATCTTGCCTCAGAACTCATCGAGAACATCAGGCCAGCAGGTCCGATCTGCATTCCGTGAGTAAGACCATCAGAACCGACGAATCCCAGACCTGATCTGATCTGATGAATCATCCTCATTTCATTTGGCATTCAGTGCAGATCGCTTGTTGTGGGAGCAGACATGCTGCGCTTTACGGGATCTGACAAGGAGAAATCAGCTCAGCTCTGAACATCATTCTCGGAATCCTGTTGGCTTAGGTGCCACATTGATCATGATTGTTTTGTAACCAGGTTCCATGTCTCCTAAAGAGATCCTGGCCAGCAAGCTCTGATTTTGATTGAAGACGTTAAAAACCGATTGCTGTTGAGGTCTGTAATCGTCTTCACGAATCTCTTCGCTCAAATCAATGGCATCACCATGTGTTTGATCAAGATCTATCAAACGATTGGTCGATTTCATTCCATATTTGATTGCTTTGAAGTAGCTCTTGCGGTAGCGATCATGAAACAAAATCGTCATCAATTTGATCAAGACTATCTTTCGAGTAGGAGTCGAGATGCAAGCAGTTTCATTTCTTCTTTTGTTGAATCTCGAAACACCCAACAGCATCCTTATCTCAGAAATTGTCACACTCTTCGTCACCAAGAAGCAACTCGGATGCTGTCCATTTCAGGATGATCGTCTTGCTGCTGGCTTTCACGCTCTTGTAAGAAGCAAAGCCCTGAAATCCGGTGGATCAAATCCAACCCATCGGTTCATAACGAGGCCAGCCCACCACAACATCATGAACCGGGAACCACTGACCGGACCTCGCCCATACACTAGAGTAGTACACCAGTACTGAACGTCAATCGTGGCGGGAGATCATCCGTTGTCCAGCTCGATCGCCATGCCACCTATCTTTCTCAGCGTGAAAGCTGGGATGACAGTGATCTGTGGCAGCACCGAGACCGATGATTGGTGGATGGCCGACGTCATTCATGTGGACGGTGGCGCCCGAAACCCGGGCGTCCCCACCTTGTTTCAGGTGGCGGATGTCGACGATGGGACGGTTCGCTGGATCTGTGCCGATCTGGTCACCCACATCGTCCCCAGGGTTTGACCCTGGCGTCGGTGTGGAGCGAATGATCACAGGCCAGGCTCGTCATCCAATCCCATAAGGCTTGTCATGACCAACGGCAAAATCACCATCGATTCCAGACTGATTCAGACATTGTTTCACCGTTAGAACAGCCAAGGTTGCTCCGGTTTCGTCATCGCGCAGCATGTAGGGGCGGCCTCGCACAATGCAACGGTGACGCGCATCCAGATAGGCCTCAAATTCGGTCTCGTTCGAGCCGTCGTCCACCCAGCCGCAAGTGCTCAGGTATTGCTTGTGGATCATGGTGCCAACGAACGCAATCAAGTCATGGCTCAGATCGGGGGCAAACCAAACAACCTGCGTGAAGTCTTCGGGATCACATGGAATCTGAAGTGCAGCGTTAGCGGATCAATCAACGCGTTGGCTCACCCCAGATCTCTTCGCAGTGGGACAAATCCTCCGCAATCACCTTCTCGATGAATGGATCACCATTCAAATAGTCCATGCATTGCTCATAGGGCGTCATGCCGGTGTACCAGTCCCAGGAGTCGTCTCCGATGGCATGCACAGGTCCAGACATCAGACCGATTAACAACGCAACAACACCGAACCGTTCACACATCCAGGCGACCAACCATCAAATTCCATTCTGGTGATCATCACCGCCTCGGTGAAGCCTGAACAGGGGGCTGATCCATAAGACGCCGACCCCTGAAGGCACTCCCAGGATGCCTGGAAGACACCATGTGGATACTCAGCAGTTGCTTAACAGTAACCAGAGAGTTACCTTGAAGTAACTCCAGGGATCCTGCATTGATCAAGGCCGGAACACGCGAGAACCAGGTCAAGCTGACGGTTTCCGTGCCGCCAAGCCTTCATGTGTTGCTCCGTAGCTGGGCTGTCTGCGAAGGTCGGGAGCTCACCAGCGTTGTTTTGCAGTGCGTTGAACTCTCCGTTCGACAGCTCAAAAGCAACGGATCGATCCCATCTGCAGCGATCCGCAACTATGAGGCGGCCTGCGACGAACGACTTGCCATTGGAGGGGTGTGATCATGGATCTCGATCAATTCGACAAGGCATTGCAGGCACCCACGATGGAGGCTGTGATCGCCCTGACGGAACGATTTCAAGATCTGGAGTCCAAGCCTGAAGCGATGGTCTTCAGTTTTTTGCGCAAAATCGACCAAACGATCGCCGTTGGTTACAGCGACGATTTTTCAACAACCCGTTCATCTTTTGAACAGCGCGACTTCGTCTTGATCGATGCGCGTCGTGGCACCAAACGAGAGGAGCGACTTCTCCTCCTCACGCTCAAGGAAATTGGCCTGAACAGCACCTACAACAAAAACTGTTTTGACCTCAATCAACACCTGCTTCAAAATTTGAACCATCTCGGCTGGCCGATCGGTGATTTGAGGCCATCACGCTTTCACAAGCAATTCGGAGACAGGATCAATCGGCCGCTCGATCAGTGCTGAGCTCGATCCGTTCTATCGAGCCATACCAACCACAAGCGCTTGGTTGGAACACAGTGCCCTGGCTGACTGCACGAGAGCATGAACATCCTCCGCAGCTGCTGGAGTCCGTTCCCCAGAGGCGACTGCCCTGTAGTGATCGGCCACACTCCACGCCTGCGTCGATGGATCGGACACAAACCGGGGAATGAGATGCAGGTGGAGGTGCTGAGCGCCTTCCCCGAAAGCGATGGCGTAGACGCGATCGCATCCCGTCATCGTTTGAACCAGACGGCTGGCATCCCGAGTGGCGCGTCCCCAATCCTCGGCCTCAACCTCATTGAAGGCGAGAGGACCGGAACAGTGACGCACAGTGTCGAGCAGCAACCAACCCGCAAGAGGAGCTGGTTCTGGATGATGGCGAAGCACCCAGAGATCAGTGCGTTGGATCTCGAAACCGCGCATGTCTTGATCGCCATGCAGTGAACAGATTGGGCATGACATCAACATTCAGCGAAGGGCAAGCATTGCCATGGCGAAGCGATCAATGAAGCCATCAGGCTCGGCGAAGCCAACCATGATGGAACCAGCCTTTGGACCCATTCGAATGCGATCCAGCCTGAGTTGGCGATTGGCGCTGAGTCTGTGCATCGGTTGGTTCGGAACAGTGATTCCAGTGCTGATGGCACAGGCGGTGAAAAACCTCAGCTGGGGTCTGCGTCTGGTGTTGCCCGCCTGGATCGTGCACGGAACATTCGCCATGTTGCTCGTGGTGTGGATTCTTCTTCTGATCAGCCTGCTCAACAAGCTTTGGCGAAGCAAGCGACCGAAGGTCACCGAAGGGCATGCCGATCAGCGCTTCGCAACCCCTCGACCATTGCCGATCAATCCCAGATCAATGATCACGCCGATGGCGACGATGAGGAGACCACTGAAATTCGACACCCCCCCAAAGGACTGGGACGCCCAGCAGTAGCCCAGGGTTGTCGTCGGCAGAAGCAACAGGCCAACAACAGGGATCACTGGATTGGGGACCGCGAAGCCCGCAAAGGGCTGAAGCACAAAGCTGCTGTTGAACAGCCACATCAGCACCAGGATCAGGCGGGGTGCAAGCAATCCAAGCGCAGCCAGAAGACACATTGGTCAGGGTTCCGTTAACCGGCTGGTAGCGACGGATTCAAAACTGCGCCGGATCTTGGTGACAAAGGCCACAAACCTGAAATGGTCCGTTGAGGGATGCATCGTGTTGAGCACACAAACACGTCTCCGCCTTCAGTCCACCTTGCGAAGGCTGACGACGACGCCAAGCTCACCATCAGGGTGCAGAACCTGTTGACCCGTTCCTGAAACATTTGGATCTGGGGATCACTCACGTCTCCAGAGCGCAATTCACCGCCAGTTCAAAAGGAACCGCCGCATTGTCGACCTGCAACAACGTGCTCGAGAGGGTGGCAATGTCCTCAGGCTGAGTCATCTCAAGAGGTTCGACCGAGCTCACGGAACGTGCCATGGCGGTGTTCACCCAACTCGGGCAAATTGCCGTGATCCGGATGCCGGCCTGCCAACCCTCGTTGCGAATGGCCTGACAAAGACCCATCAAGGCGAATTTGCTCACCGGGTAACCCGCCATCCGGCCCTTGCAACGTTTGCCGCTCATCGAAACAAGCACCTGTATCCGGCCCTGACCACTCGCACTGAGGGACTTCCAGGCCGCACGGGTCAACCACCACGGCCCCATCACATTGATCTGCCAGAGGTCATTGAGATCGGACTCATCGCCGTCCACGAACAGCAGAGGGGTCGATCGCAGAATGCCGGCACAGTGAATCAGGGTGTCGATCCCTCCAGACCAGCGCACGGTGGCATCGACCCAAGCTGCGGCGGACGAAGGATCCTGCGCCTCGTAGGGATGGATCAGCAGACGATCCGCCCCCCAGCGTTCAACATTCAACAGCGATCCAGCCAAAGCGTTCGGATCCCGAACCCCAAGGCTGAGACGATGGCCGTCACGCAGCAAACGCTCTGCAATCGCCTTGCCGATGCCTCGGCTGGCCCCACTGAGCAGCACGGTGCGTGCCATCAGCAGCGTTGGATCAAGGCTTGAACGAGAACTTCAGCCTCAGACTCGATCAGAGCAAGGCTGCGGTGTTCCGTGGCCAGAAATCCCTGAGCCACAGCAGTGTCCAGACACTGCAGCATCCCGTCGAAATAACCCTGCACATTGAGCACACCACAGGGCTTCTGGTGGAAGCGCAACTGTGCCCACGTGAGGGCTTCAAAGAATTCCTCGAGAGTGCCCAGCCCACCAGGCAGCGCCACCATCGCATCGGCCAGCTCGATCATGCGTTGCTTGCGCACATGCATGGACGGCACCACCTCCAGGGTGGTTAGGCCTCGGTGAACAACCTCCTCGTCGAGTAAGGACTCTGGAATCACACCGATCACCTCACCACCGCCAGCTATCACCGCATCAGCCAGCACACCCATCAGGCCGATCTGCGCTCCGCCATAGACCAACCCGATCCGATGGTTCAGCATGGCGGCAGCCAACGCTTCAGCGGCCAGGCTGAAGGCGGGATCCCTCCCTGTTTTCGAGCCGCAGTAGACGCAGAGCCGTTGCAACGATCGTCAATCACCTCCACGATCATCCCCGAGAGGTGATCCACCGACTTTGCACCGTTTGGATTGGTTGAAATGCTGAACACATCAGACAACGCGACCCAGCCATGAACACCAACGGGCCTCTGACCCTGAAGTTGAAGCTGATCGATGAGCACCGCATCTTCGACAAGGCAGCAGGGCTGAATGAGCCCTCGGGTTTAACCCTGAATGCTGACGGCACCGCTCTCTACACCGTTAGTGACGACACCAAGGCGGTGTTCTGTCTTGATCTCAAAGGACGGATGAACGTCAGCGACTCCTTTTTCATCGGTGTGGATGATCTGGAGGGAATCGCCATCTCCGCTGATGGACGTCAGCTTCTGATGGTGCAGGAGGAAACGAATGCGATCGTCACCGCCGACCTGGAGAGTCGCCGCGAAATCAGCCGCAGACCCCTCGCCGGGATGGAGAACTACAGCAGCATCAGCCATCTGTTTCCGAACCCCCCCGACAACAAGGGCCTCGAGGGGATCACGGTGAACACGCGCAACAACCACATCTTTGTGGTCAAAGAAGGGCGGCCTGGTGTTCTGATCGAAGTTTCCGAGGATCAGAGCACCATTCTTCAGTCGCGGCTGCTGTCCGCTGAAAACGGTTTTGCCCACCCCAGTGTTGGGCCCGAAAAGCTTGATTTTTCAGGTCTCAGCTACGACGCTCAGCGCGACACCATCTGGATCACCAGCGATAAGGGCCAGTGTCTGTTCCACTACGACTGGCAGGAGGACCGGGTTCTGCAACGTCTTGATCTGACGACCGAGGACCACGGCAAAGGACGCATCCGCAAATCGGAAGGCGTGGCGATTGATCCCGTCCGCAACAGGCTTTACGTGGTGAGCGAACGCGATGGCCGTCTCTACGTCTACAAGATTCATGACAAGAGCTGATCAGCCCCGCCTGCTGATCACAGGCGCCAGCTCCGGCATTGGCTTGGAAGCCAGTCGCAGGCTTGTTCTCAACGGCTATCACCTGACCTTGCTCTGCCGTACGCCGCAGCGCTGCCGGGAGACGAGCGATCGACTCGAGGACGATGGCGCTGACCCCGACAACCTCGACGTTTTACCAATGGATCTTGCGGATCTGGAGGACGTTGAGCGGAGCTGTCAGCAGTTGCTTGAACGCGGTCACCGCTTTGACGCCCTGATCCTCAACGCAGGATTGCAGTCCGTTGGTGTGCGTGAGCCGCTGTTCACTCCTCAGGGAATCGAACGCACGTTTGCTGTCAATCAACTGGCCCATCAACTGATCCTCATGCGCCTGCTGCCTTTGTTGTTCAAAAGCCGCCAGCCACGCGTGGTGATCACCGCCTCTGATGTGCACAACCCATCGAGTGGTGGTGGCCGGGTCGGTCGTCCGGCTGGGCTCGGGACCATGGATGGCCTGCACTCCGGCGCAGGCTTCACGATGGTGGATGGAGACAGCGCCTATGACGCCGACAAGGCCTACAAGGACAGCAAGCTCTGCAATGTGTTGATGGGCCGGGAGGTGGCGCGACAGCTGCAGGAGCAGGGGCGATCCATTCCTGTGATGGCGTGGAGTCCAGGGTTGGTGATCCCCCGGGGCCAAGGCGGTTTCTTTCGAACCAGCCGCCAACAGAACCCCCTCGGACTGGCTCTCTTCGCATTGGTGGCCCGTGATCTCTTGCGGTTGACCGAGTCCGTCCAGACCGCCGGAGAGCTGCTGGCATCCCTGGTGATCGACGCTGACTACAGCAAGCCAGGCTTCGCGTACTACAGCAACACATTGCTGGGACCAGGGCGCCATCGCTTCCAGAGCTCGCCAACGAGTGAAGAGGGTGCTGATGCATCCAAAGCAAAGGACCTCTGGCTTCGCTGTGAGGAGTTGATCTCAGCAGTGATCCAGGTTGATCCTCCCGCCGCCATGCCGGAGACATCAACTTGAACGGTGTTCGGTCATGACCGGGGTTCTCGCTGCTCTGGGTGCGGCCCTGGCTTGGACGTCGGCCAGCTCGATCTGGAGATCGCTGTCATCGGTTGGGTCCGCCGTGCAGTTGAACTGCCTCAAAAACGGCCTGGCAACACTGTTGTTTGCCCCCATGCTGGTGTTGCTGCCGTGGTCGACGCAGTTCGGAGGGTTAGGCCTGCTGCTTCTCAGTGGGGCCATTGGTATCGCCGCCGGCGACAGCTTCTACCTGGCGGCTCTGAGGCGTCTGGGAACACGCCGCACCCTGACAGTGGAAGCCGTTGGACCGGTGTTGGCCAGTGTTGGATCGGTGCTGTTGATGGGTGAGCAACTCAGACTTCAAGCCTGGATCGGTGCATTGCTGGTGAGCGGCGCCGTGGTGCTCATCGCCCGACCGGGAGGTGCCTCCGGTCAACTCAGCAGGAACGGACTGCTCTGCGCACTGATGGCTGTTGTTTGTGGCCTCAGCGGTGCGTTTATCGCGAGGACGGTGCTAATCGATGGTGGTGTGAGCCCACTTCATAGTGCCGTGGTCCGGTTGCTGGGTGGCTGGTTGATGCTTGTCCCGATCTCGGCCTCCGCGTTCACGCGGATCAAAGGGAGCCAGCGCTCCATTGCGCTGCGGGTGCTGCTGGCCACAGCCCTCGGGACGAATCTCGGCATTGCACTGCAGCAGGTGGTGTTCCAGCAACTGCCCGTCGGACCTGGCGTGACGCTGATGAGCACGGCTCCCGTGATGGCGCTGGTGGTCGCCCGATTCGAGGGTGAAGCGCTTCAGTGGCGTGGTGTGATGGCGGCGTTGCTTGCTGTCAGTGGCGTCGCGCTGACCAGCCTCTGGAGTTGATCGCTTATGACGTCGGCGGCGGCTTCCCGGAACGAGAGGACCACCAGGTCAACACCGCCAACGCTTGATGGTGACCAGGCCTCGGCGGGGCAGGGCTCGAACCAGCTGTTGAGACGGGGCCCCACCATCTGCAACTGAAGTGGCAATGGTTTGTCGTTCAACCAGATCCGACCCTTCAACCGCACCACGAGCTGCTCGCTCACCAAAGTCTTCAGTGCGGATTCGATGCTCTGGCGATCAACGCTTCCCTCGAAACGAATCACTCCACTGAACAAATCGACGTGATTGTGGTCGTGATGGCTGTGGTTCTCATCAACAGCGTTGTTCTCATCAACAGCGTGGTCGTGGTCAACAGCGTGGCCGTGATCAACAGCGTGGTCATGGCGATGCTCGAGGCCCAGCACAACCGAAGGGTCAACGACCCCCTGTTGGATTGGCAGCAACGGAACGCCATCTCGAACCCGTGAGCGGAGATTGTCGTTGAGCTGATCAAGCTCCGCTTCAGACACACGATCAGCGCGACTGATCAGCACCAGATCAGCTGCGTTCATCTGATCGGTGAACAGCTCGTCCACGGCTGTGAGGTGATCAACACTTGGATCCTCCTGCCGCTGACGCTCCAGGGCTTCCGGATCCGTCACCGGACTGCCCGCCGAGAGCGCCTCACCATCCACCAACGTCACCACACCATTGACATGGACACGGCTGCGGATGGCCGGCCACGCAAAGGCCTGCAAAAGCGGCGTTGGTAAGGCCAGACCACTGGTCTCCACCACAATCCCGTCCAAGTGATCAGACCGCTCGAGCAGCCGTTCCATCGTCGGCAGGAAATCGTCTTGGACGGTGCAGCAGAGACATCCGTTGTTCAGTTCCAGAACACGGCCCTCCAGCTCCTCCTCTGGACAGAACCCGCAACTGCGAATCAGATCGCCATCCAGACCGACACTGCCGAATTCATTGACGACAACGGCAAGCCGTTGGCCACTGTTGAGGAGAAGGTGCCTCAGAACCGTGGTCTTGCCAGCACCGAGGAAACCGGTGATCACCGTGACCGGCAGCCGCTTACTCAAGTTGGATCAGGGACGGCAGCCCAGACTCTCACGGGTTGACACTCCACTGAGGGCATTCACGCCATCGGCCCGGGCACAGAGCGCGCGCTGTTGAGGCAGATCCAGCACGGCATCCGTGAAATCAGCACCTTCGATGCGGGCATCCGCGAAACGGCTCTGCATCAGCATCGCGTTGGTGAAACGGGTGTTGCGCAGGTCCGCTTCATCGAAGCGGCTGGCGAAACCCACGACATCGGACAGATCCGCGCCGCGAAGATCAGCACCCTGCAGCTGGGAGGTGTTGATCACGGCACCACGCAGATCACTGCCGCTGAGATCAACACCGCGAAGATCCGCCTTGAGAAATTCCTTCTCCTTCAGATCCAGATCGTGCATGTCCTCGGTGATCTCCTGCACAGCCCGTTGACCACGAAGCTCAGGGGCAGTGATCGCCTCGGCAACGGCCGGATGCAATCCCCCGATGGCAAGGGCACAGATCAACGCCATCAGCCAGGTTCCCAGGCGTGAAGCGACAGACATCAGTACGGCCGGCGGCTGGCCGGTAATTTGTTCGCTCACGTTATGGCAGTTGCCGGAGAAGCGAGGTCCATGGCGATGAGCCTGCGGGTGGTAGTGCCCCCTCACCCATTGATTGGCCACTGGCTCACGGTGCTGCGCCACCAGCAGACTCCACCTCCCCTGTACGCCACGGCATTTCAGGAGCTGGGACGCTGGCTGACTTATGAAGCCCTGCGGGACTGGCTGCCCCATCGCCGCGAAGCTGTGATCACCAGCCAGGGCGAAACGGACGGAATCATGATGGAAAGCGGTGTGCCGCTTCTGGCCATGCCTCTGCTCCCAGCCGGTCTCGATCTCTGGCAGGGGGCCCGCAGCGTTCTGCCCTCGCTCTCGTTGTGTCTGGAAGGTGTTCCAGATGCGATTGAAACCAATGCCGGCGTGATCGTGTTCATCGATCAGATCTCGGACGGCGAAAGGATGCACGACCTGCTTGGTCAGCTGCAGCGCCGCGGAGTGGAAGGCCAACGGCTTCGCTTAATCACAGCATTGGCAGCCAACACCGGTCTCAAACGCATTGGAGAGGATTTCCCGGAATTAACCGTTTACACCGCATGCATTGACCCCGATCTCACCGCTGAAGGTCAGATCAGCCCAGGCATCGGTGACCCGTTGCAACGGCTTGATCTCAGACGACCAGCCCGTTCGTAGCATTGAAGCCAGGACAACAGCATTCATGGGTCACGAGCACGACGCCGCACCGGCCACCCTGGCCACCCTGATCACCGGAGCCGTGATCGGCGCTGCGGGGCTGGGATGGTGGCTGTTGAACGAAGCCGATCGCCGGCGCAGGCTGGGGCATCAGAAAGCGATGTTGTATGCCCCGCGCATGCAAGACGGTTCCGAGGTTCTGCACCCCAATGGCCATGGCCATGGATCCAACCAACAGCTGGAGGAGCGGGTGGAAAAACTGAATGCTGCAATCGCCGATGTACGGCGTCAGCTTGAGGCTCTTGGAAAACAGAGCTGAGCGATCGGTAGGTTGACCAGATCCGACCTTGGTCGACCTATCGCCATGCTTCGCTCCGACGCCGTCACGCAAGGGATCCAACGATCCCCCAACCGAGCCATGTTGCGGGCTGTCGGTTTCGGAGACGCGGATTTCGGTAAACCGATTCTCGGCATTGCCAACGGCTTCAGCACGATCACCCCGTGCAACGTCGGGCTGGACGATCTCTCACGTCGTGCGGAGGAAGCTGCCCGACAAGCCGGCGGCATGCCTCAGATGTTTGGGACCATCACCGTCAGCGATGGCATCTCGATGGGCACCGAGGGAATGAAATATTCCCTCGTCAGTCGCGAGGTCATTGCTGACGCCATCGAAACCGCCTGCAACGGCCAGAGCATGGATGGGGTGCTCGCCGTCGGGGGATGCGACAAGAACATGCCGGGCGCGATGCTCGCCATGGCCAGGATGAACATCCCCGCCGTTTTCGTGTATGGCGGCACGATCAAACCGGGGAAGCTCGGCGGTTGTGACCTCACGGTGGTCAGTGCTTTTGAAGCGGTCGGCCAGCTGACCAGTGGTCGGATTGATGAAGCGCAGCTCACCGCTGTTGAAAAGAACGCCTGTCCGGGTGCGGGCAGCTGTGGCGGCATGTTCACCGCCAACACGATGAGTGCCGCCATTGAAACGATGGGGATGAGCCTTCCCTACAGCTCAACGATGGCTGCGGAAGATGAGGAGAAGGCAGAGAGTGCGGCCCGATCTGCGGAAGTGTTGGTGGACGCCGTCAACGCCAACATCAGGCCTCTTGATCTGCTGACGAGGGAAGCATTCGAAAATGCCATCAGCGTGATCATGGCGGTGGGAGGGTCCACCAATGCCGTCCTGCATCTGCTGGCGATTGCACGCACGGCAGGCGTGAATTTAGGCATCGATGACTTTGAACAGATCCGCCAACGGGTTCCGGTGATCTGTGATCTCAAGCCCAGCGGTCGCTACGTGACGGTTGATCTGCACAAGGCGGGCGGCATCCCTCAGGTGATGAAACTGCTTCTGGATGCAGGCCTGCTCCATGGCGACTGCCGCACGGTGGAGGGCAAGAGCCTCAAGGAGCTGCTGGCGGATGTTCCGTCGACCCCACCCCCAGGGCAGGACGTGATCCGACCGTTGAGCAATCCGCTGTATGCAAAAGGTCACTTGGCGATTCTCAAGGGAAATCTGGCCAGTGAAGGCAGTGTGGCCAAGATCAGCGGCGTGAAGAGTCCTGTTCTCACCGGACCGGCGCGGGTGTTCGAGAGCGAGGAGGATTGTCTTGCGGCCATCCTCGAGAAACGCATCAACGCGGGTGATGTTCTGGTGGTACGCAATGAGGGTCCCGTTGGAGGTCCAGGGATGCGTGAAATGCTCGCGCCGACCTCCGCCATCGTCGGCCAGGGCCTGGGAGACAAGGTGGCATTAATCACCGATGGTCGCTTCAGTGGCGGCACCTACGGCCTGGTGGTGGGTCATGTGGCCCCTGAAGCAGCAGTGGGTGGAACCATCGGCCTTGTGCACGAAGGCGACAGCATCACGGTCGATGCCGATCAGCTGTTGCTGCAACTGAATGTGGAGGACGCCGAACTCGAGCGTCGCCGGGCCGCCTGGAGCAAGCCAGAACCGCGTTACCGCACGGGAATTCTGGGCAAGTACGCACGGCTGGTGTCCAGTTCCAGTCGGGGCGCCACCACAGACCACGTCGATTAGATCAGCCTGTCGATCAGGTCAGCCTGACTGCACAAGGGAACGAAGACGGCGGCCCAGCGCCTCCAACGGCGCAGCATCCTGCGGGGCTGCGCAACGCTGGCCCGATTCCCCGTCCATCCAGACCGGATGACGTCCATGCCAGAGCAGGGGGCGATCCGGCTGCTCCCACCAACCGAGCATCAGGTTGATGTCGTCTCCGCTCCGATAAATCTCCAGTTCGAGATCGCGTTCGGGGTGTCGCACCCCATCAGCAGCGCGACATTCAATGCGAACAGTCAGATCATCGAGATCCGAACAGTGGGAGGGATCCAGGGGAATCACCGCGTGGCTGAAGGGTTTAAGGCAGACGTCTGCCGCTTTGGCGATCAGCACCAGCAGGTCCATCGGCTCAGGGCAAGGCGACCACGGAGCGGATCAGCAGCCGAATCGATCCTGAACGGAAACCGGGATTCAACGCACCGGCATCACCGAATTTGGAATGCAACACCTGAATCCTGGTGATTCCCGCAGCATCGAAGCGCAGCGGCAGACCAACAGGTTTCGCCCTCACGGTGGGGCGAAGATCCCGGAAGGGCACGATCACACGGGTGATGCCTTCAGCTTTGGTGGCAACGTCGACCACCCAGCGCAATCCTCCAGGGATGAGCTCGGTGAGGCCCAACGCACCATCACGACAGCCCAAGGCAAGCTTCAAGGTACGTCCCTCAGCTTCGATCTCCAGCTTCAAGGCTGAATAAGGGGATAGATCGAGGGGTGGCTGAAGACGCGGCGAGCGGCAACTGACGAAACCACCCCCCTGTTCAATCAGCTCTCCCTCGAGCAACAGGCCATCAGGGGTGACACGACAGCCCGCGCGACTGCGGCCCCCCATGATGGTGTCGTTAAGGCTGGCCCAGTCGGCGAAATCGCTTCCCTGGAATAGAACCTGCTCAGAGGCCGGCGGCTGCATCCTGATCAGCGAGGATCAGCACATCATGAGCAGGTTGAACCAAACGGGCCGGGGTCCGATCCGGTGATTCAGCTGGATCCATCAGACGCCGCAGGGCCTCCTGTTTGCCTGCACCACTCACCAGAAAGATCACCTGACGCGCGGCACTGAGCACGGGGGCCGTGAGGGTGATGCGTTCCAACCCCTTGCCGCGTCCAACCGTGGACCATCGGTCGGTCACACCTGGTGCATCGGTTCCTGGAAACAAGGAGGCCGTGTGGCCGTCATCTCCGAGGCCAAGCAGCATCACATCGAACACCGGAGGATCACCCGGACACAACCTGGACACCAGGTCAGCAAAAGCATCAGCACTGGCATCCGGAGTGTCGAGTTCCACTGTCGGTACCGCATGGAAGGCGGCAGCGGATCCAGGCGCGGTGGACAGGAGCGTGTTGCGCAGCATCAGGGCATTGCTGGACGCGTCGTCCGCAGCAACCCAGCGCTCATCACCGAGAAGCACGTCAACCCGGTCCCAGGGCAGTTGTTCCTGCCCCAGAAGGCTGTAGGCCTTTGCTGGCGTGCTGCCGCCGGAAAGGGCGATCTGGCATCGATCCCGTTGAGCGAGAGCATGCCCGATGAGAGAAGCGATGGTCTGGGAAGCCCGTCGGGCGAGGTCCTGGGGATCACTCGCCCGCTCAATGCGGTAGTTGGTCATCACCGTTCAGCTCAGCTGAGCCATTCGGTGTGGAAGGTGCCTTCCTTGTCCACCCGTTGGTAGGTGTGGGAGCCGAAGCAGTCACGCATGGCCTGCACCAGGTTCTGAGGCAAACGGCCGCTCCGATAGGAGTTGATGTAGTCGAGGGTGCTGCTGAAGCAGGGAACCGGGATGCCGCACTCGGCGGCACCGGCGACAACCTTGGCCAGGCCGGGCAGACGACGGTTCACCTGCTCAGCGAACCAGGGATCGATCATCAGATTGGAGAGCTGGGGATTGGCGTTGTAAGCGTCCTGAATACGCTTCAACAGACGTGCCCGGATGATGCAACCACCCTTCCAGATCTGAGCGATGGAGGGCATGTGGAGGCTGTAATCCAGGTCATGGGAGGCAATGCGCAGCAGTTCCATCCCCTGGGCATAACTGGCGATGCAGCTCAGAACCGTGGCATCCATCAGCGGTGCCATGGCATCAGCGGGAGTGCCGAGGTCGAAATCCTTGATTTCCGGTCCCTTGAGGATCGATTCAGCCGCCACGCGCTCAGGCTTCAGGGAACTCATCACACGCCCGTTGAGAGAGGCGTAGATGGTGGGGACTGAAGCACCCATCTGCAGCGCCGTGACCACGGTCCAGAGACCGGTGCCCTTCTGGCCGGCCTGATCCATGATCTTTTCGACCAGATCAGCGCCATCTTCCGGATCCTTCGTGCGCAGGCACACCTCGGTGATCTCAACGAGATAGGAGGAGAGCTCTTCAGTGGCGTTCCACTGACCAAGCACATCCGCCATCTGCACACCGGTCATGCCTTTGACCCGCTTCATCAGGTCATAGCCCTCAGCAAGGATCTGCTCAATGCCGTACTCGATGCCGTTGTGGACGGTCTTCACCAGATGACCGGATCCACCGGGTCCGATGTAGGTGACGCAGGGGCCGTCCTCGACCTGAGCGGCCATCTTGTTCACCAGGCTTTCGATGGCGTCGTAGGAGGACTTTGTGCCGCCCGGCATCATGCTCGGCCCTTCCAGCGCCCCCTTGGCACCGCCTGAAACACCCATGCCGATGAACCCGAAGCTCTTGCTTTCCAGCTGCTTCACGCGCCTCTCGGTGTCGTGATAATCGGAATTGCCGCCGTCAATCAGGAGATCACCCTCTTCGAGATAAGGGGAGATTTGATCCACAACGGCATCAACGGCTGGACCCGCCTTGACCATCATCAAGATGCGGCGTGGACGCTCCAGCTTGCCAACGAAATCCTGGAGATCCGTTGCTCCCTGGATGTTTTTGCCTTGACCACGGCCGTTCAGAAAATCCTCGGTTTTGGCGTAGGTGCGGTTGTACACAACGCTTGAGAAGCCGTTGCGTTCCGCGTTGAGGACGAGATTTTCGCCCATCACACCGAGACCGATCAGACCGAAGTGAGACTTGGACATGGTCTTAGGGACCACTGACAACTGACGTCAGTGTGCGCATGGCAACCGAATCCGTCTGCAAATCGCACGACTTGTGTCAGGAATGAAGGATTGAACAGCCAGACGTGTCGAAGACGACACAGAAAAAATATTTAAGTCTTCAACCTGTGGTGATTAGATCACCATGCCGTCGGGGATCGTTGCATTCTTCTGAACCACAACGATGCCGTTGCGGATATAAAAACCCTGATCCGAACGATCAGCTTCCTCAACATGATCCTTGTTCACAATGGTGACATTGGAACCGATTCGAGTGTTTTTATCCAGAATGGATCGCTTCACCGTGGTGCCCTTGCCAACGCCAACAGCAATCCCTCCTCGCTCGCTTAATTGAGCCCGCTCATCACTGGACTCAAAGAAATCAGCACCCATCACAAGAGTGTCCTGAAGGACCACATCGGTTTCAACTCTGCTGCGCACACCGAGCACACAGTGATGAATGCTGCAGGATTTCAGGATAGAGCCTTCACCAATAATTGAATCGGTGATTTGAGCATCAACCAACTTAGTGGGAGGCAGATAACGAGGCCTTGTGTAGATCGGAAATTTTTCATCATAAAAACTGAATGGAGGCCTTGGCTGCTGAGTCAGCGCAAGATTGGCTTCATAGAACGCACCGATTGTGCCGATATCCTCCCAGTAATCATCAAACACATAGCTCTGGAGTTTATCTCCGCGATTCAGCGCCTCAGGAATCACTTCCTTACCAAAATCCTTATGGACTGGGTTGCTATCAAGCAAATCGAATAACGTGTCGCGACTAAACACATAAATCCCCATCGATGCCAGATAGGGACGTTCTTTTGAGGACTCAACACTCAAACCGAAACGAGAGGTGTCAACCGCCATCTCCAGCAGTGAATCCCCCTTTGGTTTCTCACGGAATTCCTTGATGATTCCGTTTTCATCCGTGCGCATCAAACCGAACGCCTCAGCCTGTTTGGGATCCACGGGCAGGGCAGCCACGGTCAGATCAGCGCCGGTGTTGCGGTGGTGATTGATGAACAGGCTGTAGTCCATCCGGTAGAGCTGGTCACCGGAGAGAATCAGATATTCATCAACGTCCCATTCCTGAAACAGCCACTGATATTTGCGAACCGCATCGGCGGTACCTTCGAACCAGGAAGGGCTGTCCGGTGTCTGCTGAGCAGCGAGGACCTCAACGAAACCCTGTCCGAAAGAAGCACTTAGGTTAAAAGTCTGACTGAGGTGACGATTCAGTGATGCGCTATTGAACTGCGTCATCACATACATCTTGTTGATGTTTGAGTTAATGCAGTTACTGATCGGAATATCGATAAGTCGATATTTACCTGCAAGAGGTACTGCAGGTTTGGCTCGCATCTTGGTGAGCGGGTAGAGCCTCGTACCGGCTCCGCCGCCAAGAATGATTGCCAGAACCCGCTTCATGCCGCTAACCGTTTCGGCGTTGCCGCAAGAACTTACCGGACTTTTGGGTTTCCCCAGCGGAATCTCTGCAGATCCGTCGAGAATCCTTTGAATCAAAGCGCGACGAGCGCGCTCCAGCCCTTCAACCGTCGCTCTGAGGCTCGAGATCGAAGAGATGCTCCACCGTTCTCAGCGCCTGCTGACGCTCCTGACGCCCCTGCGGGGCTCGGAGCTGGGTCACGGGTGTATGCAGGATCTTGTTGATGATCCCCTTGCTCAAGGCCTCCACAACCTTGCGTTCGCGAGCGGAGAAATCAGGTCCCATACGGCTGAGCGCCTTTTGCAACTCTTCATTGCGAATCGACTCCATGGACGAGCGCAACCGATTGATCGTCGGCACGGCCTCAAGGCTGTCCCACCATTCAAGGAACTGTCGGGCCTCCTGCTGAAGCAGTTGCTCAGCCTCCTTCGCCATGGCTTGGCGCGCTTCCTGATTGCGTGCAACAACCTCCTGAAGGTCATCGACGTCGTAGGCATCCACGCCATCGATGTCACCGGCATCTGCAGCGATGTTGCGCGGGACACCGATATCGATTAACCGCAATCTGCTGCGACGATTGAGGGGCTCAAGCCTGGCTGCATCGATGATCGGATCGTCGGCAGCGGTGCTGGTGAAGACGAGGGAACAGGTGCTTAAACACTGATCCATGTCGATGAGCGACCGGCATTGAACCTGCAGGTCCGGAAAGTCTCTGGCCAGGAGTTCGGCGCGTTCGACGGTGCGGTTGAGCAGCACCACTCCCGTTGCCCCCTTGGCCTGAAGGTGCTGAAGCAGCAGACGACTCATGCGACCTGCGCCGACCACCGCGATCTGCTCGGACTCGAGTGTGACCAGCTGATCCAGCCCCTTGGACTGACCGAGCTTGAGCTGAGCCAGTTCAACGGCTGCCGAGCTGATGGACACAGCGCCCGTGCCGAGATTGGTCTCGCTGCGAACGCGTTTGCCGGTGCTGACGGCCTGGGTGAGCAGGCGATTGAGGATGGGACCAAGGGATTTGTGCTCCTGCCCCAGGCGCATCATTTTTTTGACCTGGGACAGGATCTGTCCCTCCCCGAGCACGAGGCTGTCGAGACCTGCCGCCACCCGCATCAGGTGATCAACAGCGTCCTCATGGTGAAAACTGAACAAATGCGGTGACAGCTCGCCGGATTCGAGTCCGGAATGTCCACTGAGAAAGTCACTGACGGCACTCACCCCCAGCTCCGGGTTGCGCACCAAGGTGTAGATCTCAAGGCGGTTGCAGGTGCTGAGGATGGAAGCCTCAAGCACCTGCTCATTGCCCCGCAACGATTGAAGGGACGTCTCCATGGTCTGCTCAGGAATGCTGAGCCGTTCACGGATTTCAACCGGTGCCGTGCGATGACTGAGGCCGACGACGGCGATGTGCATGGAAACGTTCCTCTAACCAGACGATGACGATCAGTTCAGAGCGATGCTCTGGGCGCCGTCCTTGATATGCACGGTGTCAGTGAATCGGCAGGTGTTGTCGAGGTTGCTGATCACGAGGCTGCTTGTGCGCGTGCAGTCCGTTTCGAACTTAACGCCACCGAAGAGCAGGCCATCAGTGATGCCACTGCCGGCAAAAACGACGTGCTCACCACAGGCCAATTCTTCAGCTTCATAGACCTTGTCGGGATCCTCGATACCCATTTCAGCCAGACGGGCCAGGTTGCCTTCCCGGGTGAGATCCGCCCATTCCTTCGTCTGAGCGACCGCCGGGTCGTACACGAGCTGACCCTGGAAGTGACCGCCAAGGGCGCGCATCGCAGCAGCGGAGATCACACCTTCGGGAGCAGCGCCGATGCCCATCAGGCAATGGGTTCCTGTGCCGGCGAATCCACAAGCGATCGCAGCCTGCACATCACCATCGGAGATGGGCTGAATGCGCGCACCGGTGGCGCGGATCTCAGCAATGAGGTCTTTGTGACGTGCCCGATCCATCACAACGATGGTCAGTTCATCAGCAGCGAGGCCAAGGCATTCGCTGAGAATCTTGATGTTCTCCGTGGCCGACTTGCGAATGTCCACCTTGCCCTTGGCCGCTGGAGGTGCTGCCAACTTCTTCATATAGAAGTCAGGGGCATTGAACAGACCACCCCGATCGGAAGCGGCGAGAACAGCCATCGATCCCCGCTGGTTGAAAGCGCAGAGGTTGGTTCCTTCACAAGGGTCAACCGCAAAGTCCACGCCAGGCCCGGTGCCGCTGCCCACCTCTTCACCGATGTAGAGCATGGGGGCTTCATCGCGCTCCCCTTCACCGATCACGATGCGGCCCTGCATCTGGATCTGACCCATGCGCTTGCGCATGGCTTCAACAGCAGCAGCATCGGCCTCATTCTTGAGGCCCTTGCCGGAGAGCTTGGCGGAGGCGATAGCGGCCTGCTCGACGACCTCGAGAATTTCCTGAATGAGGGTCTGATCCACGGGACTCCGGTTGTGGGGGTGAGGGTGTGAGGCGCGAGAATGCGGGAAGGACAACCCTTCAAGAAGGTCAGGAAGCCCTTGCCGCAAGGGATCTCGGCGACATAGCGCGGCTCACTGTATCAGTGGTCAAGAAGGTCTCTAAAATCTCCCCGCACTTCCGCGGTTCACAACATGAGCACCAAGCCCCTGGTGATCTCGCCTTCCATTCTGTCTGCCGATTTTTCACGCCTGGGTGAAGAGGTGAAGGCCGTCGATGAAGCGGGTGCGGATTGGATCCACGTGGATGTCATGGACGGTCGCTTCGTCCCGAACATCACCATTGGCCCACTGATCGTGGAAGCACTACGTCCGGTGACCAAGAAGCCACTGGATGTGCACCTGATGATTGTGGAACCTGAAAAGTTTGTTCCCGATTTCGCCAAGGCCGGGGCTGACATCATTTCTGTCCAGGTTGAAGCCTGCCCTCATCTGCATCGAAACCTCGCCCAGATCAAGGATCTCGGCAAACAAGCCGGTGCCGTGCTGAACCCCAGCACACCGCTGGACACGCTTGAGTACTGCCTGGAACTCTGCGATCTGGTGCTGATCATGAGCGTCAACCCTGGTTTTGGTGGCCAGAGCTTCATCGACAATCAGGTTCAGAAGATCCGCGACCTTCGTCGGATGTGTGATGACAAGGGACTGGATCCCTGGATCGAGGTGGACGGTGGCGTCAAAGGCGGCAATGCCTGGAAAGTGATTGAAGCCGGTGCCAATGCCATCGTGTCTGGCTCTGGGGTGTTCAATCAGCCGGACTACGCCGAGGCGATCAAGGGAATCCGCAACAGCAGCAGCAAGGAAGCCGTTCTGGTCTGAATTTCAGGACCAAAAAAGCGCACGCATCAAAGGCAAGCAAAGCTGGATGGAGGTCAATCAGGTCTCCATCCAGCCCAACCAGTATTGAAACGGAACGTCCCCCGAATCGTGGGCTGCATTGCAGGCCTGATGCTCACCTCGCTTGGGGGAGGTCGTGTTGCAGCATCTGAAACGCGTCCCTATCGTCCGGCCGTATTGAGACTGAGTTTCTCAAACATTGAGGGGGATCAAAATAGCTTTATTGACCACACATTAATCCCCCCTGATGGTGAACCCATCGGAAAAAGAACGGGAGTGAATCGAACGGACTTTCGAAACAATTTACGCGCTTTTTATAAACAAATTTCGAGTATGGCGCCCATTTCTGTTGCAGACGCAACTGAACCTGCCAGAAAGATGTACAACCTCCTGATTGGGCCACTGCAGGAGGATCTCAAACGACTAGGGATTACAACGCTGCTGCTCAGCATGGATATCGAACTTCAGTCTGTTCCACTGGCAGCCTTGCATGATGGTGAACGATGGTTTGGCAGCAGCTTCGCCTACTCGGTTACTCCATCAATCAGTCTGATGCCGAGAGTCGATTCACAACCAGGGAATCAAACTTCAAAAAAACTACTTGTTGGCACCAGCAAATTTGAAAACCTCTCACCACTTCCCCTGGTGA
The DNA here is from genome assembly GCA_002700765.1 of Synechococcus sp. MED850. The sequence goes on from PAEP01000020.1 coordinate 49,620, forward strand.
AGCAGGAACTAAAAAAAATTTCGACGATTTCAGAATCAACAGTTGCGATTGATGAAGAGTTTGATCACGAAACTCTATTCAGCCAGGCAAATTCAGAAGACACTAATATTATACATTTAGCGACTCATGCAGAATTCATCCCCGGCAACCCCGACAAGTCCAGAATTTTTATGCGCAAGGGTTCATTCACAATGGATGAGCTGCGTCAATTGAGGCTCTCAAGGCAACGCTATCCCCTAGATCTATTTACTCTGAGCGCATGCAGGACTGCTGTGGGTGATAGTGACTCAGAACTTGGATTAGCGGGTCTCGCATTGCTGGCAGGAGCACAATCGGCGATTGGAACACTGTGGTATGTCGACGATGTTGCCACATCATTATTTTTTGTGAGATTTTACACATGGCTTCATCAAGGCGTTTCGAAGTCAGAGGCGATGCGACATGTACGTGATGAATTCATTAACCAGGAACTTACAGTTCAAAGTGGAAAGGTGTTTGATCAAAAAGGAGAGACGATCTTGACCGGCTTAACCCGCCGGCAAGAGATCAAACTGCAGAAGGGAATGAACCATCCATACTTCTGGGCTGCGCCCCTACTGATGGGGAAACCTTGGTGATCCATTCGGCTGTCTTACTGGCTCAATTGGTGACGCCAAACACTCAACCAGGACCAGTACGACTGCCTGGACCAAATCGGATCGAAAGACCAAAGCCACAAACCAATGACAACAATATCGAGGTGGACGATGCACTGAATCAAAAAGGCCAATCAACACCAATACAAAACAATATTCCTGAACATTCAAGCCGATCAACACAACCGGTTGTGGTTGGAGAATTACCATACAATGATCAGCAAATCAAGGAAATATTTGACCAATGCTCGAGAGTGACCAAAAACGAAGAGCGACTTGACGCCTGCGCGGCTGCATTGACAACAAGATTGATCAGTGATGGCTACATCAATTCAAGAGTTTTTGTGAATTCCATAGAAAAAAATGGCCAACTCGAACTGATCGAAGGCCGCATCTTGGAAATAAGAGTTACAGGCCCGGATGAAAGATTGAATGATCGCGTCCAAAAACAACTGGAACCACTTAAAAAGGAAGCCCTGAATATCTTTACGTTAAATAGTCAGCTAAGTGACATCCGCAATGATCGCACGATCAAGCGACTGCAAGCACAACTTAAGCGACTGGGAAGCCAAGTCAGTGATACATCACTCGTCGTGAGTGTTGAACCCAGAGAATTCCCTTGGGCCGGCCTGATCAAAGCAAGCAATGATGGAAGTCATGGCACTGGTGAGATGCGAGGAGTCACAATACTGAGCAAAGAACAATTGTTCCAAAGGAACGATCAGTTTCTACTCTTTACAGAGCTAAATGGAAATACAGTTCCTGACTTTGGCTCCTTCTTGGGATCCGTCAGCTACCGATTTCTCGTAGCTCCAACGATTGATCTCACACTGGCAGGTGGATTTAGCCAGCGGAGACTGATTGATAGTCCAAGTCGTCGATCATTGATCTCTTATCGCACAAAGCAAGGCACCATTCAACTTGACTGGAATGTCCATCGTTCACGGTTCCAGAACTGGTCACTGTTTGGTTCACTGAGTGGAGATCAAACACGTCTGCTCGTTGATGGCCAACCGATCAAGAAAAAGACAACAGATCTTGAATCCGTGGACCGTGAACCAAGAGGAGCCTTTGCAAGAGTTGGAATCAATGGCATAGGAGCCGGGAAGAACAATCGCTGGATGGCAACCCTTTATGCCCTGCAGGGTGTATCGGCAAGCCTGCCTGATCACCAACGTCAACAACGGCTGGAACGTGGTGTTGATGTCGGCAAAGCCCTCAGCCTTGGCGGACAGTTGATGATGGAGTGGGATCTCTCAACATCATGGATGTTCAAAGCAGAACTGGCAGGCCAAGTTGCCTTGAATCCTTTACTGCCTTCGATGGGTTTTGTTTTGGGAGCCGATCAAGGTCTGCTAGGTCTTCCGGCTCAATGGGCCAGTGGTGACAGTGGGTGGCTTGGAGTCATCGAACTACCCTGGACGTTTGCCGATGGGAAGCAGGGACGCTTTCAATTGGTGCCCTATGGAGGAGGTGGTGGATTGAGAACAAATCGGTCACATCGTGAATTTACAAATTCTGCATTGTCCTACGGACTGTTAATGCGTTACCAAACAAGAGAAAACAATTTCAGAGTCGACCTTGGAATTGTTGATTACAAGAGCCAAAATGATGATCGATTTGGCAAATCACAAAACACATTACTCAACCGTGGCTTATATCTGAGTACTTCCTATTTGTTCTGAATTGGCAGAGAATCAAAATTTCTTTGCATGGAAGATCTAAGCATCCTTTGAATATCACTCAAGCCCATGGGTTGAATACGTTCTAAACCAAGCGTACGAGACAACCGACTGACCGCTGTCTGCTCGCGCATCAGAATCTGCTGCTCAATCTGTTGCAGCGTAAGATTCTGGCTGAGTTGGGAAGATTTGCTTGGAACAGCATCGTCAACAGAAACAGATTGATCCGACTGCTGGTCATCGGACTGATAAGCAGCATCAATAATTTGCGACAAATCAACCGAGAGCTGTTCGGCTTGTATCGATATCTGATCACCGGCTTGAATGGAAGTGTCTTGAAGTTCAATCGAATAGGCTTTCATAAACAGATTGTTACCTGCATCAAGACCTGTTGACCTCAATTTTACAGAGCGATCAGCAATTAAATTCAGGTCTTCACCTGCGGAAAGACGCACATTATTAATGAAGACTGAGGGGTGTTTACGCCATTCATCCTCTCTTATTTTACCCTTGACAAAGATACTTCCAGTAACATCAAATCTTTGAGTTTGACTTTTGCCTTTTACATACACTCCACTATTAGAGCGGTTACCACGACCACCATGACCAGTAAGGAAAAAATCATGCTGCTCAGTATGATCAGAATCTCCAACCGCAACTGAAGTGTCGATCAGACGAACACCTTGGTTGAGTCTTCCGTCAGATTGTTTTGCACCTTTTCCAACAACTTTCAAATCGGCAAATGGTGAAGAAAGTTGCGAGTCCTTGATTTTAACTGCAGTATTTTTATCATTACCGGAAAATGCCTTGCCAAAAAGANAGACTGCTGGGCCATCAAAACCAGGATCAGANATAAAACGCAAATTTGAGTCATTCCTAATTTCAANACCTGTATTCAGNTTGCCTTTGGGTGGTTTACCTGCATAACCAAAAATCCTTGAAGAGCTGGCACCGATAAAATCAACATCCCAAAGCACTACACCAGAATTTAAGTCACCACGGGCGAATGGAACATCGTCCTCAACTCTAATCTCACCACCAAATCCTTGTAGGACCATTGATGGTCGTTCACGAGTGATCGGTTCAATACCCTTTAAAGGAAGAGTACTGACCGTTGACTCCTCGAGATAGATACCATCGTTGTAGTAACTATCAGAAAATTGAGAATCATCGTTTTGGATCGTACTTACACCTCCCTTACCTTTCAGATAAATAGAGGGTGATTGGATACTTGAATTTTCAAGAGCAATAATTCCTGCTGTGGAATGAAGATTTGTACCACTACCACCCTCACCAGTCATGTTCAAATGCTGTCCAGCCTTCAAAGAACCATCCTGAATAAATATTCCGTCCAATTGTGAAATTCCTTCTCCTCCCACGCCTCTCAAAACAAGTTGATCTGTTGCCTTAAGTCGAGATTTCCTAATAGCAATTCCTTGATTAAGTTCACCCCAAGCAACTTTATTTTGAGCCGAGGTAAGCGTGTCTTCATCCGGATCGCCAGGCTTACCAACAAGACGGATAGAGTCACTCTTGAGTTTTGAACGTTTCAAATGAATTCCTAAACTTTCTTTCATTTTTTCAAATCCATAACCACTTAAACCGCGCAAGTGCAGCCATCCACTCGAGTCGAAAGTGGAATCTTCAACAACAATGCCCGTTCCATAGTCAACCTTAAAGGCATGTCCTCCAGAACCACGGACAGACATTGAATGATCAGAATTGAAGGATGAATTGTTAAAGTAAGAACTCCAGTACTTTGACGATTAAGACGTCCACCTCCNCCACCATTGCCAACTATTTTTACATTCATGCCATCAATGAACGACGACGACAATTCAATGCCGTGGCTTTTTTTAATACGTTCACCCAAGCCACCGTCTCCAGCTAGCTTAAGTAATCCATCAGAAATCATGCGCGTATCATGAGAATAAATCCCAGAACTATGTTCGAATGAATTGCCTAAAGGATTTCCTTTGCCAATNATTTTTAATTTTGACTCAGAAAATAAATCAGAGTGGTTCATATGCACACCATCCAAATANTTTTGNCCAAAACCAGCATCACCCTTCAGNACAAGAGAATGGTTCGCCTTGACCATAGATTCATTAATAGCTATACCGTGATTATNNAATCCATCTGAATNANCANCAATTNTNNCAGTAATTCGTTGATCCGATATAGCTTGTTGATCTGATATGTCTTGTGGATNTTTNGGGACACCGTAGCCNCGTAAATTTATTTTATCGCCAATTAATTTAGCCTTNTNATACAAGCCTATNCCGTTACTTTGNTGTACATTCANGCCAGTNCCAGCATATCCAACAACATCTAATTTATTGGATGCATTCAAGCGAGCATTTTGAACTAATACACCATCAAGAATTTGGCCTAAACCTTTTGAATTACCACCTTCACCATGCAATAAGATATTAGGAGATTTCAGTTGGGAACTATCATTAATTTTGATGCCTATATTGTTAGATCCAAGCGGGCTATTCATGCTTCGACCATTTAAAATTGCATGTTGTTGAGCTTTTAAATCACTATTCCTTGCAAAAACTCCATACATTCTTCTTCCTCCTGATCCAGATTCACCCAAAATATCAAGAACTCCATTCTTCGCATTGACCGTCGTCTTATCAAGCCATATTCCATGCAGTTTTGTTTCACCATCACCTCCAACACCAGTCAGATATAAATCTCCACGAGACGTCTTCAGAGTAGATTCCTTTAACCATAATCCGACATTCTTGCCAGAGGACTGACCCGCTATCTTTGACTCACGGTCAGAGGCAGTAAGTCCAGACTGATTCGAATTTCGTCCATCGATCTGTGAATAGGCTCCAGGTTTACCAAGCAACCACATTGATCCTGCCTTTAATGTCGAACCGAAGGCATAGAAACCGGCACTATTAGTCATATTTTGGCTTGTTCCCGTTTGTCCGAATGCATCAATGAACCCTTTTGCAACGACGTTGGTGTTGCCAAGGTGAATACCATCAAGAAGTTGAGTGTTTACCTTTTCATTATCATCAGACGAGAAGCCAGTAAACCAAATATTCTTAGCTTTAATATCGGTACCCTCTAAATAAAGGCCAAAAGAGTCTTGGATAGTGTCACCATATCCAGAAATGCCAAACAAGCTGACATCACCTTTAGAGACTACATATGAACCACTGATGGATACACCATCAAGTAACTGATGACCATATCCCCCTTCACCATCTATTTGTAAGTTTCCACTGGTTTTTATATGAGTGTGCGGACTGATGAAAACACCAGAGTTCCACTTAAGCTGATTCTTTTGTTTAACAGGCAACCTTGAAGTGGAATCAGTAAGATCTGAACCAATACCCGATATCAACACGTTATCTGCTTTAAGTCTTGTCTTGTTTCCTATATAAATACCAGAGCCTTGATGGGGTGCTCGACTAGATCCGGCCACTCCAAAGAGTTTGAGATCCGATTGGGCAACAAGGTTTCCACGGGAATCGATGAGGAGTCCTTGCAGACCAATTCCAGCATCATCTCCACCAAGACCTTTGATCGAAATGTCAGCACGGAGCGACTTAATCGTTGACTTTGGCCATAAGACGATGCCTTGGACATGTTTACGCCCATCTCCACCTTTGCCGACCATAGAAATGCGTTGAGCAGCTATCAAACTCGTGTTATCCATATCAATACCCCTGTTTAGGATCTGATCTGATGAGCTGCCCCCACGGCCCTTTAGATCAATTGAATCAGCATTAAAATTAGAGGAGCGAAGGTCAATACCTGTACTTTCACTAAACGGTGAGTTGGGTGAAGCTTTTGCAGAAACATGCAGATCCCCGTCAGCAGAAAGATCTGAATCAAAAACGGACAAACCAGTTACCGAACGGCCAACAGACCCAGATCGAGAGACAAGTCCAAGATCACCAGAAAACTGGCCACGAACGTTGTCGATCTGAATCGCGCTCAAACGTTTGTCACGGTTCAGGACATCCACAGACTTTGTTGGAAAATTAATACGCGACAATCTGGACTCGATATGTACATCGCCTCCAACACTCAGATGTGAATCGGTTAAATGGATCGGTTGTTCAGCTACGACAAGAAGATCTCGATCCACACTTAAAAGTCCACTGACTTTAATGGGGCCGTTATCAAATGGATTCATTAAATCTTTGCCACTGTGTCGATTGCCGGAGGGAAGAAATCGCTTCGACGACTCACTCAAGGACACGTCATTTGGCAATCGAAGTGTAGAGACTTGTTCTGGGGTTGTCTTCAACAGATCAAAGCTACGACCCTCATCCATCTGCACACTGGAGGATGCCGCCAAAGTGAGATTATTGACATTCCGAAAACTTGCACCATTAATGTTCAATCCACCCGGTGCCAAAACAATCAAATCAGCTTTTCCGGAGAGAACAAAAGGAGTATCAAGAAAAGCACCTTTTCGATCAGTCACACCCAGGAAAACTGATCTTACTTTTTTATTGCCAAGATTAAGTTTGATCTTTTTAATGCTTTTCCCTCGAGTATCCAATTGTTTGAGACGGTGAAACAGAAGACGATTTCGTTTACCACCCCGCTGGCCTCCTGAAATTCGACAAACCCCCTTACGGCAAGACCCATTGAGTCGGCCGTTGATCTTGGTTTTCAACCCAGATTTTGCACGAACCTTAATGTCTGCTCGTGCTTCCAAGCAGATGAACTGAGTCGAGGTAAGCGCAATGAATCCAAGGACGCACGATGAAATCCTTATCTTGCAAAAGCACAATCTCAAGATTGGTGCAATCCCCATCACAGAGCCAAGCTACTTGCGATCTAAAGGAATGCAACAAATACAAAGCGAATCCTGATTACCATTAAAAAAATCGTTAGATGCAACCGGTGATCAACACCGTGCTGCATCCAACGAATCACGATTCATCCGCCGATCAGAACTCGGAGGATGACGCCTCTTCGCCGTCATCGTTGGTGTCGTCTTCTTCATCAGTTCCGCCCACAGGGATGAGACGAATCTGCTTGCGTCCAAGCTTGATCTCAAATTCATCGCCGGGCTCGAGATCCAGCATGGCCGTGTAGGCCTTACCAATCAAGAGGTTGCCATTTCCCTGCACAGTCGCCACATAGGAAAGTTTGCGACCACCTTTCCCGATGCCGCCGACGCCAGGACCGCCAAGAGCCACACCCTTTGCTTCCAGGAGAGCCTCATAGAAGGCAGTGAAGTTAAGACGCTCCCCACCGTCCTTTTTGGTGGAAACATAGCCGCAGGAACGAACCAGATCAGACTTTGAGACGTCACCAAGATCTTTGACCTTGTTCAGAAGTTCAGCACCAGTGAGCATCGAATCAATTGATGAACTACATCTATTACACCACATCTAGTGACACAAACCAACCCCTACACCAGATCTAGTGGTGAATCAGAGATCGAATTTTTGACCTCGTATACGAAAAAGCCTCGAAATGGTCCCAAAATTGCGAATTTTGACCGAGATGCAGGAACGGTTTCGACTGCATCTTGGTGCTCGGCTCATTCTGTCCAGAAAAGAAGCGTGTGTCGTCGTTCAGCTCAATGGCGGGATGTGGTGCATGAGATCACCCATGCATTTGTAGAGCAAATCAGGAATAATCTCTGATCTAACTTAATCCTATCTCACCAATCCTGCCAGACCGCAAGCCGAAATGACGTTCATGCCAGCCTTGGAGCTGTGATCCAGCCTGAAATCTGCATGCCGAAGCAAGGCCAAATCCCTCTGAACATGGCGAAATCATTGCAGGCCATCACCAAATCATCAGGTTCACCAAGCCAAATCCGGGAATTTTTTGTCCCGGTGTTGATGCCGCCCCTCAAAAACCCGTCAAAATTCTCAGGGAATCAGGACAATGTCTGACAGAATCAGGGTTTGCGACAGGATTTCAAACCATCCATCACGTTAACAAGGCGCAGGAATGCGTGGTCCACTTGAAATCATCGTGGACACGAAGCCTATCCGAAAAGACAAGCTGGCATTCCACGTTGCCTCGATGACGTCTGTCTTGCTGACCACACCTTGGTCTTGGTTGTCGCCCTCACATGGCCGTCAGATAGAAACCATTCGTAAAGAAATTACAAAAACCAGCCATAGCTATGCAGACCAATCCCCAATAAATTCACACCGATATAACAAACAGCNATCACCACAAGGCCAACGACAGCAACCATGGCCGGACGTCTGCCCTGCCATCCTCGACTCAGACGTGTATGCAAATAGGCGGCGTAGACCAACCAACAAATCAGCGCCCAGGTTTCCTTCGGATCCCAGCTCCAGTAGCTTCCCCAAGCCTCATTGGCCCAGACGGCACCGCTNATNATGCCCACTGTCAACAACATAAAGCCGACCGTGATCGTTCGATAGCTCAAGCTGTCCAGCTGTTCTCCGGTGCTCAATTGAACAGATCGAAGTTCCAACACGTCGGCATCCCCCGTCGCCAAGGCCTGGCGGAAACCACCGCTTCCGATGGAGCTGCTTCGTAATTGCAACGCTTCACCGCGATCGGTGAGCAAGACCGCCAATGACAACAGTGAACCCACCAGCAAGGCGGCATAACTCACCATGATCACGCTGACGTGCATCACCAACCAACTGGATCGCAAGGCTGGCACCAAAGGAGCCGCACTTTGCAAGCTGTCCGGCAANGCAAAACTGGCAAATGCGANGCACCCCAATCCCATCGGTGTGGCCGCCGCCGCAACAATCGGTGATCTCCAATTGCGTTCAACCAGCAACTGCGTAAGGGTGCAGGCCCAGGCCAGAAAACACAGGGACTCNTACAGGTTGCTGATCGGGAAATGGCCCGATTGCCACCAACGCAGAACCAACTGAGCGGTNANCANCAGATTGGCGCTTGCGACCAGCATGCGCACAACAGGAGAGGCTTCCCTGCTGGACGCTGCCCAGAACGAGNCGGGCAAAGCCAGCAACAGAAGGAGGAATGCGATGAATCCGAGTGTGGTCACCGCATCGATCGGGGCAGTCAGCACCAAAGGAGCTCAATAGACCACAATTCTGCCGGCCTGACTCAACGACTGGCCTGACGCAGCAACAATCCACCGCTGCCCAGCGAGATCAATACAGGAAGCCATCCGGCGAGTATTGGAGGAAGGGTGCCTTTTACACCGAGAGAACTGAANCTGAAACTCAACACGTAGTAGCCCAGAATCAACAGAACGCTGATGCCAAATCCCTGACTGCGACTCGTTCTTGAGCCAGGACGCGCNCCAAGACTGCTNCCGATCAGACCGAAGACGATGCAGGCCATCGGGAAGGTGAACTTCTCCTGGATGCGAACCCGCAACCGACGTGCCTCCTTNCTGTTGCCCGCCTCCAGATACAGAGATTCCGCTGCAATCGCCTCACGGATGGTCATGTTCTGAGCGTCTTTGGGCAATTGCGCCACCCGCAACGGTCCAGCACTAAGGGGATAGAGGTAGCGATCGAAATCGACGCGCGTTGTGCTGCCATTGGTGTTCAAGGTCAGAATCTGTCCTTTGATGAATTGCCACTTCGCTTCCGTTTCATTCCATAGAGCACGATCAGCAACCAGCATCTGGCGAAATCCAGCTCGCGAGAAATCGAGAACCGTGACGTCAATCATTTCTCCGTCTTCAAATCGCCTGGCGTAAAACAGCTGGGTCAGGCCTCGGCCTTTGGATGTATTCGTTTCACTGTCCTGAACACGACCAAAACGGGAATAAATAATGTCCTTTCCCTTCTCCGTCGCGAGAGATCTCCCCAACGCNCGCTGCAATGTTGATTCAGCACTGCGATTCGCCTGTGGGACGATCACGTCATTGAAAATCAGCGTCAANCCACTGAGCAGGATGGAGAGCACCAACGCAGGAGCGACAAGCCTGACCGTGCCGACTCCCACGCTCCGCAGAGCCTTGAGTTCACTGTTGGCCGACAACTTGCTGTAGGCCAAAAGCGTGGCAAACAACGTCGCCATCGGAAAAGAGATGACCATGAAGCTGGGCAATTTCAACGCCATCACCTGAAACGCGATGGATGCCGGCAAACCGGACTCAACGATGCGTCNTACAAGATCGAACATCACGCCCACGGACAGCGAAACGACCGTGAACGCAGCGAGTGCAAACAGAAGCGGACCGATCAGTTCCGACAGCAGCCAGCGGTCCAGCAGGGANATGCGNCGGGAGANGTGACTGAACAGTCTCAAAGCTGGAAGTCCTCACCGAGATAGTGGCGACGCACCATTGGATCCGCTGCCACCAGATCAGGAGCGCCTGAAGCAAGAATGGAGCCGTCGTTAAGAATGAAGGANCGATCAGTGATCGCCAATGTTTCCCTGACGTTGTGATCGGTGATCAAGATGCCCATTCCGCGGCTNCTTAACGACTGAATCAATGCCTGCAAATCAGCGACGGCAAGGGGATCAACGCCGGCAAAGGGTTCATCGAGCAACAGATAACGAGGTCCTTCAACGCCGACAGCAAGGGCTCGAGCCACTTCACAACGGCGGCGTTCCCCTCCTGAGAGTTGGAATCCACGCCGATCCATGAAGGCGGTGAGATGAAACTCCTCAATCAATTGATCGCGACGTTCCCGTCGCTGNTGGCGATTGAGGTCCGTTTGATCCAGTGCAATATCAAGGTTCTCACGCACCGAAAGCTGACGAAACACACTGGGTTCCTGGGGCAGGTAGCCGATCCCGAGACGAGCCCTCTGGGGCATGGCCAGATCTGCCACATCTCGGCCATCCAGGTTCACTCGACCGCTGTCGGCCCGCAAAAGACCGATCACGAGATTGAACGTTGTGGTTTTACCAGCACCGTTGGGGCCGAGCAAACCAACAACTTCGCCTCTGCCCAGTTCAAGCGACACTTGCTTCACCAGAACCCTTCCGGCAATGGTGAAGCTCACCTGCTCGAGAGAGAGACTCATGGCATGACCGGTGGGCTGATCACCTCCCCCTGCTTGAGCTGCCATTGACTGAACACTTGCCCCCCTTCATNTGGCATGGCCACGGCCCGTTCGTCGTCGAGCAGATAGATCACACGGTCGGCACGGATCAGATTGCCATCCTCCTGAACCACATCAACATCGCCGCTCAACACAATGCGGGATTCTTTGGAGAAATACTGCGCCTGGCGACTGGTCGCGACAACGCCACGACCTGCATGCACCAACCGGACATTGCCGCTGGCCGTCACCACACCCGTTGTGTTGTCCGCTGACTGCTGGTCCGATTCAATCGTGATTTTGTTATCAACCTCCGCCTGCTCATTCGCCTGACAAGGTGCAGCNGATGAGAGAAGGGCCAGAACGGGTAAAAGACAGGTCAGGATTCTGATCCTGCGCAGCAAAGACGCAGCCACAATCAGCAGTCGGCCTCGAATCTGGGGACGNTACTTCCCATTTCNCGGTTCAAGCCCAATTCAGGGACAGTGCACAACTCGGGATCGTCGCCCTGCTGAAGCAAACGCAGGCGCTCNGCAACACAGACACACAGTCCTTCGAGATCAAGACCGAGATCGGGTGTACCCGGTCTCCTCAGACGGCCGAGAGCCTCACCAAACAGGATGGTTGCTCCGCGTTGATTGCCTCTCTGCAAATGCAGTTGAGCNACGGCCACCTGAAGAATGCCCTGAACGCTGCGACGCTCTGGGTCTGCCGTTTCATGCCAGATCTCTTCAAACACATCATGAGCGGAGTACCACTCGCCTGCATTGAACAGCTTGATCGCCTGCTGAAAACGGGGATCCGTNTCCGGCATCAGCGCTTGGCCATCTTTTTGGCTGGCAATTTGCGCAGACGAATGGATTCAGGCGTCACTTCAAGCATTTCGCCTGGACCGATGTACTCGAGGGCCCGTTCCAGAGTCATCTGGATCGGAGATTGAAGGGTATCCAGCTCATCAGCTCCGGCAGAGCGCATGTTGGTGAGCTGCTTTGTCTTGCAGACGTTGATCTCCAGATCCTGAGGACGGTTGTACTCACCAATGATCATCCCCTTGTAAACCTTGGTGCCAGGTGAGATGAAGAACTGACCACGGTCCTCGGCGTTCTTGAGGGCATAAAAGGTTGCCGTGCCTTCCTCGAAGGCGATCAACACACCGTTCCGACGGGTATCGAAGTCGCCAAGCATCGGCCTGTACTCGAAAAAGGAGTGGCTCATGATTCCCTCGCCACGGGTGGCACGAATGAACTCACCGCGGAAACCGATCAGACCGCGGGAAGGAACGATGAATTCCAGCTGCGTGCGGCCGTCCTGACCGGTCTCCATGTTCTGCATCTCTCCCTTGCGGGTGCCCAGTTTTTCGATACAGCCACCCACAGCCTCCTCGGGCACGTCCATGACAAGCGTCTCCACAGGTTCACAGGGAGTTCCATCGATGGTGCGGAAGATCACCTGGGGCTGGGACACCTGGAATTCATATCCCTCGCGGCGCATCGTCTCGATGAGNATGCCGAGATGCAGCTCACCGCGACCGCTGACAGCGAAACGATCCGGGGAATCGGTGTCCTCCACCCGCAGCGCCACATTGGTGAGCAGTTCCCGCTGCAAGCGATCACGCACCTGACGACTGGTGACAAATTTGCCTTCCTTGCCAGCAAAAGGTGAGTCGTTGACCACAAAGGTCATCTGCAAGGTGGGTTCGTCCACCTTGATCAATGGCAGAGCTGTGGGTTCATCCGGACAGGCGATGGTTTCGCCGATGTTGACGTCATCGAAGCCGGCCACAGCAACCAGATCACCAGCGCTTGCCTGCTCGATCTCAACCCGTTGAAGACCTTCGAATCCCAGAAGTTTGCTGATACGACCCTTTTTGATGCTGCCGTCGTCCTTGATCAACGAGGCGCTTTGCCCCTGCTTGATCACACCGTTGTGCACCCTTCCGATGATGATGCGACCCAGGAAATCGGAATAATCGAGGGTCGTGATCTGCAGCTGAAGCGGCTTCTCGGANTCGCCCACCGGGGGTGGAACATGGCGAAGGATCGCATCGAACAGCGGCCGCATGTTCTCGCTGTCGGTCTTCATGTCCGGCTTGGCAAAACCACCCAAACCACTGCCGAACAAATAAGGAAAATCGCACTGGTCGTCGTCCGCGCCCAGTTCGATGAACAGATCCAGAACNTTGTCAACAGCTGTCTCAGGATCCACGCGAGCGCGATCGATCTTGTTGACAAAGACAATCGGACGCAGGCCCTGTTCAAGCGCTTTCTTCAACACAAACCGGGTCTGGGGCATGGGGCCCTCATTGGCNTCAACGATCAGCAGGCAGCCATCCACCATGCCCAGCACCCGCTCCACCTCACCACCGAAGTCGGCGTGACCAGGGGTGTCCACGATGTTGATCCGCGTGTCCTTGTAAGTGACNGCAGTGTTCTTGGAGAGAATGGTGATACCGCGCTCACGCTCCAGGTCGTTGGAGTCCATCACGCAGGTGGGTACCGCTTCGTTGTCGCGGAAGATGCCCGACTGGGCCAGCAGGGAGTCGACCAGGGTCGTCTTTCCGTGGTCAACGTGGGCGATGATCGCGATGTTGCGAATCGCCTTTTGCTGGGCGCTCATGCAGGCTGACCGTTAGGAATTGTGAAGAACGCCCAAAGGCGCAGGGCGACAGGATATCTCAACGTGAGATTTGACTGGTCCGCTCCGGACCATTCTCGCGCAGGCTTCCACGTGTAACACCCAGCTGGTGGTTGATGCGCTCCTGCTGCCAGACCTGGCGTGGAGGAAGCTGGCCTGACAGCGCATCGGCATAGAGCCTCACCCGCCGCTGCGTGGCCTCGGCATCTTCGTCCAGCAATTCCAGACGGAACCGGCACAATCCAGCTGCCATCAGCGTCGGCAACCCTTCCACACCCGTCTGAGCGGTGCCATTGAACAGGGTGTTCCGACAACCGAGATCCGCCCTCAATGGATGCTCCACGCCGCTGCGGTCCCGCAGTGCGACGTTGTGCAGCTCACAGGGCCTGCCGCAATCGGTGTGGTCATGGCCATCGGAGAGGAAGGCGCAGAACACACAGTGCTCCATGTGGAACAGGGGCATGTGCTGGTGAAGGGTCACCTCAAGCCGTGACGCCTCAACGCCCGCGGCGAGATCCAGCAGCTGGGAGAGATTCAGGTCATAACTGGCGGTCAGGCGCTCCAAGCCCCAGTGCTGGCGATACCAGTTGAAGCTGAGGGGGTTCGCGGTGTTGAGCGAAAAATCACCGATGCAAGCAGCCAGGGGCGTCAGGGCCTCGAGTTGATCGGCATTCCGCACCAGGAAGCCGTCNGGTTCCGCACGGATCAAAGGGTCCAGCGTCCAGCGCTCATTCGGTCGTGTGATCCGGGCTCCGGCGAGCCAGATGCCTTCAGGCCAATGCCCACGCCCGATGCCAACAGCTTCACGCAGCTCACGGGGTTGATCCAGCTCCACCACCACGGAACGGATCGGAACAGAAGCCGTCGGCAGAGCCGCCAGCGCCCTCAGCTGCGTGAGATTGCGCACCAGCACCACAAGACCGGCGTCCGTCTGTGCTGGAGCGGCTGGCTGGGNCAANAGCCGNTGGAGCACCACGGATGGCTCAGNCGANCCNTTCCGNTTTTGAGTCTGAAGACCTGTTCCCACGGCGTTCTCGAGCTGATCGAGACGCTNCACCAAGTCGCGGCGCAGACGATTCAACTCAGCCACCGGCAGAAACAGCCCGTCCTGCATGTGCAGCTCAAGCCGAGACAGGCGCCATCCACTGCCACCGAGACGTCCGAGCTGATCCCTTAGACGCTGATCATCGAGGGAACGTTGGTTGGCGGCCTGCAACGGCATCGAACTCTCCAGGCTCAGACCGGGACACTCCGGTTCCAGCANATCGAGGCGCAGGGGGTGATCGATCCGACCCGACACCCGCAGGGACANCACCCGATCNGTGACAGGCACGCGTTTCTGAACAGCCCGCTGCCAGCGGTTCAACCAGGCTGGGTCACTGGTGAGCCACACCGACGCTCCGGGTTGCAGAGCGCGGGTTTCAAGACGTCCTGGACCCAGTTGCACCTTCAGACAATCGCGTCCGAGGCGCTCACAACGCATCACCCGTCCGCCGACCTCCCGCGGCGGCTGGAGCGGATCCTGGGCGGCGATCTCCAACACGAGCCCCTGCCCCGGCTGCAGTGGCTCGCTGGTCCGAATCCGCAGACAACCGCTGCGATCCACGCTGAGCAGTGACCCCACAAGGGGGCCGCGCTTCTTGCTCCAGCGACCGTGAACAAGCCGTCTGTGGTTTAGCCCCTCCAGCCAACCGCTTGACAGCCCGCGGGAAAAGGCCAGTTCCATCTGACGATGCATGGATGCGGGGGCGCTGTCGTCAAGACGGCGGCGATAGGCATCCGTGACGGCTGCCACATACTTGGCGTCCTTCAGCCGCCCTTCGATCTTGAGACTGGCGACACCGATGCGTTGCAGCTGGGGCAACAGCTCCCACGCCGCCAGATCCTGGGGTGAGAGCAGATAACGCTGATCATCAAGATCCCTGGCTTCTCCGTCGACGATCAACTGGTAAGGAAGTCGGCAAGCCTGAGCGCACTCCCCACGATTGGCACTGCGTTGGCCGAGCGACTCACTGGTCAGACACTGGCCTGAATAGGCCACACACAACGCCCCATGGACAAAGACCTCCAGGGGCATGCTCAAGCGACGCGTCTGCAGCTGNTTCTGCAATCGCTCCAGATCGGCAAGCGACAGTTCCCTGGCCAGCACCACCCGCTGACAACCCAGTGCGGCCGCCTGCTCCACCCCTGCCGCACTGGTGATCGACATCTGGGTGGACCCATGCACGGGCAGCGCGGGAACGAGCTGGCGCGCCAAGGTGCAGAGACCAACGTCCTGCACAATCACGGCATCAACTCCCGCTCGATCAGCAGCGATCAAGAGGTCCGCTGCGCGCGTGAGTTCATCGCTGAACACGAGCACGTTGAACGTGAGAAAACCGAGCACCCTCCGCTGATGCAGCCAGGTCATCACCTCTGGGAGGTCATCGATGCGGAAGTTCTCAGCCCGTTGGCGGGCGTTGAAGGCATCCACGCCGAAGTANACGGCATCNGCACCGGACGAGACAGCCGCCCGCAGCGCGTCCCAGTCGCCAGCAGGTGCCAGCAGCTCCGGGCAGCTCAAGAGGGCGTCTGAGCAAGACGACGGGCCGGTTCGAACAACCGGAGCGCATCAGCGGTGCCCTCGAATCGCCAGTGCCAAGGCTCGTAGCTCACACCCTGAGGATTTCCGACGGGAAACGAGAGAACAAAGTGATATCTGGCCGCATGATCCTGAAGCCAGCGAAAGGCGCTGGTGAGCTCAAAATCNGGAGAAAGATTCGTCTCCGGCGCTCGNCCATCTCCCAGATCGATCGCATAGCCNGTGCTGTGCTCGGAGTACCCCGGAGGAGCNGACACGAGGGCACGCTCCTCGGCCGTCTGATTCCGCTCCGAGGCCACATCGAAAAAGATCGTCTCCTGCAGCTCATGGGAGCGATAGGCGCTAAGCAACCGCAGATCGATGCCATCAGCCAACGCGGCCTGCTGCATGGCAGCGAACGCATCCGCTGCATCCTGATGAAGCTCCAGGCCGGGCGCAACNACGATCAAGCGGTTGTTNAGAGCTTCGGCATAGGGGAAGTGACCCAGAAGCCTTCCATCCGCATCGGGTTGAGGATCCATCTCCACAACCNAAGCTTTCTCTTGATTCAGACGAGCCATCAGCTCCGGCCCGAACAGAACGGCGGCCACACTGGCTCCGCAAACAAACACACATGCCAGAAAGAGACCGACGCCACCTCCGGAGCGGCGTTCAACCGGGCGTGAACGACGCGCCAAAGGGATATCCTCTTGCTGGCGACGTCGTGCTGGGGCTGCCCTAACCACAGCTTTAATGCGTGTTGTATCGATCGTAAGGGCGGGTGCCAGGGGGGCCCACGTGGCCCGAGGTCACGGTGGTAGCTTCAAAAAACAATCCAGCGGAGAGTGCTGAGATGTTGCGTGTTGCTGTTGTAGGCGGCGGTCCGAGCGGATCCTGTGCCGCTGAAGTGCTCGCCAAGGCTGGGATTCAAACCTGGTTGTTCGAACGCAAGCTCGACAATGCCAAGCCCTGCGGTGGNGCGATCCCACTTTGCATGGTCGAGGAGTTCGATCTGCCGGACAGCATCATCGACCGAAAGGTCCGCAACATGAAAATGATCTCCCCCTCGAATCGGGAGGTCGACATTCGCTTGGACCCACTTGGGTACGACGACAACGCTTTTATCGGCATGTGCCGCCGAGAGGTCTTNGATGCCTTCCTGCGCAANCGCGCCGCCGACCTCGGCACCACCCTCGTGAATGGACTGGTTCAGAAGATCGAGACCGGAACGAACCGTCAGGGCCCTTACACCCTTCACTACGCCGACTACAGCGGTGGCGGACCAACCGGGGTGCAGAAAACGCTGGATGTGGATCTGATCATCGGAGCCGATGGCGCCAACTCCCGCGTCGCGAAAGCCATGGATGCCGGNGATTACAACGTGGCGATTGCCTTNCAGGAGCGCATCAAGCTGCCCCCTGAAGAGATGACGTACTACGAGGATCTCGCAGAGATGTACGTGGGAACGGATGTCTCACCCGACTTCTATGCCTGGGTGTTTCCCAAGTACGACCACGTGGCTGTCGGCACAGGCACGATGCAGCAGAACCAGAGCCTGATCAAAGGGCTGCAGAAGGGCATCCGTGAACGGGCCACCAAACGTTTGTTCAAGGGTGAGGTGATCAAAGTCGAAGCCCATCCGATCCCGGAGCATCCACGTCCGCGCCGGGTTGTCGGTCGGATGGCACTGGTCGGTGATGCAGCCGGCTATGTCACCAAGAGCTCCGGGGAAGGGATTTATTTCGCAGCCAAGAGCGGTCGGATGTGCGCCGAAGCGATCGTGGAGATCTCCAAAAACGGAAGCGAGATCCCNACCGAAAAGCAGATCAAGTCCACCTACTTGAAGCGCTGGGATCGGAAATACGGTGCGACCTACGCCGTTCTGGACATCCTTCAGCGCATCTTCTACCGCAATGACGCTGCACGGGAGGCGTTCGTGGAGATGTGCGATGACAAGGACGTGCAGAGGCTGACCTTCGACAGTTACCTCTACAAGCGGGTGGTGATGATGAATCCCTGGCAGCAGATCAAGTTGACGCTGCGCACGCTNGGGAGCCTGATCCGCGGAGAAGCATTGGCCCCGTCCAACTACAACCCCGTGCCTTCCGCCGTCGGGCGGTCCGAGGGAGACTTCCTTGCCGATGAGGCCGCGCAGGCGGTGAAATCCCAGGCCAAGACCAAGAACAANGACAAAGAGAAGGAAACCGCCAGGGTCGGCTGAGACCCTGGGCGTGCTCATCAGATCAGATCGGTGACCTGACCTGCATCGATCTGTTCCTCACTTCCGCGATTCAATCGCCTTGTTCACGCCCTCCTTCAGCTTTTCAATGCCCTGCTGAACGTTCTTGCCAGGGGCGGTCTCCTTCTTGGTCGTGGACCAGACATTCACGGCGTAGATGGCAGCACCCGCAACGATCAGGGCTGCAAGAACAAGGCCGAATCCGTTTCCACCCTGCTTGATGACGACAGGTTGCTGCTGCGTGGAGTTGGTGTCGNCTGGCATGACTGTGATGGTTGATGCAGTTCTTCGATAGCCCGCGGGCAGCNCTTTGCCAATGCTTCAGGACTGAATCAGCTCGAAACGGGCCAGAACAGAAGCCTGATTGCGCAGGACACCCAGCAAATTGAGGCGATTGCGACGCAATTCGGGATCGTCGGCCATCACCATCACACTTGANTCTCCATCGAAAAAAGCCTCCAGCTCTGGAGTCGCTTCGATCAGCGCATCGGCAAGGGGTGCATAAGCACGGGTCTGCGCCAGCGGTTCCAGCTTGCAGACAACCGCATGCATGGCTTGCTCNCTGGAGGATTCAAAGCGATCAGGTTCCACAACATCNGCAGGGCTGAGGCGGTCTTGATCCAGATCCCCTTTCTCCGCAAGCCTGGCNGCCCGTTGAACCACGGCCTGAACCGCAGTCAGTCGTCCCTGGTCCCGCAGCTGATGCAGCAGAAGGATCCGGTCCTGAACATCAACAGGGTCAGCCAGCAGACGCTCGTGACTCACAGCATCACCGGCCACGGCCTGCACCAGATCGATCGGCAACCCCTCCTCCTCCAGCAGGGAGACGATCCTCTGGCGCAGAAGCAAGGCAATCTCAGCACCCAGTGATTCAGGCTCAATCGCAAAGGAGGGGAACAACCTGGTCCAGATGGAAAGGGCCTTCGACAGAAGAACATTCAGATCGAGGCGCCATCCCTGCTTCCAGAGAATCAGCAGCACACCATTGCCCGCACGTCTGAGCGCGTAAGGATCGGACGAGCCGCTGGGACGTTCCCCTTTGGCATAGATGCTCAACAACAACTCCAGACGTTCAGCCAGAGCAACCACAGCGCCGGCATCCGTGGAGGGAAGGTCATCACCAGCACCCCTCGGCAGGTAATGCTCCACAACCGCCAGAGCGACAGACCTGGGCTCACCCTCNTGAAGCAGGTACTTGCCGCCCATCAACCCCTGCAACTCGGGGAATTCGCCCACCATCTGACTGACCAGATCGTGTTTGCAGAGGTGGGCACCCCTGCGCGCTGCACTGCTCTGATCCTGATCCAACCCAAGCTGGATGAGGAGCAGATCCGTCAGCTGCTCGATCCTGTCCGTGCGATCGCGCAGGCTGCCGAGCCCCTCAGCAAAGGTGACGCGGTGCAAGGCATCCCGGCGGGTCGCGCTGGATTGACGCCGATCGACATCGAGAAAAAATTCGGCATCGGCGAGACGAGCACCCAGCACCCGCTCGTTGCCACGAATGATCACGTCTGACGCAGGCTTCAGACCGTTCCCGACCACAAGAAATTCAGGTCTCAACACCTGCTCGGCTGTGAGTCGGAGAGGGTCAGGGAGCACGCCCTTTTTGTCCAGAGGGACATAGCGCTGATGGGCCTGCATCACGGTGCTGATCACCTCCGGCGGCAGTTTGAGAAAGCGCTCGCCAATCCGGCCGCACAACACCTGCGGCTCTTCAACCAGATCGACGAGCTCCTCGAACAGTGCGTCGGGGCAGTTGGGTTGACCATCGCGTTGGTCGGCCTCAGCAGCGATCGCTGAACGGATGTGATCAGCCCTCTTCCGACGATCGACGACAACGCCAACCCGCGCCAGTTGCCCCTCGTACGTCTCNGCGGCATCAATCCGCAAAGGTTGTTCGCCGTACAGGCGATGGCCACGACTGAAACGGTCGCTGCGAATCTCAGGATCCCCGTTCGGAAGGACCAGGGGAATCACCTCCGTCCCCAACAGAGCCAGGAGCCAGCGGATCGGACGACTGAAGCGCTGCGACCCCGAGCCCCAGCGCATGAAGCGCCGCCCTTGCAGGGCATCGATCCAAAGGGGAATCAGGTCCTGCAGGATCGAAANACTNTCCCGNCCAGGGGTGAGCACTGTGGCGAAAACAAACGGGCCCTTTGGTGTCTCGCGTATCTCGAGATCGTTTGGATCAACGCCACAGCGTTTTGCAAAACCAATGGCCGCAGGGGCCGGCGAACCATCCCGGAAGGCCTGGGACGCTGGCGGCCCTTTGCGTTCCTCGGTGAGATCGTCCTGACATTCCTGAAGATCGTCAACCCGAACCATCAAGCGACGCGGTGTCCCCGTCGTCGTGATCGATCCCGAAAGGAGGCGGTTCTCGCGCAGATCGCGNGACACCAGATCATCCAGTTGTTTCAGTCCGAGACGAACGAAATCCGCTGGAAGTTCCTCGGTACCGATCTCCAGAAGAAACGTTGAAGTCACGCCATCGACAGAGCCGTTCGCGACTGTATTGGAAGCCGTTTCGCTAGTTTCGATCTATTGATCCTGGAAGTGCGTGAGCGACGGCCCAACGGTGCTTGAAACTGACATCAACCTTGCGCTGCCCAAAGCAGAACAGCGCAAGGTTGATAGTCAGCACCTGCGTGAGCCACTGCTCACTGAACTTCAGAACGAACTGCCCAATTTCTCGGAAGATGCGCTTCAGATTCTGAAGTTTCACGGAAGTTATCAGCAGGACGATCGCGATAAGCGNGAGAAGGGAAAAGAAAAGTCCTGGCAGATGATGCTGCGCCTGCGCAGCCCCGGCGGACGCATNCCGGCACCCCTGTTCCTGGCCCTTGACGATCTTTCGGATCGACTCGGGGATGGAACCCTTCGGGCCACCACCCGCCAGGCATTCCAGATGCATGGCATCGCCAAGTCGGACCTGAAGGAGGTGATCGGAACAATCGTGCGGAACATGGGGTCGACCCTTGCCGCCTGCGGAGACATCAACCGCAATGTGATGGCACCCCCTGCCCCCTTTGAGAAATCCGGCTACCCGGCGGCCCGTCGCCTAGCTGACGACATCGCAGATCTGCTCAGCCCGGAAGCCGCAGAGGGCTCCTACCTCGATCTGTGGGTTGATGGGGATCTCTCNTATCGGTTCAAACCGACCCGAGCCGTGCGCAAGGCCCGGGAACATCAACGCGATNCCGCCCTGTTCTCAGGGAGCGACAANGAACCTCTCTACGGCGACACCTACCTGCCAAGAAAATTCAAGGTGGCTGTCACCGTTCCCGGTGACAACTCCGTCGATCTGCTGACCCAGGACATCGGTCTGGTGGCCTTCACCGATGCCCAGGGTGAACTGCGGGGCTGCAATGTCTACGTCGGGGGCGGGATGGGCCGTACCCACAACAAAGAGGAAACGTTTGCACGGATCGCCGATCCACTGGGATATGTCGCTGCTGCCGATGTGTTTGAACTGCTTCAGGCGATTGTTGCCCTTCAAAGGGATCACGGTGATCGAAGAATCCGCCGGCATGCCCGGATGAAATACNTGCTCGAGGAACGTGGGATCCAATGGTTCCGAAAAGAGCTCAAAGAGCGTTATTTCCAAGGTCAACTGAAGGGTCTGCGNAACGAACCCAAAGCCAAATTGATGGATTATCTGGGCTGGCATCGGCAGCGGGCGGGCCGCTGGTTCGTTGGATTGCCGTTGCTGTGCGGGCGGCTCAAGGGAGAGATNAAAGCNGGGTTGCGCAAGATCGTCGAAACNTATCAACTGGAAATCCGCCTGACGGCGAATCAGGACCTTCTGCTCTGCAACATCGGCACCCCACAGCGGGCCTCCATCCGTGAGGAGCTCGCAGCCCTGGGATTCGATGTGCCGGAAGCTCCGGCACCCCTCGCCCGGCATGCCATGGCCTGCCCGGCCTTGCCGACCTGTGGTCTTGCCATCACCGAATCGGAGCGGATCCTGCCGAATGTGCTCGAACGCCTCGACGCCCTGCTCCGCCGTCTGGAGATTGAGAAATCACTGCTGGTGCGCATGACCGGATGTCCAAACGGCTGCGCGAGGCCCTACATGGCCGAAATCGGACTGGTGGGCAGTGGCGTCAATCAGTACCAACTCTGGCTNGGCGGCACACCAAACCTGCAGCGATTGGCGCAACCATTTCTCCAGCGGATGCCCCTGGACGATCTGGAAACGACGNTGGAGCCNCTGTTCATCAGCTGGAAAGAGGCTGGTGGGCGCCGCAGCCTCGGAGACCATGTGCAGAAGCTCGGTGATCAAGCTGTGGCGGAANTGCTGGGAGCACCNGCATAGATCGCCTGANNCGCACCGCTGCGCCAGGCCCAGAGCTGATCACCATGGCTGAAATGCCACCACTCGTTCGGGTGTTGTTCAAAGCCGACGGACTCCATCACCGTGCGCAGCAGGGTTCGACGTCCATGCCACAGCGCTGCNGATGAGTTCGGATCCAACGCAGCAGCANCGCGGTAATGATCCGGTTCCGAAACAGCTCCGATGGCATCGATGGCGCCCCCCATCTCCAACGGCTCACTGGCACCAACGGCTGCGAGGGTGAGATCCACGGCNGCACCAGTGCTGTGGGGTGGAGGCGTCGCTGGATCATCACTGGGCGGAGCCCAGAACCGCCCCACCTCGGTGATCACGGCCTGCAGTGCCTCGTGCTGATTCGGATCGCNTCGATCCACACCACGCTGGGCACACTCCTGATCGATGGCGACATTCACCATGTACCTCTGGACCGCGACAGGTCTCCAGGCATCGAAAATCGCCAGGCGAAGACTGGAGTGCTGCTGTTGCAGGAGACGTTGCGCCCGAAGCAGACGGGATACCACGCCGGATCGAAGTCGGAATGGATCGGCATTCGATCCATAGGGCGCGCCCGCACTGACGTACGGGTGGGGTGTCAGCCGCATCAATGTCTCCGGCAGCGGCTGCAGAGACTCAAGGCAGTCAACGATGGGCCGGTCGCTCCAGGGCCTCACAAATGCCAAGCAGCTGATTGATCAATGCTTAGCAGACGTCGATCACGCCGAGGCTGCCGCTGACTTGACGGCAACGTCAATTCAGCGGAGTCGTTCCGGTAAGACGACGCTGCTGCTCCTCCAAAAGCCTGAGCAACACCGGATGATCGTTGAGGCCAGGATCCGTCTCGAGAATCCGGATCGCTTCTGCCCTCGCATCGTCAAGAACAGCAGCGTCATCAGCGAGGCTCGCCAGCGCGAGGTCAGGCAGACCCGACTGACGGGTGCCCAACACCTGGCCCGGTCCTCTGAGCCGCAGATCCATCTCAGCAATCTCAAATCCATCTTGGGAACGGACGAGAACATCCAGACGCTGACGCGCCTGGGGGTTGGAACTTCCATTGATCAGGACGCAATGTGACGCCGCGGCACCTCGACCGACGCGACCACGAAGCTGATGCAGTTGTGCCATACCGAACCGTTCAGCGTGATCGATCACCATCACACTCGCCTCGGGCACATCGACGCCGACCTCCACCACCGTTGTGGACACGAGAACATGGATGTCGCCGTCAGCGAAGCCCTGCAGCACCTGCTGCTTCTCAACACTGCTCAACCTGCCGTGCAGAAGCCCGACCGACAGATCGGGAAACACCTCGGAG
Source organism: Synechococcus sp. MED850 (assembly GCA_002700765.1). Next base: position 73,975 of record PAEP01000020.1, read on the forward strand.
ACCAGTTCCGCATGGACATCAACGGCGGAACGCAGGTCCAGCTTCTCCGACTCCTCCACCAGGGGAAGNACGACATAGGCCCGNTGCCCTTTCTCCACCTCAGCCCGGATCAGTTCATGGGCCTTGTGCCGCTGGCTGGCGGTGAGCATGACCGTCCGGATCGGTGTACGGCCAGGCGGTAANTCGTCAATNTGACTGACATCCAGATCTCCATGCAGGGANAGCGCCAGGGTGCGAGGGATCGGCGTGGCCGTCATGGTGAGCAAATGCGGCTGCAATCCCTTGTTGAGCAGACGATCCCGTTGATGGACGCCAAAACGGTGCTGTTCGTCGACCACCACCAGGCCGAGTCTGGAAAACACCACGGGGTCCTCCAGCAGGGCGTGGGTCCCAACCAGCACCTTGAGCGACCCATTCGCCAGATCATCGAGCAAACGGCGCCGCTGTGGACGGGGGGTGGATCCCGTNAGCAGATCGACGGTGACGTGGAGCAGAGGCAGCCACTCACACAGATTGCGATAGTGCTGTTCCGCCAGCACCTCCGTGGGCGCCATCAGCGCTCCCTGCCATCCGGCCTCGATCGTGCGCAGCAGCGCGACGATCGCCACAACGGTTTTGCCCGATCCCACATCCCCCTGAACCAGGCGGGCCATCGGTTCAGAGCCGTCCAGGTCATCAGCGATCTCCGCCGAGACACGTCTCTGGGCATCTGTGAAGGAGAAGGGCAACAGCTCCAGAAAACGGGCGACAAGACCATCCCCNTTGACGGTCAGCTCAAGAGCNGGNGCAGGCCTGGACCNNAGNTCGCGGCGACGCCGCAGCAAACCAAGTTGCAGCAGCAGGAATTCATCAAAGACCAACCGGCGGCGGCCATGGTCCAGCGCCTCGCGATCCGCGGGGCAATGCAGGGACCGCAGCGCTTGCGCAACCGGCACCAGATTGCAACGCAGGCGTTCCGAGTCACGCAGCGGTTCCGGCCACTGTGCCGTGAGGGGCAGCACCTGTTCGACCAGAGCCCGGAAGCGATCAGCAGCCACTCCCTCCGTCAANGGGTACACAGGGAGAAGCCGACCGATGCGGCGCGATTTCACCGGTGCATTTGGACTGTCAAGAACTTCNATCAGCGGTTCCTGAAAGGAGAGTCCATAGGCGCCATCCTTCACGAGNCCGCTCACGGCAACGGTGGCGCCAACTGGATACAGGCGCTGTTGACCCTTGAGATAAGCCGTTGAACTGAAGCGCCGGCCCGCCAGAAAGCGACTCACCTTCATCCGGCCGGTGGCGTCCTGCAACTGCAGCTCGAGAATCGCCAGATTGGGGTTGCGGGGACTGACGAAACCGTTGCAACGGCGGACGCTCGCGACGATGGTTGCCGTCTCACCAGGAACAAGCGCCTCGATCCGACGCAAGGCGGANTAGTCGACGTGATCCCTCGGGTAATGCCGCAACAGATCACGGACAGTGAGCAGTCCGAGGCTGGCCAACCGTCCCGCCAACTTGGTTCCGACCCCGCCAATCCCGTTCAGGGAACTGTCCAAATTCAGTGGCTGACTGCGAGCCGGGGCAGACGAAGCGATCGGCTGGACATGCAGCTTCGGGGGTGCCATCGGTGCGGNGGGCTCCACACGGCAGCGCAAGTGATGCAGCCACTGGCGGGACTCGGTCACCANTCGTCNGCGCTGCGGCAGATCGAGCTGCGGGTAGCCGGAAAACTGCTGCTTCAGCGCGTCNAGGCGTTCACGGCTGCCTTGGGGGAACGGCACAGCGGGGAGTTGGTCGAGCTGCTGCTCCAGAAACTGATGAAAGCGCAGCTGTCGGCCCTGGACATCTCCACAGCCACGGTCCATTTCCAGGCTGAGGGCCTGCTGCAACGGTCGCATCCAATCCAACAGCAACTGAAGCTGAACCTGCGTCAGTCCCCGTTGGTGGGCGGTCGATTCGGATCGGATGAAGTCTGCCAATGGAGTTTGGCCTCGCGATCGAGGTAACGGCGCTGCCAGTGCCGCTGCTGACGCACCATTGTGTGCAGATCTCGGTGGTGGGCGCGAAGGCGACTACGGCAACGTCTGAGGCGATGGCTGTCGAATTCCATTTCACTGGAGCGCAACAGCAGACAGAGAACATCCATGCCTTGCTCGATCTCGCCGATCGCCATCGGCAACCTCAAACGCAGAACATTCGATGCAGCGGGTTGGGTTTCGACCTGTCCATTCAGAACGGCCTCCAACAAGGTGATTGGAAGCAATGTGCTGGCGAGGCCGCTTCGCAACATCTGGACGTTGACCGCNTGGGAGAGGTTGCGNAACCGCCTGTTCAGCGCCTGATCCACCGCGTCCATCCAGCGCAGCAGGTCGTCGGGCATCTCCGGCAGNAACCCGGCCTGGGCCTTGGAGTCGTCCGGTCGTCCAAGCGACGTTGCGTTGGCATCAGATGCACCGGCAACCTGCTCGAGCGCATCNCCGGCCAGCTGGAACAAGGAGCGCAGCACATCCAGTTCGCCGGAATCCGCTCCGTCCTGGTCATCCGGCTCCTGCATCGGTTCGGGTGCGGGCTCGGCTGGACCGTTGTTCGGTAACGCCGTGTAACCCTGGGGGTCATTGATCGGCAGATCAAGGCTGAGATTGATCGATCCCGATGGCTCACGGGCACCCGGAGCCGGTGTCGACGCTGCTTGGAGCTCCCCCTGCTGTTGTGCCAAACCCTTCAACATCTCGCGACCCATCCGTGCCTGACGACGCCGACCCTCGTCCTGCATCTGGGATACAAGGTGCATGAGCTGTTCCACGGTGAGCAACACCGAGCAGCGCTGAATCAGGTCGTCAACAACATGCTGAAAGCGCGACCGTGAAGGGGTCGGCAGCGAGGAGAAGCGGCCTGGATCCACATCACTGATCAGCCGGAACAGGGACTGACGCGTGCAGTCACGCAACTCATCCCGCATGATCTGGAGNTAGAGCGCCTGATCTCGATAGACCTCCACTGAACGCTGCCGGCACAGCCGTTGAAGCCGTGCCAGTTGTTCAGTGGGGTCATGGCCCGAGAGGCCGTCCGGTTCACGCACCCGGATCAGCCAGCAGCCTTCATCGAAGCCACTTCGGCTGCGAAATCGGTCTCCTCCACTTCGATTCCTTCACCCAGGGTGTAGCGGGTGAAACGCCGGACCTGAACGTTCTCACCGATTTGTCCGGCGGTCTGTTTGACCAACTCCGCGACGGAGATGGAGCTGTCCTTGATGAAGGGCTGTTCCAACAGGGCCAGTTCCTTGAGGCGTTTGCCAATACGCCCTTCCACGATCTTTTCCTTCATCTTCTCGGGCTTCCCATCGAGATCATCGCGGCCCATCTCGATGGTCTTTTCCCGCTCAACGATGTCTGCTGGGATCTGATCGGTGGTGACGTACTCAACGTTGGGGCAGGCAGCCACCTGCATGGCCACATCGCGAACCAGGTTCTGGAAGATCTCGCCTCGCGCGACAAAATCGGTTTCACAGTTCACTTCAAGCAACACACCAACGCGCGCACCGGTGTGGATGTAACTGCCGACGGCACCCTCGGCCGCTGTGCGGCTGGACTTCTTCTCAGCGCTGGCGATTCCCTTCTGACGAAGCCACTCGATGGCCTTGGTGGCATCTCCATCAGTCGCTGCGAGAGCCTTCTTGCAGTCCATCATTCCTGCGCCGGTCTTGTCGCGCAGTTCTTTGACAAGCTTGGCTGAAACGGCAGGCATCGGAGGAAGGAGAAAAAAGGGGACATCAAGAGCCACCGTCATGCAACAGCAGGACGGCGGCGTGAACTTAGCGGTTCAGCGGAACTCAGCCTTCGAAGTCCTCACCACCACGCTGGTCGTTGGAACCGTGACGACCTTCGTTGATTGCATCAGCCAACCGTCCCAGCACGAGCTGAACCGAGCGGACTGCATCGTCATTGCAGGGGATCGGAACCTCACAGAGATCCGGATCGCAATTGGTGTCCAACATGGACACCAATGGAATATCCAACTTGCGTGCTTCGAGCACGGCATTGGACTCCCTGCGCTGGTCGACGAGAACCACCACATCCGGNAGACGACGCATCGTCTTCAATCCACCGAGATACTTCTGAAGACGCTCCAGTTCACGACGCAGAACGGCACCCTCNTTCTTGGGGCGCATGGCGATCGCACCACTGGATTCCATCCGCTCGAGATCCTTGAGGCGATCGATACGGGCCTTCATGGTGGTCCAGTTGGTGAGCATGCCGCCCAACCAGCGCTGGTTCACNTAGGCGGAGCCGCAGCGGGCCGCTTCCGCAGCAACCACCTCCGACGCCTGTTTCTTGGTTCCGACAAACAGAAAACGCTTTCCGCTGCGCGCAGCAGAACGAATCCATTTGTACGCATTGTTCATGCAGACGGCGGTCTGCACGAGATCAATGATGTGGACTCCGTTGCGCGCGCAATAGATGTAGCGCGACATCTTGGGATTCCAACGACGGGTTTGGTGCCCAAAGTGGGCACCCGCCTCCATCATCTCGGCGAGGGTGACAACAGCCATGGTTTGAGGGTTTCGGGTTCGCCTCCACCTGCCAGGGACGGATCAAGGCATGGCCTGAAGGCATGCACCGAGATCACATTCACCCGAAACGGGCAGGTGTGCGGTTTGAAAGGACCATGTGAACCTATCAAAGCAAGGGGCATTGAAGCCCTGCAGCACTGGCTTCCTGGAACAAGGCGCGCACGCCGATGCGATTGAGCGGAAGACGCAGCAGCTCCATCGCCGTGCCCGGATAGCCGTGCCGGATCAACCAACGCAACAGGGGCTGGAGGCTGCGCTCGTTGATCAATCCCCCAACGGTCAGCAGATTCCAGAGAATTCGATGCAACCAGGTGAACTGAATGATGAACCGCACCCTGCGGGTGGGGTGCTTTCGATAAAAAACAAGCCCCATCCGAGCCCTCTCCCTTTCCACCTCGATCAGACGGGGAATCTGGTCGAGACTGAGCGCCGGATGCCAGTGGTAGCCAACAGCTTCCGGGCATTTGATCAACTGCACACCCATGCGTCGCAGACGCTCGCCAAGTTCAAGATCTTCCCAGCCATAGAGCCGGAAACCCGTATCGAAGAGGCCGGACTGCTCAAGCACCTCGCGATCAATACCAACGTTCCCTGTAGCGAAATAGGCCCAGGACAGATCCCTGAGCTTGTGCCGCTCCGACGTGGGAGCGTCGAAATTGGCTGTGTTCACAACAGCCCCATAGGTGAATGCGAGGCGATCGCCGTGCTGGTGCCAGTGCTGTTTCAAGGCCTTGGCATGGCAGGCAAGAAACGATGGGGTCACCACCAAATCACTGTCGATGAAGACGATCACGTTCCCGCGGGAGTGGGACACACCGCGATTGCGTCCTTCCGCCGGACCACCGTGCGCCTGCTCGATCAGACGAACGTGGGAGAAGCGATCGGCTTCGGAACGCAACCAGTCAGGCGTTCCATCGGTGGAGCCGTCATCAACGACGACCACTTCGTAGTCGTCCAACGCACCATTGAGGTCCTGATGCTCCAAGGCATCCAGGCATTTCTCCAGAATCCCGCGTCGGTTGTAAGTCGGGATCACGACACTGATGTCCATCGTGATGATCTCGACAAGTGCAGGGAACAAAGCCTACGAACAAAGAAGAAGGGGGCTATGCCCCCTTCTCACTCAGCTCGGATGACGCTCGGAGCGTCAGTCAGCGGCTCCACCGTTGTTGGCCGTACCGGTCACACCATTACCGGCACCTTCTCCCCGACCATCGTTGCGCAGCTTGCGCTTCTTGAATTTGCGGGCGTAGGCACGGTTGCGTTCCTGCTTCTCTTTCTTGAGATTGCGGCGCTTGGCCATGCGTTGTCCTCTCCATCTAGTGATTCAACCTTACTCAACAGATGACAACAGGGACCCGTCCTCCATGCGCAGCAGGCGGTCTGCCACATCCAAAATGCGTGGATCGTGGGTCACCATCAGCACGGCACAGGACTGATCCCTGGCAAGCCGGCGAAGAAGCTCCACCACCTCNCGTCCGGTGGCTCCATCGAGGGCCGCTGTCGGTTCNTCCGCCAGCAGAAGTTTTGGATGGGCCGCCAGGGCTCTGGCGATGGCGACACGCTGCTTCTGTCCACCCGACAGGTCCTGGGGGAGCTTGTCCATGTGATCGTCCAGCCCGACCGCCCGCAACCACTGACGCGCCTCATCGCGCCGGACCCGATAGGACAGTCCCGGCAACAGATCCGAGCCCATCTGCACGTTCTGCTCTGCCGTCAGACAGCGGAGCAGGTTGTGCCCCTGGAAGATCATTCCGATCCTGCGGCGGACCTGCTGACGCCGACGCCGACCAGCTCCATCAAGGGATTGACCGAGAACATTGACCCGACCCGTCTGNACGGTTCGGAGCGCACCGATCAGGGTCAGCAGTGTTGTCTTGCCGCAGCCAGATGGCCCAGTGAGCAGCACCACCTCGCCGGGCTGAATGGTGAGGCTGATTCCCTGCAGCACCTGGCGGCGCATCTCGCCTGAGCCGTAGTGATGACAGAGCTCCTCGATCGCAACAGCAGCCATCAGAAGATCTCCGCCGGATCGGCATCGACAAGTCGTCGCATGGCCAGAAGCGACGACACCATGCACATCACCAGGATCATCACCATCACCGTGAGTGCCCTGGTGGCGTTCATGCCCACCGGCAACCGGGTGGCATCACGAACAAACCAATACAACCCCTCACCAGCGATGTAAGCGGGTACGTAGCCAAGGATCGCCAGGTAAAGGCCTTCTCGCATCACAACACCAAGCAGGTGACTGATCCGATAGCCCATGGCCATCAACGTGGCGTATTCGGGGAGGTGATCACTGACATCGGTGTACAGCACCTGATAAACAATCACGCATCCGACCACGAAGCCCATCCCAGCCCCGAGGGTGAAGATGAATCCGATGGCTGTACTGCTCTTCCAGTAGTTCTGTTCAAAGTCGATGAATCCCTGCTTGGTCAGCACGGACACGTCATCGGGCAGCCGTTCCCGCAAACGCTTGATCACAACATCAGCATCAGCGTCGGGGTTCAACCGCACCAGGCCAACTTCAATGGCACCTGCTGGCTTCTGAGGCGAGAGATCCAGGAACGTCTCGGTGCTCGTCAACAGGTTTCCATCAGCACCGAAACTTGTTCCGAGGCTCACAAGGCCCTCAACACGAACACGGTTTCCAGCGATTTCGGTCTCCACCGTGCGACCTTCACCCACCCAATCAGCGATCGGCCCAAACTCCGGCCTGGACAGCTGATCAAACAGGATCCGCCCCTTCTGTTTCAGCACTGGGGTTTTCAAAGCCAGCTCCGGATCCACGAAAAACGGATCGTCCGGATTGAATCCCAAGGCCAGGATGGCCCGATTGCGGCGCGTTTCAGGGTTGCGCCAAAGCATCAACCCCCAGTGAACCGGTGTGATGCCCTGCACGGCTGGATCAGCCAGGGTCTGCACCAGGCGGCGGCGGGGAAAACCAGCCATGCGCACAGAGCTGGCTGACCGCGGGCTGATCAGCACCAGATCGGCATCAAACAGACGATGAATCGTGACGCTGGCATCGAACAATCCATCGCGGAATCCCAGCTGCATGAACATCAGGATTCCAGCGAAACTGATGCCCGCGAGGGCCACCAGCAACCGCACCGGCTGACGGGAGAGAAGCAGCCACGACAAGGGGATGCGGCGGCTCTGCCAGGCCCACCTCATGGTTGAAAGCGGGCGATCACTTTCAACCCCGANAGACGGGCCACACGATCGGCATCAGCTGGATCGAGCGCGACCTCCACCTCCACCACACGGGCATCTGCATCGCCAGTGGGGTCCGTGGATAACACCTCCCGCTGCTGCACCTGCGGGCTGATCCGAACGACACGGCCCTCAAGATCACCTTTGAACCCCCCGTTTTCACTGGTCAGGATCACCACCTGATCCAGCCGGACCCGGGAGATATCCGATTCATACACCTCGATGCGGGCCTGCATGTTCTGACTGGCTCCCACCTCCATCACGCCCTCTGCATCCGGGCGTTCCCCGACCCGTGCATGGAGCTTGAGCACCAGACCATCCATCGGTGAGCGCAGTCGGGTCTTGGCCAGATCCACAACAAGACCCTTGCGCTGGGCTTGGGCCTGAAGCCGCTGACTTTCAAGCCGGATCAGCTCATCCTGCTCTTCCTCAACCTTGACCATCGACACCGCTCCCGAAGCAGCCGGACTGCTGTAGCGGGAGAGCTCCCGTTTCTGAAGAGTGATCTGAGCGTCAAGGCTGCGTAAGCGTGCATCGACCTCCTCAAGATCCGCCAGAAGGCCATCACGGTTGTCGAATTCAGCCAGCTCCTGTCCGGCGCTGATGGCATCCCCTTCATCCACGTACAACTTGGCGATCCGGGGGGCACCCACCACGCCAACGGTGGGTGCCGCCAGACGACGGATCTCACCGGCGGGTTCAAGCTGGCCCAGTGCAGCGACGGATTCCGGAGGTTGCTGAGCTGCTGAGCTCAGATCCGTGGAGATCTGAACGGCCTCCGAGGTCGCTGTCTGGCGATGGATCATCCACCAGGTCAGCCCACCGACCATCACCGTGAGCGGAAGGACAATGAGAAGTCGTGGACGCATCAGATGGGCATCGGCGGATCGTCGAACAGCAGCTCGCTGATGTAGCGATCTGCCCAGGACGAATTGAAGGCTTTTTCGAGGACGCGACGGGTTTTGTCGTTGCGCTTTTGCTGAAGGCAGTAATGACACTGACCCTCGAACCGTTTCAAGGTAAAAGGATCATCGGCTCGATCGGGAGCAGCTGAGATGACCGCAGAGCGCAGCACCTGCAAATAGGTCNNCACAACCTTCAGAAAGCTCTCTTCCTCGTCCGAGCCATCGGGGCGAATGAAACGGACATGGGACGAAAAGATCGTGCCCCAGCCGGGTAGGTCGCGCTCCTGGCGGAAGGTTGGCCGGTCAAGACTGATCAGAGCGGATTCAATGGTCTCCGGCAATCCATCAACGACAGGAGAAAGATCAACGATGGCTGCTGAAATTCCTGCCGGACCCGCCACCACATCAGCCCCGAAGATCGGAAGGTTGTACCGGGGGTCGGGAAACCAGACGCAATGAAGGATCTGCAGGCCCAGCCCGAGACGGGCGATCTCAAGGTGCATCTTGCGCAGGCCACGACAGCACTTGAGCTCATTGCGAATGAACAGCCGTTCGCCATCGAGGGAACCACTGATCCGCTCCAAATCCTGCGACACCCCGAGCGAGCTCAGATCCGGCAGATNTGTCCAGCAGGCTCGGATGCNGTCCGCCATGGCGGTGACCAATGGGTGCAGGCCCTCGGATTCATCCGTCATCGGGGGCTGCATTCAAGGGAGCAGGCACAGAATGGAACTTTGCCACGCAGTTCTGAACACACTCCCTCCCGGTCCAGAGCTTGATCACTGGGTTCTGAACAATGGCGTCCGCTGCGTGCAGGCAGCGATGCCGGATTCCCAGCTGACGTGTCTTGATCTGTGGTGCCGCGCTGGCAGCTGCTCAGAGCACGCTGAGGAGCAGGGAATGGCCCACTTCCTCGAACACATGGTGTTCAAAGGCAGCCAGCANCTCCCTGCGGGGGCCTTCGATCGCGAGATCGAAGCTCTCGGTGGCAGCAGCAATGCCGCGACAGGTTTCGATGATGTGCATTTTCACGTTCTGATCCCAGCGGAACAGGCATCTCGGGCTCTCGATCTGCTGCTGGAGCTGGTGCTCAACCCGACCATCGATGCTGCGGACTTCGAGATGGAACGCGACGTGGTTCTCGAAGAGATCGCTCAGTACGCGGATCAACCGGANGAACGGGTGTTGCAGGAACTGCTGACGCGCTCCTGCCCNATGCATGCCTACGGCCGACCGATTCTTGGTCACAAGGATCAGCTGCTGCGGATGACACCGGCAGCCATGCGGGGATTTCACGCCAGGCGCTANCGCGGCGGCAACTGCTGCCTTGCGGTNGCAGGCGCTGCATCGGAGCAGTGGCACCAGGTGATCGGCAACTCAGCCCTGAACGATCTGGAACANTTCACCCCTCCGCTCTCCAGNGAAGAGCCGCCGCGTGTCGTGAGCGGTCGCCANGACTGCCGCGTGGAACGGCTCGAATCGGCACGGATCTTGATGCTCTGGCCNATGGCNGCAGCGGTGGATCAGCACCGCTTGATGGGGGCGGATCTGGTGACGACNCTGCTTGGAGANGGTCGTCGCAGCCGACTCGTTGCCCACCTTCGGGAGGAGCTGCGCATCGCTGACACCGTGGAGATGGATCTCACCGTTCTGGAGCAGGGGAGTCTTGTCACGNTGGAAATCAGCTGCCGGGAGGAGGACCTGGAGGCCGTCGAACACGCGGTGACGGAGCAGATGCATCAGTTGCTTGATCAGGCCGCACAGGACTGTGAACTGGAGCGGGCACGACGCCTGGTGCGCAGCGGCATGCTGTTTTCACTGGAATCAGCCGGGCAGGTGGCCGGTATCGCAGCCAGCCAAACCCTTTGGAACCGGGATCAGGCTCTGCTGGATCCCTTGCGACATTTGGAGCATTGGAGCGCTGAAGATCTGAGAGAAGACATCCTTCCGCAGTTGCAACCGAGCCGGGCCTTCACCCTGGTGGCCCGCCCCGGTGGGACGAACTGATGGCAGCACCTGAACTGCTGTTTGAACCCCTTCGTACGGCAAATGTGTTGGCGGCCAAGCTGCTGATTCGAGGTGGCAGTGCGAGGGACGCCCCGCACCAGAGGGGATCCCACCAGTTGCTGGCCTCGCTGATGACCCGGGGGTGCGGCCCTTTTGATCATGTCCAGCTGGCGGATCTTGTCGAGGGGCGAGGGGCCGGGCTGCGGTGCGAAGCCCATGAGGACGCCATGCTGATCAGNCTCCGCTGNCTCAGCGACGATGCGATGGATCTCCTGCCGGTCTTGGGCTGGATGGTCANCGCACCCCACCTGCATCAGGAGCAGTTGGAGCTGGAGCGTGATCTGGCCCTGCAGGCTCTGCAGCGGCAGCGGGAGGACCCTTTTCAGATCGCGTTCGACGGGTGGCGGGAGCTGATCTACGGCAACCACGGCTACGGCCATGATCCCCTCGGCGTNGAACACGACCTGACGGGCCTGAACCGCCAGGATCTGAATCCGCTGGCCACACATCTGAGCGAGCAGCGCTCCGTCNTGGCGATTGCTGGGGTCTGGCCGAAAGCAATTGAAACGGAACTGCTGCTCCAGGCAGGCTTCAGCACCTGGGACTCCGCTGCACCAGCATCGATCACAGCTCAGGCGATCCACCCAACCAGCTCGGATGGGAACCGGGGNAATGTTGTGACCCAGGAACAGGACACCGAGCAGGTGGTTGTGATNNTGGGGCAGGCCACCGTGCCCCACGGGCATGGNGATGACCTCGCGCTCCGCTTGCTTCAGGCCCATCTTGGGCTTGGCATGTCGAGTCTTTTATTCCGCCGGTTGCGCGAGGAACACGGGGTTGCCTACGACGTGGGCTTGCATCATCCGTGCAGAGCCGGGCANGCGCCNTTCGTGATGCATGCCTCCACTGGAGCGGATCGCGCGGAACTGACGCTGCAGCTGCTTCTTGACACTTGGAATGAGCTGCAGGAAACACCGATCAGCGATCAGGATCTAAATCTGGCGAAATCCAAATTCATCGGTCAAATGGCCCATGCCCGCCAGACCAGCAGCCAGCGGGCGGAACGTCGCGCCCATCTGCATGGGCTCGGCCTACCGGATGACCACGACCAGCGGATGCACCATCAGCTGGAGCATNTCAATGCAGGAGATCTGCTCAGGGTTGCTGCAGAGCGGCTCAACGCTCCAAAGCTGAGCCTGTGCGGCCCTTCCGACAGGCTGCAGGCCATGACGCGCTGGTGGGAAAGCGTTCAGGNTTGATCGATCGGATCAGCACTCACCAGCTGGTCCAGATCGATCAAAAACGTGCCACGTCGAAATCGAACCGCCACGACCTCCAGGGGATGCAGGGCCACAACCTCTCCCACCTCTCCAGGACCAACAAGGTCCGGAGGGCGAAGCATCGGCATTGGATCAGCCGTCTTGAGATAGCTGAGCTGCTCTTTCAGGCGGAGTTTGTCGCCGATTGAAGCCATGGGATCTGGGCAAGACGTGCATTCTCGAGCAGGATGGGCTGAGCTGAAGCACCCACGTGCGGGCCCTCGCCACCTGGAGCGGTGCCCTGGCCGGACTGCTGCTCATCCTCATTGGCGGCCTTCTTCCGGCGGCCATCGTGATCCCCCTCCCACCGCACCTCGTCGCCTTGCCCGCCACTTGGCAGGTGCCAGCACTGTTGCTGTGCTCCTTGGTCTGCGGCCCAAGGGCCGGCGTGATCGCCTCCGTTGGCTATCTCAGCCTGGGGCTGCTCGATCTGCAGGTNTTTCACGTTGGCGGTGGNATCAACTACCTGCTCGATCCGGGCTTTGGCTACCTCGCCGGGTTCGTTCCTGCTGCATGGCTCACCGGTCGCCTGGCCCAGCAGAACGGAATGGGACAGCTGGAAGCCCAGGTCGGTGCTGCTTTTGGAGGGCTTGTGGTCTTGCACCTCTGCGGTCTGCTGAATCTGGGGATCGGCGCGCTTCTGCAGCGTTGGAACACGCCATTGCCTCAGCTCATCTACCAGCTCTCCCTTGGCCCCTTACCTGCTCAACTGCTCCTCTGCGTCGCTGTCGGAGTGGTTGCGGTGCTGCTGCGTCGTCTGCTGATGATCGACGAATGAAATGAACCAGCGACTCACCGGCCGNTCCACGGTTCTGGTCCTTGCCAGCAGCGTGCTGGTCATCGACCAGACGAGCAAGTTGTGGATGACGTCATCACTCAGCGGTGGACGCACCATCAATGCGGTTCCCGGTTTGCTCGATCTGCATCTGGTTCACAACAGCGGAGCGGCCTTCAGCCTGCTGACGGGATCCACCCTGCTGCTGAGCCTGCTCAGCCTGGTTGTCGCCGTGATCGTGCTCATCTGGCTCTGGCGGCAACGACGTTTGGCGTTTTGGCAGGCACTGGCCGTGGGTTTTCTGCTGGGTGGAACCATCGGAAACGGTCTGGATCGATGGAGGCTCGGCTATGTGATCGATTTTCTTGCCCTCGTTCCGATCGACTTCCCGATCTTCAATGTGGCCGACGTCGCCATCAACCTGGCTGTTCTCTGCTTCGCTCTGGACCTACTGAAGTCCAGAGAATCGTCGCGCCGTGGCTGAACATGCAAGGGGGCAAGCGATGGCGGAGCTGACGATTCATCAGCTCGACCGCCCCGATCGCACCATTCCTTTGCATGGAGACAGTTACCGACTGGGACGGGAAGACCAGCTTGAAATCTTCCTTCCCCATCCGACGATCAGCCGCCTGCATGCACTCCTGCAACGGCAGNGGCATCGATGGACCCTGATCGATCAGGGCTCCACCAACGGGATCTGGTGGCGGGGCCGGCGGGTGAAGGAGTTGACCCTTCAGGACGGTGATCGCATCACGCTCGCGCCGGCGACGGAACCGGGAGCGCCAACCCTCGCCTTCACAAATCCCTCTGAACGTGCTGGCCGCCGTGTCGCCACTCTCACCGGCGCACTGGTGGCCNCATCGCTTGCCATCGGGAGTGCTCTTCTGCTGTTGGCCAATGCCAGCGTTCCTGTGCGCGGACGGCTGGCGACGGTCCAGGGGCCGATCGCTCTCTATGACCGCAACAACCAACCGGTGACATCGGTGGACTCCCAGCGACATCGCGAGCTGGACCGGCTCAAGGACTTTGCTCCGACCTTGGTGGACGCGCTTCTGGCGAGTGAGGACAACCGCTTCTGGTGGCATCCCGGCATCGATGCGATCGGAACGCTGCGGGCGCTGTTCACCAACGTGGCGGGCGGTGAAGTGCTCGAGGGTGGCAGCAGCCTCACCCAGCAGCTGGCGAGNAGCCTTTACCCCGACCAGGTGGGCCAGGGGGACACCCTCGAACGCAAATGGCGCGAACTGTTGGTGGCTCTGCAGCTGGAAAGTCGATTCAGCAAGGCGGAACTGCTGCTCAGCTATCTCAACCGCGTCTACTTGGGTGTCGGTTTTGGATTTGAGGATGCCGCACGCTTTTATTTCGAGACATCAGCCTCCCAGCTGACGCTGGAACAATCGGCGCTGTTGGTGGGTCTGCTCCCCTCTCCGAACGGACACGATCCCTGTCGCTTCCCGCAACGGTCCCTGGAAGCGCGCAATCTGGTGCTCAACAAGATGGCCGATGTCGGCCGTCTTTCCCTCGATGAGGCGCGGCAAGCCCGCCGCCGNCCGATTCAACTGGCTCCAAAGGCCTGCAGTCGCNTGGAAAGCGGCAGCGCTCCCTTCTACACCGANCAAGTGAGGCGCGATCTCACGCAACTGGTGGGGCCTGAAGTCGCCGCAGAAGGAAATTTCCTGATCGAAACCTATCTGGATCCTCTGCTGCAATCGGTGGTGGAGCGTGAACTCAGCAGGCTGATCAAGGGCAGTGGTGGGCTTGGCGTCAGCGAGGGTGCCGCTGTGGTCCTGGACAGTCGCAATGGCGGCGTGCTCGCCATCAGCGGTGGACGCGACTACCGCTTCAGCCAGTTCAACAGGGCCAGCATGGCCGTGCGACAGCCAGGCAGCACCTTCAAGCTGATGACCTACCTGGCTGCACTGGAACGGGGGATCAGCCCTGGCGAGCAAGTGGACTGCGGACCACTGGAGTGGGGCGGCCAGCGCTTCGAGAGCGATTGCCAAGGAACACTGTCGCTGACGAGTGCCTTCGCNNTNAGCAACAACACAGCGGCCTTGCGTCTGTCTCGACGGGTGGGGCTTGAACAGGTGGTGCGTCAGGCAAGAGCACTTGGGATCAACACTCCGCTGGATCCGGTTCCAGGGCTGGCGCTCGGCCAGAGCGAAATACGCCTGATCGAACTCACCAGTGCCTATGCGGCGGTCGCCAACGGTGGTCTCTGGCACCCACCAACAACGATCCGTCGCTTGATGGATGCAGAGACCTGCAACCAGGAGAACGCCAGCNAGTGCAGAAGTCTGACGGCTACCGGCAGCGGAAGCCTCAACGCAGCACGACGGGCGATGAAACCGGAAACAGCCAAGACGATGCAGACCCTGCTGCGCACCGTGGTGCGGAGTGGAACCGGCCGCGGCGCCTTCGTCGGCGGGCAGGAGGGCGGCAAGACCGGCACCACCAATGATGGCCGCGATCTGTTGTTCATTGGCTATGAGCCAACCCGCCACTGGGTTCTTGGCATCTGGCTCGGCAACGACGACAACAGTCCGACAGCCAGCTCAAGTGCACTGGCGGCTGGTCTCTGGGGAGACATCATCCGAGCCGCCGGTCGGGGCAGCAGCAAAGGGTCGTGAACGCACGCACCCGATTGCTGCTGGGCCTGACGGCCGCCCTTGTCGCTCTGGTGGTTGTCGGAGCTGTCCTCCAGGGAATCAGGACGCTGCTCTGGGATCTCAGCTATTTCCTGCCGGGCTGGCTGCTNACGCCAGTGCTGCTGGTGGCCGCGGGGCTCCTGGCCACGTTGGTCATCCAAGTCGGATGGCCCTGGTGGCAAGCGTTCCAGCAACGGCGTGCCAAGAGNGGCGGGCNGCCAACGAGCGCGGAGGANCCGCCCCGGGACCGTCGNCAGGCGGCCANCCGCAGTCTCACCAACATCGACCAGCTGCTCGAACGGCTGGCTGATGATGTCAGCCGCGANGGGCTGCATCAGGAACGGGAGCGGATCGAAGCGGAGCTGGCCCGTGGAGACCTCGTGCTCGTTGTCTTCGGCATCGGTTCAAGCGGCAAAACATCGCTGATCCGGGCGCTGCTGCAGGAGATGGTCGGTGAGACCGGGGCCGCCATGGGCTCGACCCGCAGCAGTCGGGCCTACAGAATGCGCCTGCAGGGCCTGAATCGAAGCGTCCAGCTGATCGACACCCCTGGAATCCTGGAAGCAGGGCTCGATGGTCGCAGTCGCGAAGAAGCGGCACGACGTCAGGCCATCCGAGCTGATCTGCTCATCGTCGTTGTTGATGGCGACCTACGGGCTTCGGAACAGTCGCTGATCCGAGCCATCGCCGATCTGGGAAAACGGCTCGTGCTCGTTCTCAACAAACGGGATCTGCGGGGGAGAGAGGAGGAGCGGCGATTGCTGGCATTGCTGCGGTCCCACTGCTCAGGACTGCTGTCGGACGAAGATGTGGTGGCCTGCAGCGCTGCTCCGCAATCGGTGCCGCGCCCCGGTGCACGTCCATTTCAACCCGCTCCTGACGTCGGGGATCTGCTNCAGCGCCTCGCGGTGATTCTTCACGCGGAGGGAGAGGAGCTGATCGCCGACAACATCCTNTTGCAATGCCGCCATCTCGATGACCGCGGTCGTTTGTTGCTGACCAAGCAGCGCCTGCGGCAAGCCCGCAGCTGCGTGGATCGATACAGCTGGATCGGAGCGGGCATCGTGGCCGCCACGCCACTGCCCGGCGTGGATCTGCTCGGGACAGCTGCCGTCAATGCCCAGATGGTGATGGAGCTGGCCCGTGTTTATGGAATCGAGCTGTCGAAGGATCGCGCCAAGGAACTGGCGATGTCCGTGGGCAGAACCCTCGCCGGGCTTGGCGCTGTGAAAGGGGCCGTGAGCTTGATCGGGAGCGCCCTGAGCCTGAGCCTGCCAACGCTGATGGCCGGTCGCATGATCCAAGCGGTGGTCGCCGCCTGGCTGACCCGCGTGGCGGGGAGCAGCTTCATCCGCTATTTCGAACAGGACCAGGACTGGGGTGATGGCGGCATGCGTCAGGTGGTTCAGGAGCAGTTCAACCTGAATCGGCGCGAGGCGTCGCTCAAACGGTTCCTGGACGCCGCCATGCGACAGGTGATTGAACCCCTTCAACGGGCAAAGGAACCGCAACTGCCGCCGCGACCAGAGCCTCCGGCGGGGGCGGGCGCATCGGACCCCGCGCATCCAGAAGGGTGATCATCAGCAGATAAACCAGGCCGATCATCACGGAAATGGCACCGGTGACGATGGCAATCCAGCGGGAACGCTTCGATGGGTCCGCCATGGCGGCGCCTCTGTTTCAACAGTCCGATCAGATCACAGATGCGTTGATCAGATCCGCCAGATGATCCAGATGTGCAACGGTCGTATGGGGATTGCCAAGCACCGCCTTCAGACAGGGTCCCCTGTCATAGAGCGGTCTGGAGAGCATGAAGTGATGTTCAAACAGCCGCTGACGGGTGTCGATCGACCATTGCGTTCTGGCCTCACCGCTGAGAGCCAACGGTCGAAACGCGACGAGATGGAGTGATCCTCGGTAGAGCCGCAGGCGCTCGTCATCCAGGTTTCGGCACAACCGATCACAACGGTCCAGAGCGTTGCGGAGGATCGACTCGATGCCGCGTTCGCCAAGCTGTCTCAACCCCAGCCAGAGCTTGAGCACCTCTGCCGGGCGGGTCCCCTGGAGACCCACCTCCCCACCATGGTGATCACCACTCGGTTGATCCATGTAGGGCAGGCCTGTCGAGAAGGCTTGCTTCAGCAGAGACCCGTGGCGCAGCAGCAGCAGAGATGAGGCTTTGGTGATGCCCAGAAGCTTCTGGGGATTCAGTGTCAGGGAGTCCGCTGCGGCGATGCCTTCGAGTGGTCCCGCCAGGGAGGGAACAAGTGCGAACACCCCACCGATCGCAGCATCAACGTGCATCCAAACCCCGTATCGACGACACAGTGATGCCACAGCCTTGAGGGGATCGATCGCACCACGCACGGTTGTTCCGGCGGTGGCGACAACCGCCAAACAGGGNCGACCTTCATCCTCCAACCGGCGCAAGGCGGCCTCCAGGGCTTCCACACAAAGACACCCGTCGGCATCCACCGGAAGCTGAAGAAGAGCCTGATCGCCAAGGCCAAGAATCCTGACCGACTTCAACAGGGAGACATGGGCGTCGCAGCTGCACACAACCACGCCCTGCTGACGGGAGGAGGGATCAATCTGCTCACGACCCACCACCAGAGCCATCAGATTGCTGAGCGTTCCGCCGCTGGCCAACACACCGCCAGCCGTGGCAGGCAGGCCCAGCCGTGCGGCAAACCAGCGGCAGAGCTGCTGTTCAAGCTGGGTGAGACCAGGCGACAGCTCCTCAGCCAGAAGATTGTTGTTCAAACCGGCGCAGACCAGTTCCGCTGCGATGGATGCGGTGAGCGGAGGAGGATCCAGATGGGCAAGCGCTCCGGGATGAGAGGGCTGATAGGCCCCCTCCATCACCAATTGCAGATCCGACAGCAATCCCTGCATCCCGGCCCCATGCAGCGAGGGAGCGATATCCGGTTGTCGCCGCACGGGGGGCAACGGCATCCGTTCCGATGCATGGCCGATCCAATCGCAGAGCAGATCAGCGGCCTGATGCAGAAAAGCCCGCAACACCGGGTCGAACCCCTCGGGGGATGCGAACCCAACCAGGTCCGACTCTGAAGAGGACAATGGTGGGCCGGCGTGCAATGGGCGGCATGGGTCTGTCCCAATCCTTGCGTCCCGAGGGACCGAGTTCCGAGGCATCACCATCGGGTCATCGGACGGAACGGACGTTGGAGGGAGCGACGTGGATCGAATGGATGCGGATTTTGCTGGCGCGGGCTGAAGCCGTTGGCCAAACCGGGGAGGTTCCAGTCACCGCCGTGGTGCTCGATCCAGCAGGGCGCTGCATCGGCCATGGACGCAANCGGCGGGAACATCAGCAGGATCCCCTTGGACATGCCGAACTGATCGCTCTGCGCCAGGCAGCCTTGGTCTTGGGCGACTGGCGTTTCAACGGCTGCACGCTGATTGCAACGCTTGAGCCATGCACGATGTGCGCTGGGGCGCTCGTGCAAGCCCGGATGGGCAGGGTTGTGTTTGGAGCGCACGACAGCAAACGGGGAGGACTGGGAGGCAGCCTCGANCTTTCAACCCATGCCAGCGCCCATCACCACATGACGGTGATTGGAGGTGTGCTGGGTGATGAAGCGCGTGAGCTGCTGGAAAGCTGGTTCAGGCGACGGAGGCTCAGGCAACAGCGGCGAGGGAACCGCTGAAGCGAGGCAATTCGCTTTCGAACAAGCTCAGAAGGCGATCGACATTTTCGGGCGTGGAGTTGTAACCCATCAGACCGATGCGCCAGATCTTGCCAGCGAGAACACCAAGGCCTCCCCCAACCTCGATGCCATGGGTNTTGAGCAGATGGGAGCTGAAAGCTTTGCCATCAACGCCATCGGGGATCCGAACCGTGGTGAGGGTGGGCAACCGATGCTCCTCAGGGACAAGCATGGACAGACCGAGCTTTTCGAGACCAGACCAGAGCGCTTCGGCGTTGCGACGATGACGGGCCCAGGCGTGATCAAGGCCCTCTTCCGTCAACAGACGCAGGGCCTCCCGCATGCCGAAATTCATGTTCACGGGTGCCGTGTGGTGATAAACACGGTCACTTCCCCAGTACTTGTTCAACAGTGAGACATCGAGATACCAGTTCGGCACCTTGTCCTTGCGGGCATTCATCTTCTCCTCAGCCCGGGNACCCATGGTGAAGGGACCCAACCCTGGAGGGCAGCTGAGACCTTTCTGGCTGCAGCTGTAGGCCAGATCAACCTTCCACTCATCGATGTAGAGCGGAACACCACCCAGGGACGTGACCGTGTCGAGCAGCAGAAGGCAGCCGTGTTGACGGCAGAGGTCCCCGATTCCATCCATCGGCTGACAGACGCCGGTTGAGGTCTCGGCGTGGACGATGGCGAGTATTGCGGGCTTGTGCTCAATCAGCGCGGCCTCCAGCTCCTCGATGGAGAACCACTCGCCCCATGGTTTTTCAATCGTCCGGACATCCGCGCGGTAACGGCCAGCCATGTCCGCGAGGCGAAGCCCGAAATAACCCTTGACTGCCACCAGGACGACGTCGCCAGGCTCGATGGTGTTGGCCATGGTGGCCTCCATCGCAGCACTGCCGGTGCCACTCATGGGAAGGGTGAGGCGGTTGTCGGTTTGCCAGGCGTAGCGNAGCAGCTCCTGCACCTCGCTCATCAACTCGACGTAGAGAGGGTCGAGGTGACCAATCGGTGTCCGGGACAGCGCCTCGAGAACCGTTGGATGCGCATTGGAGGGACCGGGGCCGAGCAGCAGTCGATCCGGTGTAGCGATCGGGTCGAGCAGCTGGCGATGGCGTCCGTCAACGGTCTGGAGAGGATGCGTCGCCAAGGNCCTGATTCAGTTCATCTCGGCGATGAGCCTACGCAGTCATCCGCCCCTTCAGAGAGCATCTCAGCTNGTTTGAAATNCTGCAGCGATCAAGACGACTCAGCGCTGCCGAACATTGGTCTCACCCAAGCCACGGGCCAAGTGGTCGAAGGGCTGACGCACGGTGGCAAGCAGATCAGCCGGAACGCCACCAGCCTGAAGACGCTCAATCACCACCTCTCCGAGCAAAACGATGCTGCGGACCGTGGGACCGGTGGGAACACCAAGGCTCTTGTAGGTGTCATCAAGGCCGTTGAGGACGCGCTCATTGAGGATCGTGCTGTCCGCTGCGATCAGGGCGTAACTGGCATACCGAAGGAAGTAGTCCATGTCGCGCAGGCAGGCGGCCAGGCGACGCGTGGTGTAAGCGTTTCCACCTGGAAGGAGCAGTTCGGGCTCATCGAGGAAAAGACGCTGGCTCGCCTCACGAACGATCTCAGCGGCCTCTCGGTTGATCAGCTCAACGGCGGCGATGCGGACTTCTGCCTCACCGAGATAGGTCTCGATGCTGTCCAGTGCCTGGCGGTCGAGATAACGCCCGAGTTGGTCATAACGACCGATCAACCCGGTGATGGCATCACGCATTCCCTTGGGTCTCCAGACACTCCCTCCGCGGAAGGTAACACCGCTGATTCGGCCAGAAGCCACGGCGCAGCAGTGATCCCGTGAAGTTGACAGAAACGGTTACGGAGCTCACCAAAGAGGTACAGAGCGAGACAAAACCGCCAAAAAAGGTGCCTAGTGATACAAAATGGGTGTTTAGGGCTCTTTACGGTCCTCTAAAACACGCCCCCTGGCGGGAATTTTTCATGCCCACGACCCCACAGGACGTCCTGCGTCAGATCAAGGACGACGGAATTGAGTTCGTTGACCTCAAGTTCTCCGACCTTCATGGCAAGTGGCAACACCTGACGGTGTGCACGGACATGATTGAAGAGGAATCCTTCACTGAGGGGCTGGCCTTCGACGGTTCTTCAATCCGTGGATGGAAGGCCATCAACGCCTCCGACATGGCGATGATTCCCGATCCTTCCACGGCGTGGGTTGATCCGTTTTATCGCCATAAAACACTGAGCATGATCTGCTCGATCGGCGAACCCCGAAGCGGTCAGCCCTACGACCGCTGTCCACGCGCTCTGGCTCAGCGGGCTCTGGGTTATTTGAACTCAACCGGCCTGGCAGACACAGCATTCTTCGGCCCAGAGCCGGAGTTCTTCCTGTTTGACGACGTCCGTTACAACTCCAGTGAAGGTGGCTCCTTCTACAGCGTCGACACGATCGAAGCCTCCTGGAACACAGGCCGTCTGGAGGAGGGGGGCAACCTCGCCTACAAGATTCAGCTGAAGGAGGGCTACTTCCCTGTCGCCCCGAACGACACAGCGCAGGACATTCGCTCCGAGATGCTCAGCACCATGGGCGCCTTGGGAGTTCCCATCGAAAAGCACCACCACGAGGTGGCTGGCGCCGGTCAGCATGAGCTGGGAATGAAGTTCGCCGAACTGATCCAGGCTGCAGACAACGTGATGACATACAAATACGTTGTGCGGAACGTGGCCAAGAAGTACGGCAAAACCGCCACGTTCATGCCCAAGCCTGTCTTCAACGACAACGGCACTGGCATGCATGTTCACCAGAGCCTCTGGAAGGGCGGCCAGCCCCTGTTCTTTGGAGAGGGGACTTACGCCAACCTGTCCCAGACCGCGCGCTGGTACATCGGCGGCATCCTCAAGCATGCGCCTGCCTTCCTGGCGTTCACCAACCCAACCACCAACAGCTACAAGCGGCTGGTGCCGGGCTTCGAAGCACCCGTCAACCTCGTGTACTCAGAAGGCAACCGTTCAGCGGCCGTTCGCATCCCCCTCACCGGTCCAAGCCCCAAGGCGAAACGTCTGGAATTCCGCTCCGGCGATGCCCTTGCGAACCCCTATCTCGCCTTCAGCGCAATGATGATGGCTGGCGTGGATGGAATCAAAAATCAGATCGATCCTGGCGACGGTTTCGACAAGGATCTGTTCGAGCTGCCGGCAGAGGAGCTCAAGAACATCTCCACCGTTCCCCCATCCCTGAACGGCGCCCTCGAAGCTCTGAATCAAGACCGTCAATTCCTCACAGAGGGCGGTGTGTTCAGCGACGACTTCATCGACAACTGGATCGACCTCAAATACGAGGAGGTTCAGCAACTCCGCCAGCGCCCCCATCCCCACGAGTTCACGATGTACTACGACGCCTGATCAGCAGCGTCACCCACTGCTCACGCATCTGGGCCCGCTCCCTCCGGAGAGCGGGCTTTTTTGATGAAATGGATCTTGGTTCCTTTCAGCCATGGCGAATTCCATCAGCAAGCTCGCGTATCAGACCCTGCAACAGGGCAAGAGCATTGCCGGTCTCGCCCACAAGCAGCTGAGCACGCGTGTGATGGAACTGGTGGCCCCGGAGACGCTGCCGAGCACCCAGTCTCTATCCAGCGAAATGCTTGCTGATTTGCAGCGGTCCATGACGGCCCTGCAGGAGCGGGACTGGCAGGACGCGGAAGAGGGGATTTATCCAACGGAACTTCTCTTTGATGCCCCATGGCTTGATTGGGCCAGCCGCTATCCGTTGGTCTGGCTCGACCTTCCATCCACCTGGGATCGACGTCGGGATCGGAATGTCCAGGACTTACCGGAGGACACCGACCCCTCCTTGTATCCGGATTACTACTTACAGAATTTCCATCACCAAACCGACGGCTACCTCAGCGACCATTCCGCCTCGCTCTACGACCTGCAGGTTGAAATCCTGTTCAACGGCACAGCCGATGCGATGCGTCGACGCGTGCTGGCCCCACTGAAGCGAGGCCTGCGTCACTTCGCTGACCGCTCCCCCTCGGCTTTGCGCATTCTGGATGTGGCCACAGGGACGGGTCGCACCTTGCAGCAGATCCGCCGTGCACTCCCCCACGCAGAGCTGATCGGCACCGATCTTTCCGCCGCCTATCTGCGTCAGGCCAACCGCTGGCTGAACGACAGCAACGATCGACTGGTCCAGCTGATCCGCGCCAACGCCGAACAATTGCCCTTCGCCGACAACGGGCTGCAGGCGGTGACTTGCGTGTTCCTGTTCCACGAACTTCCAGGAGAAGCGCGTCAGAACGTCATTGAGTCCTGCTTCAGGGTGCTTGAACCGGGTGGAGTGCTGGTGCTGGCGGATTCGATTCAACTCGCGGATTCACCGCAATTCGACATCGCCCTTGATAATTTCCGCCGCATTTTCCATGAGCCTTACTACCGCGATTACATCGGAGACGACATCGAGGCCCGGCTGCAACAGGCCGGATTCACTGGCGTTCACGCTGAATCTCACTTCATGACGCGCATCTGGTCGGCGAGGAAACCTGAATCGAAGGAGGTCTGAACGGCATTCCCTGACAGCACACCTTGCACCGTTCCCATGGGGCCATAGGGTGAGCTTGTAACGCGAAGGGCTCCATGACCAATCCCTTCCGGGTGAGATGGCTTCAGGGCTGGCAATTCCAAGTTGTCCTGATGGAAGGTCACGTACAGGTCGAAGCCCATGGCTTCGGGATCTGTCTGAGAACTGCAGTTCTCCCAGGGGAAAGTCCAACGTCCGCCGCAGATCGCCTTGTTTTGGGTGAAGACCGCAGACGACGCGCTCTGCATCACGCCTGGCTGAGAGGCAAAGACCTTCCCAGACCCGCCGAGAAGCGGACTCCGTCTCTTTCGGGTGCTGTATCCGAGCGGCCNGTGTCCCTTGTTGTTGTGGAACGGTCCCCGGAGCGTGTTGCCTGAAACGCGCTGATCAACTCTTGGCAAGCCACCAGGCGAGGCTGAATCCAGCTCCTACCCATCTGAGCATCTGCCAGAACCTTGCTCCACGGATCTGTGGACGACTCCAACCAGCGGTTGGCTGGTCCAGCAAACGCTGCCCCATCGCCTGACGTTGTTTCCAGCGTCGGGATTCAACACCGTTGACGTGGGATTCTGCTCGGCTTTGACGTCGTCCCTGCTGCATCAGGAGGGAAACACTGTGCAACCAACACAGAGAACGGCGAACCAACCTCTCCCGTGCAGGCATCGGCACATCTATAGATGACATGACGTTAGGCACATCTCCGATCCACACCATGGGCGATCAAAGAGAGCAATGGTCTGAGGAATGTCTGCCGTTGGCAGGCGAGCTGCTCAATCGCCTCCGCATCGATGATCGTCAGTGGCATCAACTGAAGTCAGATCGGGATCGTCGGGCTGCCGAACTGCTTGCAGCAGCACTTTCCCAATTGCTGGCAAAAGGTTCGAGAGTGGAGGTGGAACAACTCACCCAGCAAGCTCTTGGCTGGATACGCGGAGAGCTCAAGGATCCCGGCTGCCCTCGGCACTGACTGGACGACGACAGGCCAGCTGCAATCTGTTTCCGCGACGACTCCAACGAACATCGTCAAAACACTGATGAATCAGAAACAGGCCCCGTCCACTCCGTGCACACAGCTGCTCCGGTAAGCAGGGCTGGCGGGCGTCCACGGGCATGCCNCGACCTTCATCCTGCACCTGCCAGACCAGCCAGTGTGGGGTCAGGATCCTTCGCACACGCAAGCGCTTGGACGGATCCTCGCTGTTGCCATGGCGAACAGCATTGACCAGTGCTTCATGCAAACCGAGCTCGATGCGCTGACAGGTCGCCATGCAGCCGATCGGTTCGACCAACACCTCCAGCAAAGGGGACANCTGCAGAGTTGAAGGGAGGATGAAATCGGCCCAACGGAACCGCACCAACGGCTGTGGAGAAACCATGCGGCTCTCTCAGGACCTGTTTTGAACTTAACGGTTCCTCGGAGCCTGAAACAGACGACCGCTTCAATCGCCGTAACGCAACTTGAGAGAGGGATGCNGCAGCAGCGCATCCATCAGACGAACGCCCCTCANTTGATTCACCAGCGGCATGTGGCCTTCGGGCGCGGTGATCGACCAGGTGAANGCATCTGGATATCGCGTCCAGACACCGTTCAACTTCCAGCCGATTCGCGGCCAGAGCTGGTCATAACGACCATTCAGGGCCTTGAGGAGCCGAGCCTGGGCACTGAATCCAAAGCGACCTTGGGAATAGGCAATCCAGAGGCGATCCAGCGTCACCAGATCCAGCCCGGACATGCTGGGAACTTCACTGAAATAGACGTAGCCGCGTCGCTCGGCCTCGCTACCNGCCAGCTGTCTCAGGGTGGCGCTGGTGAAACGATCGGCCGCTTGAAAGTCCTCGCGAAGCAGCGACTCCTGCAAGGGGCCGTAATCGATGCCGACAGCCGAATCGGCACGAAACCAACCCTGAGCTTCTGAAGGGAGCAAACGGGTCAGCAGCTCCGGCTGATGACGTTGCAGCACCTGCAGGATCCAACCGGCCGCCCAGTCATCGCCCGCTGGATCAAAGGGCGCGAGCAAACCGTCCTGAAGAGCGACCAGATCGCCGATGCGGCTTTCAATCGTGCGGATCATCGAGCGGCGCTGGCGCACCGTTCCNGATGAGAACCGATCGAGCAACTGCTCAGCGCTTGTTTCTGTGGATGAAGAAGAGGAACCGGAGAGCATGAATCGCGACCGGCTTCTGACTGGCGCGGCGTTGGCCCACTATGTCAGGCATGGGAGACGTCCTCTGCGCACCGATCGACGAACTCCGGCAGTTGCCCGGTGTGCTGATCGATGTGCGCAGCCCTTCCGAACATGCCAAGGGGCACTGGCCTGGAGCCGTGAATGTGCCTTTGTTCAGCGACGCAGAGCGGGCGGAGGTCGGAACGGCTTACAAACAGGAGGGACGCCGGGCAGCCATTCATCACGGCCTGGCCATCAGCGGCCCGAAGATGGCNCAGCTGGCAGCCCAACTGGATGCTCTAAGCGGCGATCATCCGCCACGGATCTACTGCTGGCGCGGTGGCATGCGCTCAGCGAGCGTGGCCTGGCTTGCCGCGCTTCTCGATCTTCAGCCCCGCGTTTTGGATGGGGGCTACAAGAGCTATCGACACTGGGTTCTGAACCAGTTCGAACAGCAGTGGCCACTGAAACTGATGGGAGGGCGCACCGGCACAGGCAAGACGGACCTGCTGCTGGCCCTGAGGCAACAGGGCGTTTCAGTGGTTGATCTCGAAGGTCTGGCCAACCACCGCGGCAGCAGTTTCGGAGGCTTGGGACAGCCCCCCCAGCCGAGCACGGAGCACTACGAGAACCTGCTGGCTGAGCAGTTGGACGGTTTTCGCCGCATCAACGCCTCATCAATCTGGTTGGAAGCGGAGAGCATTCAGGTTGGTCGCTGCCGAATTCCAGCCGCCCTGTTCAAACAGATGCAGCAGGCGCCGGTGCTTGAAATCCGGCGCAGTCTTGATGAACGCATCAAGCAGCTCGTTGCGGTGTATGGGCGCCAGGGGCAAGAGGCCCTGGCGGCAGCCACACAACGGATCAGCCGACGACTGGGGCCGCAGCGCACCAGCAAGGCGTTGCAAGCCATTGATCGTGAGGACTGGGCTGCCGCCTGTGAAGCCACCCTCGATTACTACGACCGTTGTTACGACCGCGAATTGGAGCGATGTCCCGAACGTCAGAGCTTGGACATCAGCGGAACAAGTGCAGTACAGGCGGCCGAACGGATGATCGCGAGCGGTCTCGTCAAAAAACACGCCTAGGATCCCGCTTCTTGCAAGAGGCAGATGAGCGACGCGTCCGGCAGCGCCTCCATTCAATTCTTCCGCGGCATCGACGAGCCTGTCGTTCCTGATATCCGGCTCACGCGCAGTCGTGACGGTCGGACAGGACAAGCCACGTTCGTCTTTGAGCAGCCCCAGGCACTTGCGCCTGAAACCCTTGGCGATATCGGAGGGATGTGGATGGTGGATGAAGAGGGTGAAATGGTGACCCGCGAGGTCAATGGCAAGTTCGTGAACGGCAAGCCAAGCGCGCTTGAGGCGACCTACACCTGGAAAACCGAAGTTGATTTCGAACGGTTCATGCGGTTTGCCCAGCGCTATGCGGCCGCCAACGGTCTCGGTTATTCACAGAATCAAGGATCAGATCAACCCGATTCCTCATCCGACGCTGACGCGTGAACCTGCCCCAGTGGTTGTCCCTGGCCGCGTTGATCGCGGCCGTGTGCCTCCTCTGGAGCTTGCGTCACGTTGTTCTGCTTCTGTTTGCAGGCGTCGTGATCGCGATGGCCCTTTGCACTCTGGTGGGCATTCTCAGAGAGAGATGGCCGATGCCGCGACCAACAGCGTTGCTGCTCAGCCTCACCGGATTGCTCACGCTGATCGCCATCGCCACCGCCGTGGTGGTGCCGCCGTTCNTTGATGAATTTTCGGTTCTGCTTCAGAAACTTCCCGTCGCAGCTGGAAAACTCGCATCGTTAGCGATCGGATGGATCGACTGGATCAGTGATTCGATTTATGGAGCCGACGCTCTTCCAAACCTTGAACGGATTGAACAACAGAACAGCTCGTTGATCCCCGATTCGGGGACGCTGGCGTCAGGCCTTGGCTCCGGCTTCATCGGCCTGATTGGACTGGCAGGGAACGTTGGCAACGGAGCGCTGCGGATGCTCTTCACCGTTGCAGTGGCGCTGATGGTGAGCGTTCAACCCAGTGCCTATCGCGAAGCCCTCATCCTTCTGATTCCATCCTTCTACCGGCGCCGTTCCCGTCGGATCCTTCAGCAGTGCGGCGAAGCACTGAGCAGCTGGATGGTGGGAGTGCTGATCAGCTCGATGGCGGTTGCACTCTTGTGCGGCCTGGCCCTTTCACTCCTCGGGGTGAAGCTGGTTCTGGCCAATGCCTTGCTGGCTGGGGTGCTGAATGTGATTCCCAACCTCGGACCAACGATGAGCACCGTCTTTCCGATGGCCGTGGCCCTGCTGGACGCACCCTGGAAATCAGCCGCTGTGCTCGGTGCTTACATCCTGATTCAAAACATCGAGAGTTATGTGATCACCCCATCGGTGATGCATCACCAGGTGAAGTTGCTGCCAGGGCTCACCCTTNCAGCACAGTTCATCTTCACGGTGATCTTTGGACCACTCGGTCTGTTGATGGCCTTGCCACTGGCGGTGGTGTTCCAGGTGCTGATCCGGGAAGTGCTGATTCACGACGTGATGGATCGCTGGAAGACGAAGAGGATGGCGGCATGACGGGACGCACGGCCCTCGCCGCCATCAGCTTCGTGGTGATGGCTCTGCTGATCTGGCATCTGCGCTGGGTCCTGCTGGTCTTGTTCGGCGCTGTTGTGCTCGCCGTGGCGATGGACGTGCTGATTCAGCAACTGCGCAAACACAGTCGACTGAATCGTCCCCAAGCCCTGGTGGTGGTCCTGCTGATCTCAGCACTGGTCGGGGTGCTGATCGCACGCCTGTTGCTTCCGGAACTGGTGGTTCAGATTGAGCAACTCGGCAGAGATCTGCCAGAGCTTGTGACCAAGATTTCCTCGATTCTGAGTGCAGATCCACGCCTGAAAGAGCTGGAGGAAACCATTAACGGCGGGCTGGACTTCGACAAACTTCAGCCAATCGGAGCCCAGGTTCTGGATCTGGCGGGTGGAGCTGCCAACAGTGTGATTCAGCTGTTTCTGATGACATTGCTGGCGATTCTGCTGGCTCTGGATCCAGGTGCCCATCAAGGCATGGTGATCGCCGTGACGCCGAGACCAGCCCGCCAACAGATGCNACAGCTGCTGGACAGTTGCCGCGAAGCGCTGGGGGGTTGGCTCAGTGGCATGACGATTTCCGCCACAACGGTTTTTCTGCTCACCTGGGCCGGCCTGGCCCTGCTCAAGTCACCCCTCGCCTTGCTGAGCGCGCTCGTCTGCGGTNTGCTCACCTTCGTACCGACCATCGGTCCGACAGCNGCAACCCTGTTGCCAACAGGTCTGGCGTTGTTGCAATCACCACAACTGATGGTGAGTGTTTTGCTGTTCCGCCTGGTTTTGCAAAACCTCGAGGCTTTTCTGCTCACGCCCCTGCTGCTGAGCAANACCGTCAATCTTCTGCCAACCGTGGCGTTGATGGCACAACTGAGCCTTGGCGCCTTGCTGGGGCTGCCTGGCGTCTTGCTGGCACTGCCCCTCGTTGTTGTACTGCAGGTGGTGATGCAGAAAGTCGTGGTTCAGCAGGTCATGGATCGCTGGACCTGATTGACNGTTCACCNAATTGGANCAGGCGCTCCAATACGGTGGAAGNGATCAGGCGGTGAGCTCGACGTCAATGGACGTGATCTTCAATTTTTCACGCTACGANGAACTGAGACAGTCCGTTCTCCAATTGCTGCAGGAGAACATGGATGCAGATTTGCTTTATGAGGAAGCTGAAGATCTGTTTGACTCCTGGTGGGAATCGCAGCAGGCGAACACGGGCTGGTCTGAGGACGCGAAGAAGCGGGCTTGGCAGGCCCTGACGGAGGAATTCATGCCAGCCNGCCGATAGCAGATCAAGATTTGACGCCAGGCTCTAAACGTTNAGGCTTCATTCAAANNGAACTCNACAGATGATGATCACCCCATGGTGATCATCAATCAACAATTTTGAACACATGAAATCAAAGAGATACCACTCTTTATTGCAGTAACGTTTTTCTCAGAGGCACTACATCAGGGAACATGAGTCCCTTAATTCGAACCATTTTCATCAAAAATATTTATCAGCTAGGGAAAGATCAGGAGAGAATCAAGTGACTTCGACCCATTCAAACAACGTCAAACAAGAACAACGCAACTATGAAGAGGATTCGACCAATTCAAGATTGGGAGCACCATCCATCGCAGCAAAAGTAATCCACATCACCGCTGTTGAATCACCCGTGTTGCCCATCGTGTGAGGAGGAGTGTTAGGGCCTGCAATAAACGTGTCATCCTGCCCAAATTTTTCACTGGTGCCGTCATTTCTTGTCAGAGTTAATTCACCTGTTTCGATATAAGCCATCAATGGAACAGGATGCGTGTGCATCGGAAAAGTAGCTCCCTTTTTAAATTCGGCGCGGACCAATCTCATCTCACCTTCTCCCTTGGGATAGGTAAAACTGTCGCCATCAACAGTTTTAGAACTTGTTGCAAAATCTTGGATGACATAGGGAGCTTCATCAGCCAGCGCACTCGATACTGGCATCATGAGAAAAACGAGAAGTCCAACAAAAGCAAAAAACGCTTTAATCATCACCAAAAGAATATGCTTCCGCTTAAAGCTTAGCGCGAACTCCGGTTTTTAAAATGAGCGCATCAACCTAATCAATAATGTAGCGCTTGACACCGCCAGATGAATCCTGCTCGATGNTTACTAAACAAACCTCGTNCACAATCAGACAAATGGTTGTCATTGAATACGACCATGCAANTGTTTCAAAGCCATGGATGACCATCAAGTTCTGAACATTCGAANGCNCTCGCAATCATCAAGCTCCGGNCTTGACGACCCGACAAACATCTGTGGTTGTTGTATTGCCGACGGTTTTGGTTAACGCCCCAGAGACACGATTCAGGCTGCTTTCGATTCCAAAAGCATCAACCCAAAAAATATTGGTCGGCAAAAACTGGGCCTTAAATTCATCAACTTGCCCGGAAGAGGATATTTGCCGAACCACGACACTGCGCTGTTCATCCAANGTAAGACTCCAGTAAACTTTGCCAAGGGCAGAATCCATACCAGACATCAAGCATCGAACAACAATTGGCTGAGCCTGCACTGGCTGCACGGGAAGTGCAGCCATCAAAACAACAGCCAAACCAAAAACCNNCACAGCAAGGAAGCAAACTTCCAANTNAANTTTAGCACAAAAACAAAATTTCATACCAAATTGCAACGCATTATCTATGGCCAACAATGCNTCATCAANGAAAANTAGATNAANAGATCAGCATNGAGCATCTAACATTAGAAAACTAAAAACAATGATCAGAGTTTGATGCAGAAGCTTAGATGAAGAAGCTAAAACAAGTGAAGCTGGATTTCACCTATGAGGATATTTGTAGATATTAAGCCTAAGGATTGGCCCCTGATAGGTCACCGGATTCTCACCATCTGGCACGAGACCTGTTCGCCATTGATAAACGCTGGCATCAGGATTAAAACCTCTCATCACGACATTCACCTGTTCACCGGGATCGATGGCAGGATCAAGGCTGAGCATCAAGGTGTTCTCATCATTGATTAATTCAGCTGTCGCGAGGCCATCACGACCTTTTCCTCTAAGAGAGTACAAACCGGTATAAACCCTAGGGGGCTGCGTCCCCCAATCCCATGTGTCAATGTTGGGAAGTTGATCCAAAACAATCTTCCTTAAAGAAGCTCCTGCATTTTCAGGAATAACAACGCTGATCGTCGTTCTATTTTTGCGTCCTTCGATAAATTGTGGATTATGAATGTTGATCTTCACAGGTGGAACGCTAAAAAATGACTGTGCAAGGGAAGGCAACACATCCAGCGAAAATCCCACCATCACAGTGGAGAAACAGATGAAGGCTGTTTTTCGCATTGCAAACCTTGTCAATCAATTCAAGATACCATTAACATCACACTTGTGAAACTTCATCAGCACAACTGGCATCAGCGAGAAACCCCTTGGCCATACCTGGAAAAATCCAACGTTCGTGTCAACGGCAACAGAAAACAAATGTCCATCCATTGATAATTAAATTTCTGCATCAAGTGAATGGAAGAAATGCTCAGGATAATGTTGACCGTTTTTGTAGGCTCAACATTCATGATCATGATTCTCAAGTCGATGTACGAAGACGCTGTCAACAAATAGACCGGTGACCACAAGTGAATGAATCACAATTGGCCCACAAAGGAATCAATATTGGGAGCATAACCTTTGATTGCTTAAATTCTCAATCAGACCCATGAATATCTTAAGAGAGCTTGCGGATCATTCCTCAAGCAGCACATCAATACCATCAATTCACCGCATTCAAAAATTCAGACTGCAGCGATCCCAATCAGAGCAAACCAGAATAATCGAACCTCCAATATGACAATTTATCCTGAATTTTTCCCGGATATTTAGGACGAGGCTTCAACACAGATTTATCAGTATCCTTGGAGTCACTGGCTTGAGTTGAATGCGTGAATGACTTTTGATTCAACATGACCAACTTGCAACTTTCAAAATGTTAGTTTGCAGCCATAGAGACGTTTGAAGCAGGGGCTACAAAACCGATGAATTAAGCATTTTCCTTGCATTCGTTGATGATGCACCGGAACCACAATGATTCACCCAAGAGAACACCATCCAAAAGGGCAAATATTGTATTAACGGTAACGACGCCAGAGAGAACCACAGCCCAACAGAACGACCACAGCCAGGAGATGGTATCGAACAGCAAAGCTCAAACTGGTGAACGTGAAATGATCCAGCAGGAGCAACAGATCCGTTCGCAGGTCCCAAAGGGACAGAACCACAAGCACCACCGGGAACCACTGGGCTGGTCGACGCTGCGTTGGAAGAGGATCTCGCGAATCAACCACGCGACGGTTCCCAGAGCGTCAACAGTGATGGAGCCAGAGCGATGCTGGACCAGCTGCCGACGATCACACCCAAGGCCAGGGCGATCGCAAACCAGTAGAGCGTTGCACCACCAAAAAAGATCAGAGCCAATAGGGGCAACAACGTGGTCCCACTGGTGTAAAGCGTGCGTGTCAACGTTGCGGAAACTGCCAAATCAACCTGCTCACATAAGGACAGCTCCTTGTTGTCGCGGCTGCGTTCACGAATCCGATCGAACACCACCACCGTGTCATTCACCGAATATCCCGCAATGGTGAGGAGAGCTACGGCGAACAGGCTGTCAACCTCCAGTTGCAGAACCAGACCAAGCCAGGCAAAGACACCACAGACAATCACCACGTCATGGGCAAGTGCCACAAGGGCGAGAAAGGCGTAGCGGCGGTCGTAGCGGAAGGTGATGTAAGTGGCAATACCTGCGAACGCCACAAGCAGTGAGATCAAACTGCTTCTCAGCAGTTGACCACCAAGACTCGGACCGATCGTCTCAACGGATTGCCCCCCCTCAACAAAGGGTCCGGCAACTGGACCCATCGCTTCAATCACCGCTTGCCCCTGCGCTGCACTGAGAGTGGGAAGCCGTAGCAAAAGCGATTCACCGCCATCCAACAATTGAACACGCGGCGATCCAAGATTGGGCAACGCATCACCTTGTTCCTGCGGCAGCGTCAGCTCGCGGATCCGATTGGAAACCACGATCGCTTTGAGGTCTCCGCAGGTTTCATTGCACTGGCGTTCCAGCTGGATCTGGGTTCCACCCGTGAAATCAAGACCCGGCCTCAGGGGCGCTGCAATCGATGCGTTGGTCCAGGACGCAACAAGGCCAATCAAGGCGACAAGCACCACAGCGGCGGAGATCAACCAGACCCGCAATCGCATGCCGCTCAACTGCCAGCGCGGCAAAGCGCTCGTTGGCACGGAGCTGGGAGTTGGGGAAACAGCCATCAATCAGGCGGACGGGGTGGGCAACTGCCTGGCCGGCAGGAAATTGAGAGGTTTGCGCAACCCGGCGTAACCCATCAGGAAGCGCAGCAGGGTTCTGGTGCACGTCAGTGCCGTGAACAGGCTGAGCAGAACACCAATGCCGAGGGTGGCGGCAAAGCCCTTCACCAGTCCTGTGCCGAGGAAAAAGAGGGCAGAACAGCTGATCAACGTGGTGAGGTGGCCATCCACGATCGACGAGAACGCCTCGGAAAATCCTGTTTCGATCGAGCGGATCAGCGTGTTGCCGCCCCTGAGCTCATCCTTGATTCGCTCAAAGATCAGAACATTGGCATCCACTGCCATGCCAATGCTGAGGATGAACCCTGCAATGCCTGGAAGCGTCAGCGTGACAGGAATCAGGGCATAGATCGCCAGGTTGAACAGGGCGTAAAGGCTCAACGCCAGCACCGCCACAACACCAGGCAGTCGATAGGCGAACACCATGAACACAGCCACCAGAGCCAGGCCGGAAAGGGCTGCCACCAAACTGCGGCGAATGTTCTCGGCACCGAGGGTGGGGCCGATGGTGCGGACCTCAAGCACCTCAACGGGAAGAGGCAGCGAGCCACCACGGAGCTGGACCTCCAGCTCCCGTGCCTCTTCAGCGGTGAAATTGCCACTGATGCTGGCTGAACCCCCCGTGATTCCAGCGGTTTTGAACTGAGATCCAACACTGGCTTCACTGATCGAGCGCCCATCGAGAACGATTGCCAGCAGGCGATCGGTTCCAGCAATCGACTTGGTGAGTTCGGCAAAGGCTTCAGCACCGTCACTGTTGAAGCCGAGGGTCACTTCCCAGCTGTTCGGATTGTTCTGCAAGGGCTGTCGACCTGCAGAAACGAGATCTTTCCCGCTGAGCTCGGCAGGCCCAAACAGTTCAACGATCGCCTCATTCACCTTGGCCAGCAGTTGCTCCAGCTGTTCGGTCTCACTGCCAGCCGAACCCTCAAGGCCAAAGAGCTTCTGAGCCTCGTTCAACTGCTCGAGATCAAGTCCGGAACCTTCAACACTCTCACCCCGTTTCTCCTGCTCCTGCCGCAAACGGAGAATCGCCCGGGCCTGCGAACGCAACTGACGCAAACTGCGCAGGTCCTCCTCAACACCGGGCTTGGTGGACCGGAACTCAAGCAAAGCGGTGCTGCCAAGCACCCGTGCTGCACGGGTCGGATCCTGCTCACCGGGCAGCTGGAGAACCAGCTGATCATTGCCAACGGTCTGCAGCGTTGATTCCGCTACACCCAGACCGTTCACGCGACGGTCCAGCACAGCTTTCACCGCTTCCATCTCCGTTGCCGTGACCCGGGTGATCTCCCCGGCCGGCTGAACCTCGACAGTGATCTGACTCCCACCACGCAGATCAAGACCCAGCTGGAGCGGAGACGAGAACAGCAGAGCACCCGCCGCGATGGCGAGTGCAAGAACAAGGGCAAACCAGCCCTGCTGACGTGCCATTGCCTCAGAGCCCCTTGTTCACGATCTGTTTTGCGGTCTCGACGATCTGATGTGGCTGGATGATCGTGAGATTTTCAAGCTTGCCGTTGTAGGGCGTTGGAATGTCCTGGCTCGAGAGCCGAACGGGACGGGCATCGAGATCGTCGAAGCACTGCTCGGTGATCAAAGCAATCAGCTCAGCTCCGATACCACCTGTTTTCATGCACTCTTCCACCACAATCACCCGATGGGTCTTGCGGATGGAACGGCCGATGGTCTCCATGTCGAAGGGCTTGAGGCTGATCAGATCGATCAACTCAACACTGATGCCATCGGCCTCAAGTTGTTCCACAGCCTTGAGGCAGTGGTGACGCATCCGGGAGTACGTGAGGATCGTGACGTCGCTGCCTTCCTGCACCAGATCCGCCTGATCGAGAGCACAGGTGAAATCACCCTGCGGCAGCTCCTCAGTGAGGTTGTAGAGCAACACGTGCTCGAAGAAGAGAACGGGGTTGTTGTCGCGAATGGCGGCCTTCATCAACCCCTTGGCGTTCGTGGGCGTGCTGCAAGCCACGATCTTGATCCCAGGAACGGCATGGAAGTAGGCCTCAAGACGCTGGCTGTGCTCTGCGCCGAGTTGGCGTCCCACCCCACCGGGCCCTCGCACAACCGTGGGAATTGTGAAGTTGCCGCCGCTGGTGTAGCGCAGCATTCCCATGTTGTTGGAGATCTGGTTGAAGGCGAGCAGCAGGAAGCCCATGTTCATGCCTTCAACAATCGGCCGCAGGCCAGTCATTGCTGCGCCAACAGCCATCCCTGTGAAGGCATTCTCAGCAATCGGTGTATCGAGAACACGCAGCTCTCCGTACTTTTCACAGAGATCCTTGGTGACCTTGTAGCTGCCGCCGTAGTGACCGACGTCTTCACCCATCACACAAACATGGGGATCACGGGCCATCTCTTCATCGATGGCTTCCCGAAGGGCGTTGAAGAGAAGGGTTCCTGCCACGGCGTCGCTGCAATCCCGGCCAATCCGGGGTGAGCGGTCAAGTTATCTCAGCCGCCGGCCGCGAAGGTGAACAGGAGCAAAACGGAGAGCAGCATCGCCGGCGAAAGCAGAAGCGCCAGCTGGCCGAGATCGTGGGGGGTCATGAGCAGCTTCCAACCACTCCAGGACGCTAGGCAGGATCACTGCTCCGCCCTGTGAAGAGACTGCGAAGAAACAGAAGCGCCAGTCCGAGGGCGACGAAACCACTGCTGAACGTGGCCAGGAAGGACAGGCCCACCAAGAGAGTCTTGAGGGTGATCGCGATGTTCTGAGCGATGGGTGAGCTGTAGTGCGGTGGGTGCATCGCGAAATAGACCACCATCCGCCGGCTGAGCCCCAAGGCCAGCCAGGCGATCAAACCGGCCGTCAGCGCTCCAGACAGGAAACTGAGCGGCCCCTTGCGAGGCTCCTGTTGAAGGGGTTGGGAATCGTCAGCGGTCATGCCTCGATCCTCACCCCATCGGAGCGCAACGGACAAGCCCAGGCTCTGAGACCGGCGCGTTCAAGCTGAGGTCGCAGCTGCTCTTCAGCCTGGAGACACCCGGCGAGATCGGCGAAGAGTGCGAAACAACTCGGCCCGGAGCCGCTCATCGCAACCGCCAAGGTGTTGGGCAGCGTTTGCAGCAACGCCAGGGCGCCTTGAACGGCCGCTGTTTCCGGCTCCACCACAGCCTGCAGATCATTGCGAAGAGGGGGCGGAGAATCCGAGCGCAATGGTTTTAACCAAGTGGCACTCCTGAGGTCAGAACGCCTCTGCTCAAAAGCNGCTTCGCTGGTTAGGTACGCAGCACCGCACTGCTCTCTACAACGCTTGTAGGCCCAGGGAGTGGACACGCTGACGACGGGATCCTTCACCAGCAGCACCGCCAGAGGTTCCCTGCTGCCTGGAACAGGTTCGAGAATCTCACCCCGTCCGAAGCAGAGCTGCGTGCCACCGGCAATGCAAAACGGCATGTCCGATCCGAGTTGAGCCGCGAGTTGCTCCAGTTCTNTGCAACTGCGTCCAAGCCCCCACAATTCATTCAGCCCTACCAGTGCAGCGGCTCCATCGCTGGATCCCCCGGCGAGTCCGGCACCAATGGGAATGCGCTTCTGAAGATGCACNCTGGCGCCCAGCTCGCTGAAACCGGAACGATCCCTGAGCAAGCGAGCAGCGCGCAGCACCAGATTGTCCTCAGCAATGCTCAGTTCCGGAACATCACAGCTGAGATGGAGCTGGCCATCCGCTGTGTTGTCGAAACTGAGGCGGTCAGCCAGCTCAATGGTCTGCATGACCATGGCCAGTTCGTGAAATCCATCGGACCGCAGACCGAGCACCTCCAGGTGCAGATTCACCTTGGCCGGTGCTGTCACCGTGATCGTGCCCATCCGGCGTGCTGATCAGTCGGTTCGATTCAAACCCTTGGCCAGAGCCACCCAAGCCGCAGGGGCCACCTCCTGGGGCCGCTGCTGCAGGTTGATGCCAGCTGCTGCAGCGATCTCTTGCAGGGGCTGGGGCTCCGCCAGCGATGCCAATGTGTTGCGCAACATTTTGCGGCGGCTGTGAAAGGCCAGCTTGAGCAGCATCTCCACCTGCTGAGCGAGCTGAGGTTCAAGACGCTGTTCAACAGGTCGTGGATC
Organism: Synechococcus sp. MED850; assembly: GCA_002700765.1. Next base: position 111,863 of record PAEP01000020.1, read on the forward strand.
GAGGCTGATCACCTCTGATTGCACCTTCGGAGGCGGAGAAAAACAGCGAGGAGGCACGTTCACAACCGAATGGCAGTCCGCCAGAAGCTGCATGCGAACGCTTAAAGCACTGAAACTGCTGTGGCCTGGTTTGGCTCGAATACGCTCCGCCACCTCTTTCTGCAGGAGCAGCACCAGGCGTTGATAAGGAGGTGAAACCGGTCGATCCAAGCGTCCCACCAATCGCTCCAGCAGTGGGCCTGTGATGTTGTAGGGGATGTTGGCAACAACCTTGTCCGCAGGACGGTGATCAGGAAGCAACAGGGGAATCTGCAGGACATCACCCTCAGTCATTGAAAAATGACTGAAATCAGCAAAGCGCTGCCGAAGCCCCACCACCAGATCGCGATCCAGCTCAACGGCATGGACGGCGGCGGCGGGCGAAGCCAGCAGGCGTTCCGTCAGCACGCCGCGCCCGGGACCGACCTCGAGGACGCGGTCATCGGGACCGAGTTGAGCGGCCTGAATGATGCGATCCAGCACTGACGCATCACGCAACCAGTGCTGACCGAATCGTTTGCGTGCGGTGTGGCCGGTGAAGCTCATCCTTCAACTGTGCATCAGCCAGAACCAGGTCTGGAAACAAGAGCAAGTCCTGAAGCAGGCATGGACGCCATCAGAAAAATTCAATCAACGACCGTCCAGCATTGACACTCAGCAAATCATCAAAGGCTGCATATAGATCATTTGACAAGCAAAAATGCGTTCAATATCAAACAATCTTCACAAATAATCGGCCATTAACAAAACGGGAAGAAAAGCATAATCATCAAAATCAAAACGGACGATCACCACATTGACCACTTCAACATAGGCGCTCCACATCCAACCAGATCACGTTCCGATTGCCTTGCATTAAGGGAACAAGCGCAAGCACAACACGTAAAAGGTTGCCATGAAATTCTGCATGCTCTGCTCTCCAACAATCAATCGCGCAAGCCAAGCGGCGTCGTTTTCGTCCATGAAACGCATCCAGACCATCTCGATCCCGGTGACGCGAAGCACGGCCCTTCACCTCNACCACGAGCAGTTGTTCACCCTTGCAAAGCACAAGATCCAGTTCACCCCAACGACAACGCCAATTGCGGTCGATCAAGACCCAACCTCGTGTTTTCAACAGATCCAGGGCCAACTGTTCGGCCCAGCGGCCCGTCTCCATGGTTCGTCCCACGCGCATGCAACGCCACTGAAGTAAGGATTCCCCCCTGAAAAGGCCGGTGGATTGGACCAGCACGTGCAGGCAACAAGTTGTTGAAACTGCAACGCTTGCTGATTGATGAAGTANCAGTCGCCATCGTGATCACAATGATGGCAACTCCATGGCCACCAAATCCCTACCCCCATGGATCAATGCACCGCTGCAAACAGCGGTAGCCGCCCTGATCTCACTGGCACTGGCACGTCTACTGCAGCTGCCGGAAGCATTCTGGGCACCGATTTCTGCAATCGTCTGTTCGCTTGATGCGTTCGGCGGTGCCTCTCAGGTGGCGCGACGTCGACTGCTCGGCACCCTGTTGGGCGTCACCATCGCGGCAGTTCAGATTTCGTTTACACCGCACAGTCTGCTGAGCTATGCGGCTGCGATCACCAGCCTCGGACTGATCTGCAGCCTGGTTCGACTTCACCCCAGTGCGTTCCGCTTCGGCGCCATTGCCATGACCGTGGTGGTCACTGCGGATGGTGGCGATAGCGTCTGGCAGACAGCAGCCACCCGCTTCGTTGATGTGGCCCTGGGAATCCTGGTGGCTCTTGTTGTTGTGCGCTTTTGGCCGAAACAACAGGAACAGACCCGTTGAAGGGGTTGTTCTGCGGCACCACCGACAGACTTGGGNATTGCCGCTCCGCCGGGCCTATGGTCATTGCAACCCNGACAGAACGATGCGCAGAAGCATTCTCACCCTGCTGGCCNTTGTGGTGTCGGCCACCATGGTGTTGTGCGCAATTGTGGCTCCNGTCGAAGCAGCGATGGATGTCGCCAAGCAAGTGCTGATCGGTGCCGATTACTCCGGAAAAGATCTGCGTGGAGCAACCTTCAATCTGAGCAACCTCAGGGAAGCGAACCTGTCTGGATCCGATCTCAGAGGTGCCAGCCTGTACGGGGCAAAACTTCAGGACGCTGATCTCAGCGGTAGCGATTTGCGGGAGGCAACCCTGGACTCNGCCGTGATGACNGGAACGAACNTGACNGATGCGGTNCTGGAGGGAGCATTTGCCTTCAACACACGCTTCAAGGACGTGATGATTCAAGGAGCTGATTTCACCGATGTCCCCATGCGAGGAGACCAGTTAAAGAGTCTTTGTGCTGTAGCTGCAGGAACGAATCCATCCACCGGTCGCGAAACACGCACCAGCCTTGGATGCAGTTAAGCAAAGACCATTGCTTAAAACAATCAACCAATGGGACACACCTCAGTTAATTGAATTTGGTGTGCAAGTTTGCCTCATCCATCAACATCCTGACCCTCTTGCCTTTTGTTGAGCGCCTCAATTAACTGAACAACAGGATGAAATCCAAAAACAATGACCACCACCCAAAAACCCAAATATTGACCCGATTCAGACAAATAGCTCAAATAAAAGAAAACAGCAACAGCTTGAGCATTTTCAAAAAATGATTTCCAAAACCTTAGCGTAGAAAGTGAATGAACAAAACGTTTCATGAAGAGGGAAGAATGCAACCATTATTGCATTCAACCACCTCCTCAATCGCTTATCTCACCTTTGTGTTCATGTTCCTGGACAACAAGCCTTAAACATAGAGTCACAAAAGCCACGCAACAAACTCAAAAGAGTGCGCTCCTGGCTCGATCATATTCCAAGCAATGATCAACAAACAAAACAAAATTGAAACAGACTCAACAACAATCGCTTTAAATTGATCACAAACGTGTCTCCACTGAACACATCCATGACAACTCAGGCCATGAGTGAGCTCAAGTGTGCCGACCAAAAGCCCTGCCAATGCTCTTGAGAACCATAAAAACGACAGAGATGAACAAAAACACCGGAAGAGTAACCACTAAAGATGCAATAAAAAAAAGAACAATACTTCCGACAGCACCAGAATTTGGTCCAACAATTGCGAAACACATCAAGCAGGAAAGAACTGACGATGCAACGCCAATCCAAAGATACTGTTGTCCCGAAAGCCACGCCATTCAGACAAACCTCTACAAGCAAATCAACCAAACGCTAGCAACAAGAAAACATGTGACAAGCAAAACCCACAAATCAAGGAGCCACCTAAAACTCAGTACTCAGTGAGATTCCAACCAATGCGAAGATCAAGACTCATCCAAGGACAAGAGATTAAAAAGAAGGTTAAGTCTATTTGATATCCATTTGATCTCAAGAGGAAATCCGGCTCAGCAGGTCAAACCTTCGGCGGGATTGAACGAGATCGTGAGACAAATTCCAACCATAGAACGACCTTCAGACGTCTACTGAAAAACAAATTTTGATGCTTACATGTTCAAACAGGTGAACAACATAGCTCAACCATAATCATGCGCAAAAGACAAGAATCACATAAAGATGAGATGATCAAAACAAGTCAATCAATCCAGACCATTTAACAAGAAACTAATCAGACTTAGCATCATTATAAAGCCCTGTTATGTCTTGAAGCTCGGTAAATTCTCGCATAAGAGCTTGATGGAGTCGATACTCGCATTCAGCAGACAATGTTTTCCAACCCGTTGTATTCAGAAGAGGGCGAATCAGATCAAAACAGACGGCCTTAACACCTTCGGACCATTGGTTCGATGGTGATGCCGCAAAACTCGATTGAACTTGCAACATCATCTCTTGAGCCTTGACTTGTGCGCAGTATTGCAATGCATAGCCTGATGTTTGGTCTTCTGTGCAATTGGGTGGCTCTTCACTGGGACGTGAACGCACCGGAACGCTTGTCAGGATCAAAAGAGCAGCAAGAACCAGGAGTCTCATAGACAACGACATTCACTTGAATCATCACACGTCCAAATGACAACACCAGAGTGCCCGGTATGATTGGAGTCAGCAGGAATTGGGCCAAAAACGATGAGCTTTGATTCCAAAAGCCTTGAGCGCCTCCGTGATCTAGGCCGAAAACTGCCTCAGAAACTTCCCGATCCCCAACCGACCCAGCGAAATTCCACCGCCAAGAACGAACCCAAACGTCACAGAGTTGAAACGGAGCAGGATCCAGATGCGTTGTTCCATGAACTGATGACAGTCAGTCCGGACGGAACTGTTCCGGAACACTTAATGGCCCGGCTGAAAGACATCGAGACGAAACGGAACTCCCGAACCAGTCCTGGAATGCGACCAGCAGGACCTTCTACGGACGCTGTCTCCTTGCCGGAATCGATTCGCGAACGCGGAGGCAAAGCTGGCAAAACAACCCGCCCGACGCGTCCGAGTGTCTCACCGGGAAGCGAAGAAGAACGTCTTTATGTGGCATTCGGTCAGTTGCTGCTTGAAGATGATGAGGTCATCGATTGAACGCCGCCCGGATTCGCATCCTGGCCATTGGCAAGGTGCGACGCGCCTGGATCCGTGAGGGCATTGATCTGTATCTCAAGCGTCTTCCAGGTCTTTCGATCGTGGAGTTGAAAGATTCCAATCCAACCAAAGAAGCCGAAGCAATTCGCTCCACAATTCGACCGGAGGAAAGCCTTGTGGTGCTCATGGAGCAAGGACCACCATTAACATCCCTCGCTTTTGCAGCACGGATTGAGACGTACGCCGCTGATCGCATCGCCTTTGTGCTCGGCGGAGCAGATGGAATCAGTCAGGATCTGAAACAACAGGCGAGCTGGCAATTAAGCCTTTCATCGATGACCTACCCCCATGAGCTTGCCCGTCTGATGCTGGTCGAGCAGCTGTACCGTGCTCGGTCCATTCATCAGGGCACCCCATATCACCGCGCTTGAATTCGATGTTGCAAGTGATTGACAACTTTCTTCCCGATCAGGAAAGACAAGCTCTGCAAGAGGTTTGCAAAATCCATGGTGGCTTGCGTCAACAGCTGGATGGTGATGCACTGTTCAGCTGGTTCCCCACCGATGACAGTGCTCCACCAGCACGGTCTCCTCACACGCCAGCGTCACAGACCGTGGTGAAGCGGTATCTCCACCAGCATCTGCTGAAGGAAATTGATCGATTGACCCAGGANCATGTNGGTGTGGAGTGGTGGTGCAACACCAACAACGACCTNGACTGGCACATCGATAAAGATGAAACCTTCGCCTCTCTCACAGGTCACTTTTCTCTTCCACTCCTCTCAACAGTGTTTTATCCACACGTCAGCTGCGCCGGAGGTGAGCTCCTTGTGGCCGACAACGAACCAGTGCAAAACAACATGCCAGGACATCGACCATCGTTCCGTTCCGTCATCTCAATACCGCCCGTGAAAAACCGTCTTGTTCTTTTTTCACAGGGAATTCTTCATCGCATCAATCCATTGGAAGGCGAACGTTACTCATTCGCCCTTAATGTATGGGATCATCTGCCCCAAAAGAAGCCAAACCAAAAGTCCACAAAAGCTTGACCACANTGGATTCTTGAAAGGTTGGATCAAGCGGCAAGCTGATGTGATTCAAATGCGAATCCAGCCTGCTTCGCGTGCATCATCTGCTGGGCATAGCGGCGTCCCGCCCGATGAGCATCTGTCAACGATGCAAAATTACCAACAAAGTCATAGTCAGAACCGTTGGATGTAGCAGAAACAGCATAGAATCCAGCCGATATTCTTGAGACCGTCCAACTGAGATGACACGACGGTCCATGATTATTTAAAAGCAAAACTAACTCCTAACGTTCACCATGACAAGCTATAGCGAATCAAAGAAAATCCCCAAGTAGCTTATTATTTCGCAAAAGAGTATTAATAACTAGGCATAACTGCAGCGCAATGGTCGCAACGACCCACCAACCATAAGCAATCATGACTAGCAACTTAACGTGACTTCATTAACAGCTCGAGAATTTTCATTGATGGTGGTAAATACAACCAGCCCACGCAAAATCGAAGGCAGATGAACCACAAAAGCCACCAAGCAGAGCACAATCACGGCGACCGCTGGTCAGCCGTTGACAACTACCTCATCTGCATCAGCGAGTGCGATCTCAACGACGGAACCTGCATTACCCGCTGCTTGGACACGCACCTGAAAGAAGAGGACGACACAACCAGCCACCAGTAACAGACCACAGACATCAACCAGCAAATGAGAATCACTTGCAATTTTAGGCCCAATCCTGTTGACTTGAGAAATCTTCTCAACAGCCCAGGATGATCCGTGTTTTTGGCCACCGCGATGGCCTGCTGTCTGCCCTTGTGGCCAGCTGGGCCAATGAACGCTTGGGGCTCACCACAGCGTCGTCAGTGTCACGGGTTCGAATTTCGCCACGGAAATCGTCCAGGCCCTTGAAGAGATTGCCTGCAGAGACTTCATGAAGATCGGTGTATCGCCGGAGCGAAGCCAAGCAGCCTTCAACCCTGGAAGATCCTCTGGCAATCTCTCAAGGGCCAACTCAACCAGAAGCAGTCCATGCTCTGCAGAGTTGCGCTGCAGGGGACCGTCATCAGAGCGTTGCCAGACGCGCAGCAACAACTCCAAGATCAGGGAGCGACCGAGTTCTTCAGGCTGATCGCCAGCAGCAACGACTGTTTTCTGCGATTTTCCTGCCAGTGGCATTGCCCGCGCCCCTTTCTGTTCGAACAAAGCCAGGGCAACGAGGTAAGGATTGTCTGCCATCGGGGTTGTGCATTCAAGAACCATCCTTATCCTGCCTTGCTGACAATCCGAAAAAGACCGTTACAACCAAACGTTTTTTACAATTTTGCGTCTAAATTGCACTTAGATTAACTCTCCTTTACTCCGAACATGTTGAGGCTCAAAGATTCTCTCATTAGCAATAACAAAAGCCTCAAAAAAACCTTTGTATATGAAGGTCGAGCTACAAGAGATGAATTTTACCTGTTCTTTTGGTTTCAGGTTGTTTTTGCGATCTTCAACGTTCTACTCGTTCTCCTCACCAAACCCATTCTTGATCTGCTTCCGCCAACGATCAAAAACATCATTTTAATCATCCTCGCCCTTCCTCTTGTTGTCTATGTGTTGGGTCTTCCCTTNACCTTTGCCTCATTGAGTGTCCGCAGGCTGCATGACCTCGGCATGGGTCTTAACAGTTGGTACATGCTGCCCTTTGTCGCTCACAAAAAAGGCAGCACGGAACCGAACGCCTGGGGTGAATCCCCACGCGTTGCTTGACGTCAACCCAACGAAAGCATCGATAGCAGGTTGCGGTCTGACAAGTTTCCACCCGTGTAGTAAGCCACAGCCTGCCCACCCAATTCAATCAACTGAACCGCCTCCATGTTGGCTATCTCAACAGGAGAAACGGCAAAGACAGCNTCATCTAAACCAGATACTGGCTTAACAACAATCCTGTCCTTCTTGTCCAGATTCCTCATTTGATCAGGTGCATTGGCATCCATCTTGATCGTGATCTCATCAATGGAGCCATCTCGTTCATCACCAAAAGAGTTCTGGCCAGATCCTCCGGCCAGAACATCCGATCCTTGCCCCCCTGTGATGACATCGTCTCCCTTACCACCCTTCAGCGTGTCATCACCTTGATTGCCATACATCGAATCGTCACCTTTTCGACCTTTCAAAAAATCGTCACCGCGAGCACCATGTAAATCATCTGATTTTTTGCTGCCGATCAAACGTCCGTCATCATCATTATTCCATGCTGGCATTCCTGCAATCTTCATCGCGGGAAGTTTGCCGGATGACGACCATTCGGTCTGATAATAAAGAATGCTGTTGTGATCAGAAACAGCATTGTATTTTCTTTCTACAACTTCTGAATTTTCTTCTCCAATCGCTGCCTCAAGCACAAAATCAGCATCTAATTCCCTCGAAGATTTGGTCCATCCCTCTGGNAGAACTGAAGAACTGAACAGATCGGCAAGGGCTTCGGCTGAGCCGGGCTCAGCCGAATTCACATCACTTGTGTTTGCGCCCTGAGCCAAATATTCGTTGCCCCAAGGATCTTCGATAAAGTAATAGGTGATCTTTTCCCCTTCATCATTAAGAGCAGGGAACAATTCATATTGATCTTTATCATTCACCAACATACTCATTTGCCCTGGCAGCAAGCTGTCGCTGGCAGCGGCGATGTAAGGATCTTCACCCGGAAACANTCCGTCNGGAATGGCAGCCTGCTGAAAAATCGTCCCGTAAAACCAGGTATAACCCTGATTATCTTTCATAAACATNTACGAATCATCCTGGCCAACTGGTTGGTTAGGACTGGCACCGAAGGTTTCAATTGATGTATCAAAAAAAGCATTTTTTAATTCAATCTTGTCATAACCCTCATCTGGAACAAAAGTGTCCCAATCGTCAGAAGGAACGGGATTATCGCCTCCCAAATCCTCGGGATAAGAAGGATTATTNCCTCCAGTAGTCAGCCATACCTGCTTATAACCATGGAAATTATCACCAGCTGTAGCCTCGCTGAGGATGTGATAAATATCTGGATCATCATTCAGTTCACCTGTGTAGCCAAACGTCTGATCTGCAGTCATGGCCAATACCAAAAGCAACATCCTTCAACCAGTCGAATAGCAATAAAACAGATCAAAAAGTCTCTACTTAAGGTTTCCTGCCTGGCTTAAGCCACACAAGCAACCGCAGCGCGCCTCATTACAGTACAAGTGTACTAAGGTCATGTATTGATGGACGTGGAACAGCAGCATCCTCCAGTTCCCTTGCTGGCCAAGCGATCGCGGCTGACCTTGCCTCTGGCCGGTGAACGGGTCGCAGCCGGCTTCCCCTCGCCTGCTGACGACTATGTGGAAGTGGGGATCGATCTGAATGAACAGCTGATCCATCACCCCACCAGCACGTTCTTTCTGCGGGTGAGCGGCGACTCCATGCTCGGGGCCGGCATCCACGATGGCGACCTTCTCGTGGTGGATCGCAGCCTGGATCCGAGACCGGGGCGCGTGGTGGTCGCCGTGCTCGACGGAGCCTTCACGCTCAAACGGCTGGTTCGTCATCGAGGGCGACTGCGACTGGAAGCGGCGAACAGCGCTTATCCCCCGCTTGAACTGCACCGTTGCGGCGACGTCCAGATCTGGGGAGTGGCCATCCACGTGATCCATCCGCTCTGAACATCAGCTCCGGACAAGACGACCCATGGCGCAGGCCACCGCCCTGATCGACGGCAACAACTTCTATGCCTCCTGTGAGCAGAGCCTCGATCCCAGCCTGATCGGACGCCCCGTCGTGGTGCTNTCCAACAACGACGGCTGCATCGTGGCGCGCAGCGCCGAGGCCCGAGCCCTCGGCATCGCCATGGGAACGCCGTACTTCAAAGCACGCCGGGAACTGGAGCGACAAAACGTGGTGATTCGCAGCTCCAACTACGCCCTGTATGCCGACATGAGCATGCGCATGATGAGCCTGCTGGAGGCTCACTGCGAAGAGCTGGAGATCTATTCGATCGATGAGGCTTTCGGACGTCTGAGCCGTCCGGCTCAGGGCGATCTGCAGAGCTGGGCCCGGCAGCTAAGGGCACGGGTGCGCCGGGATCTGGGACTGCCGATCGCGATCGGACTGGGTGCCAGCAAAGGGCAGGCCAAACTGGCCAACCGCCTGGCCAAGCAGGTCCCTGAGCATGCCGGGATCTTTGACCTGGTGCAGTGTGGCGACAAGGACCGATGGCTGGAAAGCATCGCGATCGAAGACGTGTGGGGCATCGGCCGAAAGCTCGCGCGCTGGTGCCGACTGCGAGGCATCACCAACGCTCGCCTGCTGCGCGACATGCCAAGCGGTGAGTTGCGAGCAAAGTGTGGAGTCGTGGGCATGCGACTGCAGCGGGAGTTGCGCGGCCATGCCTGCCTGCCTCTGGACCTGGCGCCCGCTCCGAAACAGGAAACCTGTGTGAGTCGCAGTTTCAGCCGACCGATCACGTCCCTGGAGGAACTGCGCCAGGCCGTCGCCACCTATGTGGTGCGTGCTGCTGAAAAACTACGAAAACAACGGCAACGGGCCGCTGCTCTCACGATCTACACCCGCACCAGTCCATTCATTCCCGCCTTCTACAGCCAGGCGGCCAGCACCAGGCTGGACCTGCCCAGCAACGACACCGGAGTGCTGCTTCAGGCTGCGTTGCCATTGGTGGAACGGATCTTCCGCCCCCACCGTCAGCTGGCCAAGGCGGGGGTGCTGATGCAGCACCTCCAGGGAACAGACATGCTCCAGTCCCACCTGATGGTGCCGATGAGCGNAGAACAGCAGCAGAAGCGTGAGTGCCTGATGCGGACCATCGACAGGCTGAACCAGAAGTACGGTCGCGGAACGGTGGCATGGGCGGCGACAGGCCTGTCACCGTCCTGGATGATGCGAAGGGAACGACTGGGGCGCAACAGCACAACGCGGTTGTCGGACGTGCCGCAGGTGAACGCACGCTGAGGCACAACAGACGGACCCAAGACACAGCGGGAACGTGCACCACCTGAGATCAACAACAGCGAGATGCCATCAGGCGTGCTGCAACAACTGCACCAGTTGTTCGCGACTGCTGAGCAACAACACCATCCGCTCCCCATGCGTGTTCAGCCCTGTCTGTTCACGCAACAGATCGGTGCTGGCAAGAGCAAGACCGCAGGTTTCCGTGAACAGCACAGGCAGGGTCCCGGGATGTCCACGCATGCCTTGGAGATCAAGCGCCTGGCGAATCGCTCGCTGAGCCTTGTCGCTGCCGAGCCGTTCAACAAGTGCAGGCCAGAGGTGATTGACGGGCGTGCAGACGGCAAAGTCGAAGTCAGTGGATGCCATCACGAGGGCAGCAGAGCGAGCGCCTCAACAATCATCTGAGCACTGACGGGGATCCTCTCAAGAGGATCAGCATTGTCCAGATAGGTCTCAAAGGACGCAAACCGCTCGATCGCCGGATCGGCACCTTCGGCGGCGCAGGCCTCCAGCCAGTCACCGTCCTCGGGTTTCACAGCAATAAAAGCCTGCAGGGCCTCCTCCAGATCAGCGCCATCACCGACGCCCTCACCGTGCCAGATCGCTTCGAAAAATTCAGACATATCGGAGAAAGAGCGGCGTTGGTCAGCGACCAGGACCAATCATTTCAGCTTGACGAATCATGCCCGTCATTTCAAGCACCCAAAAGGATCTGCAGCCAATCAAGCGATGCAAAGGAATCAAACGCTCGATCGCAGGCTCAGATCATTTGAACCAAAATCAACGGGATGGTGGGATGCGAACCATCAGGCCATCCACAATCAATTAAAAACAAGACAAATCATCGTGCATCATCCACCGACAGAGTCCCTGGTGGAAGCCATCAAACTGTCTGTAACGCCTGTATTTCTGCTGGTTGGCATCAGCAGCATCATGGGAATCCTGACGACAAGGTTCAGCAGAACGGTTGATCGTTATGAGGGATTAGCGACCAAAAGTGTTGACGACACCACAGATGGTCAATCATCCACATTGCTGGTGGATCTGAAAACGTTGAAGAAGAGATTGTTTCTGTTGCTTCGCGCCATCCAGCTGCTCACCCTCGGGCTGATGGGGACAGCCCTGGTGGTCACCCTGATCTTTGTGGCCAGCCTGACCTTCATCGATCTCACACACATCACAGCTGTGCTGTTTTTCCTGGTGATGGCTTTGATTGCCTCTGCGGCAATGCTGTTCCTCAGGGAAATTCAACTGGCTGTGATTCAAACCAACCGCTTCACCGATCTCAAGCGATCCTTCCGCTCTTCAGGATGAGCGCGGAAAGAGAACTTGATTGCGGTTGGCGATCGCCACCAGCGACAGCATCACCGGAACTTCCACCAGCACCCCCACCACGGTGGCGAGAGCGGCGCCGGAATTCAAGCCGAACAGGCTGATGGCCACAGCCACCGCCAGCTCGAAGAAATTGGAGGCGCCGATCATGGCGCCAGGGGCCGCGATGGTGCGCGGCTGGCCCCAGATCCGCATCCACTGCGCTGTGATCCAGAAGATCAGATAGGTCTGGAGAATCAGTGGGATTGCAATCAGCACGATCGCCAGCGGATTGGAGAGAATCGCCTGGGCCTGCACCATGAACAGCAGCAGCACCGTGGCGATCAGAGATGTGATCGCCAACGGCTTCAGTTGCATCTCCAGCCGTTCGATCCGACCGGGGGACTGAAGCAACACCCGCATCAGCCAGCCCGCTGCCAGCGGCACCACCACGAACAAGCCAACCGCCGTGATCATCGTGTCCCAGGGCACCAACACATCGCTCACCCCCAGCAGAAGCGCTGCGATCGGGGCAAAAGCGAACACCATGATCAGGTCGTTCACGGCCACCTGCACGAGGGTGTAGTTGGGATCACCATCACTGAGGCGGCTCCACACGAACACCATGGCGGTGCAGGGGGCCACCCCCAGCAGGATCATCCCGGCCACGTACTCCTGGCCCATCGCTTCCGGAATCCAAGCGGCGAACAGTCCGCGGATGAACAACCAGGCCAACGCCGTCATCGTGAGCGGCTTGATCAACCAGTTCACTGCCACGGTGATCAGCAGGCCGCGCGGTTGCTGGCGGATGCCGCCGATGGCGGAGAAATCAACCGCCAGCATCATCGGGAAAATCATCCCCCAGATCAGAACGCCGATCGGCAGATTGATCCTGGCCACCTCCAAAGACGCGATCCAGGTCGCCAGATCCGGCAGCAGGCCGCCCAGAACAACGCCCGCAACAATCGCCAGACCGATCCAAAGGGAGAGATAACGCTCGAAAACACCCATCAGGCGATCACGGGGGGCTGTTCCCCGAAGCCACTGCAACGCTGCTGATCGAGATGGCCAATGTGTTTCCGCTCGGTGTAATACAAATCCTGATAGCGGAGTGCATCCCGGTTCAGATCATCAAACAAGGCTTGGATGCGCTGTTCCATATCGATGGCCGGATCACTGGGATCCTGAGCGATCAAGGTGGCGATGCANGCTTCCAGCGTCTGCAGCCGCTGGCCGGCCCAGGCCTCCAAGAGATGGCGGCAACGCTTGAGACTTTTTTGCCTCTCCAACAAGGCCGTGGTGCCACGCAACTGCTCCAGCGGTTGCGCCAGCGAGAGACGCTCCAGTTCGCCCGGTTCCAGCAATGACGTCAGCCGTGACACCAGCCCGCTGTTCTCGAGCAACAGCTGATCGGTGAGAAGGCGCGGCAGATCGAGCTCCACAAGCTCATCACCAGGGTCCTCTCCACGNCTGACGGCCTCGAGGCGCACGCTGCCGAGGTTGGTCTCCTCCAGCTCCGTGATCGACGCCCAAAGCAGGCGATGAGGCTGAAGCGCGAAATCCTCCAGCTCCCGCTGGCGCAACTCCTGACGGATCACCGCGCGATGGCGGGGGCAATGCAGATACAACCGCAGCAGAACCGCTTCACAACGCTCGCGCAGACTGGCTTCGCCGGGCTGCTCATGACGGCTGGAACGACCATGCCATCGCTGGCCCTTGACCTGTTGCCGCAGGTCCTCTTCCAGCTGCAACGCCAGACGCCCCTGACCACCACTGAGCCGTTCAGCCACCCTNTGGAGGTAATGGGTGCGAATCGCGGACTGCGGCAACTTGCCCAACAGCGCCACCAGATCGGTCACGGCCTGCTGGAACTGATCCGAACGGCTCAGATCGCGATGATCCAGGACCTGCTCGATCTGCCAGTCCAGCCAGAGCGGTGCCTGATCCAGAAGGGCCCGGTAATCACCAGAACCGTGGTCTTTGAGAAAGTCATCCGGATCCTTTCCGGAGGGAAGATGCAGGACGCGCAGCTCAAGCTGCCCCTGCATGGCCAACTGTTCGACTTCTCCGATGGCGCGGTTGGCGGCACGGACTCCGGCGCGGTCCGCATCGAAATTCAGAACAATGCGCTTGCTGTCACTGACACGACAGAGTTGCGTGATCTGCTGACTGCTCAGAGCGGTGCCCAGCGAAGCAACCGCATTGGTGACCCCGGCAGCATGCAGCGCGATCACATCGAAGTAGCCCTCCACCACAACAGCGCGGTCGTCCTTGCGTATCGCATTGACCGCTTTGTCGAACCCGAAGAGATGCTTGCCCTTCTCAAACAGTTCGGTTTCCGGTGAATTGAGATATTTGGGTTCGCTGCCATCGAGGCTTCGCCCGCCGAATCCGATCACACGACCCTGGCGGTCATGAATCGGCACCATCAAGCGATGGCGGAAACGGTCGTAGAAACCCTGACCACCCTTGCGCGGCACCACAAGACCAGCGGCCTCGAGCACCTCTGGTGCCAGACCCTCCACCTGCTGGAGATGCTTGAGCAGGCCATCCCACTGATCGGGGGCATACCCGAGACCAAAGGCTTCCTGGGTGGCAGCACTGAGACCGCGTTGATCGCTGAGATAGGCGCGTGCCTCCTGACCGGAGGAGCTGAGCAACTGGCTGCGAAACCACCCACCCGCGAGGGCCAGGGCTCGCTGCAGTGTTTCCCTCCGGGACAACTGCTGGCGCAGCCGCTCCTGCTGTGGTCCCTCAACCGTCTCAACGGGAAGCTGGTAGCGACGCGCCAGCTCCAGCACCACATCGCTGAAGCTCTGGCGCTGAAACTCCATCAGGAACTTGATCGAGTTTCCGCCAGCACCGCAGGAGAAGCAGTAATAAAACTGCTTGGCCGGCGACACCGTCATTGACGGTTTGCTGTCGTCGTGAAAAGGACAAATGCCAACGAACTCCCGTCCCTTCTTTTTGAGCACCACGTGCTCTCCCACCACGTCAACGATGTCAGCCCTCTCCTTGACGGCGTCGATCGTTCGGGGATGAAGGCGGGCACCAACCATGGGCACATTCTGGGAAGAGAGTCCCCCTCCGAGGGTCAGAGTGAGGCACTGGTCACACATTGTCGGTTGATCGCCCCACAACGGATCAAGACCATGGCCAGCGCTTGCTGGACAGGACTTGTGTTCTGCAGGCCTTGCATCCTGAGCTCTCTGGCCTTCAGCCTGATGACTGTTTGCGTCAAGCAGCTGGATGGCCGGCTGCCCGTCACGGAAGTGGTGCTGTGCCGCGCCGTGATCAGTGTGCTGCTCACCGGCATCGCGCTACGCATGGCGGGGATCAGTCCCTGGGGTCAGCGGCGAGGGCTACTGCTGGCGAGAGGGCTCTGTGGAAGCATCGCCCTGCTCTGCTTCTTCCAGGCGATCGCGACGCTGCCCCTCGCGACAGCCACCGTGCTCCAGTACACCTACCCAACATTCACAGCGCTTGCAGCAGCTCTACTGCTGCAAGAACATCTCCAGCGCAGCATCGTGCTGGCTGTGCTGGTCGGTTGGATGGGCATCACCCTGGTCAGCCAACCAGACTGGTTGACCAGGGGGATCGATGCACTGCCGATCGTGTCGGTGTTGATCGGACTCGGAG
Organism: Synechococcus sp. MED850; assembly: GCA_002700765.1. The sequence goes on from PAEP01000020.1 coordinate 127,330, forward strand.
GTGCGCTGTTCACAGCACTGGCCTATGTGTGCGTAAGAAGCCTTTCCAGCAGCGAACAGCCTCTGGTGATCATTTTGTATTTCCCACTTTTGTCGGTGCCATTGACCCTTCCGATGGTTCTGCAACAGGGCGTCTGGCCGAACGGAACGGAGTGGTTGTGGTTGCTTGGTGTAGGGGTGTTCACCCAACTTGGTCAGATCTGGGTCACCGAAGGGTTGAGCCGCATGCCAGCCGCGCAAGCCACGTCCATTAATTACGTGCAGGTGGTGTTTGCTGCGTTTTGGGGCTTGCTGTTCTTCTCAGAGTCCATTAATCCCTGGATGATCTCAGGAGGGCTGTTGGTTCTGGCCTCCACCATGATCAGTCTGGCGTCGCGGCAGAAAAGCCCAGCCATCGACAAAAGTGCGGCAAGGTGAAGCCTTGAATGGATAAATTAAGAATGACCACGACAAAAACCAAAGTCTGGACATATGCCTTGATTGTTTCGAGTGAGTCTCCCGAAAGGCCAGTAACTTCAGGCAATTCCACACCAACGGTGTAGGTCAGAGCGAGGGGAACTGCGCCGCGCAATCCGCACCAACAGATTAATGCAGTCTCGCGATTTGAAAGCGGTGAAATCGCCTTGAAAACCAAAACACTGAAAGGGCGCACAAGCAGCATCAAGGCAAGAGCCACAAGCAATCCGGGCAACCAGTAAAAAGAAACATATTTCGGATCAAACAATAGACCGAACAACAAAAACACCACCAATTCCATCATCGTATTAAAAGGCTGAAGAGAATCTTCCATGAGCTCAGGGGTGATATGAGGCGATGAGTAAATATTGTTAGACAGGAAAACGCCTGTCACAAAAGCAGCAACAAAACCAGAACCACCAATCAATGTCGTAAAGCCAAATGCCGCCATTGCAATCGACATGCCAAGCACAAGAACCTGATTGCGATTGATCAGCACCTTGTGAAGAAAAAACTGTGAAATATAAGACAAGATCAAACCGCACATGATGCCACTTCCAACACTGCGAAGAAAAACCTGCAACTCTTTCGCAAGAACAATGGCGGGCTTCAATTCAGGGCTCTGCATGGCGACAAACAAACCAACAGAAGCGGAAAGAAACAAAATCGCAGCAGGATCGTTCAAGGAGGATTCAAACTCAATCACGCGCTTCACCCTTTCAGGCACAAGATCGCTTACACTCATCAACACATTCGCAGTTGCTCCAGCATCTGTGGAACCAATACAAGCAGCTGTTAAAAAACAAACAGAAACCGGCAGAAGAGGAATGACAGGAAAGAAAAAATGGCAAGCCATTGATATAAGCCAAATCGAAAATGCAAAGGCAAGAGAAGAAACAACAACACCACCGATCGCAAGCATCACGCTGAAGCGAAAGAGACCCTTGAGTTGTGAAAAATTCGTGTTCAACCCTGCATAGAACAACAGAAGTGACAACGACGAACTATGCAACACTTCAATAATTTGCGGCGTTAAAAATTGACGTACAAGATCCACATCCGTGTACATACCGAGCAGGAGAACTCCAAGAATTGAAGGAACACCAGCCCGGACAGACAACTTGCTAACAACCAACGAGCCAACAAAAAAAGCTGACATCATGGCAATCACCCCAGGCAAGGAAATGGGGAAAGAGCCAATAACAACAGGGGGCTGAGTCGCCAAGTTAATAAATGAGAGCATTGATAGAGGGCTACAGATGTTCATCAGGATTTAAATCGACGATTCAAGAGAAGGATCCTGAGCCTCAGGAGCAAACGCAGATCGTATTTCAGGAAACAGTGAAGACGAAAGAATGGTTAACCCCAAAATATTTGGCAAACATACCATCGAACTCATAATGGCATACATCATCTGAATACTTGACTTTGGCAAAATAACTCCCAACACGATTCCCGCGATCCAAAAGATCCTAAAAAGAGGCCGCCTTCTCACACCGAACAGGTAATCAGAGGCCCGCTCACCGATGATCGAAAACGACGCAATTGAGGTAACAGCCATAGGAATAGCAATCACAAAAAAGAATACCCCTGTCCCCTCAAAACCCCAATTAAATGAATTCCATATAACGTAAGAGGGTGATTGAAAAGTGGTGTAGGACTGGCTCATCACAACAATCAATGACGTTAAAACAACAAGAGTCAGATCAATGGCTCCTACCATTAAAGAAATCAGTCCCTGCTTGAAAGGATCACCTGGAGCAGCGGCTGCATGCAGAACTGCAGCGGAACCAACCCCCGAACCATTCGTAAACACTCCTGAACGGATCCCCGTGTCGATAACAACGACGATGGTCCCACCAAAAATAGCTTTAGGATTGAATGCCTCAGTAACAATCAGGCTAACTGCTGCGGGCAACTCACTAAAATGAGTCAAAATAATCAAAGAGCAAAGAATAATGTTGACAGCAATAGCCCATGGCAAAAGCAAAACATTGAAGCGAGCAACACGCGGCAAACCCCCTGCAATCACAACAGCAATCGATGCCGCAATAACAGCACCAGTGGAATAAATCGGCCAACCAAACAGTTTATCCAAAGAGCTGGTCAACGAGTGCACCTGAGCCAAGTTTCCACTGGACCATGCAGAGAAAATCATAAAAAATGCAACCATCGGTCCCATCCATTTCAAACCGTTGGGCATGGCGCGAGAAAGGTAATACATAGGACCACCAACCCAATCTCCAAGCACATTTTGTTCGCGATAACGAACAGTCAGATAAGTCTCGATGAAACGTGTGGCAAATCCAACAAAAGCAGACAAACAACTCCAAACAACAACGCCTGGCCCAGCCACCACAATTGCCAAAGCTGTAAAGGTCAAATTTCCCATACCAACCACAGCACCTGACGTGGTTACAAGATCCATAAAAGGGGACAATTGACCGTCCTTTTTTGAATAGCTTTGTCCAAAGGAATCAAAAAGATGTCGGAATGCAAAAACAATCGCCCGAACCGAAAGAAAATCGAGTCCTAATGTGAAATAAACACCCGCGAAGACGACCCAGTCAGCCAGCATTCCCCAGATGAACGCGTCAATGCCAAGGACAAGTTGCTCGAATAACATCCCAAGCCGATCATCAAGTGTTAGCAGGGTGATTGTGCTGCCAATCCGCTCTGAGCACAATCACGCCCGAACAGCCGAACGGGCGATCAACCAAGCGGCAGCGGATAGGTCAACCAATCTTGGGAAAGGCCATCAGACGATCCGCTCGGGCGTGCAAGTCGCCAGCTTTCACCATGCTCACCGCGCTCCAAGTAAATCTGAAATGGGCTGTCGACCTGCATTCGGTCGCCTGGAAGCTGCCAATCGAAGCGACCGGTCACTTTGACCCCACGATTCTCTCCGACCGACACATGGTCCAGTTGTTCAACGCGGACCCTGCTGACGGACGGATTGCTGCTGATCTCCGGCAACTGCAACGAACGGGACACAGCGGACTGCGTCAATTGAATTTGGAGCGTCAGNGCCTGAAGAAGCTGCTGGCGCGGTGGGTCACCCTCAGCAGAGCATGCCGATAAATTCAGAATCAGGACCAGCACAACGCAGCAGCTGAGGACAGCACGCCAGCAGCGCTGACACTGTTCAGGCAGCATGGCCAACAGCATTGGGAACTCCATGATCGGATGGTTGCATGGTCGGCCCATGGAGAGCTGGTCGCAGGGCAGCCGTAGTGGAATTCTGCTGGTCTGTGGGGATGTTGGCTACGAGGTGCAGGTGATCGCTCGTCAGCAGCAACAGCTGGCGGCACAGGCCAGTGTGAATCTCTGGATCCATCAGGTTCAGCGGGAGGACGCAACAAGCCTGTTTGGATTCGCTCAACGAACGGAGAGGGATTTGTTCCGTCAACTGATCGGAGTNAGTGGTGTTGGACCGCAAGCCGGCATGGCGTTGCTTCAAGAATGCAGCNGCGGTGAGCTGATCGATGCGATTCGCGGCGGTGACCTGCGACGACTCTGTCGTGCTCAGGGGATCGGCAAACGAACAGCCGAACGTTTGGCGGTGGAACTGAGAACGGCCCTGGTTGGAGACAATGATCGAATTGCGGAACCATCGCTTGTCGACGGCGGCGCGCTGGAAGAACGTTCCAAAGTTGTCACAGATCTGGAAGAAACACTGACAGCTCTTGGCTATGAAGACTTGGAAATCAGACGCGCTATCAAAGCACTCAGAGAAAGTGACAGCCCGCCATCAGAAGAGGACAGTGAGGCATGGATACGCGCNAGTTTGCAGTGGCTCAATCGGTCGTAAGTGACGCAGCTCTGTTGCATGCAGGCAAACCCGCTCAGACCATCAGCTCCTGAGCCACTTGCTTGGAACAGGAGTGGTCGGGATCCCGGTCGGATGACATGACAGTCACGGCCATCGCCAGAACACCCGTGGTGGCTGCACGCGGAAGGGTCAAGATCGGGTCGACCGCAAGAAGCAAAACAAGAACAGGTGGAACAGGAAGCTGAAAGCTGGTGAGCGCAAGGCCAATGGTGGGAACCACAGTCACTCCGGTCAATCCTGCAGAAGAGATGCCGCTCACAATTCCCATCAAAAGCACCTGCAGCAGAATTGCAGGGGTGATTCGNACTTCAAAAAGATTGAGTGCAAACATAATTGCAATAATGTTGTAAATGATGTTGCCCATTCTTGAAATCAGCAATCCAAGAGATGCGGCCGCCTCTGAATGAGAACAATTACGACCCATTCTCTCCATTGACCGCACGATGGTGGGGTAACAGGCCATGCTGCTACCCGTGGATAGTCCTAATAGAAAAACGGAATCGGCAGGATTAATCCTGGATGAACTGCGCTCGGTTGAAGTCGTGAAACGTTTGACAATTAAGCGGCTGACACCAAGAGAAACAAGTGAAGCCACCAACATACAAATGGTGAGATTCAACAAAGCAACAACCATTTCGGAACTGATTGTTGAAAAAGATCCGGCGATCANACAAATNATCACAAGTGGTGCGATCAGCAGAAGCTCATCAAGAACCTTCACTGAAACGTTATAAATACTTCTCACGATCGTGAGCAACGGAGCGGATTGCTCTTTTGGCAAAAGAGACAAGCCCCAACCAAAAAGAACCGATCCTGTAATCACCTTGAGGGTGCTTCCATCTGAAGCATCCCTTACGATGTTGTTGGGAATGATTGATTTGGCCCATGCAAAAGGATCAACTGTCTCAGTTACAGTTGATGAAATCCTGAGCTTGATATCGGCATTATCAAGCATGAAAGTACCTATAGAAAACCGCGCATCCGGGGATAAGATTCCTGGTTTTTGATACAAAGAAAGAAGAAGTGCAAAACAAGATACAAATAAAACAAGAGCAACCAGGGACAAAAACAATCTACGCGTAAATCTAAACTCACTTGCCACAGATTCAGATAATGATAGAATCGAAAACGTTGAAATAACAACCGCGCTTAACACAAGTGGAATTGCGGGGAACGAAATCAACTGGATNAAGGCTAACCCTAGAGAGTTAAAAGTGGTTGACGCGTCNGGNAAGAAAAGGCCAAGCATCAATGANAGAGGGAGAATATAAAAGACAAACGATTTAACGGTGCGAAGGTTGCGCAAAAAACGCTTCAAGACTTTCCAATCAAACGAAGAAACCATTGTTGAGTTCATAAGGAAAAGGTAATTATTTGTTTTTTTGAGTCAAAGAAAACGTAGACTTTTTCTTATNTGGCCTGTAAAAAGAAGAATACTCTTCCATAATTTCAGAGTCCGTCTTCACCGAATACTCACGATCTAAATAATAGTCAAGCATCGATGCTAAACCAAGATTGGCCTGGCTGGAAAGGTAGATCGATTTTTGATCAATGAGGTCTTCAAACAAAATTGGTACATAATCGAGAGCAAGAGCAGGTTGGTTATAGAGAATTTTTTTGATCTCAGTTGCATCTCGATAAATTCCATCTACAGCACCAGTGAAAAGTGCTTCCTTGCATGCATCCCAATTCTTGCAGCCACTTTTTTTGGAATTAGGAAAAAATCGATCCGCATGAGAACCATACACAGAATTAGCAATGAAACCAAGAGAGATTTGTGAATCCATCAATACCTTCGCAAATCGATCATCGGGGATATTGCCTTGGAGATTTGCAATGACCTTACGATTAGCCAAGATTGCATGGCGAAAAATCATGTATTCGTGCGGATATGCATCAGACATCCGCTTAAAGGTGGTGCCAAGCTTTCCAAGCGCCATATCAAAGTCATTGGCACCCACACGGTGAACCAAATCATTAAAACTTTTTGATTGACGATCAAAGCGAATACCGACTCCTAAAAGTTTTGCAAATTCCCGCACAACATCAATGTCATAACCAACCAAATTACCGTCGTCATCATTGTAGTAAAAGGGTGGGGTCGAATAAGGTGGAATGCCCACATTCAGATAGCCACGTTTAAGTATCACGTCTACGTATGGAATTTCAGCCGCGAATGTTTGCTGTGAGATACCGACTGAAAAGAGCACAAAAACAAAGCAGCAAGCAATGTGAATGAGGAAAAGAAATGACTTTTTAGGATTCAACATGCCAGCAATACATGCATCATTTAGCATTTACAATGCACAATATTTAGGNTAAACCATTGACGCTGAGAAGCAAGAGTATTGTTGTAGAAAGCTGAAATAATCGTTCAAGNGTGATCGATCTGGTGTCATGCACATCAGCAACAGGAGGAACGAACAAACCTGGATATGGAGATCGAGTGCATTGATTCATAGTCAGCCATCATTCGGGCAAATCATTGAAGGGCAACANGGCAANGCCAGAAAAGTCTNTGAATATACACAATTTCGTTATCGCCAATCGACATATCAATCAGAATCGGGCCAAGCCAGGCCGACAATGAATATCTGAAAGACATTCAAATAATTCCACGCTTAACAATAAATAGTCGAATAATAGACCAGGCACCAATAGTTACTTTTAAACCAGCAACTACGTTTAAAACTGGAATATATATGTTTTGAGGAATCCACGAGAAAGGTGATGTTGGATAAACTGATGAAGTAAAACTCATCAGAGCAAGGATGATGAACACAATCACGGCAAATTTCTCAACAATTGCAGCATTGTATTGGCTATAGAAGTTTTCAATTCGTTGAAGTCTTCCTGAAATCATCAACAAGGTGATCGATGTTGCTCCGGCAACGCCAGCAGCAAATCCACCTCCTGGAGTCAAATGACCGCGAATCGCAAGATCAAACGCAAGAAAAGCGCTCAGTAAAGAGACAAAATCTAGAAGATTAACGATCACAGGATCCTGAACACCAACCAATCTTGTTTCGGAATCCTCAGAATAAAGCAAAATCTTGACACCTAATCCTGCGATAGTAAAAACGATAACTTCACCAATGGTATCAAAAAGTCGTGATCCTAAAATTACAGCTGTTACTGAATTGGGGATATCAGCAGTTGCAACTAGATATTTGACCGTCGTGTTAGCATCAATAATTGAATTGGTCGGCACCGTAAGCGAGCCGGCAANAATAACGAAAGATATCGCAAGAAAATAAAAAGATGATTTGAAAAAATCAGCAGAAAACTTCTTGCTTTTCATGATTGATTGCTCATTGGATTGGTGTTACTAGAATTAATCTTCGTTGGGCAAAAGATACGATCCAGGAACGGATTCAGTTGGTAATACTTTGTCTCCAAAAGTTCCTCCAACAATATTGGTGACTCAATGCAAAGTTGTGCTTCATCTAAAATGGCATGGGGCGAGCCTGCAAGAACCTCAGAAGAAAACAACATCCCATAATCATCTTGACTATGGCTTAAGTTAGTGGGCTGTAATACGATGTTCATATGTAATTCAGAGAATAAGCCTTTCAAATGATCCATCGTTTCTGTTGGAACGTCATATTGATCAGAAACAACGATCACGACGCTATAACATGCTCGAATCGTAATGATATACAAAATCGATGAGAGCAAGGTGCCTACCAAAACTTCAGTTAATGCCACATCAGGAGCTCCACAAACAGCATAAATCAAGGCTGCAATCGAGCCCAGAAATGAACGATAAATCAGTCCGCGAATAGGTGATTGTGTTCTAATCAGAAGCAATCCCAGAATTGGGAGAACGAACTCAAAAGGCAGAAATATATAATAACCAAGCATGGCTAAGTGCGTTCAGTGATTACACCAAGCAGATAAGAGAATATAGTATTCCACAAAACAAGAGAAATAGTAACGACGGTAAAAATTGGCCAGTGCGATGGTGACAAAACCAAAAATCCGAAAACCATAATCAATGATCCCACCGTGTCTGANACAGTCAATGTATGCAATTTATAAATAAGAAGATGTGACTTATTAAGCAAAGGCAACGTGCCCCAAAACCACAAGAATAGCCCAATACAAATGAGTGAGTAGCCAACGATTTGCTGAAGATCCATAATATTACTCCTGCAACTCAGTGAGTGCCAAAATAATCATTCCAGCATCACCACTAATTAAGATCACTGCACCGACACTCCCAATCATCCAATCGTTACGAAACAAGGCAAATGCAATGGTTACAAAAGCAAGTTTATTACCCAAACTGCTTGCTATTGCAATTCTTTCACTTAGAGAGGATGACCGCGCCACTGCAATAATTGAAATGAAGCTAGCAATTAACATTAGCATCAAAATTATATATTGAATCGGGAGCAATGATATTGTAGAATTCATATTAGGGACCTATTNTCTCTAACTGTATGAACTCGCCAATGTTCCTTATCATCGTGGCCGACAACAATGGACATTGGTGTGGATGTAATATAAATGACCTGCATGAATTGGGCAAATCGTGAACCATTGCGTCGACAAGATGTGCACATTGGTACCATCATGTAAGCATCTTTAGGATGCTTAATTCTAATGATTTGCCAAGTCTCAATCAGCATATTAGGCACTATTTTTACCGCAAAAATCAAAGATGAAAGAAGAGACCTTATCTTCAACGACTTGAATGATCCCAACGGAATCACACATGCAATCAAAAGTCCAAGCAAGATATTGGAGAACTCAAAATTAGATGTGATCAACGTCCAAAATCCAACCCTGAAGCCAAGTACCAAAAACAAACGAATCAGAGTTCCCATGAATCTAAATTTTGAAGTAGAGGAGATTCGCAAGTAGCAATGCTGCCACCACAAAAGGAGCACCAACCAGATCAAGCGTACGCGTGATCGGTTTGACGAATCGATCAGTCTGCAATCCAACGACAGAGGCATACAGGATGATGCCCAAAATCAATGCTGTCAACGCATTGGTAATGGTATCAAATGTATAAAGATTCCAATGGGTGAATCCAAATAGAACGAGTGCACAAGAACAGCTGAGGAGATAAAACTGATTGAGATTAAACGAGAACAAAGACGATCCGTCTTGTTGACCTTTCTTGACCTGTAAAAAAGTTTGAAATCTCGACCACATTAATCGAACATAAACTGTCGTCGTCAAAAGTGTTGATGTAGATACGATAATCTTTGCATTCGAAGTGAGATCAGTCTTTAATAGATTTTTAGTCACAAAACCGGAGGTCAAAGGAAATGCCATCACCGAAAGACAGGCGACTGTGAACGTAATCCATGACACATAGTTGTTCAGAGGATTATTAATAACGGCTTGACTTGCAGACAACGGATGAGCCAGGGATTCTGCACTTTCATTGTGGTGTGGTGACGAGTGCTGTTGTGGAGAGGAGGTCTCAACAGTCAATGTTGAAAAAAGGAGGGTTTTGCATACGCCATGCTGCATGGCATAGAGGCAAGAAAAGGATGGTGAAAGAATCGCTAAGCCGAGCTGCGAAACTGAACTCCAACCAAGTGCTCGACCGTCATCACGCTCAAATACGGCGTACAACGCTGCGACGACAGCACTCAAGACTCCGATCACAACCATTGAGTTGCCAATCGGAACAAGATCAACACTCATCCTTGCGATGGGAGCAATGCCTGCGCAAGTGACGCATCCTGCCAACACTGCAGANGATTGAGGCTTGACGTGGGAGTAAATATTGGGAACCCACAGACCACAAAGAAAAATGCCCGATTTCGTTAACAAACCAGCAAAGATAAGACATAAGGCCGTTGGATTTGCCGATGACAGATCTGCCAATAAAAAAGTTTCAGAATAACGATAGGCACCGATCACACCAATTAAATAAATCAGCATGGCCAATCCCCCACCNATNAGATATTGAAAGGCAAAAAATAAAGACTTTTTGTCACTATTATCAGCGATCAGAAGGAATGCACAGAAGCCAGTCAACTCCAAGGCAATGTAAATACTAATTAGATCAACAGCCGAAAAAGCCACCATAAGTGCAGTCAGCAACACAAGAGTGATCTGATAAAAGTAATGACTTAAGCATCGCCTAAACAGCAGAATAGACGACAANATTGAAAACGNAGCGCTAAACAATAAAGGGTATGTATATTGATCAAAACTGAATTCAATCCCCCCAATCCACATCAAACGATATGCAATCTCCCAACCATTGAAAATCCCAGCCAAGGAAAATCCTGATAAAGCGGCAAGNCAAAATATTGCAACGGGAAAAATGNAAGTCGGAAAAACACACCCTANAAAACCAAGGACNGCAGGCAAAAAAGTGATGACGACGTAAAATAGAGAAAAATCGATCATTTTTCCAAGTCTTTGTAACGCAGCAATGGTGTCGAACGACTGAGTCGTAGTGCAACCGCACAGAGCAACGCTTGCGTTGCAAATCCAATCACAATTGCCGTTAGGATGATGGCCTGTGGATATGGATCTGAAAAGTTGGAATAGCGTGGCGCATCAGATANTATTGGGGTTTGGGTGCCAGACAACCCTGCAATGACAACAAAGATGCTGATCGATGCGGTATCAATTACATCAAGTGAAAACAAAGAGTTGATGATGGAGCGAGAATTTAGAATTCCAAAGCAACCTATAATCAGCAACATCACCAAAGGCAAGAATAAAATCAAATACCCNTGCATTGCTTTAAAGGTTTTTTTAAATTTTAATTGTATCAAATATTCGTGTCAAGTTTGATGTGTTGATTGAAACGGAAATTTCGTTGGCTTTTTTACGTCGGATGGTTTTGATGAACAGACGAGCCATTGATCACGATAGGACTTGAGGCCCGAGGGTCAGTCCGTCACCTTGTATAGTAGTCAATTGGAGTCTACCGGCACGGTATGTCGCTTGACACGGCAGAGAAGCAGCAGCTGATCAACACCCATCAGACCCATGGCACGGACACCGGTTCTCCTGAGGTGCAAGTGGCCATGCTCACGGAGAGGATCAGTCGTCTGAGCAGCCATCTGCAGAAAAACAACCACGATTATTCCTCGCGTCAGGGGCTTCTGAAGATGATCGGTCGCCGCAAGCGTTTGCTTGGTTACGTGCGGGACAAGAGTGAGCAACGCTATTCCGACATCATCTCCAAGCTGGGTATTCGCGGCTGAGCCGCTGGGCGAACAGGATCTGCTGATTGAGAGCGGTTCAGACAATGAGCGACAGACGCAAACCGATTCCGTTTGAGCCGAATCGCTCGTCGGACAAATCCGCAGGTTCCGCTCGTGGCACAACCGGCACGGCGGCCATCCCCAAAGCCGTCGCCAACAGAATGGCGCGCAGGGTGGCCGTGTTCACCGGCCTGCCCACCATGGCGAGCATGGGCGTTTTTGTTGGTAGCTACGTGCTGGTTACCCGGGGCATCAGCGACATCTCACCTGGTCTGACCCTGGCTGTATCGGGAGGTTTTTTTCTGATTGGATTGGCAGGTCTCAGCTACGGCGTGCTTTCAGCGAGTTGGGAGCCCGAAAATGGCTCATTGCTTGGAATGGAAAACATCAGCACCAACATCCAGAGGATGCGTGAATCAATCCGTGCTCAGAAGCAGGACAAAAGCCGTTAACCCATCACCAATGTGTTGCTGCAGCGGGCCCGAAATGCCTGAGCTTGCAGTGAGCTGCTTGCCTCTGCGGCATCTCTGACACAGAACTGACTACCGAGTCGGACGAAACGAACGCTGCTGCCATTGCGCACCTCGGCGATCACAGGAACTTTCACACCCAATTCCTCCCGATCCGGCCGATGTTGGTTCAGGCATTCGCGCAACTTGTGCTGAATCGCAATGTCGCAGGCCTGGTCCGGAGAGAGTTCCACCACAAGCAGCTTCACNTCATCAATGGCACGGCAATCATCAACAATCAGTTGCACNCGTTCGTCGCGTCGGTCGACCCCGGCCCAAACGAGCAGACGCGCTTCCGCCATCAGATGATCCGCCAAGCGCGCATAACTTTTGGGAAANACAACGGCTTCACAACTTCCCGTGAGGTCCTCGAGCTGAAGGATCGCCATGCGATCACCTTTGCGCGTGGTCACCTGACGCATCTCAGCAATCATGGCAATCGCACTCACCTTCGCTTTATCGGGCTGCTCTTCCAACGAGCCAAGCCCAATTGGAGCCAGCAGACGAGAGGTCGGACTCAACTGCTTCAACGGGTGGTCTGAAAGATAAAAGCCCACAAGCTCCTTCTCGAGACGCAACTTTTCTGTGGGTGGGTAATCAGGAACAGGCGCAGCCTTTGGAGCAAGGCTGAGATCCGCAGGTCCATCGGCATCAGCGGGAGCCGCCATCAGATCAAACAGATTCCCCTGACCACTGTCCCGGTCCTTCGCCCGGGATGAAGCCCAATCGAGCAGGAGATCAAGGTCAGCCATCAATTGAGCACGATTGGCGGCAGGATCGAGCGCATCCATGGCGCCACAGTGAATCAANGACTCCAGGCCACGGCGGTTGAGGACGGACGAAGGCAGTCGATCGCAAAGATCAGCGAGAGAACGGAATGGACCATCGCTCTCCCTCGCGACAATCAGCTGACGAATGGCGCCATCGCCCAGGTTTCGTATCGCCGATAGGCCAAACAGNATTCGCTCGCCATTGGGGGTGAAATCGATGCGGGAGGCATTCACATCGGGGGGCATCACCTCGATCCCCATGGCGTTGCAGTTGGAGATATAGCGCTGCACTTTGTCAGCGGCACCGGCATTGACGGTGAGCAAGGCCGCCATGTACGCCACCGGATAATGCGCTTTGAGATAAGCCGTTTGGTAAGTAACTGCTCCATAGGCGGTGGAATGACTCTTGTTGAAGCAGTATTCGGCGAACAACACCATCTGATCGAACAATTCATCGGCAACCTTTTCGTCAACGCCACGATCACCAGCACCCTTGACAAAAATGCCGCGATGCTTCTGCATCTCCGCCACTTTCTTCTTGCCCATGGCACGACGAAGCAAATCGGCCTGACCCAGAGAGTATCCCGCGAGATCTTGNGCGATCCGCATGATCTGCTCTTGNTAAACCATGATTCCGTAGGTTTCACTCAAGATCGGCTCGAGGATCTTGTGCGCAAAGTCAATCGCCTCGCGCCCGTGTTTGCGGTTGATGAACTTCGGAATCAANCCGGCATCAAGAGGGCCCGGACGATACANAGCCAGAATCGAGGAAATATCCTCCAGAGATGATGGTTTGAGATCTCGAACGATCTGCCGCATNCCACTGGATTCGAGCTGAAAAATGCCCTCCAGGTCTCCGCGAGCCAGCAGAGCAAACGTTTCTGGATCCTCGGGTGGAAGCTTGTCGGGATCAACTCTCTGGCCACTGGTGACTTCGACAAGTTCCAGAGTCTTGTCGATCATGGTGAGATTTTTAAGNCCCAGGAAATCCATCTTCAGNAGNCCCATGGACTCAACATCTTCCATGAAGTACTGAGTGATCACCTGTCCATCGTTATTCCGCTGCAGCGGTACCAGTTCATCCAATGGATCCGCAGCGATCACAACACCGGCAGCATGNACACCAAAGGTTTTGTTCGTGCCTTCGATCCGCATCGCCATATCCACCCAGCGTTTAACGATTGGATCGTTCTGATATTTCTCGCGAAATTCTGGATTGGGAGATTCATCGCCGATCATCGCCTTTAATTTGGCCGGCTTGCCACGGACCACAGGAATCAGCTTGGCCAAACGATCTGCGTCGCCATAGGGAATATCAAGCACCCGTGCCACATCCTTCAAAACCGCTTTTGACGTCATCCGGTTGAACGTAATGATCTGTGCAACCTTGTCCTCTCCATACCGTTGGGTGACGTAATCAATNACCTCACCTCGGCGTTCGATGCAGAAATCGGTATCGATATCAGGCATCGATTTGCGTTCAGGATTNAGAAATCGCTCAAACAACAGACCGTTGCTGACGGGATCGATGTTGGTGATCCCGAGGGCGTAGGCCACAAGAGAGCCAGCCGCCGAACCACGGCCCGGACCNACAGGAATGTTCTGCTCGCGAGCAAAGCGGATGTAGTCCCACACCACCAGGAAGTAGGTGGGAAATCCCATCTGCTCCATGATCTGAAGCTCGGTGTTCATCCGATCGGCATAGACCGGATCAATCGCAGCATCAGCCGACAACCCGAGACGATCACGCACCCCCTGCTCCGTGACCTCGCGTAGATAGGTCACCGGTGTGTGCCCCTCCGGAATCGGAAAACGGGGCATCTGATAGTGACCGAGGATGTCGTAGGGCTCCACCTTCTCCGCCACGGTGACGGTGTTGGCGATCGCCTGCTGCACCACCTCCGGCTCGAGATGGTCAGCGAAGAGGCGACCCATCTCCTCTTCCGTCTTGATGTATTCCGTTCCGGTGTATCGAAGCCNTTTCTCGTCGCTGATCAGCTTGCCGGTGAGCACGCAAAGCAACGCATCATGGGCCTCCACATCCTGTTTGCTCAGGTAGTGNGCATCGTTGGTGGCCACCACGTTGATCCCCAGTTCCTGGGCGATCTTGACGATCTCCACATTCACAATCCGGTCTTCCGGGGACCCNTGGTCCTGGATCTCAAGGTAGAAATCATCTCCAAACACGTCCTGATACCAGCGGGCCACCTGNCTGGCCACATCCGGACGACCGCGCAGGATCGCCTGGGGGATCTCACCGCCAAGNCAGGCCGTCGCCACGATNAAGCCTTCGCTGTGTTGGCGCAGCAGATGCTTNTCGATGCAGGCGCGCGAAAAAATTCCCCGACCNCGCATCCCACGCAGGTGGCTGATGCTGGTGAGCTTCACAAGATTTCTGTAGCCGGTGGCGTTCTTGGCCAGAACCACCAGGTGATAACGCTTCTCCTTTTTCTGCTGTGGATCGTCGATCGAGCCGTTGATCACGTACATCTCATTGCCGATGATCGGCTTGAGATCTGAGCCCTTGCANAGCTTCAGAAGCTCAATCGCGCCGTACATCACCCCGTGATCNGTGAGGGCGATCGCCGGCATCCNNAGTTCTTTGGCCCGCTCCACCATGGCCGGGAGCTGCGACGCCCCATCCAGAAGGCTGTAGTCGCTGTGGTTGTGGAGTGGAACGAAAGCCATGCTCTCAGCCTAGGGCCCNACGCAAGATGAGGTGTTCACCCTCAACAGCTCACCCCAGATCTGGTGCCATCAAGGCACCAACGCCACATCAGGGCGNTTCGCGAAAACATCAGCCGCCTGTTCGTACTGATGGGCCACCTGCAGCAGGCGGGCTTCNTCCAGAACATTGCCGATCAGTTGAACACCGATCGGCAGACCAGNCTGGCTGAAGCCGCAGGGAACGCTGATCGCCGGCAGACCCGCCAGATTGACTGGGATCGTCAGCAGATCGGCCAGATACATGGCCAGGGGATCATCGGCGTGCGCTCCGGCCTTGAACGCGGTGGTTGGAGCCGTTGGTGTGAGCAGTACATCCACACGTTGGAAGGCTGCATCAAAATCCCGACGAATCAGGGTGCGCACCTGCTGCGCCTTCTTGTAGTAAGCGTCGACGTATCCGGCTGACAGGGCATAGGTGCCGATCAGGATGCGGCGCTGCNCCTCCGCACCAAATCCCTCGGCTCGGCTGCGGGCGGTCATCGCCATCAGGCTCTCGGCATCCTCAGCGCGCAAGCCGTATTTCACACCGTCGTAACGGGCGAGATTGGCGGAGGCTTCCGAGGGTGCGATCACGTAATACGTGGCGATGCCATCGGTGAAGCGGGGACAGCTCACCTCCAACAGCTCAGCGCCAAGTGCTTCCAGTTGTGCCGCCGCGGCCTGAACGGATGTCTTCACCTCTGAATCAAGGCCATCCGCCTCGAAACATTGCCGGATCAGCCCCACCCTGAGGCCTTTGATCGACTGACCCAGCGATGCGCTGTAGTCAGGCACGTCCGCCTTGAGGCAAGTGGAATCGCGAGGATCCTCTCCAGCGATCACCTGAAGCAGTTCAGCGGTATCGGCTACGGAGGTGGCAAACGGTCCCACCTGATCGAGGGAGCTGGCGAAAGCCACAAGCCCCCATCGGCTGACACGACCGTAAGTGGGTTTCAAACCCACCACTCCGCAGAACGAAGCGGGCTGACGGATTGANCCACCTGTGTCGGACCCCAGGGACGCCAGACAGCTGCCTGAGGCCACAGCAGCGGCACTTCCGCCGGAACTGCCACCAGGGACGTGTTCGGTGTTCCAGGGGTTGGCCGTCGGACCAAAGGCCGAGGTCTCGGTGGAGCCGCCCATCGCGAACTCATCGAGATTGGTTTTACCGATCAGCACGCCACCGGCATTCCACAACCGCTGCGTGACGGAGGACTCGTAAGGAGGCACGAAGTGCTCCAGCATGCGGCTGGAACAGGTTGTGCGCACGCCACGGGTGCAGAGGTTGTCCTTGATCGCCAGCGGCAAACCGGCCAGCGCGCCAAGTTCCTCACCATCACCACGGGCCTGATCGATGCGTTTGGCATCGGCTCGGGCCCGTTCCGCGGTCACGTCCACGTAAGCGTGAAGGGAAGGCTCACAGGCTTCAAGACGCTGGAGATGTTGCTCCACCAACTCGAGGGATGACACCTCGCCGCTCTGCAGCCTCTGACGCCACGCGCTGATCGTCATCCTCTGCGATCTGATACAGGGCTGACGCTATCAGTCGTGGGATCAACCCTCAGCGGCAATGGTGAGTGGTTCCTGGCGACGCGCGCGCAGAACGGTGTGATTGAGAGCCTGTGGCTGCTCGGAGCTGATGTCCTCGAGAAATGCGGGCAACTCCGATTCAAGTCCCTGACGGGTGAGGAAAGGACCAAACCAGTAGGTGACATCAGGACCGGAAGTCTCGACGCGTGCCCACCAGGCCATCCCAAGCCCATTAGCAAGATTGCGCAGCGGCCTGATCAAGGCACTCATGAACCAGGGAACATTTTCGGCATTTTGCCCTGATCAGGGCGAAATGCGATGTCAACTCAGGGAGATAGCTGGATGCTCTGATCAAATCGGATCGCATCCGGCGGACCTGAGGGGTTCAGATCCAACTCAATGCGTTCCTCCTCGACCGGCTCAACTGGCAGCGACACGTCGGGATCACTGGCCTGCTCTNCGGCTGCAGCGGTCTTCGGGCGCGAGATTGGCGGGGAGGGAGCCTGACCGTGAATGTCCTTCATCCAGCTCCGCCTTGCCACCTCATAGACGCAAAGCGCAGTGGCCACAGATGCATTGAGACTCGGCGTGCTTCCCCTTAGCGGAATGCGCACCAACTGATCGCAGTGGCGCCTGGTCAGCAGGGAGAGGCCCTGTCCCTCCGAGCCGGTGACGAGAACCAGAGGACCATCGAGATCGGCATCCATGAGCGTCACGTCACCCTCGGAGGCCAGTCCGATCACCCGATAACCGGAATCCTTGAGCTTCTCAAGCGACCGGTTGAGGTTCACCACCCTCGCCACAGGCATGTGCTCAAGCGCCCCAGCCGCCACCTTGGCGACGGACCCGGTGAGACCGGCGCTGCGTCGTTGCGGCAGCACAACGCCGTGGGCCCCCATGGCTTCCGCTGAGCGGACGACAGCGCCGAGGTTGTGGGGATCGGTGACACCATCCAGAGCCAGGAGCAGCGGTGCCTCGCCAAGATCGGCGCAACCGCTGATCAATCCCTCGAGATCGAGGGTCTTGGCGGCCGCCGTTTGCAGCGCGATCCCCTGGTGCACGGAACCACCCGTGATCTGTCCCAGACGTGCCCAGGTGACCTCCTCCACGAGAACACCGGAGGCTTTTGCATCCCTGAGCAACTGAAGGAATCGGGCCGCGCTGCGCATTTCTGGCGTGCACCAGATGCGATGGATCGGTCGGCCGGATTCCAGGGCAGCCTGCGTCGCATGGCGACCCCAGAGCAAATCGTCAGGAGGTGATACCGAAGCCGCGGCCTCGGGCTCTCCCTCGCGCAGCGCCTGGGANGACGATGCCGTCGGTTGACGGCGTTGATCCGGAAAGCGACGACGGCTGTCTTGAAAACGGCTGTCCTGATTACGGCTGTCCTGATTTCGGCTGTCCTGATTTCGGCTGTCCTGATTACGGCTGTCTTGAAAACGGCTGTCCTGAAAACGGNTGTCCTGGCGNCGGCTGTCTTTAAAACGGCTGTCNNNANNACGGCTGTCCAGACGACGGCTGTCCAGACGACGGCTGTCCTGGCGGCGGCTGTCCTGACGTCCAAAGGTCTCCTGTCTGGAGGACAACGATGGAGAGCGTGAGCTGGAACGGGACGGGGAACGCGAGGGCAGCCGTCGCACCGATGCCGATCGACCTCGATCAGAGCTCGGGGGTCCATCTGGACCCGGCGAACTGAAGCGGGGACGACGATCCTGATCCCGATCTGCGGAACGTTCACCATCCCGTTTCCAATCACGACGACCGCGGCTGTCCCGCTCGGACCGTGATCGCCCCTGGGAGCCGCTGCGCCTGTCGGAGGCTGGGCGATCGTTGCGATAGGGACGCGCGTCTCGGGATGGACCACCTGGGCGGCTGTCTGGACGGGGAGCCATGGATTTTCTCTCGGTATTCAACGTTTCCGGCGTTCTCCAGCCGCAGCTGCAGCCAGCCGACCATCCTCTCAAACGTCTTGATCCAGATTGCCGGGTTGAACCTCAGCAGGACTCCCTTGTTCTGAATCGAGCAGGTCCAGCAGCCGGGTCAGCCGATCNGGATCATGGAGAAACAACCAACCGATCAGTGTTTCAAAGCCCGTGGCCTGGCCGTAGACGGCAGGGTCGCAACTGCGGGGTCCACGACCGGCGCGATTGCGGCCACGGCGAACGAGGTCCCGCTCAGGCTCGTTGAGCGCCTGGTCCAGGCGCGCCAGGGCTTTGGCTTGGGCTTCCGCCCGAACTTCAGCCACAACGGCGTTGTGAAGGGCCGCAGATCGGCCCGGGCGGCGGCAATATCGAAGCCGCTGATGCAACTCCCAGACAGCATCGCCCAACCAAGCGAGTTGAAGTGGGCCGAGGTCTCCCGCAGCCGGCATGGCCTGGCGGCCTTGGATCCAATCGCTCAAGCGGCCAACTGACTGAGAGCGGTTGGAAGATCATCCACAAGATGCAGAAAGTCTTCCAAACGGACCAACTTGATGGTCTGAGTCACGCGGGAGTTGCCCACAAGCTGAAAGGACCGTTTGGAGTCCGTGCAGCGCTTGGCAAGCTGCACCAGGGCACCAAGACCGGATGAATCCAGAAAATCGATCTTGCTGAGGTCAATCACTGCTGGGAGGGCGCTGGCCTGCAGCACATTCAGCACGTACTCCATGAACTGCTTCTCGGAGTAAGCGTCCAGTTGCCCGGTGAAATGAAAGACCAGGCAACCACTTCTCTGTTCGAAACCTCCGCGGAGCGAAACAGTCAGTCTCTGAAGTTCGCTGATTGGATCAACCCTCCGGCTTTCGGCACGAAGTGTAGTGATCCCGGAGGCTGTCAACCACGTGCCGATCGCCGTTCCTCCATCAGAGACGCAAATCGAGCGAAGTGATGATCGGCATCATGCGGTCCAGGACTGGCTTCAGGGTGATATTGCACTCCAAAAACCGGCAAGTGGCGATGGTGAAAGGCTGCAACGGTGCGGTCGTTGAGGTTGAGNTGGGTGATCTCCACCGCGTCGGCGGGAAGTGTGCCGGCATCAAGGGCAAAACCGTGGTTCTGACTGGTGATCTCAACCTGCCCAACCGTGCCGCACGGATGATTGAGACCCCGATGGCCGTAGGGAAGTTTGAAGGTGCTGCCCCCCATGGCCAGACCCAGAATTTGATGTCCGAGGCAGATGCCGAACAANGGCAGGGATGACGCGTTNANAAGATCNGTGGCGAGGGCGATCCCTCCACTGACAGCCGAGGGATCACCTGGACCGTTGGAAAGGAAGACCCCTTCAGGAGCATGGGAGACAACAGCGTCGAGATCACTGTCCGCCGGCAGCACGGTGACGGCGCAGCCATGGGCAACGAGACGATCGAGAATCGCTCGNTTGATGCCGAAATCAATCGCCACAACCCGATAGGGCTGCTCCGGGCGCTGACGCAGCCGCTGGTCGAAACCGACGGCACAGGGTGATGTCCAGGGGTAGGGCGTGGGCGTGCTGACCGAATCAGCCAGATTCAGACCATCCATGGACGGTGCTTGACGCAATTCCTCGAGCAGATCGGCGGGAGAACGCCCGTCACTGCTGATTAAACCGTTGATGGCTCCGCCCTCACGCAGGTGACGAACCAGAGCTCTGGTGTCGACATCACAGATCCCGACAACACCTCGCTCGTCCATCCAACGGTCCAAGGGTTGTTCGCAACGCCAGCTGCTTGGCCGCGGAATCAACTGGCGGGCGACCACGCCGCGGGCATGGGGGACATCCGCCTCCTGATCGTCAGCATTGACGCCCGTGTTGCCAAGCTCTGGATAGGTGAAGGTGACCAACTGGCCGGCATAGCTGGGATCGGTCAGCACCTCCTGATAACCGGTCATCCCCGTGTTGAAGACCACCTCTCCAACAACGGAGCCGCGGTGTCCAAAAGGTTGTCCGGTGAGGACAGTCCCATCAGCCAACACCAAATAAGCCTGATCGGTTGAAGTTTCAGACATCAGAGCAGGCAACCGAGCAGCTTCTGAATTTCATTCTCCATTTCCACCGGCCAGGACCTCCTTCAAGGCGTTCAGCCGCTGCCATGGACGCCCCTCAGCCAAAGCGGTGGAGGCACGCTGGACCCCCACGTTGAAGTCATCCTCCTGTCCGGCTGACCAGAGAACCAGCGCGGTGTTGAACGCGACGACATCCATCTGAGCGGCAGTGCCCTTGCCCTGGAGAACATCCCGGAGTATCGCGGCGTTGGTGGCGAGTTCCCCGCCCTGGAGGGCCTCAAGGGGAGCAGAGGTCAGTCCGACATCTTCAGGTCGCAGATCACAGGAACGCACCTGGCCTGCATCGATCATGCGCAACTGATTGGTGCCNGCCAGGGAGGCCTCATCGAGGCCGCCAGCACCGTGGACGACGATGGAACGCTCGACCCCAAGGGTGTTCAGGGCTCCAGCCATGGGATCCAGCAGATCCGGCTTGGCCACGCCCAGCACCTGAGCTTGAGGCCGCAGTGGGTTGACCAGCGGACCCAACAGATTGAACACCGTGCGGATACCGAGACTCCGACGCAGCGGCGCAAGATTCACCAGAGCTGGATGCCAGGCCGGAGCGAACAGAAAGGTGACGCCCGTGCTGCTGAGGGCTTCGACAACCGTGCTTAGCGGTGCCCCCAACTGCAGGCCAAGCCCCTCCAGCACATCGGCCGAGCCGACCTTGCCGCTGGCNCTGCGGTTGCCATGTTTCGCCACGACGACTCCACAGGCCGCCGCCGTGAACGCCACTGCGGTGGAGATGTTGAAGGTGTCGGCTCCATCCCCACCGGTGCCGCAGGTGTCAACCATGGCCAGGGCCGGCCGTTCGCAGGGCAGAGGACAGGCCTCCCNCAGCACGGCAGCCATCGCCGCGAGCTCCTCGGACACCATTCCCTTGGAACGCAAGGCTGCGAGAAANCCCCCGGTCTGGACAGGGCTGAGCTGCTCATCAAGCCATGCCTGCATCAATTCAGTGGCCTCCCCTGNGGAGAGGTCATGTCCCTGGACCACCGATTCCAACAGCAGGGGCCAGGAGGGGCGTTCGGAGGTCATTGCATCGAAGCGGCTGCAAAAAAACCCGGGTGCACTGCACTCCGGGCCGAAGCATTTGATCTTCACTATCCCTCAAACCGAGCATCGATCGCCAGCCTTTTTTGCGGAGCTTCAGCTCTTTTCCGTTTCGCTGGTGTCAAAACCGGAGCCGACGGCCTCATCCGCGGCAGCCCCGGGCCGGAAGCCACCAGCCCAGATCTGGCGAGCCCGNCGGTTCAGCTCATCGCGACTGATGTTCCAAAGGGACAGCAGCCGCTGCAGATCCTTCTGCAACGCCTCAGCACCGGGGAATCCCTCGTAACGGATCAACAGTCGGGCGAGTTCCACCAGATCGGCGTCTTCAGGGGAATCGCGCGAAAGCAAGCGGTCGAGATGGTCGCGATCAATCGCCTCCAGTGGATGGCTCTGAGCGGACGCGTCGGATGACTCGGACATCACCAGGCAGCGGCAGCCCCCAGCTTGCAGGAGTTGGCTGATTAGGTTGACGAGCCCCAAGGGATCGCCATGGCCGCTCTGCGACTTGATCTGATCGGCCGATACCTGAGGCCACACCGCAGAACCGTTCTGATCGGAGCGATCGCCCTGGTGATCGTCAATGTGCTGAGCGTCTCCATTCCCAGGGAGGTCCGTCGGGTCATCGACGATCTTCAGGACGGATTCTCATTCGAGGTCGTTCTGCAGCAGGCGGGATGGATCGCACTGCTCGTCACGGTCATGGCCGTGGTCCGTCTGATCTCACGGCAACTGGTCTTCGGAGTCGGGCGACAGGTCGANGTCGAGCTGCGCCAACGGCTGTTTGATCACATGCTGCGTCAGGAACCTGCCTGGGTTCAGACCACCGGCAGCGGAGACGTGATCGCCAGAGCGACCAGCGATGTGGAAAACATCAGGCGGCTTCTTGGTTTCGCCATCCTCAGCCTGACCAACACCCTGCTGGCCTACAGCCTCACCCTGCCGGCGATGCTGGCGATCGATCCCTGGCTCACCCTCGCTGCGGTCGGGCTTTATCCCTTGATGCTCGGAACCGTTCGTCTCTTCGGTGGGCGAATGATGCGGCAACAGAGGCGCCAGCAGGAAAACCTCTCCGGTTTGAGCGAGCTGATCCAGGAGGATCTCTCCGGGATTGGCGCCATCAAGATCTACGGCCAGGAAGCGGCCGAGCTGGCCGCATTCAGCGACCGCAACCAGAGCTACCGCGATAGCGCCATTCGATTGGCCAGGACCCGCAGCACTCTGTTCCCGCTGCTGGAAGGCATCTCCTCGATCTCCCTGCTCCTGCTTCTGGCCCTCGGGAGCAGCAAGCTCGTGGCGGGNGATCTGAGCATCGGCAGCCTGGTGGCGCTGATCCTCTACGTGGAGCGGCTGGNGTTCCCCACCGCCCTGCTGGGGTTCACCCTCAACACCTTTCAAACCGGACAGGTCAGTCTGGAGCGGGTGGAAGAGCTTCTTCAGAGACGTCCGCTCATCCGAGATGGCGATGCCACCCCCGATGTTCCGGCATCAGGCCTGAAGCTTGGTCGTGTTGAAGCTCGTCAGCTGAGAATCCGCTACGAGGGAGCCGAACAGGAAACGCTCTCNGGGGTTGATTTCAGCATCGAACCNGGTGAGCTGGTTGCGGTCGTTGGACCGGTGGGATGCGGCAAAACAACGCTCGCCCGNGCCTTCGGCCGCATGGTCCCCGTTGAGCCGAACCAACTGTTCCTCGATGGCGTGGATGTCACCACGCTGCCTCTTCAGACGCTGAGGGGCTCCGTGGCCATGGTGCCGCAGGAGGGTTATCTGTTCACCAGCAGCCTGGCGGACAATCTGCGCTACGGGGAACCGGATGCATCGGATCTGCAGGTTGAACAAGCGGCCGAGCAGGCGCGTCTGGCGGATGATGTGAGGGGTTTCCCCGATGGGTTCGACACGTTGGTGGGTGAGCGAGGCATCACCCTCAGCGGTGGGCAACGGCAGCGCACGGCTTTGGGACGAGCCCTGCTGGTTTCATCGCCGTTGCTGGTGCTGGATGACGCGCTNGCCAGCGTGGACAACAACACGGCGGCAGCAATCCTGGATTCCATCCGCANGCAGAAGAACCGCACGATNGTGATGATCAGCCATCAGCTNTCCGCGGCCGCGGCATGCGACCGGATTCTGGTGATGGAGAAGGGNCGGATTGTGCAGCAGGGCCATCACAAAGAATTGATCAAGACCCACGGGGTGTATCAGCGTCTCTGGGAGCGGCAACAAGCAACGGAACAACTCGAGGCGGTCGCTTCCTGAAAGAGTTGCAAATACTGCCGGACAACTGACCACACACCGGCTTAGCTGAGGAGACGCGCGATCGGTCCATGACCAGCAGTACCCCCTACAGCGTGCGCTGCACACTGACATTTGGTGACATCTACGGCCAGGTTCTGGCCTGGATGGCTGTGATCTTCGTCAGCCTGGCGGCCGGCCTGGCNTTGATGGGATCCTCCCGNCCACTGTTTGCGTTGGTCGGAGTTGGCCTGATTTTGGTGTTGAGCCTTCCCTTTTTGCTTTTCGCCTTTGTCACCACCCTTCTCAATCACATTCAGGTGGAAGCGAGATCAGACGGGAAGGCCTAGATCAACAGGGCACCATCAGCACAAGATCCCCCCAGAAGACCGGCAGGGCATTCAATCCATTCATCCATGTGGGTGATGGAAAATCCTTAAAATTTGCCCATTAATCACAATCAAATGCTCCCGTCCTGGCTGTCCACGTCCCGCGACAGCAGTCCCGATGCCTCCAACGAGTGCCATGCCGTGCTTGGACGTGCCTTGAGGGCCCCGCTGATGGCGGATCAGGAGGAAGCGCTGTTCGCCTGCGGATGTTTCTGGGGGGCCGAGAAAGGTTTTTGGCGCTTACCAGGCGTGGTGACCACCGCTGTCGGCTACGCCGGTGGACAGGCAGCCGATCCCAGTTATCAGCAGGTTTGCTCAGGAAGAACCGGGCACACGGAAGTGGTTCGGGTGGTCTGGAGCCGTCCGGCTGTTGATTTCTCCGATCTGCTCAAACTGTTCTGGGAATGCCACGACCCCACCCAGGGCGACCGGCAGGGCAACGACACGGGCAGTCAGTACCGCTCAGCGATTTACACGACGACAGAGCAGCAGATGGCCCTGGCTCTGGCCAGCCGTGACGCTTACCAGGCAACGTTGAATGACGCTGGTTTCGGTCCAATCACCACTGAGATCAGAGCCGATCAAACGTTCTATTTCGCTGAGCCGTACCACCAGCAATACCTCGCCAAACCGGGCAGCCGCCCCTATTGCTCGGCGATGCCGACCCAGGCATTGCTCGGTGAATTCACCGGTGCGGGCTACAAGCTTCCTGGCCAGGTGTGGACGCATTACGACTGGAGCATCAGCCACTGTGTGCTGCGTGGTGACAACGCACCGATTTCTCTGCACTGATGCCGGAGAACCTGTCGGACCGCACTGTTGTGCTGGTCATCCTGTTGACGCTGGTGCTGGTTTTTGGTCTGATCTTTTCCACCCGTCCACCGGGAGGTGACCGCCGAGGCCCTCTGCTGTGGAGGGAGCCGTCCCCTCAGCGGACGATGCCTGGGGAGACACGTCCGTTGAAAAAGCCAGGAACATTGCAGATCTGACCACAACAGCAGGGTTCCACAGGCGAGAACTGGCAAGGTGAGGTCACTTGAGCATCGGGTCCTGGTCGCGTGAAGGCTCCGGATCGGAAGAACGAGCACCGTCGGCTGCACCCTCTGCCCCGTGGGCTGGTTGAGCTGTATGGCTTGATCGCTGTTCTTGTGGTGCTGATCCCTGAGTGGCTTGCAGACGGCACACTCAGTGTTGGAGCGGCCAAGGGCGTTGAATCTCTTCCCGCGCGGGGGCGTGCCTGGAGAACACTTCCTGAGCTGCGTGTGGCTTCGATGAATCTCGTTGAGATCCGAAGAACGTGCCGGCAATTGCGCATGATCGGCTACGCCTCCCAGAGTCGGGATCAACTCACACGACGTCTGCTCAAACGCTCCAGACGCCGGAATTTACTGTGATAGCTTGCATCTGACGGGGCGTAGCGCAGCTTGGTAGCGCACCACTTTGGGGTAGTGGGGGTCGTGGGTTCAAATCCCGCCGCTCCGATCCTTCCAACACCAGTCACCCCAGATCCATCGGGCGTTCCAAGATTGGAACGCCTTTTTTTGTGCACCCAGCTGGTCAGCCGCTCAACCATCACCCCATAAGAAGGAAGGGCATCAACATCATTGAAATGATGCTGATCGAACAATGTTGTAAAGAGCCAAATCAGCTTGAGATCGACCCACAAACTGCTGTAAAAAAATTAATTAAGACGAAAAAATACAGCCAAAACCCTCATGTCAACACCATGAATCAAATTGAATGCACAACGATGGGACAACAATAATTCTTTCGACGTATCAATGAATCTTCAATTGACAAATCATTTCCACTCAACCGAGGAAGCCCTGCGTCCGTCAGTGCTGGCCATTGATCAACAGGATGAAGACGTCAACGACGCGGCAGGTGAGCGATCACAAGGTGACGTTGTGGATCAATCTTCAACCAACCCTCATCACGCAGGAGACCGATCACTCGGGTTACCGTCACCCGGGTGGTGCTGAGTGCACTGGCCATCTCCTGATGGGTGAGGCGCAGATTGAGGCGTAAACCATCATCACAGGGCTGACCATAATCCTGAGCCAAAAGCTCAAGGAAGCCCCGCACACGCTCTTCAACCCGGCGCAAACCCAACAACGCCAGCATGTATTCCGCCTGGCGATAACGCGCCGCAATGGCATCCATCATGGCGATCGCCAGTTGTGGTGCTTGCTCCACTTCAGCGGTGGTGAGGCAAAGCAGATCACACTCGCTGAGGGCAACAGCCTCATACGCCTCAACGGTGCTCAACGGCTCGCCAAAGGGCTCATTCGGACCAGCAAGGCCAAGCAAAAGCTCATCGCCATGGACGGAGACAGCGCCGAGCTTCACCATTCCCCGCACAACAAGCCAGATGCTGTTCTTCAGAAGTGGAATGACGCTGCCAGCGGTGAGATGAACAAGGTTGCGTTTCTGATAGCTGCTCTCCAGCAATTCTCGAAATCCGTCACGCCGAGGAGACAACTCTCGGGAAGGAATCGCAACCATTGCAGTGTTCCGCGGATACATCACAAGTGTATGGAGCACAACATCCATCACAGGCAAAGAGATGGACATCGTCCGGTTAAGAAGTGCCTAAAAAAGACTCAAGAATTAAGGAAGAAAATTTTGAACAAAAAAAGAGGGGAGCCTTAGCCCCCCCATCTGTGTTTCGATTCAATGGATCGGTTGAGGCGAAGCTCAACCAAAAATCACTGACCGATCTTTTTCACTGCAGCCTTGGACTTGGCCAGGATGTCTCCCTTGAGGGGGACGAAACCCAGGGAAGGAGCCATGTTTTGTGCCTTATCGCTCAACATGTAGTTGAAGGCTTCCTGGACGACCTTTGCATTGCCACCGTTGCCGGTCTTGTAAGCCAGCACCCAGGTGAGCGTTGCGATCGGGTAAGCGCCCTTCGCGGTTGGGTTGGGGTTCTTGCCTGCCAGATCCTTGTCCAGCGTGATGCCGTTCAGAGCGCGCGCGCCTGCAGCCACGGATGGCTTGAGGAACTCACCCGACTTGTTCTGAAGACGAGCCGCAACAACCTTGCCCTTGATATAGGACTGGTTGACATAACCAATGGCACCCATGCGGTTCTGGATCACACCAGCCACACCGGAGTTGCCCTTGGCGCCGACACCCGCGGGCCACTTGACGGACTTACCGGTTCCAAGGGTCCACTTGGAGGAGAAGGCCTCCATGGAGTTGGTGAAGGCCTTGGTGGTGCCGGAACCGTCCGAACGGTGCACCCAAGTGATGGTGCCAGGCTGGCAGCCGAGCTGTTTCCAATCCTTGATCTGCCCCATGGCGACCATCACGGCCTGCTCTTGGGTCAGCTTCAGATCACAGCCAGGCTTGTTGTAACCGAAAGCGATGGTGCCACCCACCATGGGGATTTGAACCACACCACGCTTGACCTTGGCCATGTCCTTCTTTTTCATCGGATCATCCGATGCACCGAAGTTCACGGTCTGGTCAATGAATGCTTTGCGGCCGGAACCTGAACCGACGGCTTGATAATTAACCTGTGGTCCACCAGATTTAGCCAGTTCAGCAAACCAGCGCTGATAAATCTTTGCGGGGAACGATGCACCTGCGCCGTTGAGCTTTTCGGCAGCAGAGGCGGACATGCCAGCCCCAAGGGCGAGCACAGAAGAGAAGAGAAGAGCCTTCTTAGCGAAGCTCATGAGGGGCCTATTGGGGAAATTGGCGCCCTAGGAGTAGCCAAGATCAACGAGTTACGTCGTTAGGAATAGGTTAAGGGAGAAAAATTGCCAGGCTCTGAAAAGGTTCTCCTGCATTCGTTGATAATCTCAGCAAACATTGTTGCTCTGCTCTGAAGAACGAACGGTGTGCAATCGCGTGGCCACCGCATAGCGATCAAGCCAGCGGTTGACACGCTGTCGATGCATTGGTGGAACCTCTTCGATCAGCTGCGACAACTCGAGTGCGCCCATCCGCCGGAGCGCCCGCACATCCACATGCCAGAGAGCCTCTGCTTCCCGAATCAGGCGGGCCCAGGTGCGAACCTGCTGCCATCGGCGAAGCCGACAGCGAAGAGGACGATGCTTGCGGTGGATGGAAGCAGCCATGCCTTCACCCTGATCTGATCCGCCTGATTCCCGCCAAAACAACGCAGTCGTTTCGGAGTGATGAAGCAAAAGAGCACAGCCCTCAGGCGCTTGCACAGGCGGGGAGCGGCTCAACGGCACTCACAGGGAAGGGCAGCGCATCAGCTTCCTCGGCGCTGATGCGTCGGCTCCAGGCACCCTTGACGGGATCATTCCAGCGAAAGCCTGCGTCACGAGCGAGATGGCGATCGTCGTAGGAGACGCGAGCCCGCATCAGCGTTCGCGGTTGAAGGCCTGCGATCAGCAATCCGTCCAGGTCTTCGCATCGCCGGAACACCTCTGCGATGTAGATGCAATCGGTCAAGGCTCTGTGCGCAGCCCACACTGGGATTTCATGGGCCAAGGCCAGATCGCGCACGGATGGACGGGGCCGCAACTGCAGGGCAGCAGGCCAACGGATGTCCTCCATCGTGCAAAGCCATGGCAGACCGACCTGAGGAAGCACACCCCGCCCGAACCACTGGCGATCAAAGGCTGCGTTATGGGCCACGAGCAGATCAGCCGCCTGGAGCAGGTCGTTGAAGTGCTGCAGGGCTGATTGCCAGGGCTGCGGCAACTGGGTCACCGCCGCTGGAATGTGATTGATCGGCTCGGCGGCGTTGCTGTCCACGGGAAGCAGAAACGACTGCTGACAGAGCACTGCCCGGGCTGGAACGGAAAAAAGAATGGCACCGACCTCGAGACAGTGGTGCTCGCTTGGATCCAGACCGGTGGTCTCGGTGTCGATGATCAGCAGCCGCTGTGGGCATGAGCTGCTGACAGGTGGCGATGACGGGGCTGACAGGGATACCAGAGGCCGTGGGCGCTGGCTGCTCTTTGCTGCAGCGTCGTCGGGCTGAGAGATCAGACCACCAAGCAGATTCAGCTGACCACCGGATTGTTCATTCATCCAATCGCCGTGCACAGGCCACACCGATTGTCACGCCCGGCGCAAACGCTCAGTTTTTAGGATCGCTACTGCTGGGCCCGTCCCATGGTTCTAGGCGTAGGCGACCGCCTCCCTTCCTTCACATTGATTGATCAGGACGGCATCGAACGCACGAATGACGCGCTCGACAAGTCCAGTTTGGTGCTGTTTTTCTACCCAAAGGACGACACCCCCGGCTGCACCCTGCAAGCCTGCAGTTTCAGGGACAATTTTCAGGATCTGGAGCAGCTCGGCGCAGTGGTCTGGGGCGTGAGCGGAGACGACAACGTCAGCCATCGCCGCTTCGCCAGCCGCCACAGCCTGCCCTTTCCGCTGCTCAGTGATCCCGGCAACGCCTTGAGGCGTCGGTTCGGCGTGCCGCGGACATTTGGTGTCCTCCCCGGACGGGTCACCTACGTCTGCGATCAGAACGGGATCATCCGCTGCGTGTTCGACAACCTGCTGGATGGTCCGGCTCACGTGCGTGAAGCCAAGCGCACCCTGCTCACCCTGAGCAGCCCCACACCATGAACAGCTGGAGACAGCAGGGGAACATCTGGCAGCTGCGCCCCAACCGGCCGCAGGCCCTCGTGGAATTCATCGGAGGCAGCTACCTGGCTGCCACACCCCAGGTGAGTTACCGAAGGCTTCTGGAGGATCTGTGTGGCCAGGGTTTGGCCGTGCACGCCTGGACCTACGTTCCGGGTTTCGATCACCAGAGCCAGGCCCAGCAGGCTTGGAGGGATTTACGGGAAGCACGCCGGAAGCTGGAGGAGCGCTGCGGTGTTCTGCCCCCTTCCCTGCGTGTCGGCCACAGTCTCGGCTGCAAGCTGCATCTGCTTGCACCGGATGGGGGGCGTGCCAGCCGTGGACTCGTTGCGCTGAGCTTCAACAACTTTGCCGCCGACCGATCCATCCCATTGCTGGGCGAAATCGCACCAAGACTGGGGGTTGAAACCGAATTCAGTCCGAGTCCGCAGGAAACCCTGCGTCTGATTCGAAGGCATTACCTGCAACCCCGCAATCTGATCGTGAAATTCGGTCGTGATGAACTGGACCAGAGCGACGATCTGATCAGCGCCCTGAGCATGAGGGCAGGGGACACCTCAGAGCGACTGCAATTGCCTGGTGATCACCTGACCCCCGCGAGTGCAGGCCTTAGACGCAGCTTTTTGGGGTCATGGGCTGATGATCCGAAACGGGTGGCCACGATGCGCACCCTGACCACGACGATCCGTCAGCACGCTCTGAGCTGACCGATCAGGCCCGGAGACGGTCCAACACGGATCGATCCTCCAGGGTGCTCGTGTCGCCCTTGACCTCTTCTCCAGCCGCCAGGGCGCGCAGGATGCGGCGCATGATTTTGCCGCTACGGGTCTTCGGCAGGGCATCGCTGCAGCGAATCTCATCCGGACGGGCGATCGGACCTATTTCTGTTCCAACGTGTGCACGAAGCTCCTTCACCAGGACGTCGTTCGGCTCACGACCGGCCTCGAGCGTCACAAAAGCGACGATGCCCTCACCCTTGAGCTCGTCAGGTCGGCCGACCACAGCCGCCTCCGCCACTGCGGGATGGCTCACCAAAGCGGATTCGATCTCCATCGTGCCGAGCCGATGGCCGGACACGTTGATCACGTCGTCCACCCGACCCATCACCCAGAAATAGCCATCGGCGTCGCGACGAGCGCCATCCCCCGCGAAATACACGTAGGAGCCATCAGCAGGACGGATGTGTTCCCAGTAGCTCTCCCGGAAACGCTGGGGATTGCCATGCACCGTTCGCATCATTCCCGGCCAGGGAGCTCGAACAGCCAGATAGCCCCCCTCATCGGGTCCGCAGCTGTTGCCCTCGGCGTCGATGATGTCGGCCTGAATCCCCGGCAGGGGCAACGTGGCGGAACCCGGTTTCGTTGGTGTAGCCCCCGGCAGGGGGCTGATCATCACGCCACCGGTTTCGGTTTGCCACCAGGTGTCCACGATCGGGCAGCGGTTTCCACCGATCACATCGCGGTACCACATCCAGGCTTCCGGATTGATGGGTTCACCCACGGTTCCGAGCAGGCGCAGGCTGCTCATGTCGAACTGATCCGGAACCGAGCGGCCGCTCTTCATGAAGGCGCGGATCGCCGTCGGCGCGGTGTAGAAGATGGTGATCCCATGTTTCTGGATCAGCTCCCAGAAGGCGCCTGGCTTCGAGGGACGCGGCGCCCCCTCGTACATCACTGTGGTGGCACCGTTGGAGAGAGGGCCATAGACGATGTAGCTGTGGCCGGTGATCCAGCCCACATCAGCGGTGCACCAATACACATCGTCATCGCGGATGTCGAAGATCCACTGAAACGTGAGGTGAGCCCAGAGGTTGTATCCAGCCGTGGTGTGCACCACCCCCTTCGGCTTGCCTGTGGAACCAGAGGTGTACAAAACGAACAGACGGTCCTCACTCGCCATCGGCTCGGCGACACACTCAGCGCTCTGACGATCGACCAGTTCATGCCACCACTGGTCGCGGCCTTCCACCATCTCAACCGGTTGTTTGGTGCGCTGAACCACCAACACCGATTGAACAGAGGGACAGGCGCCATCAGCCAGGGCTGCATCGACCGCTGGCTTCAGGGACACCGGCTTGTCTTTGCGGAAGCCACCGTCGGCTGTAATCACAGCCTTGACGTCACCATCCACCAAACGATCGCGCAGCGCTTCAGAGGAGAACCCACCGAAGACAACTGAGTGAGGAGCACCGATCCGGGCACAGGCGAGCATGGCGATCGCCGCTTCAGGCACCATCGGCATGTACAGCGCCACCAGGTCGCCTTTGCCGAGACCCATCGCCTTGAGAGCGTTGGCGGCTTTGCACACCTCAGCGTGCAGCTCCCGGTAGGAGAAGCGACGCACGTCACCGGGCTCACCTTCCCAGATCAGAGCGGTTTTATCGGCCGTGGGTCCGTTGAGATGCCGATCCAGACAGTTGTAAGAAAGATTGGTGGTGCCGCCTTCAAACCAGCGCGCGAAGGGGGCGTCGCTCCAATCAAGAACAGTGTGAAAGGGCTCGAACCAGTGCAGCTCCCGGCGGGCGGCGTCACCCCAGAAACTGTCGGGATCGGTCTTCGCCGCCTGGGCAAGGCTCTGATAAGCCTCGAGACTTCCGATGCGCGCCTTGGCAGCCAATGCCGCGGGGGGTTCAAACACCCGTTGCTCCTGGAGCACGCTTTCAATCGTCGTGTTGGAGTCGGTCACGGCAGGCTTCGCACAACACCTAAGCCGAAATCGTAGGAAGCCTCGATCCGGCCTTCCAGTTGGATTAACAAGATGCAGCAAGCTTCAGGGCAAGGTGTGCATCAGACAAGACGCAGGCTGAAAACCGATCAGAGCATCAATGTTGACCCACATGCGCCATAAAATGGTTTGAGTCTGAACGACAATGATCTGCCCCATGCATGATCGATTCAGTCCTACAAATCAGGTCATGGTCAACGGCCATGCCATCACCATTTCGGCACCAAGTGACCGCGCAATTGTGGAGCGCGTCTGCGCTTTTATCGACCGGAAGATCGCCGAAAATGACTGGAGTCCTTATTCCACAAAAGAGGCAGCCTTGCGAAGTTGGGCCAAACCTGAGGGAATCCGCAAAGCCGTGTTGAAAGCCAAAGGCCTGATCTGATTGGCTGTCA
>PAEP01000021.1 GCA_002700765.1 Synechococcus sp. MED850
TGCGTCAAAGTAAGCATAATCTTTTTTTGCTATTTGAGGAGTTAATTCGTTGAAAATTTCCTTCATCGTTTGCTGCTCGTTCTTGCTGACTTGCGCGTTAAGTATCCTTGCGATCTCTATCATCGGTTTTGACCACCCAGCGTTTTTCGCAGAATTAATTGAGCTTGAGGGGAATGTCAGGCTTCTCGTGTCGATGGATAGATGTGCGCAAAAGTCTTTTAGAATTTCATTTTTTCCTGGAAATAATTCCCTGCAATACCGCTCGACGACTACTTGGTCAGTTCCAAATTGACGTTCAAATGTTTCAGTTAGCCTGAGCCAGTTGAAGCTGGCGCTGGGAAGGTCATGCAGAAATTCTTGAATTGATTTTGTTTTGCCGTCTTTGACGGTTTGAGAGTAATATGAACTGATAAACTCTTCCTGTGGGCGAATATATAAAATGATATATGGGTTGAGGTTGGAATATTTAGACGCTACATTTAGGGCGTTAGCCATAAGGTGAGCGTCGCTGTAGCCTTTACTTGCGTTGCCGCAAAATCCCTCCCAGCTAAGGATGTATGTATTTGGTTGGTTTGCGCAAGCTCGCGATTGTTTGGTGATTAGGTGCTCTAGCGTATTGGCTAAATTTGTGGCGGCTGCCTCGTGTCCTTCGGCATGTTCGCGAAGCGCGCGCCGTGCATCACGTGGGAAGGTAAGCAATCCAATTCCCTGGTCAGCTAGTGNTGTTCGGTTGGTTTTGAGAAACGCCTCGATGGAGGTGGTGCCTGTTTTATGGGTGCCAATGTGAATCCATAGTGTCGGTTTCATTGCGTTGATCAATGATTTAGAAGCGCTGGATGA
Source organism: Synechococcus sp. MED850 (assembly GCA_002700765.1). Next base: position 841 of record PAEP01000021.1, read on the forward strand.
TTGCTTCAGCGAAACCGCTGCAGCTGACGGGATCAACCGGTGGTTCCATCAGGCGTGCCAAGTCGTAAGTGACCTGCTGATCTTCGATAGCAGCACTCAGTCCTTTGGTGATCAGTTCGGCCGCCTCCTGCCATCCCATAAATTCCAGCATCATCACGCCGCTGAGAATCACCGACCCGGGATTGATTCGATCCAATCCGGCATGCTTTGGAGCCGTGCCATGGGTGGCTTCGAAAATGGCCGCCTTGTCACCAATGTTGGCACCTGGAGCCATGCCAAGGCCTCCCACCACGGCGGCAGCGGCATCGGAGATGTAATCGCCGTTGAGGTTCAGCGTCGCCAGCACGGAATATTCCTGGGGACGGGTCTGAATCTGCTGAAAGATGCTGTCGGCGATGCGGTCATCCACCAACACCATGCTTTTCCATTTCCCGTAACCGTGGCTTTCGCCGATGCTGCTGAGAACAGCGCGCACCTCTGAATCAACCGCCTCCTTCTTTTCCGGCGTGAGGCTGTCGTAACCGGGTTCGATCAGCCGGGCATTGTCCTGAATGCTCAGGGAATGGTTTCTGGCGAGGTTGTCGAGGATCCAGCTTTCCCGCTCCGTCACGCAGACGTCCCGGAATTCACTGGTGGCCAGCTCATACCCCCAGTCACGGAAGGCACCCTCCGTGTACTTCATGATGTTTCCCTTGTGCACCAAGGTGACGTGGCGCTTGCTCCCCTCCAGGCGAAGCGCGTGTTGGATCGCCCTGCGGATGTGGCGTTGGCTGCCCTCTTTGCTCACCGGTTTGATGCCTAAACCCGACCCTTCGCGGATGGTTTTGTTGCCCAGGCCTGGGCTTGCTGGGATCACCGTTTCATTCAGATAACGCAGCAGGTCTTGCCCCACGCTGTCGCCAGCGGCCCATTCAATTCCGATGTAGATGTCTTCGGTGTTTTCCCGATAAACCACCACATCAAGGTCCTGGGGACGCTTGTGGGGACTCGGGGTGCCGGCGTAGTAGCGGCAGGGACGCACGCAGGAGTACAAGTCAAAGATCTGCCTCAGGGCCACATTTAGTGATCGGATGCCGCCTCCGATCGGTGTCGTGAGAGGACCCTTGATCGCGACGCCATACTCCTCAATCGCCGTCAGCGTGTCCTGCGGCAGATATTGGTAAGTGCCGTACAGGTCACAGGCCTCATCGCCTGCGTAGACCTTGAACCACTCAATTTTTTTGTTGCCGTCGTAAGCCTTGGCCACCGCTGCATCGAGCACTTTCTGTGTTGCCGGCCAGATGTCCACACCGGTTCCATCGCCTCGGATGAAGGGGATGATCGGGTTGTCTGACACCACGGGTTGACCGTTCTCGAAGCGGATCGGGGTGCCTTCGGTTGGAGCAGTGAGCTTCTCGAACTGGGCCATGGCGGTCGATCGGGCGTCAGTTCCTGGAGCCTATGACTGGAGATGCAGCCTTACGGTTGCGGTGACGTAGAGGATTGCATGGCCGGCGATGCGCTTTGGGTGGTTGCGGCCTGCTTCAACGAGGAGTCCGTGATCCTCCAATTCATCGAGCGGGTTCTCGATTTGCCGGAGGTGGATCGTCTGCTGCTTGTTGATGATGGATCCAGCGATCGAACGGTTGCTCAGATCCGCGGCTGGCAGCGGGCCCATCCCGGTTCGTCGGTGACGCTGCTCGAACTCACCAGGAACTTCGGCAAGGAAGCAGCGATGTTGGCTGGGTTGGACCACGCCAACGGTCACTGCTCCGCCGCAGTCCTGATCGATTCCGATCTTCAGCATCCACCTGAGCGCATCCCAGAGATGGTGACCGCCTGGCGGGACGGAGCGGAGGTGGTCACCGCCGTTCGTGATGACCGGGATGAGGAGTCGCGCATGAAAGTGGCCACGGCCTCCTGGTTTTATCGGGTGTTCAACCGGCTCGTTGATTCGATTCAGTTGCATGAGGGCGCTGGTGATTTCCGCCTCTTGAGTGCTCCTGTGGTGGCGGCAATCACCCAGATGCGAGAAGCCACGCGTTTTTCGAAGGGTCTGATGCCTTGGACGGGATACCGCAGCACGGAGATCAGTTATCAACGGGTGGCCCGAACGGGCGGGACCACCTCCTGGAGTTCACTCAAGCTCTGGCGTTATGCCTTGGATGGCATTTTTTCCTTCAGCGTGAAGCCATTGAAGGTATGGGGCTTGATCGGCATTGTGATTTCACTGGTTAGTTTCATCTATGCGTCATTGATTGTGTTTCGCACCTTGGTTGAAGGGGTTGATCTTCCTGGTTATGCCTCGCTGATTGTGGCGATTCTGTTTCTCGGCGGCATTCAGCTGATTGGCATTGGGGTGCTTGGTGAATACATCGGTCGTATTTACATCGATGTCAAACAACGGCCCCACTATTTTGTGCGCGCTGTTCATCAAAGCGGTTCCGATTCATAGCGTTTCGAGAGCTCTCCATTCCTTCTGGCGATCGCTGGACGCGAAGAACACCGCTGATTGCTGGAAACCATGCCGGTTGAGTGCATCGGTTCCGACGGGACCTGCCGGGTGGGCGAGCAACAGGCTGCGCGTTTCGATGCGTCCTTCGCCACAGGTGCTCAGCTCCCGGTGAATTGCCCTCAAGGGCTCTCCCACCATCCGTCCGGTGAAGAACACGCCGCCGAACCGGCTGTTGGTTCGGATGCCTGTCTTCCGCAATCGGGGCTTCGCCCACTGGCTGAGAGCCTGCAGCACCAGCCACTTGAGCAGCCCGCCCGCCTCGATCGCCTCTCGCCAGCAGCGCAGCGGAAGACCGGTCGGCAGCGGTTCGCAGGTGGTGCGGATCCAGGTGATTCGGTGCTTGGGGGCCAGGATCAGCAGTCGTTGCAGCACCAGGGGCACGAGATGGATGTGCTGGTGACCATCCAGATGAATCTCCGCCAGACCTGTCAGCTCTCGAAAGCGTTGGATCTGATGCTCGATGCTTTGGTCCAGTTGGTTGACCAAACGTCGGCGCTGCCACGGCAGCAGGGAGGCCACCAGCAGCGTTCCGAATCCTGCAGGTAGATCAGGAGATCCGGGGATGCCGGGCCCCTCCGTCAGGCATAGATGCAGACAGAGCGGCAGGGAGGGATCCAGGGCGCGCCAGCCCTCAGCGGCCGCCGCCGCTGAGGGGCCATCCACGAGCAAGCTGGCTCCGTTGAGCTGGCGGCTTCGGGCCAGAGACAAGATGGTGGAATCGACGCCTGGCGCAAGGCCCAGATCATCCGCGTGAATCAGGGGTGGGGTGCCGGCTGTTGAGCGGCGGCGAGCACTGAAGCGCGCCGCCCTGCTCCAGATCAGCACATTCAGCACCGTTGGCGTGAACACCAGGATCACGGTGCGCAANGTCGCCGGTGCCCAGCTCTCCAGCAGCAACGGCAGCAGTGCACTGATGCAGAGGTTGACCGCGTATTGCAGCACCAGCCAGCGGCGCGCAAAACTTCTGCCACCGGTCTCCTCCCGGAAGGTCACCAGGGCGTGGCCGGCGTATCCCGCGATCGATGCGGTCAGAAAGGCCAGGGGGTTCGCCAGCTCCAGAGGCAGCACCGTGCCGAGAGCGAGCAGGGTTCCCGCGTGCACGGCCGCTGCTGCGATCCCCACACATCCGTAGCGGCTGACGCGTTGCAGCAGGTGCGGTCGGGTCATGGCCGCGGCGCCAGGTTCACCTGGGNCAGAAGCGCTTCGATCAGCTGCCAGGCCCGTTTGTCGTAGGCCTGAACGAAGTCGCTGAAGGTCTGCGCGGCCGATTCATCGGCACCGTCGGAGATCACACGCAGAACCAGCCAGGGCACACCNTCCTGTTCAGCGACCTGGGCCATGGAGGCACCTTCCATCTCGACNGCTTTCAGGCCTGGCAAGGCGCTCCGCAGTTCATCCAGCCNGCTCGCTTCTCCGATGAACTGATCGCCCGTGCCGATCAGGCCTTGATCCAGCTTGCCGAAGCCGGTCAGGTGGCCGCGTGCCTGAGCTTGTTCCAGCGCAGCAGCGGCCCAGNTCAACCAGTGCGGNTGTGGAATCAGCCTGTCCCGTTGCAGTGCCGGCAACGAGAAGCGTGGACAGAGGGGCCTGGCATCCATGTCGTGCTGAACCACGGCACTGGCCAGCAGGACATCCCATTGCTGGAGTTCTGCATCAGCGGCTCCGGCAACACCCGTGAACAGCAGCAGATCGATGGGAGCTTCGGATGNCGCTGAAGCCAGCAGCCTGGTGGCGGCTCTGGCAGCACTCACCTTGCCCCAGCCGCTCCAGGCGAGGCTGATCAGCACCGGATCCCCTTTGGCTGTGCTCCATTGGCCTTGGCTCACGGTGAGATCGCCGTACCGTGATTGCTCCAGGTTCTGAAGATGCTCAAGGTCGGACCCGATCTCCTCGGGCATGGCCCCGAGCAATCCGATGTGCAGCGGGCGTGTCATGGGATTACGGGCCTGGCGCAACCGTAACGGCGATCGGTGGCAGGTTCCTGCAGGATTGGATCGGTTGGTTCAGGGGTGTGAACGCAGGGGAATCGGTTCGAAGTGTTGAGCAGGCTCAGATGCTGGCCTCTGCGATCACCTTGGTTCGTCGTCACTACCCCGCAGCGACGGCCAACCTGAAACCATGGCGAGACGATGCACTGACCCGTGAATGGAGCGAGCCGGAAACGCTGGATCTGGCGTTTCACTTTCCGGGGTGGAGTCCACGGTTGCAGTGCAGAAGTCTGCTNATGCAGCTGCGCCTGAGTGCTGGTGCGGCCGAGGATCAGCGTCGTCTGCTCGGGGTGCTCATGCGTGGCATGACCTACGACGGAGAGCGATGGCGGCTGGCCACGGTCGGTGAATGGCAGCCAGCGGGTCCGCATCTTCCCCAGCCGGAGCAGATCNAGCGTCTGCGGCAGATCTGCCGTGAACTGTTCGAATTGTTTGACGGCTGTTCCTCATCCGATGCCGTGGCGTAACCCTTCGCAACGCTCATGGGCGTCTAACTGAGGACTCCTTATAGGGTTTTGAAATTGGTCGTCCGAACAGCACCCATGTCCGTCGCTCTGGCAGTTCAGCTCCGTGAGGGAACCAAGAAGTCCCACACCATGGCGGAAAACACCGGCTTCGTTAGTTGCTTCCTCAAAGGCGTCGTCGACAAAGCCAGTTACCGCAAGCTTGTGGCTGATCTGTACTTCGTCTACACGGCGATGGAAGAGGAGATTGCCAAGCTGAAAGATCACCCTGTGGTGGGACCGGTGGGGATGCGTGAACTGAACCGTCGCGACTCTCTCGAACAGGACCTGGCGTATTACTTCGGTGCGGGTTGGCGTGAACAGATCCAACCTTCACCATCGGCAGCGGTCTATGTGGAGAGGATTCATGCCATTGCGAAAGAATCTCCTGAGCTTTTGGTGGGCCATCACTACACCCGTTATCTCGGTGATCTCTCCGGAGGACAGATTCTGAAAAACATTGCTCAAAAAGCGATGAATATGGATGGAGACGATGGTCTTCGTTTCTACGTTTTCGATGACATCGATGATGAGAAAGCGTTCAAAACAACCTATCGGTCCACGATGGATGAGCTGCCGATTGATCAGGCCACGGCCGATCGCATCGTTGAGGAAGCCAACCATGCTTTTCACCTGAACATGAACATGTTCAAGGAGCTGGAGGGCAATCTGGTGGCCGCCATCGGCAAGGTGCTGTTCGGCTTCCTCACGCGCCGTCAGCGTGCCGGCAGCACGGAGGCGGCTGCCGCCTGACCCTGTGCCAACAACGCTCGTTCGCTTTCTGGTTCCAGGAACCAGCGGCAAGTTCCGTTGCGGTGGGCTGAGCGTTGAATTGCAGACCGCCCGGATCCTGTCCGNGTTGTGCCCGACGGAAATCGTCACCTACCGCGAACAGCGCAACGATTGCCCGTTTCTTGACGATCTGCTCCAGCGTGGTCCGGTCGGGGACCACGTGCTCTGGATCGTGAGCTGGGGGTTCGATGTGCCGCGCTTGCTGAACCGTNTGCGCGGTCAACGGGTGGCCTATCACGCTCACAGCAGCGGCTATGGCTTTGATCTGCCCCCTGGCGTGCCCGTGTTGGCGGTCAGTCGCAACACCTTGGGTTACTGGGGAGACCGGGCACCCCGGAATCCGCTGTTCCTCGTGCCCAATGCGCTGGAACCCCAATGGCTGGAACGGGGTGATCGGGGCGACGCCAGCGGCCGGCATCGCCCCATCGATGTGTTGGTTCAGGCGCGCAAAAGCAGTGACTATGTCCTTGGTGATCTTGTGCCAGCCCTGCGCAGCCGCGGACTCACCGTTGAGGTTCAGAGCGGTTGGGTGGATGACCTCGTCGATCTGTTCAACNGCGCTTCGGTGTACCTCTACGACTCAGCCGAGTACTGGCGTGGTCGGGGCGTCACCGAGGGATTCGGGTTGCCGCCGCTTGAAGCCATGGCCTGCGGCTGTGTTGTGTTCACCAGCTTNAACCACGCCTTGGCTGATCACTGTGATCCGGGGCGATCGGCGCATCAGATCGGTTGCGGAAGCCTGAGCCATGATCTTCAGCGGATTCAGGCTGCTGTGGCTGAACCGCTGCATTGGAGGCCTCCGGCATCAGAACTTGGCCTTCTGTTGAACAGCAGCAGTGAAAGCAGGCTTCAGGAGCGTTGGCGGGAGGTTCTGGAGGATCTCGATCAGCTGCAACGCCAGTGGTCCAGAGGAGACGTGCTGAGCAGTCCACCCACCTGGAGGTTGCGGGCGCGGCAGATCCTTCAGCGGGCAAGGCGAGTGGTCGATCGGTTGCCCGGCTGGCCGAAGCGTGTCTGAATCCTCAGAGCTGGCGGCTTAACTCAATCATTGGCCTTTATTGCACTCAGTTTCACTTCGAGCGAAGAGAACAAATCGTCCTATGCCCCTGCAGAGTCAGACCTGGAAAGAACTGAGCACTCTGCTTCGCGAGTTATCTCCGAAACGCCGAAAGTTCCTCGGTTTTGTACTCATTGCTTCCCTCTTTCAGGGCATTATTGATATTTTGCTGGTCGGCTTGTTGTCGCGACTTGTCGGCCTCCTTGCCGGAGCAAAGCTGGATGATCAAATTCCTGGAATTCGATTTTTTGGTGGTGGGTTACTGGATCAAGCCGGATGGATTGTTCTTCTTTTGATTGCTTCCTTTTGGTTTGCATCGGCTGTTCGCTTTGGTGTCGCTCTTCTGGAAGCTTTGCTTACCGCTGATATCTGGTCTGATTTGGTGCAGAAGGTGTACAACAATCTTTTGCTGCAGAATTACGAATTCTTTACACAGAAACGCACTGCAGTTCTGAGCGAGCGCTTTAACAGAATTCTCACTCGCGTTACGTCGACCGTGATCTCGCCGGTGATTGCGATCGCTGGAAATATTCTGAGTGTTTCGGCTTTGTTGATCGGTGTCGCCATCGCCTTGGGCGGAAAGGCCATTTCGATCTTTCTGTTTCTACTGATTGCATACCTCATTGCTTCTTTGATTATCACGCCGTATCTGAGGTTGTTTCTTCGGCAGAAAATGCGTTACACGCGCAGAATTCGCCTGACGTTCGGCGAATCACTTCGCTCCATTCGTGATATTCAATTGTATTCCTCGCATCACTTCTTCGTTAATCGGTTCATGCGTGATGGGACGATTGCCAAGCGCAATGATCGTCTGGCCAATATTCTTCCCAATGTTCCGAAGTTTCTGATTGAGCCCGCTGGCATCACCGTGTTGTTTGCAGTGGGATTGGCACCAGCGCTGCTCAGCGGCGATGGCGATCAGCTCAGAGGAGCCATGCCCCAGCTGGCGACTGTTTTGTTGGTCCTGCTGAGGATTTCAGGTCCCTTGCAGTCCATGTTCCGAAGCCTCAACCGACTCCGCGGTGGGCTTCCGGAGGTGAAAGACGCCCTTGAGCTGCTCTGCATGCGTCCAGGACGCCTGGCGCTCTCAAATCCGGCGGTGCCCTCTCCCGATGGTGTGATGCCCCGACGGTTAATTGAACTGCGGGATGTCACCTATTCCTACGGACTCTCCAATTCACCAGTGCTCCGCACAATCGATCTCTCGATCCCGGTTGGTTCTCGCATTGCACTTGTCGGCAAGACCGGCAGCGGCAAAACAACCCTGGCTCATTTGCTGCTTGGGTTGTACAAGCCTGAGTCCGGCGAGTTACTGCTGGACGGTCTACCGGTGTCTGACGAGGAAATGCCGGCTTGGCAGGCCAACTGTGCCTTTGTTCCCCAGCAAATTCGTTTGCTTGATTCCAGCGTCCGCGAAAACGTCGCCTTCTGTGAAGATCCTGATCAGATCGATGATGACAAAGTCTGGGCTGCCTTGAAGGCGGCCCAGTTCGCTGATTTCGTCGCCGACATGCCCTACGGCCTTTTCACCATGTGTGGCGAGAACGGGATGAAACTCTCCGGTGGACAACGTCAGCGTTTGTCCCTTGCGCGTGCGTTTTACCGCAACGCCAAATTTCTTGTTTTGGATGAAGCCACCAGTGCTCTCGATAACAAGACGGAACACGATGTGATGCAGGCGCTTGAGCTGGTGGGCCGACGTTGCACGATGGTTGTGATCGCCCACCGCCTATCCACAGTGAAAAAGTGCGATCGGATTTATGAGATTGCGGACGGCGGCATCCAAGCTTCAGGTGATTTCAAAACGTTGAGCGCGATGTCATCCAGTTTCCGTGAGATGGCGATGCTGGATGAAAGCTGACGCTGATGGCTGATGTGATCCTTTTGTCCACAGCGGACTGGGATCATCCGCTGTGGACCAACAAACAGCACCTGGCGGTGTCGCTGGCCAAAGCCGGTCATCGGGTGCTCTATATCGATTCCCTGGGTGTGCGTGGCGCCCGTGCCGGCACGGCGGATCGGCGTCGGATTCTGCGTCGGTTGCGCCGGGGTCTTCGCCCGCTTCGTCAGGTGCAGGCAGGCATCTGGGTTCTGTCGCCGCTTGTGCTGCCGGGACGCACCCAGGGTGTTGCGGGTCGGCTGAACCGTTGGAGCCTCAACCTGGCCCTCTTTTGGGCGGATTTGTGCCTTGATCTGCGCGTGCCATTGCTGTGGACGTTCAGCCCGAACACGCGCCTTTATCTCAAGCTCGGTCGTTTCCACGCCACGGTTTATCACTGCGTTGACCGCATTCAGGCCCAACCGGGCATGCCGGCGCAGGCTCTTGAGGGGGCGGAACAGGATCTCTGTGGTGCTGTGAACGCTGTGTTCACAACGGCGCCGGAGCTGCAACGCAGCCTGGCTCCTCTCAATGCGGGCACCCATCTGTTCGGGAACGTCGCCGATGCGGAGCATTTCGGCTCAGCCCTTGGCGCAGGTCATGCCCGACCCTCCGATTGGCCGGATGGTCAGGGTCCATGCCTGATTTTCATCGGCGCGATCGATGCCTACAAGCTCGATCTGGTCATGCTGACCGCCCTGATCGCTGCAACACCCCAGTGGCGTTATGTGCTGATCGGCCCGGTGGGGGAAACGGACCCCAGCACGGATGTGGCGGATCTGGCTGCATTGCCCAACGCCCATCTGCTCGGTGCCCGGCCATATCAAGCGCTCCCGGCTTACCTGGCCTGGGCTGATGTCGCCTTGCTGCCGTTGCAGCTGAACGACTACACCCGCCACATGTATCCGATGAAATTCTTCGAATACCTGGCGGCTGGCTGCCCTGTGGTGGCCACGGCGATCCCTTCGCTGTTGGATCAGGCCGATGTNNCTTCTCTTTGTCGGCCGGAGGTTGAGGACTTCCAAGCGGCGATCGGCGCCGTGCTGGAGGGCGAGGGGCCCCCGCGGGAGCGACGTCTGGCACGCGCTGCTGAGTTCACCTACGACCGGCGCACGGCAGCCATGTTGCAGACGCTGGGCCGCCATGGATTGCTGCCACCGGATCCGCCACCGCCGCAAGCGATGCCGTACCACCGGATCCGCCGTCAGCTGCGGGTTGGCTGGTGTCTGGCGCAACTGGCTCTGTTGCCCTTGCGTGCTCTGGAGCGCCTGGGTGCTTCCAAGCTCAGCCTTTCCATCATTGATGCCCTGCTCCAGCGCTGGCCCGATGCCATCCCCATGCTGTCAGCACGGACCCGCCTGGCTCTTGATGATGGTGCCAACGCTGACGCTTGCCGTCTGATCGAGCGGATCTGGCAGTTGGATGGCGAGGCGGAGCTGCTGCATCAGCTGCTGTTCCGTCGGGGATCGCGGCCCGGGGGGCGCGGCGACCAACTGGCCTTGTTCGATGTCCTCGCCGCCAGCACGATCCTGCCGCTGCACTACAGCGGCTACTGCCGGGTGGTGCGCACGTACCGCGCCATCGATCAGAAGGATGCGGTGATGCTGCGCCGCTGCTGTGATGCGCTCACCGACACCATCAGCGGCCTGGAGGCTGATCCGGACACGTTCCATTGCCTCAAGCCGAATCGTGAGAACCGGGTCAAATTGCTGATCTCCTCCCACCTCACCCGTTTGCGCGCCCTGATGGCGTTAAAGGACCATGACGGGCTGGATCTCGCTGCTGTTGAGCTGGAAGCCAGTTCCCGCCGGTATGACCCCTTCGCGATCGATCGGACCACAGCCACCCGCATGACCCGCAACATCATGCGATGCCTGGCCATCGCCGCTGTCATGGCTTGGCATCGCAAGGACCGTGCGCGTTTCGATGGCGTTGTCCTTGAGGTGCAGCGGCTGCAGCAGGCCAGCCATGCCGATCGCTTCGATCCGATTGCTCAGCGCACCCAAGAAGATCACCGCAGCTTTGCCGATCAGATGCTGGCGCTGTTGCAGCCCTGCCGATGGTCGGAGGATGGTTCCAACCCACGGCCTGCCGCTGAGGCCTTCGTCGACCCTGTGCTGCTGGTGTATTTCCCGGTGTTGCGTCCGGATCGTGCAGAAAAAGCGTGGCGTTTTCTGACCCCTCTGAATGAGCAGGCCGCGGCATGACAGGGCCGCAAGCCGCGATCGCGTTCAGCATCGATTCGCTCAAGCTCGGCGGTGCGGAGCGCACCTTGCTGCGCTGGGCGGCGTGGTGTCGGGATGCAGGCTGGCGCGTGGTGGTGATCACCCGCCACGGCCCCGAGCGGGATGCCTACCCGCTGCCCACGGGAGTGATTCGCCGCCAGGAGCCACGCTTATCCAACGCGCTCGAACGGTTGGGATGGTGGGCGTTCCCAGCCCGTGTGCTGGCCTTGCGGTCGGTGCTTCGGGGGGAGTCTGTCGCCGTGGCGGTGGGGGTGACGGTGCTGCCGGCTGTGAAATTGTTGCTGGCCTGCCGTGGTTTGCCGGTCCGGTGCGTTGTCTCGGAGCGCAACTACCCGCCGGCCAAACCGCCAGCCCTGCCTTGGCGCTGGCTGCGAAGACTCAGTTATCCCTGGGCCGATCTGCATCTGGTGCAAACCCGCCTCACCGGGGATTGGCTGCGCCGCCATTGCGGCGCCAACCGTCAGCTCTTGATGCCCAATCCAGTGATCCACCCGCTTCCGGATCGCGACCCTGTGCTGCTGCCCGATGAGCTGTTGCCGCACGATGCGCCGGTGCTCCTGGCGGCAGGCACCAAGGCCCATCAGAAGGGGTTCGACCTGTTGATGCCGGTGTTTTCCGTTCTTGCCCGGCGTTGGCCCCGCTTGCACCTGGTGCTGCTCGGCCTCAGTGATCAGCCTTATCACGGTCGTAACCAGCAGCAGTGGCTTCGGGATCGGCTGGGTGAGCATCCCGAGTTCAGCCAGCGGCTGCTGCTGCCGGGGCCTGTCGGCAACATGGGCGCTTGGTATGCCCGAGCGACCGTGTTTGTGCTGCCCTCTCGATACGAGGGGTTTCCCAATGTGCTCCTGGAAGCGATGGCGGCGGGTTGTGCCTGCGTTGCCCGTGATTGCCGCACGGGGCCATCGGATCTGATCCGGGATGGAGACAACGGCGTGTTGATNCCGTCTGAGGCCGGCACGGACGCCTGGGTCTCAGCCCTGGACCGCTTGCTGGCGGATCCCCAGCGCCGCCGCTCCCTTGGGCAGGCGGCAACAACTGTTCAGGACCGCTTTGGGGAGACGCGCCTGCGCCGTGATTTTCTGGATGCCCTGGACCGGTTGCACCATGGCTGATCACTTGGTGGCTGATCACGCGGGAGATGATCACCCGGTGGATGACCTCTGGGTGGTGCTGCCCCATCTCGGAGCAGGTGGTGCCCAGAAAGTCGGCCTGCTGGCAGCGGACCACTTCGCCAGGCAGGGGTTGCGGGTGCGGGTTCTGTCCCTGCGGCCGGAGCATCCGGTGAAACACCGGTTGCCGCAGAACGTCTCCATGCTGGACATGGAGCATTACCCCGGCGAAAAGCTGGTGCATCCCTGGTTGCGGGATGTCTGGGACCGCTCGTTGGTGGCCCGCGCCCGCCGTTTCAGCGTTGCCCAGTGGATCAAACTGCGGCGGTTGGTCATTCGTGTGGTGACGGCCATCGTGCTGCGCGCGATCCAGCTGGCACTGCCGTGGCTCGATTCGCACTTGCATCCAGGCAGCACCGATTGGCCCAGTCGCCTGCTGAGCCGCTGCATGGCCAGCGTTGGTGGATTGCGCTACTGCCGTCTGCGGGACCTGCTGGTGGAGCACCGTCCGCGGCGGGTGCTGGCTCTGTTGACCAAAACCAACATTCTTTGCTGTGCAGCCGCCTGGGATCTGCCGATCCACGTGGTTGTGTCAGAGCGCAATGATCCGCGGCTGCAATCCATGGATCGCCTCTGGCGTCGGCTTCGCACCATCTACTACCGCCGCGCCGACGTGGTGACGGCCAACACCGAAGGTGTGCTCGAGGCCCTCAGGGGAATGGGCACCTGGCAGCGGCTGGAATTGTTGCCCAATCCACTGCCGGCCGATGTGCTGAAACGGGACCCTTCCGAGCCTTCCTTGCAGCACAAGGAGATTCTGGCCGTGGCACGTCTGGTCCCGCAAAAAGGGCTTGATCTGCTGATCCGGGGCTTCGCCGCTCTGCCAGCAACCGTGCGTGATGGGTGGCGGTTGACGCTGGTTGGAGATGGTCCTGAACGGGAGACGCTTGAACAGTTGGTGACGCGTGAGGGACTCGGAGATTCCGTCGTGTTTGAGGGGTTCCGGTCGGATCCGTTCACGTTTATGGATCGGGCTTCAATCTTTGCGCTGCCATCACGGTTTGAAGGGATGCCGAATGCGCTGCTCGAGGCGATGGCGGCAGGGTTGCCTTCTGTGGTGAGCGATGCGTCTCCGGGACCCTTGGAAATGGTCAGCGATGGTGAGCACGGTCTGGTGGTTCCCACGGAAAACCATCGTGCGTTTGCTGAGGCACTGCAGCGGTTGATGGGCGATCCAGACTTGAGGGTTCGATGTGGTGAGGCCGCTCGAACCAAACTGCGCAATCTGGACTGGCCTGTGGTGGAGCCGCATTGGCGCTCGGTGCTGGCGTTACCAGCGGCTTGATGGGCTCCGTTCAGCCAAGAGGCCGCCTGCTGGTGTTCGCGCCGACCCGACGGGCTGCGAGCGAAACATTCATCCGAGCCAATCTTGAGGGACTGCCGTTCGAAACCACGGCGTACTTCGGTGATGAGCTTCCGCTGGATCAACCGCTGCGGTTGGTGTATGGCTGGGCGATCCTGCTGAGCAAGGTGTTGACGCGACTGCGCCTGCTGCGTGTTGCTGGAGTGCCTGCCGCACTGGTGGCTTCAGGTTTGATCAGACTCCAGCGCCCGGATGTGGTGCTCGCTGAATTCGGTTTTGAGGCCGTCCGCGTGATGGAGGCCTGCCGTTGGACGGGCGTTCCTCTTGTGGTGCATTTCAGAGGCTCCGATGCCTCAGCAAGGGACCGAATCGGCCTGCTCGAGCAGCGCTACCGACGTCTGCTGAGCATTGCGGATGGTGTGATCGTCAAATCGGAAGCGATGGCCAGGCGGCTGATGCAGCTCGGCGCCGAACGCGAGCGGATCCTGATCAGTCCCTCTGGAGCGAACGAGAATCTGTTCCATGGCAGTACCCCCGCCGCCGCGGCTCCTGTGCTGCTGGCGGTTGGTCGCTTCGTGGCGAAGAAAGGACCTCTGTACACATTGAGGGCTTTTCAGCTCTGCCTTCAACGTTCGAATGTCTCATCCGCAGCCCAGCTGTGGATGGTCGGGGATGGCCCGTTGCTGGCCAACGCTCAGCGTTTTGTGGCGCAAAACGCTATGCAGGACAAGGTTGTGTTTGCCGGTGTTTGTTCCCAGGAGCTGGTGGCCGAGAGGATGCGGCAAGTGCGAGCCTTCGTGCAGCATTCGCTTGTGGCTCCCGACGGCGACAGTGAGGGCAGTCCGGTGGCTGTGATGGAAGCGCAGCTCAGCGGCTTGCCTGTTATCGCTACCCGCCATGCCGGCATCCCTGACGTGGTGCTGGATGGGCAAACCGGTCTGTTGGTGGAGGAAGGGGATGTGGAGGCGATGGCAGAGGCGATGCAGACCCTGCTCGAGGATTCGCAAAAGGCCCAACGCTTTGGGCAAGAGGGGCGTCGCCGGGTGCTGAACAATTTCACTGTCGAGCACCACCTGCGCGGGGTCACCGAGCTGCTTTTGCGGGTGCATTCAGCCGCTCTGCTGTCGCGATGAGCCGTCTTCCGACCCTGCTCCTGATCCGTGGTCTCGGGCACAGCGGCACCACCATTCTCGATCTGGCGCTTGGTGCCCACCCTCAGGTGACCGGTCTTGGCGAAGCGGCCAGGATTCTCGAGACCCCGAAACCCGGAGAGGAGAGGCGAGGACCTGCCGTGCTCCGTGGTTCACAGCGTGGAGAGCGACGCTGCACCTGCGGGGCTTCGGCGATGGAGTGCCCGATCTGGGGCCCAACTCTGACGTGGCTGACCGCCCATGAAGAGCAGACTCTCCAGGAAAAGATGCAACGTCTTCTCAAGTTGGCTGCTGTCCATGGAACAAGGGATTTGGCGCAGCCGCCTTCAGTGATTGTTGATTCCTTTCAGGATGACCTCATGCTTCCAACGCTGATGCCACCCGAGGTCGATGTGCGGGTGATTCACCTTGTTCGTGATGTGCGGTCTTGGCTGTATTCGCGCATGACGTCATCCAGACAGAGCCACAGGGTGTTGCCTGATCTGCGATCACTGGCGCGTTGGTGGTACGTGAACCGAAAGTTTGATCGGGTGCTGCAACGGTGTGGCAGGCCGGTGTTGCGACTTGGCTATGAAGAGCTTGCCCTGAATCCAGCACGGTCGTTGCAGTTGGTTTGTGACTGGTTGGGTGTTGCCTTTTCTCCTGAAATGTTGAATCCTGCCCAGAGCAGTACAAGTCATATTGTGAGTGGCAATCGCATGCGTTTTGACCAGGAGAAAACCCGTAGTTTTCAATACGACGGAGCATGGCTTACGTCCGGCGACGCCATCCTGCGCTTGGCCATGTTGATCCCCCCCGTCAACCGATTGAATCAGCAGTTGGTGTATTCGAATCAAATTCTTGTGCGTTGATGCCTGTCAACCGCACCATCGGCTCGCTGTCGGCCAATGTGTCTCAAGGTCGAGTTGTGGGTAGTTGGTGATCAATGTTTGGAAGGTCGTCCGTTGGCTTGCACCAATCAGTTCAAGGATGTCAGGCGGGATTGCCGTTGTTGAGCGGCTCTGGTTAACTCTTTCGCCCCAGTTAGGTGGCGTATAGGCGATATTGAGATGTTGACATAGCCGCGAGAATACTGGTTCGGTGAAAAGTCTTTCGTAGAGATCAATAAAGACATTTTGCTTGTCAATTGCGTGATTCAGGACGTTCAGTGTGCTGAGATAATCACTGCGATGGCTTTGTCGATGAACTAGTTTGTTTGCTGCGCTCCGCAGTTGTTCGACCTCTTTGTCAGGCTCAAGATTACCGCTTTTCCGAAGTTTCATCCGATGTTGTGACAGGATCCGTTCCACCGGGTCTCGCATCAAGAAGACAATACGTGTGGTAATGCCGCGCCGTTCAAATTCAGAGTTGATCCATTGAAGTGTTTGTGCATGAAGGCATGCATAGGACGGTGTGATGTCGCCGGTGAGACGAATGTCGCGCCTCTTCAAGAGGCTGGCAAAGTAATCAAAATAACGCCTCGGATTTGCAATCATGCGACGCCGACGCCAGGTTCTCCACTTCAAAGGAGAGATCACTCCTGGACGGAAGCGTTTGAATTCATCCAAGGTGAGGGCATCAAAGACGTGATATTCCTTGAGGAATCCGAAGTTAGTATCTGATCGTTTGTTCAGTTGATCGTGCAGCCATGAAGTGCCAGCTTTCTGTGCTCCAACGCCAAGGCAAAACACTTTCTCATGCTTGATTTGATCTTCCATTATTTAAAACGTCGATAGATTTTTCCATTGCTTAAGTCAGGATCATATTCGTAAATTAATTGGTAAGAGCTGAGGTCGATGCTATGTTTCTCCAATTGTTTGCCGGTGTCAATATTGAGTAGGAAGTCCCCTGGTTTTGGTATGTAATTTTGTCCAGCGTCGATACCGTCAAAAATGATATGGGCGTGAGTGTCTGGATCGAGGTAAATCAGGCGATCGTATTTCAATCGTCTGAGATGGTCACGATTGCGGAACCAAGACTTGGAATAAATCAGATTGACTTCGTCTCCGTTCTGCTTGGCCAGCTTGCTGATGCGATCGATTTCATCGTAAGTTGACCTCCAGCTCTCCTGACTGACTTGCATTTTGCTGATGCGATGGTGAAAATCAACACGGGCCAAATGTTCTGATCCGATGAACGCAAGGCTGGCAACACATCCAGATAAAGCAACATGTTTGGCTGCTTGTTGATTGCGCCCGCGCCAGGATGTTGTGGCCCAATTCCAGAGCACAACCAGATCGATCGTGGCGATGAATTGAACTGGCAGAGCCATGTAATTGCCAGCTCGAAACCCAACCAATCCATACAAAGCCAAAGCGTACGCAAGCGCTGCTGTATTGAATGCATCAAGTAGTGAAAAAGACACTCGTTTGAAGATGATGCAGATGTAACGCACTGCTGATACAACCATCAGAATCAGAATTCGTGCATCTGGTTCAAACCGCACAAACCGCAATTCTGAGTCATAAGCGGTATTGCCGTGGTATAAGCTTGGAATGTAACTTAGATAGAGAAAAGTGATTACCAGGATGACTGTCAGACTGCATATGGCGATTTCAAGCTGATACGCTTTGATCCATTGATCGAATTTTTGAAGGGACAGTTTTGGTCGTTCAGTCAACAATCCTACTGATCCTGCAAAAATGACCGTAGTGGCTGGGACCACAAAAAGAATGAAGCCTGTATCTTTGAAGAAAAGGCCAAGCAATCCGCAGAGGTAGATTGAATAGAGATCGGATTTGCGATGTTCTTGCCANTACCGCACATAATAAAAAGCGTAGAAAGCAAAAAGGAGCACGACAAGCCTTTCGCTATAGATAAACTGAAAAAAGGTGAAACCTGTTGCTGGCAAAAAGAGGAAAAGAAGTCCAAAGATCAGCCGTGTTTCTCGACGTTGATTGGAGCTGCTGAGTGCATCAGCTATTTTCGCGCCGAGGATGACAATGGTAAAAAGTTCAACGGCATTCACCAACATCCATATCTTCACATAAGGCGTCAGCCAGCTGAGGAGATGGAGATCTTGGTGCGATAATGGAAAAAATCGAAAATCATATCGAAACATGGTCTCTTTGATGAAAGACCAACGTAAACTGAAGTTGTCAAGAAGATGATTGGCAAAAATATCCTTGTACCACCCAATNATTTCTTTGTAGAACCAACTCGCTTGCTGCAGCATTAAAACGGTATAAAAGCTGAAAAGGCTGCAAGCCAGAGGATAGGTTTTAAATTGTTGTACCAATTTGCTGGGCAAATTGGCTTCCTGCTGATCGTTCTTGTCTTTTTTTGCTTGTTGGTTTGCTTGCCAAAGCAGGCTTAAAGAAGCGGCAACCAGCAAGACGAAAAAAATGATGTGGACGACCGTGTTGTATTGCTTTAACAGGGTGCGTCCTGCCGCTGTTTCGACGGGTGGTAATAGTGTTGCACTTGGTATCACCCAGACGACGACAATCAGTGCAATGCCCAACAGGAGCACAGTGAGTCCCGTTGCTGCTGAGAGAGTGCGATCTCGCACTGACAATCTCATCATGGCCGCGTTAGTGAATTGCCAGTTCAGGCAGTGATTTCACAAGCTCATCAACAGCCTTGACCTGTTGCAGGAACGCCTCGAGATGGTCGAGTGGCAGTGCGCTTGGACCATCACATCGCGCCTTGTTTGGGTCTGGGTGGGATTCAAGAAACAATCCTGCCAATCCCAGGGCCATGCCGGAGCGTGCAAGATCCACAACCTGGGATCGTCGACCTCCTGAGGCTGCCCCTCCGGGATCACGACACTGCAGGGCATGGGTCACATCAAAAATGAGCGGCAGGCCGTCGCAGCTCTGCTTCATCACGCCAAAGCCGAGCATGTCCACCACGAGATTGTCGTAGCCAAAATTGCTGCCACGTTCGCAGATCAACAATTGCTCGTTGCCACATTCGCGGAATTTTTCAACCACGTTGCCCATCTGGGTCGGGCTGAGGAATTGCGGTTTCTTGATATTGATGACCGAGCCTGTTTTGGCCATCGCGCTGACAAGATCAGTTTGGCGTGCCAGAAAGGCTGGAAGCTGAATGATGTCTGCTATTTCTGCTGCTTTGACGGCTTCCTCCGGACTGTGGACGTCTGTGATGACCGGAATGGAATGGGTTTCCTTGACAGCTTTGAGGATGGCAAGGCCTTCTGTTAATCCTGGTCCTCGAAAGGAGTGAATGGACGAGCGATTGGCCTTGTCATAGGAGGCTTTGAAAACAAGTGGTATGTCGAGTTTCTTGCAGACATTCTTGTAATGCTTGGCAACATCAAGAGTGAATTCTTTGGTCTCCAGAACGTTGATGCCACCCATCAAGACGAATGGACGATTGTTAGAGAAACTAATGTCCCCGAGCCTGACAGTTTTTTG
The DNA here is from genome assembly GCA_002700765.1 of Synechococcus sp. MED850. The sequence goes on from PAEP01000021.1 coordinate 19,781, forward strand.
CATTAATTTTGAGTTCATCTGCTAATGCCTGACTTTACCTTGCAAGGTCGTCAAATGTCACTACGTTTGTCGATCATGTCTGCGAGCATGGCAAACATTGCGATATTGATACAGATGAATGCAAAGAGGATGGTTTTATCTGTTAAGTCTTGGAGAACAAAGATGTCAAATAAAACGCTTGTGCTGAATAGAGTTGCGAAGAACAGGAAGAGTGGCATCAGCAATCGCATTGGAGCGAANTACATTCCAGTTCTTGCAATTAATTGCACAAATCTAAGGGTATCTTTGATTGGTTTGATATGGCTTTTGCCGATTCGCTTGGAGTAGCTGATCGGTGTAAAGAGAACATTTTGTCTGTTTCTCAGAAAGCAGATTGTGATGGTGGTTGTAAAGCTGAAGCCATCAGGAAGCACTTTTAGATAACGGCTTGCGATTTCACGGCGAAACACTCTCAGGCCCGAATTCATGTCCGGTACGTTGCTTCCACAGAGGTAGGACACCCATGGGACAAGAATCATTTTTGGGATCGAACGAATCTTCGAGTAGTCCACNTCTTGNCCAACCCGTGCTCCCACNACCATGTCGTGGTCTTGCGCNTGCTGCANCAGATCGGGGATGCGTTCGTTGGGATAGGTTCCGTCTGCATCGGTGATGCAGATCAAGTCGGCGCGAGAGCGTTGGATCCCTGTTTTCAGTGCTGCGCCATATCCAAGATTTCGACTGTGGTGGACGACCCTTAATGGAAGTTCTTGGAGTTCATTGGACAAACGATCGAGGGTCTCTTTTGATCCATCTGTTGACCCATCGTTCACCACGATGACTTCCAGTGCTGAAACGGTCATTGGTTTTATGGACGAGAAAATTTCACGTATTGTTCCCTCAATGGCNCCTGACTCGTTGAAGCAAGGAATGATAATGCTACAGCTGTTCAACCTGGCCTCGATCATTTGATTTCATGATAAGGTACTCCAAATAAACCTCTATCATTGCTGGNAATAATTTAATGTCAAATCAGTGGTTGTTTTGCTTTTTGGAGNAAATATTTAGTCGCTGATCCCATGCTGTCATTTTTTAAGCGCTTGTCTCCATGGATTCTTTTGGCTGGTTTGGTCTATTTGTTGATACTTGATTTTGGAGAGATCGACGGACGTCTTCTTAGTGGTGGTTCTGATTCCAGTCAAAACCTGCACTCTGCCTTGAACCTTTTGCATCATGGCACGTATAGCGAAGCCTCGCTGGGCGAGAATGTGTTGCCAGGCTATCGACGCGAACCTGCTCCTAATTTTTTGCTCGGGCTTTATCTTGGATTTGTAGCTAATTTATTTTCTGGTTTTAATTACTTGGATTTNCCGGCNGATTCCACATTGATCATGATGAGTAAANGGATCAATCTTGGCTATGCAGCAGCTCTCTTGTTGTCTATTTGGTTCTTGCTTCGTCTTTTGGTGAGGCCTGCGTTGTTCGCAGACGGCTTGTCATTGATACTTTTTGGTCTTGTCAATCATTTCTTCATTGTAGAACAACTCAATAATCTTAATACAGAGCTNNCTGCCGCGCTNTGTTTCNTTTGGCTCTCGCTTGCTTTGGTCCTTTCCGANCAATCNTCGCGTTGGACTTGGGTTGGTGTGAGTGGTCTTTGTTTTGGATTGTTGATTCTGACAAAGGCCAGTGGCGCTTATATCGGTCTACTTGCGATTCCAGTTTTTGTTTTTTATATAGCCCAAAAGTCTCGTCAATTCTTTAAAGTTTTTGCCCTATTTTCGCTGGGATTTATTTGCGTTGTCTTGCCATGGATAGCCCGAAATTATCACGAATTTGATCGTCCTGTCGTGGCTCAGGGTGCCGGCGACATTCTCCTAATACGTTCTTCATTCAATACAATGAATCCACGAGAGTTCAGCCGAGCATTTTATGCTTATGCTCCGAGAACCATACGCAAAGATTTGCTAGGTCCAGCGATGGAGTTGTCGGATGAAGATTTTGCTTGTGGTCAAAATCTTGATCGCTTCAATCGTAAGCTTGCCTGTGATAAAAAGGCCTTAAAAGAACAACGTTACGACGATGTTCGCTCTTTTTATCAAATCGGCAAGCGCGCTTTACCTCTGTCCCTGGGTTTAGAACGTGAGCAGAAGCAGCCTGAAGCGATCATTAGGATTTTGGCATCCCCGATGCAACATGTTCTCGTTTCATTGCCGATGGCATGGAGAGGCTTATGGTCCTTTGGTGACAAGATATCGGTTGTGGCTATTGTTTTAAATGTATTGTCATATTTGGCCTTGTTTGTTGCGCCAATTGTTGGAGTCGTGCAGAAACGTCCGATTTGGATTTATTTATCATTGATGCCAGTTGGATATTTTTTATTTTATGCAGCCTTCAGTCACTTTTTGCCGCGTTATTCAGAGCCTTTGATTCCTTTGGCGATGATTTGCTTTTTGTTGATGACCACTGATTGCCTTGCGAGGCTGTTCCCGCGCTCTAACATCAGACTAACGTTCTAGGTTGTTGTTTTTTTTTGGGTGAAAGCTTATGTTGATGTGTAGCTAGATCGGTTNAGCAATCTCAAGGAGCTGTAGCTGTCTTTAATTACGTCGATACAGATTGCCATACTTGATGTTTTCGTCTGCGCTATAGACCTTTTCATAAGCATCTAGATCGTGGACCAATTCTCGCAAGTTGCCGCGATCGATATTGATCAGGTAATCGCCTGTTTGGGGCATGTACTCTTCTCCTTTGCCTTTGCCATCAAGAACAATGTAACTGCTCTTGATTGGGTCCAGGAAAATCAACCGATTGAATGGGAGTCTGTCCAGATGACGTCTCCGCGTAAACCACGAGTCTGTAAAGATGAGATTGACCTCTTCTCCATTGCTTCTTGCGCTTTTAAGGCGTCGTCGTGTGGCGTTGTATGCGCTTTCCCAGATCACTTGTTTTCGACTGACCCGATGGACTGCCGAAGAAAAGTTGTCTTTTTGCAAGTGGTCCACTCCAATCAGGATGGCACAAGCGCTCGTGCCAATGAGTGCCATNGATGTATCGTTCATCCTGGCTGACAGATAGGGGCTCAGCCAAGCACTCCAAACGTAGAGGGCATCCAAAACAACAACCAATTGAACGGGCAGGGCCAGATAGCTTCCATCCTGGAATCCAGTGAATCCATAGACAGCAAGGCTGTANAGGATTGCACTTAGATTTAAACCATCAAGTAAATTTCCCTGGTGCCGTGCACGAAAGATTGTCCAGCATCGGATGCTTGTGAAGAGCAACAGGCCTGNATAACGAATGCCGGCTTCGAATGTTTTTTCATGTGGTCGGAGTGCATCCTGGCCCTCGTAGAGGCTCGGGATCAAACTCAAAACGACATACCAGAGGATAAAGATCACGCCCAGCCCGCAAAGCCATAGTTCCAGTTTGTAGTCGCCGTAAAATTTGGGCCAGGTCAGCTTGTTGCATGCGGGCTTGTTTTCCATGCGTCCTGTCAGTCCAAGGGCAAGGGTGATTGCGGCTGGAATGATGAACATCACTGGAGCGATGTCTTTAAAAAACAGGCCCAGGGTGGCGAGGAGCAGTGTTGTTAAAAATGCTGACCGGTGTTTTGTTCTTTGATAGGCCAAGTAGCTTGTTGCGTAGCCGATCAGAAGCAACGTCAGAACGCGTTCTGAGTAGATCAGCTGGAAAAAAGCCGTTGCCGTTGACGGTTGAAACAGCATCAACACTGTGGTCATCAGCAGCAATGCCGGTGGCGATCGGTGCGTGAGTTTGCTGATGAATTGACAGCTCAATGCCACGATGGCAATCAACTCAGCGACGCTGACCATCGCCCACACCTTCACGTAGGGAGTGAACCAACTCAGCAGATGCAGATCCTGATGGGCGAGAGGGAAAAAACGGAAATCATTGCGTCGCATTGTTTCCTTGACGAAGTAATGACGCAAGGAAAAGTTGTTGAGTAAGTTGTCATCCAGCACGCTGTCGTACCACCCCACAATCTCGATGTAAAACCACGTCATTAGGTGCACCATGGCGAGGCCGTAGGCCGCCATCAGCACGATGGCCAGCGGTTGGCGACGACAGAGCGCCAACGCACTGCGGATCCAGCCTTCTGGTTGCGAATTGTCTGTGGATTCGGTGTTGTTCTGTTCCTGGAGTCGGTCCGCCCTGATCTGAATCAAGGTCCAAACGCCGAGGCCGATGAGGACGATGAAAAAGAGCCCATGGGTGATCAGGTTGTATTGATCCAGCAGGGCCTGTCCCGCGCGGGACTGTGACGCAGGAAGCCAGGCGTGGATGTTCAACGGCCTGCAGGACGTTCAGCTGGATGGACATACCACGGCAGCGAAGTGGCGCAGCCCTTTTAACGTTCCAGGCATGAGCTTTCTGGCCGGCCTCAATGACGCCCAGCGCAGGGCGGTGGATCACCATGAAGGCCCTCTCCTCGTGGTGGCTGGTGCCGGCAGTGGCAAAACCCGTGCGCTGACCCATCGCATTGCCCATCTGATCGGTGCCCACGGGGTCGACCCGGCACAGGTGCTGGCGGTGACCTTCACCAACAAGGCCGCCCGGGAAATGAAGGAGCGCTTGGAATTGCTTCTGGCTCAGCGCCTGGCGCAGAGTCAGTTCGGACAGCCTTGGAGCACCCTGCCGCCTGTGGAGCAGCGGCAACTGCGCTCCCGGATCTATCGCGAGGTGACCAAGGAGCTCTGGATCGGCACCTTCCATGCCCTATTCGCCCGCATGCTGCGGTTCGATATCGACAAGTTCCAGGATTCGGAGGGGCTCACCTGGACCCGCCAGTTCTCCATTTATGACGAGGCGGATGCCCAGAGCCTGGTGAAAGAGATCGTCACCCAGGAACTGCAGCTGGATCCCAAGCGCTTTGAACCCAAGAAGGTGCGCTGGGCGATCAGTAACGCCAAGAACCAGGGCTGGCAGCCTGATCAGCTGGAGGCCAATGCGGAGGGTCAGCGCGGCAAGCTCACCGCTGAAACGTACCGCCGCTACCGACGGGCACTTGCGGCCAACAACGCTCTGGATTTTGACGATCTGTTGCTCCTGCCCGTGCANTTGCTCCAACAGAACGAGCAGGTGCGCNGCTACTGGCATCGCCGCTTTCGCCACGTGTTGGTGGACGAATACCAGGACACCAACCGCACGCAGTACGAGCTGATCAAGCTGCTCGTGACCGATGGTCGCGAGCCCCAGAGTGTTGACGACTGGAGTGGTCGCTCTGTGTTTGTGGTGGGCGATGCCGATCAGAGCATCTACAGCTTTCGAGCGGCCGATTTCACGATCCTGATGGGTTTTCAGGACGATTTCGGCGATCGGGCGCCGGATGATGCCACCCGAACGATGGTGAAGCTGGAGGAGAACTACCGCTCCACCGCGACGATCCTGGCGGCCGCTAATGCGCTGATCGCCAACAACAGCGAGCGCATTGACAAGGTGCTGCGTCCCACCCGAGGCGAGGGTGAACTGATCACGCTGACCCGCTGTGACGACGAGATCGCTGAAGCCGAGGCGGTGGTGCACCGGCTGCGCATGATGGAGGCCGCCAATCCCGAGCTGAGCTGGCGGGACATGGCAGTGCTCTACCGCACCAATGCCCAGTCNCGGGCGATTGAGGAATCACTGGTCCGTTGGGGCATTCCCTACATCGTGGTTGGTGGTCTGCGCTTCTACGACCGGCGCGAGATCAAGGACTTGCTCGCCTACCTCCGCTTGCTGGTGAATCCGGCGGACACGGTCAGCTTGCTGCGGGTGATCAACGTGCCCAAGCGGGGNATCGGCAAAACCACGATTCAGCGCCTCACCGATGCGGCCAATCAACTGGGCATTCCGCTTTGGGATGTGGTGAGTGATGCGGAGGCGGTGCGCTCCCTGGGAGGGCGTTCGGCCAAAGGGCTGCTGCAGTTCTGTGAGCTCCTCAATGATCTGCGCTCNCGTGTGCACGACGCTGCACCATCGGAGCTGATTCAGCAGGTGATGGAGAAAAGCGGCTACGTCAGCGAACTGATCACCGAGGGGACCGATGAAGCGGAGGAGCGGCGNCGCAACCTGCAGGAGCTTGTCAATGCTGCNTTGCAATATCAGGAGGAAACCGACGACGGTGATCTGGAAGGGTTNCTGGCCACGGCNGCGCTCTCCAGCGATGCGGACAGCAAGGACACCGCGGCGGATCGGGTCACGTTGATGACCCTGCACAGCAGCAAGGGGCTGGAATTCCCAGTGGTCTGTCTGGTGGGGCTGGAACAGGGGCTGTTCCCCAGTTATCGCTCCCTGGATGATCCGGCGTCTTTGGAGGAGGAACGGCGCCTCTGCTATGTCGGCATCACCCGGGCCAAGGAACGGCTGTTCTTGTCCCATGCCAGTGAGCGGCGCCTCTGGGGGGGAATGCGCGAAGCAGCTGTCCCGTCGGTGTTTCTCTCCGAGTTGCCCGAAGCCCTGGTGCANGGNGATCTGCCCCAGAGCGGAGGGGCTGCGCTGCGGCGGGAACGGCGCCTGGAGCGGCTCACCCGCGTGGACCGTGACAAGCCCGGGTCACCGCCTGCGAATGCGGTGCGGCGCCGGCAGGCTGGTCCGGCCCCGGGGCGCAGCTGGAGCGTTGGCGACAAGGTGACCCACAGCAGTTTTGGACTNGGCGAGATCACCCACACCTTCGGCAGTGGTGAGAAGGTGTCCATCGCCGTGAAGTTCGCCGGGATGGGGCCGAAGATCCTCGATCCACGCCTGGCACCGATCCAACCTGTCTCCGAGTCGTCGCCCTGAGATNGGGNTCCGCCCTTGGCCCATGGTTCAGCCCATCCGGAGCTCCGTTTAACCTCCTGCCCAGCCTCTGCNGGTCTGTGCCGCCCCCAAGCCAGGTGATTCCGATCTTCATCGGTTATGACCCGCGCGAACGGGCTGCAACCAATGTGTTGATTGACAGCCTCTATCAGCACAGCTCCGTGCCNCTGGCGATCACACCGTTGGTGACGCCGCAGCTTGAGGCGCAGGGATTGTTCCGCCGTGAGCGGGATCCGAAGCAGAGCACCGCCTTCTCCTTCACCCGTTTTCTCGTNCCTCACCTGATGGGGTATCGCGGCTGGGCGGTGTTCATGGATTGCGACATGCTCTGCCGNNAGGACATCAANCTGCTCTGGGATCAGTGCGACGACAGCTACGGCGTGATGTGTGTGCAGCACGAGCACGTGCCGGGTGAAACGGTGAAATTTCTCGGTGAGGTGCAGAGCGCTTACCCCAAGAAGAACTGGAGTTCGCTGATGCTGCTCAACTGCAGCCGCTGCACCAAGCTCACGCCGGATTATGTGAACCGCGCCAGCGGCCTGGAGCTGCATCGCTTCCATTGGCTGGAGGGCGACCATGAGATCGGCGCCATTCAAGGGGGCTGGAACCATCTTGTGGATGTGCAGGCGGCTCCGGATCCGCTCGATGCGTCCCCGATGCTCCANTGGACCCTGGGTGGCCCCTGGTTCCGTGAGCAGCGCACCATGGGGGGCCCGCTGGCGGCTGAGTGGTTCAGTGCCCGGGATGACGCGATGAAACTCTGGGATTGATGGCGAAACAGCGTTGTGGGGTGGAACGGTGTGTCGTGGCTGTGCCCGCCCGTCTTCAGTCGTCTCGGCTGCCCGACAAAGTGCTGGCCGACATCGGCGGTAAGCCGATGATTCAACGCGTTCTCGAGCGTTGTCGTGAGGCCTCGGCGGTGGAGGCGGTGGTGCTCTGCACCGACAGCGACAAGCTGCAGGGAATGGCGGAGGGTTGGGGGTTCCCGGTGTTGATGACATCGGAGGCCTGCAGCTCCGGCAGTGAACGCATCGCCTCTGTGGCCAGCGATCTGATGGCCCTCGCTTGGCGGGAGGGCCTGGCGGTGGCGGAGCGGACCGCCGTGATCAATGTTCAGGGCGATCAACCCTTCATCGATCCCGCTGTGATCGATGCGATGGCAGNGGAGTTCCAGCGGCTGGATCCCGTTCCCGCTGTGGTCACACCGGTGTACGCCCTGAGCGCAGACACGGTGCACAACCCCAATGTGGTGAAGACGCTGCTGGCCCATGACGGACGGGCGCTTTACTTCTCCCGTTCCGCCATTCCGCATGTGCGTGATGTGGATCCCAGTGACTGGCATTGCCACACCACCTATTGGGGTCATGTGGGCATGTATGGCTTTCGCGGCGATGTGCTGGCGGCTTGGGATGAGCTGCCCGCTTCACCCCTGGAGGATCTGGAGCGGCTGGAGCAGCTGCGGCTGATTGAGGCGGGTCACACCATTGCCACCTTCCCCGTGCAGGGCACCTCCCTGTCGGTGGACACCGCCGAGCAACTGGAGCAGGCACGGGCCATGGTTGCCGACGACTGATCTAGTCGTTGCGATCCCGCCAGCCGGATCGACTCAGCTGTTGCCAGCCACCGCGAGCGCTCAGGATCCGCTCCGCCAATTCGCGCACGGCACCATGGCCTCCCTGATGGCGCAGGACGGCATCGGAACCGCGCCGCATCGGTCGGCAGCCATCCGACGGTGCCAGAAGCAGCCCAACCACCGGACGCACGGCCAGATCGTTGAGGTCATCCCCGAGGAAGGCCGTTTCTGTGGTGGAGATCCCCAGGGTCCGCTGCAGCTCCATCAAGGCAGCTGGTTTGTCTTTGATCTGGACCAGGCAGTGCTGAATGCCCAGCTGCCTCGCTCTCACCTCGGTGGCACCTCCCTGTCCACCGCTGAGAAAAGCGATCTCGAGCCCGGCTTGCTGCAGCAGGCGGATGCCGAGGCCATCGCGCACATCGAAACGCTTGAGCAGCGTTCCGTTGGCATCGAACCAGAGTCCGCCGTCGGTCAACACACCGTCGACATCGAGCACCAGCAGACGAATGCGGCGCAACCTGGCCTGCAACAGCAGCCAGCGCAGAGCCTTCATGCCAGCCCTGCCTGGATGAGGTCATGCAGGCGCAGCAGTCCCATCATCCGGGCATCGCTGTTGACCACCGGCAGCACCGAAATCGGTTTGCGGCGGTTGCGTTCCATCCGCTCCAGTGCATTCACGACCAGCACATCCCCCTCAACGGTGATCGGATCGGCTGTCATCAGATCCGTTGCCGTGAGATCGGTCCATCGATCCGCACTGTGATCCTGCAGGGCCCGCCGCAGATCGCCGTCGGTGAGGATGCCCAGCAGGGATCCGGGGGAGTTGGGGTCCTCCACCCAGCCGCTGCCGATCCCGTCCCGGGTGAGGCCACCGATCACGTCCGGCAAGGATGTGTGGGGATGCAGCGGGTGCAGTTTGCTGGCGGGCACCATTAAATCGGCTGCCGTGAGGGTGAGTTGTTTCCCCAGGGATCCAGCCGGATGGTTCAGAGCAAAGTCCGCCGGTGAAATGCCGCGTCGCTCCATCCATACGGCGGCCAGGGCATCGCCGATGGCCATCGCCACGGCCGTGCTGGCCGTGGGCGCCAGGTTCAAGGGGCAGACCTCCCGGTCGACGCCCGCCTCCAGCACCACATCGCTGCCGCGGGCCAGGGAGGAGTCGGCCCGGCCGACGATCGCGATCCGTCCCGTGCCGCGGCGTTTGAGGTGGGGGAGCACCTCCAGCAACTCGGCTGTTTCGCCACTGTTGGAAAGCAGCAGGCAGACGTCTTCCGAGGCCACAACGCCCAGATCACCGTGCAGGGCATCGAGNGGATTGAGGAACAGGGCCATCAGGCCGATGGACGAAAACGTCGCTGCGATCTTGCGGGCCACGATGCCGCTCTTGCCGACACCGGTGATCACGAGCTTCGCTTTGCGGTCCGCGCAGCGTTCCAGCAGGGCCAGGGCGGCCTCGACCTGGTCACCGCTGAGTCGTTCAGCGGCGCTGGCAATGGCTGAGGCCTCCTCCTGCAGGCAGCGGGTGAGAGCGGACAACGGCCGAATCCGGGATGATCTGAGCATTGTCGTGCACACCTCGTCATGGACCTGCCGGGTGTGCCATCCGCTCTGCTGGAGGAGTTGCGCTCAGCAGCACTGGAGGAGCGCATCCAGGCTCTGGCTCTGGTGGGTGGAGCCGTGCGCGATGCTCTCCTGCATCAACGCCATGGGCGGGCCTGGCCTGGCCTCGCNGANCTGGACCTGGTGGTGGAGGGTGACGCGGCCGTGCTGGCATCCGCCTTGCTGCGACGGGCTGGACCACAGCGGATCAGCCACTGCATCGAACACGACCGTTTCGGCACCGTGTCGCTTCGTCTCGACGGAGAACCCCTGGATCTGGCCACGGCAAGGGCGGAGGCCTATCCAGAGCCCGGCATGAACCCTGTCGTGACGCCNGGNTCCCTGCAGGCGGATCTGGTGCGGCGGGATTTCACGNTCAACGCCATGGCTCTGGATCTGCTCTCCGGTCACCTGGTGGATCCCCATGGCGGCCAGGCCGATCTGGATGCCCGGGCNCTGGTGTTTCTCCATGACGGCAGCGTTGCCGACGATCCCACCCGGGTGATTCGTGCCGCCCGTTATGCGGCCCGTCTGGATTTCGATCTCAGTCCTGCAGCCCGTCACCAGGTCACAACCACANTGGCGGCCTGGCCGTGGTCATGGCGGCCGGGTGATTCCGCGGAGAAGGCTCCACCGGCGCTGTCAACACGGCTGCGCATGGAGCTGGATCGTCTGTTCCTGAACGAGCCCTGGGCCAGAGCGCTGGNTCATCTCGAGGCGTGGCAGGCCATGCCGTTGCTCGATCCAGCCCTTCAACAGGATCCGTTGCGGAAACGGCGTCTACGCCGGGCGANATCGCTCGGGCTGCCGCTGCTTCCTGCGCTGNTGGCAGCAGCGACNGANCCGGCGGCCAGTGCCCGTCGGCTGCAGATCCCCGGCCAGCAGCTGCTCTGGTTGGAGCAGCTGGCGGAGCTGCGCCACTGGCTGCAGCAGAACAANAGTCCAGCCCNCGAGGCACAACCATCGGTCTGGACGGCAGCCATCGAAGCCCAGGGTTGGCGACCGGAAGCGGTGGCCCTCGCCGTCTGCGCCGGCGTGCCCAGCTGGAGGCCCTTGCTGCGCTGGTGGGGACGCTGGCGTCACACTGCAGCACCGCTGCAGGCCAGGGACCTGATCGCTGCCGGTTGGCGTCCAGGACCCGGCCTGGGTGCTGAGCTGCAACGCCTGCGCTTCCAGCNTCTNGATCAGAGCCGATGAGCTCGCCCCGATCACGCTGGCCCTGGATCACCATCGGGCTGGCCCTCGTTTTTGCTGGGCGGACGCTGTGGCTGATCGATGCCACCGCGCTCTGGAGCGATGAGCTGTACAGCGTCGGCAAGAGCTTTCAGCCCAGCGTTTCGGAGCTGNTGGCNATGNTGCGGCAGGACACCCACCCACCGTTGTATTACCTCCTGCTCTGGTGTTGGGGCCAGTGGATCGGCGCAACGCCGGTGACCCTGCGCCTGCTCTCCTGGATCGCNTATNTCGCCGGTGGTGCCGTGATGGTGGCCCAGGCGATGGCCCTCGCTCCCGGTCGGCGGGTGTGGCCTCTGGCGGTCCTGATGGCGTTCTGCAGTCCTTATCCGGTGCGTTTCGCGATTGAAGGAAAGAGCTATGCGCTGCTGGTGCTGCTGGTGGCGCTCGCCTGGTGGTGGCGACGGGCCGAACGCTGGCCTGGGTATGGCGGGGCGGTGGCGCTGGCCTGCCTGACCCACTTCTATGGACTGTTTCTGTTCCTGGCGGCCGCCTGCTGGGATGGCTGGCAGCAGCGTTGGCGCGCTGCGGCCACGGCCACCTTGGCCACGCTTCCGGCCTGGCTGTGGATGGGCTACGCCGCGGATTATCTGTTCAGTGAGCGTTCCGGCAGCTGGATCGGACCCCCGGATTTCGCTCTTCTCGAGGACACCCTGGCGCGGGCCCTCGGCCTCTGGCCGCTCCCCAAGCTGGCGTTGCTTCTGATCACTGTTCTGCTGCTGCGCCGCTGGGGAGGTGTGCGGCCCGTCGCCTGGTGGGACAACGGTCTGCTGGATCGCAGTGGTGTGATTCCGTCCGTCCTGATGGTGATCGGTGTGGTGGTGGTGTCGTTNATCAAGCCGTTGGCCTTCAGCCGTTATTTCGTGGTGTTGTTGCCGGCCGTTCTGCCCTGGCTTGCGGTTCAGGTGGCGGCATTGCAGCCCAACCGCTTTGGGCGCCTGCTGATGGCCGCTGTTCTGGCTGCGTTCCTGTTGAGCTGGTGGGGGCCGGGGTTTGCTGAATTGGACCCAGCGGCGGGGGGCATGCGTGAACAGGATCAGTTCCGCCAGATCAGCCAGCGCACCGATGGACTGGAGGAGCGGTATGCCGTCCGTCCGCGCCTCCTGGATCTGAGCGATCGGATGGAGCTGGCCATGGGGCGCATCAACCCACCGGTGCGGCCCTGGGGCGATCACCGCGCCCTTGCCACCCGTTTGGAGACACCACCGCTGCCCTCTGATCTCTGGCTGGCCGGCAGTGGACCACCCCAGGTTCTGCAGCAGCGGCTGCGGCCNCTGCTGCAGCGCGCTGAACAGGCTGGGTACCGCTGTGAGGACCGCTCCAGGGACCTCACCCATGCAACGGTGCTGCAATGCCGATCTGGGTCCATGGCCCCAGAGCCGTGAGGCTCTCCGCTGCCGNTTGGCTGCAGGCCACCAGCAGGGGTCCGCAGGTCTGGGGATCCACCAGCANCTCCAGCAGGGCGGAATCCTGGCGCCCCTTGAGGGTCACCTGGNTGTCGAGAAGCCGCCAGGCGGAGCGGTTGGAGGGCGCGAGNCTGCTGGCATAACCCGCTGCAAGCAGCCTCAGGGCTCCATCGAAGGCCTTGATCCTGTCGCCTTCCAGAGTTACCTGCAGCGCGGGGTTGCTGCACTGGAGCATCTCCTCGAGGTGGCCCAGCAGTCCGAAGCCGGTGATGTCGGTGCAGGCGTGGATGGCGTCCTGCCA
>PAEP01000022.1 GCA_002700765.1 Synechococcus sp. MED850
CAGGGCTGCCAAATACTCGCTTCCGCCTGCAACCACAGCTCACGATGGGGCTCCGGAACACCAAGACGCAGCTGCTCAATCACCCCGCTATCCGCCATCGCCGGCCCTGCAAGCACCAGCAGCATGGCGACAACCAANGCGACAACGCGGCTCATGGCTGGCCCAAGAGGGCAACGGCCTGACAGCTGATGCCCTCCTCGCGTCCCTCCGGACCAAGCCGTTCATTGGTGGTGGCCTTCACGCCAACGGCATCGGCCTCGATCCCGATGCANCGGGCGATGTTGCTGCGCATCNCCTCGATGTGCGGCTTGAGCTTGGGTCGCTCCGCAATCACCACGGCGTCCACATTGACCACCTGCCAACCTCGTTCGCGCACCAGCGCAACCACCTGCTCCAGCAGCAGCAGGCTGTCCGCCCCCTTCCACTGGGGATCCGTCGGTGGGAAGTACTTGCCGATGTCCCCCAGGGACAACGCCCCCAGCAAGGCATCCATCACCGCATGCACCAGCACATCAGCATCGCTGTGGCCATCCAGACCCAGCCCTTCGGGGTGCTCAAGGGTGACGCCACCGAGGATCAGCGGCCGACCGACCACCAACCGATGGATGTCGTAGCCGTTGCCGATCCGGATCTGCATGGCCTGATCACTCACGTCGTCAGCCATTCTCCAGCGCGCATAGAGATCCGGGCGTCGTGCCCTGGTGCGCTCTTCCCTCTGGTGCTGGCGCCAGGCCTCAATCGCACCGTGATCTCCGCTGCGAAGCACATCAGGAACCCTCAATCCACGGAACTCCGCCGGACGGGTGTAGTGGGGATGCTCGAGCAACCCGATGCTGTGACTCTCCTCCACCAGAGAAGCCGCCGTCCCCACGGTGCCGGGTAACAACCTCACCACTCCATTGATCACGGTCATCGCTGGCAGCTCTCCGCCGGTGAGCACGAAATCCCCGGCAGACACCTCTTCATCTGCCAAAGCCCGGATGCGCTCATCGAACCCCTCGTAATGGCCGCAGAGCAGCAGCAACTGGTCATGCTCTGTCGCCCAACGCTGCAGATCGGCCTGCTGAAAAGGCCGTCCCTGGGGTGTCATCAGCAGCGCCCGCGATCGACGGCTGCGGGGAATGGACTCCACCGCGGCATAAACCGGTTCGGGCTTGAGCACCATGCCGGCCCCGCCGCCGTAGGGCTCATCGTCAACCTTGCGGTAGCGATCGTTGGCGTGATCCCTGGGATTGTGCAGATGAAGCTCCGCGATGCCTGCGGCAAAGGCGCGGCCGATCACCCCCAACTCGAACAATGACGCAAACACCTGTGGGGCCAGGCTGACCACATCGAGGCGATAGGGCGCCATCACACCTCAGGCGGCGGGTTTTGATACCCGACGGATATCCGTGGAGAAACTTCCCTGCAACGGCTTGCCCTGCCCATCCAACGCCGTGGTGCTGCGCAAGCGCAGGTTGGCCCGTGTGAACCAGATCCGCTCTTGAACAGCCATCCCATCCGAGCGCACCAGGTTCATCTCCATGCTGCCGTCCGGCCAGAAACGCCAATGCCCCGCAGGCACGTCATTGATCGCCAGCTCACCATCACGTCCAAACACCAATGTTGTGGCCGAGCCTCCCGGAGCAATCACCTGGAGCTGTCCAAGACCACCATCCTGTTCGGTCTGAAAGTGCACAACCAGCTCGCCTCGCTCACTGCTGTGCCAATCGTCATCGCCACCAGCGGAGAGCTCAAAGCTGCTGCGCAGGCTCATCCATTCACCGGCACAGAGAGAGAGAAACGCCGACGGCTCGGTCGGGGGGAAAGGTTGATCGCTCATCGAAGCATCCTGTCAGCCGACTTCACCAGGTGATCGGCAGGAATGGGTAAGGGCGGTTCCACCCATACAGCGCCAGACGCTCACGGCCCGGCAGGGCTGCACCACGCCGATGGAACCCGAACACATCCGCCAACACCAGGGTATTGCTGGGACACGTGATCGAGACCGGCTGGGGCAGACCCAAAGCAACAAGGCCGTCCTCCTTGATCCGAAAGGAGCCGGACACATCAGGCTGACGCTGATGCCGAATCGCAGCATCTGCCGTGGCCTGCTCCCAGCGCATCCGCGATCGATCGAGGCGATGACTTCCGGGCACGTACTCGAACGGCCCATGCTCCCGATCCACAGGCCTCAGGAAATACCAGAACTTCAAAGCGCGAAAGAAGGTATCGCGATGCAGATCCTTCTGAAGATCCGGGACACGGGAGTCCTCCCCATGCACGGTGAGGTACACATCCAGCTTGCGCGAATCCATCGGCAGACCGATCACCTGCCTGGAGCAGGCTTGCAGGCGTTGATCACCACTGAAGGCCGCCACCGATGGCATCGTGAGCGGATCAATGTGCAGAAATCGGTTCAGGGTTCCGCCGTCGTAACGATCAAAGCCGCCGAGGAAGGGCTGTTTGGGCTGAAAGCCTGACTGGTCATTGCGGGGAGGAGGAGAGCGATGAGCCGCATCGGACACGGCCCGCTCCACCTCCTCCCTCAAAACGGCGAACCGTTCAGCCGGCAGAAAGTTCTCGATCACCGTGTAACCGTTCCGCTCAAGCTCCTCCAGGTGGGTCGGCTTCAGCCAACGCCGCCACCGACAGAACAGCTCAGCCGTCTGAATGCGGCGTTGATGAAGCGACCAGCGACGGTTCAGCGTCGGATGTCCCACCCAGGGATCCCGAAAACTCTTGGTACGCGTCAGCAGCGAAAGCATGGCGCGAGATTAGATGGTGTTCAACGCTCTCCCGTGTAACCAAGCTCCGCAAGCCGTGCNGGCTTGCTGCGCCAGTCCGGCACCACTTTCACGAACAGCTCCAGGTAGACGGGCCCATCGATCAACGTCTGCATCTGCAGACGAGCTCCCTGTCCAATCGTTTTGAGCATGGCCCCACCCTTGCCGATCAAAATTCCCTTCTGNCTTTTGCGTTCCACCAGCACGGTGGCCAACACTCCGGTGCGCCCGACACCTTTGCCCTTGGAGGGAATCTCTTCGATCCGATCAATGGTCACCGCCACGCTGTGGGGGACTTCCTCACGGGTGTGCAGCAGCACTTGCTCACGGATCAGTTCACCCAGCAACACGCGTTCCGGCTGGTCGCAAACCATCTCCGGCGGGTAGAGCTGGGGGCCAGGTGGCAACTGCGCTGCGATTGCTGCNGTNAGATCCGAACAACCATCGCCGTTCAGAGCNCTGCAATGGTGAACGGGCCATGCCGTGTCCTCCAGCAGCACCTCATAGGCCTTGCTNGCCACATCTTTCTGATCCNGCTTGACCTGATCCCACTTGTTCAGCACGACCCTCACCGGCAGCGACTGCTGACGCAGCAGATTGACGATGAAGGCATCGCCACGGCCAGGGCGTTCACAGCCCTCAAGCAGCAGCACCACNAGGTCCACCTCACCGATCGCACTGCGGGCGCTCTGCACCAGACGCTCCCCCAACAGGTGATGGGGCTTGTGGATGCCAGGGGTGTCCACAAGGACCATCTGCGCCACCTCGGTGGTGAGGATGGCGCGCAGACGGTTTCGCGTGGTTTGAGCCACAGGCGAGGTGATGGCCACCTTCTCCCCCACCAGCTGGTTCACCAGGGTGGACTTGCCCACATTGGGGCGTCCGATCAGAGCGACAAAACCGGAGCGGTAATTCTCCGCGGAAGTAGTCGACATAAACGCATCCATGACTTGAGTCTGCAACCCCGACAGCGGCATCGGCAGTGGCGACGGCAGTAGCGACGGCATGGTGCTGCAACATCCCCATAGGCTTCAGACAGGAGTACTCGCGCGTCATGCCAAGCGACGAACCCAACTTTCAACAAGCGATGGAAATCTCAGCCGTCTGGCTGCAGCAATGGGAGAACGAGGAGATCAGTGATGAAGTCCTGGCCGACCGCGTCGGCGAGATGGTGGCCAGCCGTGATGGCGCCAGAGGTTTTTTTGTGGTGAGCCTCGCCGGTGATAGCGCCCTGATGGATCGGCTTCCTGATCCACTGGTGGGCCAGCTCAGAACAGCTGGAGAGACCGTTGTGGATCTAAGTGTGCGGAACCTGGCCATGAGCACGGCGATGGCGCTGCACCATCAACGAAATGGTGACAACGCACAACAGGCCGGATCCGAACGGGTGAACGCTCGGTGCACCGAGCTGCTGCGGCTGCTGGATCCGGAGCAAGTCAAACAACGGCTGGAGCAGTTGCTCGAAGGCTGCGATAACCGTGGGGATGATGCTCCTTTTCTGAAGCGTTGGGGATACGACGACGACCAGAAACGTGCCATCCGTGAGAGTGCACTCGCCGTTGCTGAAGATTGAGAGGCCATTCATTTTTTCAGGCGTCTCACATCAAGGGAGAACTGATCGGTCTGGAACAAGAGGCTNTTCAAACCAACACCAGCCAACACAAAAAAAGCCCCGGTTCAACNGGGGCTTTGGCATCGTTACNAGGAGGAAGAANCGCCTTTCAGCGCGTCAATCGCGGCGACCGCCTCCCTGAAGAGCAATGATCAAACGAAGGATGAAGATGAACAGGTTGATGTAAGTCAGATACATCCCCAAAGCGCCAGCAAGGTATTGCTCGTCNTCGTAAACACGGGGCATCGTGTAAAAGTCGACGAAAGCAGCACCGACGAACAACACGGTTCCGAACCCAGCGATCATCAGCTCAAACGCACCTCCGGTGAACACCTGAGGTGCAAAGAAGCCGCCAATCAGCTGGATCACCATGGCAATGATGAGCCCGATCAAGCCGAGTCCGACGGCACCAGAAAGAGCCTGTCCAACGCTGTCGCTCATGCGGCGACCGACGATCGATGCCACGACAAATGTCAGACCTGTGGCCAGAACTGCCGTTCCCACGGCGCCAACGCCCGCTGCAACAAGGGCATAAGAGACCAGACCACTGAGCGTGAAGCCAGTNATCAGGCTGTAAATCGCCAGCAGAGGGAGAGCGGTGGCGTTGTTTCCATTCATCGCCACATTGCGGGCGACGAAGAACAAAATGAAGTTTCCGATGAACGCCGCCCAGAACAAGGGCATGAACAACGGACTCGCTGACGCCAGAAGCGTCAAGCCACCGAGAACACCAACAGCGGTGAGCACCATGCCGCCACCGACATAGGGCAACGCCTTGTTGACAACGTTGGGACCAACCAAAGCGCTCGATTGCGCTTCGCGGATGGCCTCTCTGAAATTGCTGCTGGCTGGCATGACGACCAGGTGACGATTGACTTGATTCATCCTGCCAGCGCTGACAAGACAGGTGTGTGTGGATCTCCCTATCGACGCTGAGGCTTGGCTGGCTTGCGTTCGTCCCGTCGGGCATAGGCCTCAACCACGCGCTGAACCAGCGGATGACGAACAACATCCGCCGACGTCAATCGGCACACGGCAACTCCTTCCACACCATCGAGCACATCTGAGGCCTCCACAAGCCCGCTGAGCTGACCGGCAGGNAGATCAACCTGCGTGATGTCTCCGGTCACCACCATGCGCGAACGCTCCCCAAGTCGGGTCAGNACCATGCGCATCTGCGCTGGCGTGGTGTTTTGCGCTTCATCGAGGATCACGAAGGCATCGCCGAGCGTNCGGCCGCGCATGTAAGCCAGTGGTGCCACTTCAATCACACCCTTCTCCAACAGAACCGTTGTCTTTTCAGGCCCTAGAAGCGAATGCAGAGCGTCGTACAAGGGNCGAAGGTANGGATCGACCTTCTGCTGCAGATCTCCCGGCAGAAAACCGAGCCGTTCGCCGGCCTCAACTGCCGGTCGAGTGAGCACAAGGCGCTCCACTTTCCGCTCGCTCAACATGCGGACTGCCAAAACAGTCGCGAGAAAGGTTTTACCGGTTCCAGCGGGGCCGAGAGCAAACGTCAGGTCGTGACGCTCCATGGCGTCGACATATTTTTTCTGCCGCAGGGTGCGGGGTCTCAACAAACTTCCAGCCTGGCTACGCGCCAGAACCTGCTCCCCCATCGCGGCATGGTCGGCGCCCCGTCCCGAATCAATGGCAGCAAGAGCCGATTGCAGATCCACCGACGACACAGCCTGCCCCTCCGCCCAGATCGGCCGGACAAGTTCGATGACAGCCGCGGCCCGCTCAAGCTGCGCTGGCCGCCCGCTGATCACCAATTGAAGGCCGCGCAGAACCAGCGATGCGCCTGTTAAAGCCTCGAGACGATGCAGCGTTGATTCCGCCTCCCCTGCCAAAGCGAGGGCGGCATTGGAGTCAGGAAGATCAAAGGTGAAACGGCTGCGCTGGCCGTTCTCAGACACCGGGGTCTCAGCCCTCGGTGGGTTGGGCCTCAGCTTCTGTGGCTTCAGCCTTCGCAGCTTCGGCCTCGGCGGCTGCGGCAGCCTTGGCCTCTGCAGCCTCCTTGGCGGCCTGTTTCACAGCAGCTTCACGATCGGCAGCCTGCTTGGCCTTCCCAACAGTTTCTGCAGGTCGAACGCTCTTTTCGAGAAGCCCGCCGCGTTCGAGCAGGGTGCGCACCATATCGGTCGGCTGGGCGCCCTGACCCAGACGCNCCCTNATGGCNTCGGTATCCAGACGGGTTTCCTTGGTCCTTGGGTTGTAAAAGCCAAGCTCCTGGAGCGGACGACCATCCCGACGGGAGGTGCTGTTGCAGGCCACGAGGCGGAAGCTCGCTTCCCGCTTCTTGCCGAACCGCTTCAGGCGGAGCTTGATCATCGTGGCCGAGGAGTAAGGAGTGGTTTTGATTCGGACAGCCCGTCAAAAGCTGCCAAACAACCACCATAACGCTCCGCCGTCAAAGCTCTCCAAACCCCTTCTTTTTCTTGGCCGGTCGCTGGCGTTTCGGCGCACCCCCACGACCGCCAGCCCCACGACCGCCTCCACCAGCCGGCATCGCNCCGNNNCCCCCCATTCCTGGCATTCCGCCCATCCCAGGCATCCCACCGGGGCCGCCCATNCCAGGAAAACCTCCCATGCCAGGGAAACCGCCCATGCCTGGCATCCCCCCCATGCCCGGCATCCCGCCCCGGCTCATCTGTTGCATGAAACCACGCATCTTCTGAAAGTCCGCCAGCACCTTGTCGACATCAGCGGANTGATGACCACTGCCGGCAGCAATGCGACGCCGTCGCGATGGTTGGCTGGCCAGCAGATCAGGATTTTCCCGTTCCTTCGGCGTCATCGAGCCNATCATCGCCTCGATGCGCTTCAGCTGCTGTTCCCCCTGCTTGAGCATGCCGTCGTCGATCTTGTTCATGCCCGGGATCATCTTCATCAAGCCACCNAGCGACCCCATGCGCTTGATCAGGCGCATCTGCTGCACGAAGTCCGAGAAGTCAAACGTTGCTTCCTGCAGCTTCTTCTGCATCTTCTCGACGTCAGCGAGCTCAACCTCCTTCTGGGCCTTTTCCACCAACGTCAACACGTCGCCCATGCCGAGGATGCGGCTGGCCATCCGCTCGGGATGGAAAGGCTGCAGAGCCTCCACTTTCTCGCCGGTGCCGATGAATTTGATCGGCTGACCACTCACCTTGCGGATCGAGAGCGCTGCTCCACCGCGCGAATCACCATCGAGCTTGGTCAGCACCGCACCGGTGATGCCCACCTGGTCATGAAAGGCGCGGGTGAGCTCGGCTGCCTCCTGGCCGATCATGGAATCCACCACCAGCAGCACCTCATCCGGCTGCACCGCGGTGCGGATCCGCACCATCTCCGCCATCATCTCGGTGTCGATCTGAAGCCGACCGGCGGTGTCCACTAGCAGGGTGTCGAATCCCTCCTCCTTCGCCTTGGCCAGACCAGCCGCTGCGATGTCCTCAGGTTTCGCCTCTTTGCCGAGACTGAACACCTCAACATCGATCTGAGAGCCGAGAGTCTTCAGCTGCTCGATGGCCGCCGGTCGGTAGACATCGGCTCCCACCATCAGGGCCCGGCGGCCCTGATCCTTGAGGTGCAGACCCAGCTTGGCGGTGGCCGTTGTTTTACCGGCACCCTGCAGACCGGCCATCAGCACCACGGTTGGATCCTGATCGGACTTGGCGAGTGGAGCGTTGTCACCCCCCATCACCTCCACCAGCTGCTCGTGCACCACCTGGATGAACTTCTGATCCGGACTGACGCCCCTCACCACCTCGGCACCGACAGCTTTCTCGCGAACCTCAGCGACGAAATCCTTCACCACAGAGAGGCTCACATCCGCCTCAAGCAAGGCGCGACGGACGTCTTTGAGGGCGCCCTCCACATTGACTTCAGTGATCTTGTCCTGGCCTCTTAACCCCTTAACCGCATCCTCAAAGCGGGCTGACAGCTCATCGAACATCGGGAGGTCTGCGGAGAAACACGTGGGTTGATCGTAAAAACAGAGTGCCCTGGCCCCTCAGGATCCGGGGATGTATGCGTGCAGCTTCCACTGATCACCATCGCGGCCAAAGATGTATCGGACGCTGAATGTGCCCGGCGCTGTCTGCTCAACAGTGGCTCCAGAACGATCAAGAGTCTTGTCTGCATAAGCGATCTGAGCCTTGACCTCAATCCGCTGGGGAGTTCGGCTCACGAGTTCAAGTGCCGTCACCGAAGCGCCAATGGTTTTGGTGACGCCTCGCGCTTGATCTGCCGTTCGCTCTTCAAGAACGCGATCAACCAAATGTCGTCGTGCCACCTGGTCCAGGTCGTTGGTTGGGGATGGTTCTCCCGACAGCACGGAACCCTTTCGATCCAGCCACCCCTGAATCAGAGCCTGCAGATCCAAATCCGTGGGGAGATCCTTCACAAGAGGCTGGAAGGGCTTCTGCGGCGCGGATTCTGCTTTCAACGTTGCCGATGGACTATCGATCGGCTCGGTGGTTTGCTCAGCCGGCGGCACGGAGATCTCTGGCGATGAGCTGACCGTTGCCGGTTCACGAAAACGCTGGAGAAGATTGACCACACCAGCCAGAACTGCCAGGACAGCCAAANCCGAGGCCGCCGCGATCAAAAAGGATTTTGGAATCGCGAGATGAGGNCCCTGGTCAGGGTCTTCATCCTCAGGAATCTCAGCAGACCCATCGTCCAACGACGCTTGATTGATCACGCCGNTCGCCGAATCAGAGCTCCAGGCTTCATCCCAGGCATCGATGGCAGCAGGGGGGACGGCCTGCTGGCGTGCTTGCTGACGATCGAGTCGGTCCACATAAGCCTGAACATCCCGATCGGCAAACCAGGCATCCAGATCAACATCGGTGGCCTCGACATCCCGGTACCCAGGCAGAACATCCCTCTGGAGCCAAGCGCGGCAGTACTCACACTGGGCAGCCAACTGATCGCCGGGATGCTGATCCAGCCAGGTCCTCAGATCCGGATCGCGAACCGCAAGGAAGTGATCGGCAGCAGCGGCAACATTGCCGAGCAGAAGATCCAGGCATCCCAGCAGAGGCATGGGATCAAGATCAGGCGTTGCCAAACCCCGAAGCTGTTCTCTGGCCTGTTCGAGCAATTCCGGTTTTCGCCGGCAGAACCCTGCAGCGGTGAGAGCGAAGACCGCCAGACATCCCGCCTCAGCCGATCCCTGATCGCGCCAGCTCGTGAACAGATCCACCTGTTCCTGAACCGTTAGGAAGCGACGGATCTGCTTAAAGAACGGTTCAAAATCGGCCTGGCTCAGGCCAGCAACACTTGGTTCAGTGGGCTCATCCGCCTCCAATCCTCCGCGTTCCCGGACGAGCTGATCGAGCAGCCTCAGCCCTTGCTGATGGGACTCAGCATCGCCGAGATCCCTGCTGAGCAGATCAAGGATGCGATAAGGACGCAGGGCATCAAGGTCCTGCTCAAGGATGCGCTGGTGATCCGGCAGCTTGCCCATGCGCTGCTGGAGCTCGATGCCATCCCGCAGCAGTTGGGCCGCTGCTTCGTAACGCCTTTGATCCTGCTCTTCGGCGGCCGCATCACGGCAGGCGAGGGCGGCCAGCAAGGTGAGATCGGCCTCTCTGCCGCTGCCGAGCGCTGGAGCCTGAGGAGGTTGCAGGCCCTGGCGTGCCAATTGGAAGGCTTCGAGCGCCGCTTGTGCCTCCCAGAGCAGAATCAAACCAGCCACCTCGCTGCTGGCGGCGAGATCAAGACCAACGGTGTCGTTGGGATGGGTCTGACTGAGATTGAACAGGGCGGCTTCGTAATCCGCTCGCCGCTCCGGATCCGTGAGCAGATCAGCAGAACGGCGCAGCAGTTCATCCCTCTGGATCAACACCTCATGGGTGAATCCCTGATCAGGAGGGTTGTCACATCTGTTCTGAAGCTTCCGTAAAACAGTGTCCGCCTCGGCAGAAGGACTGACGCCCAGCAGTCGGAAGTGATCGATGGGCAGGTCCACCAGGTTCCGTCTTTGAGGTCGGACTTTAGTCAGTGTCAGGGGTTTTGCCCATTCTGAGTGCTCTGACCCTTACAGTCGGCGTCCCAGCAGGTTGGTCATGGGTCACGACCTTGCGGTTGAGTCCGCACCATTCACCCCGACGGCCGGCGGGGCCCACGCCGAGCGCTTGTCCACACTCGTCACATCAACCAGGGCGACGGTCGACAGGGAGACAGGCCTGGAGCTGTTCCGAGACATGACGCTCGGACGCCGTTTTGAAGACAAATGCGCCGAGATGTACTACCGGGGCAAGATGTTNGGGTTTGTGCATCTCTACAACGGNCAGGAAGCGGTGAGCACGGGNGTGATCGGNGCCATGAAACGNCAGCACGACTGGTTTTGCAGCACCTACAGAGACCATGTGCACGCCCTGAGNGCGGGGGTTCCNGCCAGGGAAGTGATGAGTGAGCTGTTTGGCAAGGAAACAGGTTGCAGCAAGGGTCGCGGTGGATCGATGCACCTCTTTTCCAAGGAGCATCACCTTCTCGGTGGTTTCGCNTTCATCGCTGAGGGAATTCCTGTGGCGCTGGGTGCTGCCTTCACAAGCCGCTACCGTCGCGACGCTCTCGGTGATTCCTCNAGCAACGCTGTCACTGCAGCATTTTTCGGAGACGGCACCTGCAACAACGGTCAATTCTTTGAATGCTTGAACATGGCGCAGCTTTGGAAGCTGCCGATCATTTTTGTCGTNGAGAACAACAAATGGGCCATTGGGATGGCTCACGACCGAGCGACGAGCGATCCAGAGATCTGGCGCAAGGCNAGCAGCTTTGGAATGGCTGGTGAAGAGGTGGACGGGATGGACATGCTCGCCGTCCGTGCTGCGACGGAACGCGCTCTTGAGCGAGCACGTGCCGGTGAAGGTCCGACGCTGCTGGAATGCCTGACCTATCGCTTCCGAGGCCATTCGCTCGCGGATCCGGATGAACTGCGTTCAGAGGATGAGAAGCAGTTCTGGGCTCAAAGGGATCCCTTGAAACAATTCGAACGGGATCTCACGGACGCAGGCTTGGCAACTGGTGAAGAACTCCGGGCGATCGAGAAGGAGATTGATGCCATCGTCGGAGATTGTGTTGAGTTCGCCCTCTCGGCGCCTGAACCGGCTGCCGAGGAATTGACGCGGTACATCTGGGCCGAGGATTGATTCCTCAGCCCAACCCGGATCAAATCCCGCTCGGAAGTCTGCGGGTGAGATTCCGCAGTTTCCTCAAGGCCTTCAGCTCAACCTGACGAACGCGCTCCCTGGACACCTCCATGAGCCGACCGATTTCAGCGAGCGTGTGGCGTTCGTTGCCCTCGAGACCGAAGCGCAGACGCAGAACATGCTGCTCTTGTTCGCTCAGATGACTGAGCCAGCGACCGAGCTGTTCGTGATGAATGCGCTGCTCAACGATATCGAGAGGCTCTTCGAGAGAGGAATCTGCAATCAGATCTCCGAGGAAACTGCGACCTTCTTCGCCGTTCACTGGGGCGTCGAGACTGCTGGTTGTCAAGGCCTGACGCAGCAGCGAATCGAGTTCATCAAGCGGAATGTCCATCGCTTCGGCGATCTCGATGCGACTCGGCATCGCACCGAGCTTATGGGCGAGATCAAGGCTCACCTTGCGAATGGTGGTAAGGCGTTCACTGAGGTGAACGGGCAACCGGATCGTCCTCGATTGGCAGGCGATCGCGCGGGTCATGCTCTGACGGATCCACCAGAAGGCATAGGTGGAGAATTTGTAGCCCCGTGTGGGGTCAAATTTCTCAACAGCCCGTTCCAAACCGAGGGAACCTTCCTGGATCAGGTCGAGAAGCTCAAGCCCCTTGCCCTGGTATTTCTTCGCAACACTCACGACCAGACGCAGATTCGCCTTCATCATCCGTTCCTTGGCCCGTCGGCCGATGCGGATCATTCGACGCTGATGAGAGGTGAGCTCTCCTTCTTCGAACGTCTTTGATCCATCTTCGGTGAGCTGCATCATGGCCTGCACCTGATTGCCAAGCTCGATCTCCTCAGCGGGAGTGAGCAAAGGAATTCTTCCGATGGTGGCCAAATACCAGCTGACGGGGTCGCTGCTGCGACGACGCTGGCTATCGAGAGGCTTCGGCGCTGCAGAGACCATCAATCGCCCANTTCAGTGGCATGACTTTCTTACGTTCAGCAAGAAAACCGAGGTGATTTCAACAACCTTTCAGATTCGAGACAGCAAATCGAAACAATCATAGGATTTGCTCACATTTAATAATTCCGTTCGATCTGTACCTTGTGCAGGAACAGTTCAAAGATTTGAGCAATGAAATTTCCGTTCAAATCTTGATCACACGGCTCATTTTTTTCATTTGAGCAAACACGAGCTTTTCAAGACATTCACCCAGTTCAGAGGGGCGTCCGGAGGAGCTGATGGAAACGGACTGGGCGTGCAGAAGCGCTGCTGCTGCAAGCATCGCGGGCCTTGGCTTGTGTCCGGAGGCTCGCCACATCGCGCCATGACCTGCCGCAAAACCAGCCAAGAGGTCTCCAAATCCGGTTCTGGCCACCAGGGGGGAGGTTCCATCCATAAGAAGGGCGCGCTCTTGCGCATCGCCGATGACGCTGTGGGCACCTTTCAGGAGCACCGTGGCGCCGCTGGATCGAGCCGCCAACATCACATCCCGGAGTGGATCCCCACCACCGATGTCACCGAACAACCGTTGAAATTCAGCCCGATGGGGCGTCAGCCAGGTTGGACCTGAACGCTCACGCAACCATTGACTGCCCTGGCCCGTCGCGGCGAGCGCGTTGATGCCGTCGGCATCCAACACAAGCAATCCAGCAAAGCAGCGGAGAGAGGTTGACCATTGCGACCAAACGGAGGGATCCCTGCCGAGTCCAGGCCCGAACAGCACCGCATCGAGGCGTTCCAAAGCAGGAGGCGAGGAGTCCGATCGGCAGACCACTTCAGGCATTGATTGCCATAAGCCCTCGGCCACGGCACCAGGAATCACAGCCTGCACGCTTCCACAACCGGAGGCGAGGGCCCCTTGCAGCGCAAGCGCTGCGGCACCGCGATAAGCGTCGCTGCCCGCCACGATCAACACCCGTCCGCGCGCATATTTCGACGACGTGCGTGCCAATGGAGGGAACGGAAGGGAATCCAGATCCGCCGCACCGAAACGCAACGGTAAATCCAACGGAAGAGCCTGAATCTGGTGNTCCGCAAGCCCCAGATCGATGCGTTCAACCTCGCCCACAAAGGGCAGTGCGGAATCAAAACAGACACCGCGTTTCCTCAAACCAACGCACAAGGTCAGTCCCGCGGTCGCTGCCTTGCCCTGAATGGGGAGGCCACTGTCGGAGCACAGTCCGGACGGCAGATCAAGACTGACCAGATGGTTGGGCTGATGCACCTGGCGGCGATCGAAGAGATCCGCCAGCAAAGGGGGAAGGGGCCGGGTCTGCCCTAGCCCAAAAACGGCGTCGATCCAAAGACAACTCTCCCGGGGATCTGGAGGATCCGACACCGAATCGAGGCCAAGCCAACGCGCATGTTGAAGATGTGATGCGGTCAGCTCGCGTCGGACCGGCAGCGGTATCCAAAGCCGAACGTGGATCCCACAGGCGTGAAGGGATCGAGCCACCACAAGGCCATCACCTCCATTGTGTCCAGGTCCGACCAGCACAAGAACCCCTTCCCGCAGCAGATCTGGCCTGGTGAGCAACCGCTCCGTCATGGCCAGCCCCACCTTTTCCATCAGAGCCGCTTGNGGGAGGCCACTCCTGAACAGGGCCTGCTCCAGCGCCAGCATCTGGGCTGCATCCACCAGAAGGTGGTCTGCATCATGAGGGGGCCAGCGCACGTGATGGACCACGGGACCTCACTATGGAAAGGTCCATCGAAACCGCCCATGACACCAGGCATGACCGGGACGACTGCCGGCTCAGCGGCCCTCGAACGGCTGCGTGACTGGCCAGGAGAGCACCGCATCGCCGTGGGACTGTCCGGTGGTGTGGACAGTTCCCTCACGGCAGCGCTTCTCCTGGAAGCCGGATGGCAGGTGGAAGGCCTNACCCTCTGGTTGATGAGCGGGAAAGGGGCATGCTGTGCGGAAGGGCTCGTGGATGCAGCCGGACTCTGTGAAGAGCTGGGCATCCCCCATCACGTGGTGGACAGCCGCGCAACGTTCCANCAAGAGATCGTGCANAGGNTGGTGGATGGCTATGGAAACGGCATCACCCCCCTGCCGTGCTCCCAATGCAACCGATCCGTGAAATTCGGACCGATGCTCGACTGGGCCTTACAAAACCGCGGCATCCAACGCATCGCCACGGGGCACTACGCCAGGGTTCGGCACGCNGATCGAAACGAACGGCATCAGTTGCTGCGCGGACGTGACAGCCATAAAGATCAGAGTTATTTCCTTTACGACCTCTCCCAGGACGTTCTTGGGCGAATCGTGTTTCCCCTTGGAGAACTCACCAAACCAGACACACGCCTTGAAGCCAAACGCCTTGGCCTACGCACAGCGGCAAAACCCGAAAGCCAGGATCTCTGTTTGGCCGATCACCACGGCTCCATGCGGGCTTTCCTGGATGCCTACCTGCCGCCGCGACTCGGTGAGATCGTCCTGTCCGACGGCACGGTTGTTGGTCAACACGATGGAATCGAACATTTCACAATCGGCCAGCGACGCGGGCTGGGAGTGGCCTGGAGTGAACCCCTTCATGTCATCCGGCTGGATGCAGCNCTGAATCGGGTGGTGGTCGCCCCCCGAGCGCAAGCCGGTCGACAGGAATGCTGCGTCGGCGCCATCAATTGGGTGTCGATCGAGCCACCTCAGAAGGAGATTTCAGTTGAAGTGCAGGTGCGATACCGAAGCGGCCCTGTCACAGCGCGACTCGCGCCATGCCCAGCCTTGGATGCTGACAGNGATCTTCAGCGTCCCCATCGCTGCATGCTCAGATTTGACGATGAACAGTTCTCCATCACTCCAGGCCAGGCGGCGGTGTTCTACGCAGGAGACACCGTGCTCGGTGGTGGCTTGATTCAACGGGACATGGGGAACGATTGATTCAACAGGGAGCAGTGCTTGATGACGGCACAAACAAAATCATGATCAATTTCGAAGACNTCACCCCATTGAAAAGTTTCATCGATCAGCATGCCATTACTACGACCATCTTCAATCAAAAAAGACGATTNAAAGAGCCAATCAACCGCAAAGACAAAAGGCTATTTTTCTTAACGTGGCAACATTTTATCGGCGAATTAGCCTATATTCAGCACACGAAAGGAAGGAAAACATGCATGCGGATATCCCGACAGCGACAGAAATCCTGAGCGACTTCTTCGGTTTCCCATCACTGCAGTGACCCAAAACATCTGCTCAGACAAGTAGAAAAAGATTTGGTGTNTNGCCAAGACATGAAGACAACAAGGGGCATGTCGATTTAAAAAGATGGAGAGGGCATTGAAAATCCTGTGTCTTGAGCATCCCTTAGATTTCCCAGGCTCAAATTTCATGGCAGCACAGTTCTGTCGGTGCAGGGAGGTAACGCACGCATGCAGATTCTCGTGATGGGCGGAACTCGCTTTGTGGGCAAGCCGCTGGTGGCTCGGCTGAAGCAGCAGGGACACANCCTCACTNTGNTCACACGCGGCAAGAACCCTGTCCCTGACGATNTTGAGCACCTCCGTGGCGACCGCAGCAGTGTTGANGGGCTGACAGCCCTTCAGGGACGAAGCTTTGACGTCATCGTTGACAGCTCCGGCCGCAAACTCGACGACAGTCGACGCGTGGTGGAGTGCACCGGGGCACCGAATCATCGTTTCGTCTACGTCAGCTCGGCCGGCGTTTATGCCGGGTCGGAACGATGGCCCCTCGATGAAGACTGCCCCACCGACCCCGCCAGCCGCCATGCAGGCAAGGCGGATACCGAANAGTGGCTCCGCGCGCAGGGCATTCCCTTCACAAGTTTCCGGCCGACCTACATCTATGGGCCTGGCAACTACAACCCCATCGAGCGATGGTTTTTTGATCGAATCATGCACAACCGTCCGGTACCTCTCCCAGGGGATGGCAGCACGATCACTCAACTGGGGCATGTGGAAGATTTGGCTGAAGCCATGGCTCGCTGCCTCGATGTGGAGGCTTCGACCAATCGGATCTACAACTGCACCGGCAAGCAGGGAGTCACCTTCAAAGGGCTGATCAAGGAAGCGGCAAAGGCCTGTGGAAAGGATCCCGATTCAGTCGAGATGCGCAGTTTTGATCCCACCGATCTTGATCCCAAAGCACGCAAGGCGTTCCCCTTGCGTTTGAACCACTTCCTCACTGACATCACGCGAGTGGAGCGGGAGCTGGCATGGACCCCCCACTTCGATCTATGCGCAGGACTATCCGACAGTTACGAAAAGGATTATCAAATCAATCCAAGCGTCGACCCCGATTTCAGCGCTGATGCAACGTTGATTGGGGATTGAGATAAGCAGCAGCAGAACTCAACGCCAGACCAAGCGAAGGCCAGAACAGCCACCATCCGATGCTTACAACGGCGTCGTGGCACCACCATGTCGAAGGCCAGAGCATCATGAGGAAGGCAAGAAACTGAAGGATTGTCTTTGCCTTTCCTGCTTTGGAAGCTGGAGCGCCATCACTGACATGAGCACGCCAACCCGAGACCAACAGCTCNCGCGCCAACAACAACCAAACAGACCAAAGNGGGAGTGCAGCGGTTGACGCAAGCCAGACCAACGGCGCTGCAATCAGCAGCTTGTCTGCCAAGGGATCAAGGCGTGCCCCCCAACTGCTTCCACCNCCTGCTCGACGTGCCAACCAACCNTCTGCAGCATCCGTGAGTCCTGCCAAAAGCAACAGCCACCACGCCAGGACGGCCCAGTCCAATTGCAGAGCGAGCACCAAGGGACCTCCCGCCATGGCGCGAATGACGGTGAGACCGTTGGCGAGCCGTCGCCCAAGTGGTTGCTGAAGAGACACGGAATGAACACGTTCAGATCCAGTTGAGCAGCAGCCTGTTCCTGGATTGTTCTTTGTTATCAACGATTCTTATACGCATGATCACCACAACAATTCGGATGAGATAGCGAAAGAAGGGATGAGGAGAGAAGAAAGGAGCCATCGCAATGTGCAGCCAGGCCGTCCCAAACAAGACNACCATGATTCGCATCCACACGATTCTCAACTTCGTGATGCCTGCATTCGTCNTGAGCTTCNCCCTGAAGACAAACAATGAGCCACTGTTTAAGGAGTCAACCCATTGNAGGCCCCTCATCGCCATCAATCGATGCCATTCTTAACTTAACAATCTGTCGCCACTGTCTGTCGCCACTGTCTGTCGATACTGAAGGACATTGGCGGCACTGGACGTGATCGCGAATCAATTGATTGAAAAGCAACAAATTCACCCATCCTTTGTTGCTCTTGCTACAGGTCCGACTTGGACGTTGGATGACATCGCCGGAGGGATGANTATGCTTTGAAAAAGAAGTAATGCCATGTCGGAGATGCCCCAGCGCCGCGAAGACCTCTGGAACAGCCAACTCAATCAACTGATCGAGATTGAGACGTGGGACTGGTGGAAGGCAACGTTGTACAGCTTGCGTGAACAGGGCGGTTACGCCGAAGCGGAAGCGTTGTTCCACGAATTCAAAATCTGCTCCTGAACCAGGGCGTGCCTTAGCCACCAGGCCAGTCGCAACGCAGAATGCTGGCAGATGATTCAACCCCATGGTCCTCCAGCTGACGGTGGCCGATGTGATGACCCAGCCGGTTCTCAGTGTGATGCCTGAAACGGCCCTTCAGGATGCCGTCCAGTTGATCAGTGATCACCACGTCAGTGGCCTACCGGTTGTGGACGCTGACGGTGCCCTGATCGGCGAACTCACCGAGCAGGATCTGATGGTGCGCGAAAGCGGAGTTGATGCTGGTCCGTACGTGATGCTGCTTGACAGCATTATTTATCTCCGCAATCCACTCAACTGGGACAAGCAAGTTCACCAGGTGTTGGGAACAACTGTTGCCGATCTCATGCGAAAGGATTCTNATAGCTGCCCNTCCTCACTCCCNCTACCGAAAGCTGCTTCGATGCTTCACGACAGAAGCACCCAGAGATTGTTTGTTCTTGATGAAGCCAACAAGCCCGTCGGTGTTCTCACAAGAGGTGACATTGTCAGGGCGCTGGCTTCACACAAAGACAGCTGATCAGCTGTCTTTACGGACAGAAATAGCAATCGGTTTAATTGCTCTGAATTCCACGTANTCTCCCACTTTAAGTGTCTTGATAGGGTCTCCTTCGATTTCGCGCCGAACATCAAGATTGTGCACGCCTCCAAAGGGTCCGCGCAGGCTCAGCTCATGATCAACCTGGGAAATCTTCACAACCTCAGCTGTTCCAGTCGCCATAGCAATTTTGGCGCCCTTGCGCACGGGTCCGAAATCCTCAGACAGGATGAGGTCTTCACGTTGAAAGCTCAAACGTTTGATTGGGCTCTCTCTNAGATCGACAACCAGGCCGTCCAAGAGATCCACGGTCACNNTGTCGCCGCGACGGATCCCAGAGGTTGAGAGATCAATTCCACTGGTGATCAACATCGTGTGTCCGTAGGGACTGCTCAGCTGCAGGACCTTNTCTTCCGGCATGACCCGCAGCACCTTTCCCTGCAGCTGGGTGATCTCAAACGACTTCAAAAGTTCGGACTTCAGGCTGGCGTCAGTGTTCAGAACNCGAGCAACGATCGGCTGGGGCTCGGTCGTGCCGAGGATTCCTTCCGGATCAACAACACGTTCCACATCAACAGCAACGGGCTGTATGAGACGAAAATCGACGAAATCGCCTGTTTTCAGNTGAGGGAACAGGTCATCTGTCGTGTCGCCAATCACGTCGAGATTGTGAATGCCTCCCAGTGGTCCCATCAGACTGATGCTTCGGTCCTTTTGGGAGAGCTTGATCACACGGGCCGTCCCGGAAGCAAGAGCCACACGCATGCCCTGCTTGAGTGGCCCCATATCAGAAGGAATGATGATGTCCTCTCTGTTGAAGCTCAGCTCGCTGTCCTGACTGCGCTCGAGGTCAACAACAAGGCCATCAAGCACCGATACATCGACGCCGTCTCCTGGCTGAATACCGAGGGGAGCCATATCGATTCCAACCGTGATGATCTCCCGGTGGCCTTCCGGGTCGACGATTTCAAGAACCTTCTGATCAGGAAGCACCGTTTTGACCGTCCCTCGCAGATGGGTCACTTCAAATGACTGCAACTGATCGGGCGTGAACCCAGCGCGCACAGGTGCAAGACCAGCAACCAGTGAAAGGGCTGTGGCACCACTGGCCAGCAGCGCGCGACGGATTCCGGTGAAAGGCGGCATCAATCGAAGTCAACCGTTTCGTTGGGGTGACGCTAGCCCCTTTCGGATAGGTCAAAATGCTCTTGGTTGCCTGTTTGGGAAATCCATGTCTCTTCGTCCAATCCAACTGGCAGTTCTTTGTGGTGGCTTGGCCATCGGGGCCGTTGCTGGGGCTCCTGCTCACGCGGAGACCTCAATTCAAATCAGCCTCAAGAGCCGTTATCTGACCCTTTTGGATGGCGGGAAGGTCATTGGCAAGTATCCAATTGCCATTGGAGCACCAGAGTCACCAACCCCTGCTGGCAGCTACGCGATCACCAAAATGGATCCTGCGCCCACGTATCACAAGAAGGGCAAGGTGATTGCGCCGGGACCAAAGAATCCTGTCGGCGTCCGCTACATGGCGTATGTCCAGATCGGAACCGGTGAGTACGCCATCCACGGAACAGCGTGGCCAAGCTGGGTGAAACTGCGCTCAGCAGTGAGTCTCGGCTGCATTCGCATGCTGAATAACGACGTGATCCAGGTTTTCAATCGTGTCAACGTCGGAACTCCAGTCGTCGTGACCAACAACTGAACCCATCCACAATCGATCAATGCTTCGCTCCCTGCTGATCGCCACCGCAACTGTTCTTCTTCCTGGTGTCGCCTCCGCCAATCCAACCCAGGAAACAAAGGAGAATGCCTTTCTCGATCTGGTGGATGGAGAAGGCAACGTCCTTGTGCAAGGCCAAGGTGTAGATGGCGTCAACGCAAAGGCAAAAGCCCAAGGCCTCCAATTTCCTGCGCTGGGCTACTGGTCACCAGAAGGTCACTGTTTTGTGAAGCCTGCACAGGGTGATTGCAACGGCGTGTTTAAGCGCTNNACGCATCGTCCCTGTTGATGCCAGGCCAANCAGCCCCTCACTCAAGGGGGAACAGAGCATCATTCCCCCCTTGAACTGGGATAAAAATTTTCAAAATGGGTGTCGCTTCATGGTGATCTGGAGCGTCCATGAGGTNTGCCAAGCCATTGTCCCCTCTCCAGAGAGCTTGATGCAGACCACTTGAGCGAGCCTCATCTGGCCTGAATGGATCCGGATGGATCCTGAAAAGCAGATCGGAGAGCAAGCGTGACAGAACACAACACACTCGAACACGATCCAAAGCACTGGGCCCAAAAGTGGTGCTCNTCCACAAGCAAAACGACACCCCCCTGAAGGCAGCAAAACCCAGTATTACCAATGGTTTTTATCGAAAAAATTGCGCTTAATTTCTGCGTAGATCCATAAGTACGAGAGTGATTGCGACAGAGCAGCTAGGGCCACAAAGAGGTTGGCAACCGAGCGTTTCGCGGAAGATCTTGACGGAAAATGATTGACAGGCTGACATCTCGTCTCCTATTAATTGATTAAGCGATTGCATCAAACCAATGCTGACTGGTACCGACCTCCTCACAAAGGTGAAGGATCTTGGTGAAGTTTCAAAGTCCGACCTTGTACGGGCATGCGGTTACGTGTCCTCCAAAAAAGACGGTGGGGATCGTCTGAACTTCACAGCTTTCTATGAAGCACTGCTGGAGGCGAAGGGTGTCAACCTTTCTGCTGGTGGGGGAGCCATTGGCCGAGGTGGGCGAAAGCTCAGCTACACCGCAACCGTGCAGGGCAATGGAAACCTTTTGATCGGTAAGGCTTACACCAATCTTCTTGACCTGACCCCTGGGGACGAATTCGAGATCAAACTCGGCAAGAAAGCAATTCGCCTGATCCCTGTTGGAGCTGAAGACGAAGCCGATGATGTGGCGGCAGAATGAGCTGAGGACACGCAGAAATCCGTTGAATCCCTCCATCTCGCTCACCGGCCAGGGGATTTAATGCATCAAGGATTGATCAAGCTTTAGCAGGTCTTTGCCGCATCAGCTGGCGGGACCTGCTTGCTGATCAATCAGCAATGTTGACCATCAATTTTTTGCGGTCTGACCCAGTGGGGTATCAACCCTCGGGACTTGTGAAACCTTCATTGATTCCTTGCTCGATTGAAGGCAGCGGTCGAACCGGTAGTGGATCAAGCGGAGGCAAGGGAGGTAATTCCGGTGGTGGTGGAGCACCAATCAACTCATCTTCAATCACGTCCCTCTCTTCTTCTGAGGTGGGTGGACTGATCTCAAGCTCTGTCTCGGTGGGAGGGGCAATCGCTTCCTCGAGTAACTCCGGCGGTGGAAGATCTGGAGGGAGTGGCTTTGAACGTAGGGAGTTGCCTCCATCAAGTTGGTCCCCCAGGCCGGAATCGAAACGTTCTTCATTTGCTGATCCTGGATCACCCCGAAGCACCAACGGGTCTGCCGTGATTGGAGGCTCCCGTAGTGGNGAACGATCCTGCTTCTGCGGTGATTGATCCGGCTGGTTGTTCCGCTGACGTGGCGAAGGCGAGGGTGCCCAGATCATCCGTGCCAAGGGCTCCACCCCCTGTTCCATCACCCGGTTCAACCCCGCAAGGGCTCGATCAGCAAGATGACTGCCAAAAAGTTGAACACAGGCGATCGGGCCGTTGCAATCGTCGTCAACACCGATTTTTGGCGTTAAACCTGCAATCAAGTTGCCCCTGAGGGGGAACTGGCGGGCACTCATCCGAAGCATGTATGGGACGTGGACGAAGCTTGTGGCTCCACCACTGATCCAGTTGGCATCCTCCTCAGTGAAACCTTTGACCCCTGGAATGATGAAGCGGCTCTTGGACGCATGATCCGGCATGTAGGCCGCCAGGTAAGACCGCCTTCTTGCCAGCTCCTTGGACTGTTCAAGCGTTAAGCCATCACGGCTCATCAGAACCTCCAGGCGCCCGTCGTCCCGCAGGCCCATCACCATCCGGATTCTTGGCAGGTAGTACCGGATGCGTTGGCCCATGCTTTTGCTGTAGGCGCCCTTGTACGTCTCCGGTGGCTCTTCCAGATCGTTGTAAAGGCTGTGAAGACCGCCGATGAACGTGTCGTAAGTCCGACTGCGCTCCTCAGTGAGTTCCCCGTATCCGAAATCAACGCTGCCGTCGTGACGGATTCCGATGAAAGCCCGCTGACGGGATGCTGTGCGGTTACGACCTCGCCAGACCCTCGCTCCGAATTTCAGGTCTCCAAGGGGAACCGTGATCTCCTGGCCGGCGTTGTCGATATGCCGCTCATACATCGGACCTGACACATAGGCCAGCGCGGCAAGATCCTCAAAAGCGTCCTGCTCTCGATCCCAACCCTCCAGGAGATCAAATCGAACCTCACGGGGATCGAGGTTNAGGGCATACACCTCATCATCAGGGANATAACGAAACGGCTTGTCGTCCTGTTGACGCTGTCCAGCTGATGTTGTCGCTGGCTCATCCTCAGAACGATCAGGGGTGCTGGGAGCNAGCGCAACAAGGCCAGCAAACACGATCACTGGAGCAGCCAAAACCAGCCAGCGTTTTCGAAAACGCGGGCGACNCCGACGCGGAGGATCCGGGGGATTGGAGGAACGGTGTTTCACGCCGACCATCGCCCGTTTGGTTGGAGAGGGGGATTGAACCAAGGAACGATGGCTTCGTCAGCCACCAGCCATTGGCGATAACGGTGACCGCAGTCATGGCCTCCCGTCAACTCCCCAAAGGCTGGAATGACAAGACGAGGACCTTCCTGGTCATAAGCAAAGCAGGGGAGACGGAGCTGATCGGCAGCCCCCCGCACCCGACTCATTGGATGCAGATGACCACAAACGTTGAGCAAATCCGGCTGGGGAGGGGCTTCTGGAGCGTGGCTCAACCAGAGTTGCCCAAGCCGTTGGGAAGGCTGTNGGCTCAGCCCTTCGAACCTGGTGTGACGATCATGATTGCCCCCGATCAGCTGCAGCAGAGCGCCAGTGAGCTCAGGCAGGACCCGCAACACCTCACGCAACCTGGGCGTGACGCCCTCTCGGGCATGAATCAGATCGCCCAACACAAACAGCTGCTTAGGCCGCAATCGGTGGCATAGATCAAGCAAGGGATTGATGGTTCCACAATCAGCATCGCTTGGCAGTGGAATGCCATGGGCTTGAAACGCTTCTGCTTTGCCGAGATGCAAATCGGCCACAAGCAAAACACGGCCTTCTGGCCGCCAGAGGGCACGCTGGGGAAGAAACTGCAAGCGTTCCCTCTGCCAAGACCAGGGCTGGCCAGCCATCAAATGAACGACGCACCATTGCGTAACGCTGGCTGCATCGGAATGGCAGGTCTGTCCATCAGCATTCCTCTTGTCACGAAAAACTATTTTGGCGCGCTTCAAGCGTCCGAACCAGCTCCCCATGGACACCCTGAACTGGCTGGAGCATCGTTTGAAGTCACTTGAGCGTCAGGGTCAAGATGAAGAGGCCTTCGCCTTGAGGATGGAAATGGCCGAGTGGCTACTCGGCTCCCCGGATGCCAATCTGATTGCTCCTTTGTTGCCATGAACCGTCGATGACGCTTGCCCTGCTGATTGCTCTAGCGGGATCGCTGGTGGCGATGACCTGGATCGTTCGACGTTTGGAGAAGCGCTGATGGACGGACAAAAGG
This sequence comes from Synechococcus sp. MED850, assembly GCA_002700765.1. Next base: position 24,233 of record PAEP01000022.1, read on the forward strand.
ATTGAACTTCAAATGATCCACTTCATCGGCACCTGAACCGTCTTCAGATGCCAAAGCCAGAAATCAGACGGTGTGCCTTGGATGAATTCGATACAACACGGCCTAAAAACCGTGTCACCCTTGGTGCAGTTTCNGTCTCTAAATGGTTCGGCGCTGTCATATCAGGGCTTGCTTGGCAGCAACAGTTCTCTTCCTCAGTTCAACTGCCGCACCGGCTTTAGCAAAGCAATTGAAAGTGGGTGTCGCCGGAGCTCCTCCGTTCGTGATACGAGATGGCACCGACTGGAGCGGAATCAGTCTTGATGTTTGGCGTTCGATTGCTGCCGAAAACAATCTCACTTACAAGCTCATACAGCAACAGACCCCTGATCTCGGCATCAAAGCAGTTGAGTCTGAAGATATCGATGTGCTGATCGGACCCATCAGCATCACATCCACACGACTTGCAATCCCTGATGTAAATTTCACACAGCCTTATTTTTTCGCCAAGGCTGGAGTCATTCTCCCCGCCAAACCTCCAACAATTTTCAGTCGGTTTCGAGTGTTCTTTGGCAGGGCGGTCATCTCGTCTGTCTTCGTGTTGATTGGCGTGTTGTTGGTTGTCGGCATTCTGGTCTGGCTGGCTGAACGACGACGCAACACGGATAATTTTCCGGAAGCCTTGATCCCGGGCATCGGCAACGGTATGTGGTTTGCTCTGGTGACTCTGACAACTGTTGGTTATGGAGACAAGGCTCCCGTGACAAGAACAGGTCGAACGATCACGGCAATATGGATGGTTATTTCTCTGATNGCNGTGTCATCGCTGACNGCGAGCCTCGCATCAGCCTTCACATTGTTCCTCTCAGGCACAGCTGAAAGTCCAATCACCAGCCCAATTGAACTGATTAACAGGAAAGTAGCCGTCATTAAAGGTACGAGTGCCGTCGAACTTGCTCAACTCGGAGGAATGCAACCAGTGCCGACATCAAGTCTTGAATCAGCGGTTGAAATGCTTCTGGACGAGTCGGTATCAGCGGTGATTTTTGATCGCCCTGCTTTGCGCTACTACCTCAAAAGCAATCTCGATCAAGCCAAAGGTTTACGCCTCGCTCCTTTCACTCTCGCAGAGGAAACCTACGGATTTGCTTTCAAGACAGGAAGCGAACTCAATACACCATTGGATGTCTCCATTCTCAAAATGCAGAGTTCAGGATTGGTTGAAACCCTCACGAACAAAGCCCTTAATTAATCATGGAATGACGGCGTAAACCATCCTCGATCAGAAACGAGGCGAGATTGCCACAGCTTCGTCCCTGATCCAGCGCCCGCTTCTTCAGATCATCCATCACACCCCTGGGCAAGGTGACGTTGATCCGCTCGGAACTCGCAGCATCAGCCACCTCTCCAGTGGTGGGTACAGGCGTGGGGTCATTCAGATGTTGCTGCAGCTCCCGCAACAGCTCCCTCAANATCGGCACGNAATCAGCACGAAACAGTGCAAATATCCATACCACATCACCCTTTCTTCATGNCCGGAGCTGATTTCAGATGTCTCCGCGTAATCTGACGTCGCTTTCTTGANTGNCATGCGTTCACTGCCGCTGAAGCTCGCTCCAGGCAGTGATCTGCGTCAAAGTCTTGAGCAACTGGCCTCCGATCAGCAGGCTTCAGGCTTCGTGATCGGCGTTGTCGGCAACCTTTCCAGGGCCGCGTTTCAATGTCCCGGACAACACGGCCCAACAGTTTTAGAAGGTGATCTGGAAGTGATCACACTCAATGGAACACTCTCTCCTCAGGGTGTGCATCTCCATCTCAGCTTGTCCGATGGAGCCTGTCAGGTCTGGGGAGGTCATCTTGAACCGGGCACGATTGTCCAAAAGGGCGTGGATCTCCTTCTGGGCTTCCCTGATGAACCGGGCCAAAAAGACGTTGCCAGAACCCCCGAGATGCATTCCAAACCGCGTCTNGAAATTGCTGTGCTCCCNGGATGTCCCTGGTGCGCTCGAGCGCTACGTCTCCTGCGAACGCTGGGTGTACAACACCGGGTCGACACCATCAATGGAGATGATGATTTCCAACGCTGGCAGACCCGCAGCGCCATGACCACGTTCCCCCAGGTTTTCATCGATGGGGAGCTGATTGGTGGCTATGACGATCTCACCANCCTTCACTCCTCTGGTGGACTCGAGAGCCTCCGCTGATTCCAACACCCTTGAACAGCGTCCACCCTTCTGGTCTCTGAAACCCTGGTGGTGCCAACCCTGGTCCATCCTGCTCAGTGGCCTGGTTCTGATCAGTTTGTCCTGGTGGTTTTTGCAGCGGCTTTGGATCACCCTTCCTCTGACNTTGGCCGTTATGGGGTGGTGGGCCTTGTTTCTGGTTCTGGTCCCGGCGGCGTATCGCAATGAACAACGCTCCGAGCCGTCATGAGCGCCTCAATCCAACTCAAACGCATCGATCAGGCCTTGTTTGATCANGTNGCTGACCAGGCAAGACGTCGTCCACGGCTTNGGCAAAACCACAACTTTCATCTTGAAAGTGACNTGGTGCAGCGCTTTCTGAATGTGCTGCAGCCAGGAACTTACGTTCGACCCCACCGCCATCTCCGAGCCACCAAAGGGGAAGGATTCGAATGCTTTCTGGTCCTGCAGGGAGCCATCGGGCTGCTGGTTTTCGATTCTCAGAACCAGCTGATCCATCGGGAGCGGCTGGATGCAGCAGGCCCAGTGCGGGGGGTCGAGCTGGCGGACAACCAGATGCATACCCTTGTTGCACTTGAGCCAAACACGGTGATGTTTGAGCTCAAGCAGGGTCCTTATCGGCCATCAGAGGACAAGGATTTCCTCGCCGGATCTCCGCCAGAGGGCACCAGCGAAGCGAATCAGCTTGAACAGACCTGGCGCAATCTGTTCAACGCTTCAGACAGCCACTGAACGGGACGCCTCCCGCAGGCTCTGCTTCTCTTCAAGAAGTTCACCTTCGAGTTGTTCGATCAATCGGCTCACAAGGGCCTGGAACTCTGGCTGGCATCCTCGAAAGGCTGCTTTATGACGGATCGGCTCGTTTCGCATGCGCAGATCGGTGAGCATCAACTGCAAGGCATCGATCCGGGCGTTGGTGTTCATGAACGCTTGAGCAACTCGGAAAGCGTATGTGGCCACCCTCACCGGAACGTTCAACACAGGAATCGATGTCTTTGCTCACAACAACAAGTCCGTNCACAAAGCAGCACCTTCATCCCGGAAATCCAGAGTCCGGNCCAAAACCAAACGATCCTTGTTGGTTCAGATCCCCAGCTCTNTAAGCAATTCGGATTGTGCCCGTCGTCCAAGCACGGCATGCGCGGCCATCGCNCCACTCGCTGCCACCGGAGGGATGCCGATCCCCGGGAAGGTACTGGCGCCACACATCAAGAGCCCCTCAACAGGCGTGGTCACGCCTGGGAACAAACCACGCGCTGCTGAAAGGCCAGGGCCATAACTGCCGTGATGAACATTGAGAAAACCGCTGTGGGTCAACGGTGATCCCTCCATCACAAGCGAACATCGATCGTGGATGTCAGGAATTTGCTGTTCCAGCACCTGCCAGAAGACCGAACAGCGTTCCTGCTTGTATGCCTTGTACTCCTCACTGCCCCGTTTCAGGGCTTGCCATGGCGCCCAGGGCTCATTNGCTGGGGTNTAGCCATGCAAAACATGATGCCCCTCAGGTGCCATCGCCGGATCAATCACCGTGGGAATCGAGAACACCACAACATTCCGTTCCGCATCAATCCCCCGNTGCCAGTCACCCACCCAGACCGTGTGAATCGGTAATTGACCCAACCCAGTGGCATCAAAACCGAGATGCAGATGCAAAAAAGATGCACATGCCGGCGTCATCGCTCTCTGACGAATCCAGTTGCTTGGAGCACCCTCAGGCAACAACTGAACAGTGGACCAGACATCGGCATTGCTGATCACAGCCTCGGCATGGATCAACTCGCCGCTGGCCAGCTNCACACCAATGGCACGATCCCCATCCATCAAAACCTCCGTGACGCGGTTTTGACAGCGCAGTTCTCCNCCATGGCGCTGCAAACCACAAACCAGTGNCTCCACAACAGCAGCACTACCGCCCANTGGATAGTCCANGCAGGCATCAGGTCGGAACCATTCACCGAACAGGGTGGCCATCGCNGCGGCATTGGTGTGCTGCATTGGCATGCCGCTGATCAGAAAGCACAACAGATCCACCCAATGGCGCAGAAAAGGATCCTGCAGATGCCGATCAACCAACGGAGCAAAGGCTCCAGCCAGATGACGCATCGCTGGGAGATGGGGAAGCAGCTGACGACCGCGACTCCACATCTGCTGTAGAACCTCCGCTCCAGGCCGCAGTGACAACAGAGGCAGTGCTGCCGCTGCAGCAGCGATCGGCTCCAGCACCTCTCCGAACTGCCGCCATTCCTGAACAGCCGTCGGTCCGCAGCGATCAAGAACAACCTGCTCGAAGTCGCGACAGCCGACACCAATCTTCATCGCGCCCTCGGGAAGCAGGACGTCCCAGTCGCTGTAGCTCACGACAGGTAAATCCTGATCCAAAGCCTTGAGGATCTGGGCGAGTGGATTGCTACTGGGCCATCCGCTCAGACCNCTCCACAGGGACGGACCTGATTCAAAGTGAAATCCTCCCCGCTCAAACCCGTGGGCCGCTCCGCCCGGTTGGCTGTGCGCCTCGAGCACCAACACATCACGTCCAGCTCGGGCACAAAGGGCGCCACAACACAGGCCACCAATTCCACTGCCGATCACCACCACGTCGACTTTGCTTGTCACCATCGACGCCTGCATTGATGATCATTGTGGTTCCTTCCGCATCTCCTTGCGCCATCNTCTCTGGTTGCCCGTGTTGCTTCTGGCGGTCGCCTGGAGCCAAGAGCTCATCGATCAGTTGATTTTTGGTGGTTCCTGGAACCTACCGATGGGCCCGGGATTNCCGATCTGGGGAGTCCTTACAGCACCCTTCAGCCATTCCGGACTGGGGCACCTGATATCCAACACCGTTGTGTTTCTTCCGCTGAGTTGGCTCGTTCTCACGCGTGGTTTTAAAGATTATTTGGCAGTTTGGGTATCAGTGATCATNCTGGAAGTACCAGTGGCNCTCTTCTGGCCCGCCGCCAGTCATGGTTTATCNGGTGTTGTTTATGGATTGCTGGGATACCTCTTACTGATCGGTTGGCTTGAGCGCCAACTTTTATCCATCCTTCTCGGGATCGTTGCCTTTTGGCTGTACGGATCTGCGCTGTTTGCCTTGATTCCAGGTGTTTCACCTGCAGGGGTGAGCTGGATTGGTCATGCCAGTGGCTTCNTAGCCGGAATGGCAGCAGCGTTAGCTGTTTACCGNGAACACAGTCCAGGGGTCATGCAGACACCTGATCAGCGCTGACAATTAAGGACTCGCTATCAAATGGTGACAAGGATGAAGGGTCAAGGCGCGCATAGGANGAACCCGTCAAAACGCTGGACGCAAAACCCTCATCTTCATTTGGGAGTGCATCAACAGAGGTGTTTCGATTCGATTTTTTGGACTTAATCACGAATTCATCGAACATGCTTGGATGCGATGTGCAATAAAAGAACAAACCACCATTTCTCTTTAAAGAACGACGTGCTTTTTTCTTGAAACTGACTGTAAAAGACTGATCACCAACCACACCCTGACCGAACGTCCCATCTCCCTTAATTCTCAGCCCTGAGGAAGCTTTTTCATTGTAACCGCGGTCACTGATATAAAAAGGATGTGAGGTTNCTCCATCAAGGCGACTGAAGCGGTATTTCTTTTTAGGNTTGACTTTAAAGTTTTCAAGCACGTCACCTTCTGAATCGAAAAACCTGTAACTGGGATCAGTGAATTGACCTGGACCCACAAAAATTTCTNNAATNTTTTTTCTAGCAGACACATTTCTTGCCGCCACAGGCGTGAGTGATTGTGACTTGCTGGAGCAATGTGTCATCGAATGGCAAAACACTTAAACCCNGATAAGTTAATAGAACTCTGCGTCCAATGGCGAGCTGTTGTCACCCACGATCTGTCTGAACTGTGGAAGCCGCGCCTTCCGTGCCGACCGNGCGCTCGCCGGGCGCTTGGTCTGTCAACGCTGCGGTCTTGCGGCAGGGTCGAGGCCGGCAAAACGCGGCAGAGGTTCGTCCCATCCCTTCAAAGGCAGCGCATCCCGCTGGCGCTGGATTCTCGTCCTGGTCGTGGTGGCGATTGTGGTGATCGCATTCTTGGGGTGATGAAGATCATGAAGCCTCAAGCATGGCCACCACTTCGCGGGTGTTTGAGGACAAGGCTGATGAACTGAGCAAGGCGATGGCCCGCTGCATCACCTCCTGACGCTCAGGCCCATAGCTGCTCCATCGGCTGAACACTTTCACCATCCGAGATGCCGTCACCGGATTGCGCTGATCAATCTCCACAATCTGCTGCGCGAGGAAGAGATATCCGCTGCCATCGGCGGCATGGAAGACCGGAACATTGGCAGCGAAACCACCCAAAACCGCACGGAGTGCGTTGGGTGCCAAAGGATCGAAGCGTGGATGGTCGAGCAGCCTCTTCACCTGATCAAGGCCATCAGCACGTGGCATGGATGCCTCAAGCCCAAACCACGTGTCCAAAATGACGGGTTTGTCTTGCCATCGCTGATAGAAGGCCGATGAAGCCTGCACACGTTCATCGCAATCGATGGGATGCAGTGCCCGCAGAGCTGCGCGAGCAAGAGTCATTGAAGGTCCCGAGACCGCTTCAACGGCTTGTTGACGGGCTTCACGATGACCAGCAGCCGCAAGCCAGCTCCAGGCCACGGCGGTGAGTTGTCGATCACCCTGCCCTTCGGGCCAGGGCTGGATCCAACCACTTCGGCAACGGATGAGACAGTGCTCAAGCTGGAGCTGCAGCTGCTGCCCAAGTGCGCGGCGCAACGCAAGAACCGCATCAAACAGCGCCAGCGGATCGACCGGTGCCTGCATCACCTCAAGCTCNGCCATACCGGGGAATGCCAACAACGTGGCGAGCTCCGATGCATTGCTCTGATCAACAGCCTCGAGGCGTTGGGCGATCGCTGNGATCAGAGCGGGCTCAACCTCCTCGTCGATCCGGCCAGCCGCCCTGGCCAGNAGCACCTGACGGAACANACGTTGNGCAGCATCCCAACGACAGAACGCGTCGTCATCACGGGCAAGCAGCTGCAACGTCTCCGAGAGGCTTGCCTCCATGCGTAGTCGCACTGGCGCTGAGAATCCCCTCAACACAGACACAGCAGGCGGTTGCTCTGCAGGACTCACCGTCAAGGAGAGCGTGGCGTGATCNTGGTCCATCACCAGCAGGTGCTCCTCTCCCTCACGACCTTCAGGACCGATCAACGCCAATGAAACCGGCAACACCAGCGGTGGCTTCTGCGGTTGGCCCGGCGTCGGAGCGGTGGCCTGATGAAAATGCAATGTCAGCTCACCGGTGGTGGGGTTCCAGCTGCGATCAACCTGCAATTCCGGCGTTCCAGCCTGGTGGTACCAGCGTCGGAACTGAGCAGGATCAAAACCGAGGGGCTGACCATCCGCGCAGGCGCCATCGATGATGGCGTGCACAAAATCNTCGGTCGTCGCCGCCGTGCCATCAAACCGATTGATNTANGTGGCCATTCCCTGCATGAACCGCTCGCGACCCAGCAAGGTCTGCAGCATGCGGATCACTTCAGCCCCTTTCTCATAGATCGTTGTTGTGTAGAAGTTATCAATCGCCTGATACTCACTTGGTTTTACGGGATGCGCAGTCGGGCCTGAATCTTCTCTGAACTGGGTATTACGCAACATGGAAACATCCTCGATGCGCTTCACGGCCGCAGAGTGCAGATCAGCGGTGAAGCATTGATCGCGAAACACCGTCAGGCCTTCTTTCAGAGAAAGCTGAAACCAATCCCGGCAGGTGATTCGATTACCGGTCCAATTGTGAAAATATTCGTGAGCGATAACACTTTCAATTCGTTCCAGTTCGCCATCAGTGGCCGTGACTTCATCNGCAAGTACAAGCTTCGAGTTAAAGATATTGAGGCTCTTGTTCTCCATTGCGCCCATGTTGAAGTGGCGCACAGCAACAATGTTGTATTCGTCGAGGTCATAGGCCAGCCCATAAACCNGCTCGTCCCAGAGCATGGCTCGTTTCAGTGATGCCATCGCATGGTCCGTGTAAGGCTCATCACCAGCCTCCACNTGNAGACGCAACGTCACCTCTCGTCCNTCAGCCGTGGTGAAACGATCCCGAACTTCGCAGAGATCTCCCGCGACCAGAGCAAACAGATAGGACGGCTTCGGGTGAGGGTCCATCCAGATGACCGCATGACGGCCATTCGGGAGAACTTGACTTTCAACAAGGTTCCCGTTGCTTAACAGGACAGGGCTGGTGGCCTGATCCGCCTCGATCCGCACCCGCCAACACGCCAANACATCGGGGCGATCCGGATGAAACGTAATCCTGCGGAAACCTTCCGCCTCGCACTGGGTGGTGAGCATCCCACCGCTTGCATANAGCCCCTCGAGTGAGGTGTTGNTGTAAGGGTCGATCCTGCAGCGGCTTGTGAGCGTGAATGGCTCCTGCGGAGGNCTTTCGATGATCAGCCCATCGTCCAGCTGACGCCAGGCCTCCGCAGGCAGGAGCTGACCATCCACAGTCAGATGCTCCAGCTGCANCTCNACCCCGCGNAGTTCTAGAGGTTGTCCCTCCACCAGAGGCTCCAGCCGCATGGTGTTCGTNACCAGGGCATGGTCCGATCGCAGATCGACATCAAGCTCGATNTCCTTGAGNGCGAAGGGCCAGGGGGTGTAATCCGCAAGGCGGATCGGAGCAACTGCAGCCATGACGTTGTCACCTGAACCTCTGTTGCTCCGATCCTGACGGACGAATCACCAAGGCAGTGGGCCTCGGCCACTACCCGTGCTGCATCCAACCTGTGAGCCGAGCAATGCACCGAGTGGAACAGCCCAGCTGCGACCATCGTCTCGGGACGCCACGTAGCCAAGACCCCCTCCGACAATTCCACCGATCAACCGGCCGCGGTTGCAATCGCGCTGTCGCTGCTGAACCTGTTGCCAGGCAGAGGGGTAGTAGGGGGTGCCTGAGGAGTAAGGAGTGCTGGAGGCGTAAGGGGATGGCTGATAGACGTAATCGCGCTGCCGAGGGGCTTCTGACCATGGATCAGCCAGAGCCGGAGCCATGCCGAAAATAATGATGGACGTGACAGCTCCACTGACAGCAAGAACTGCTTGAGAAGGAATCCTGAACATCGGGTGAAAGGGGGAGATTTGGTCGGTGGCGACGCGACATCTCCAGAAAAGCCCCTTCCCTCAACAAAACTGCAACTTGAATGCGGGACAGCTGCTTCAGAATGCAACTGCCCCGTTCAAGCCAACGGGTTACTTGGCTCCCTGCTTCTTCAGAGCCGCCTTCACCTTGGTCTGGACATCATTGGGGATGGCCTTGGGACAAGCCTGCATCGCTCTGAGCAGAAGCTGCTGTTCAGCAGCAGCAAACATTTCCTTGTCCGTCAACGTTTTTCCTTTCAACGCCTCAACCTGACCGTTGTGACGCCCCTTCAGTGCTTGCGCGTAGGTGCTGGCGGAAATACCGAGTGCTTTTGGAAATTCAACGCCATCCAGTGCTGCCATGCAGAAGAAGGAGGTCCCCATCGCCTGATAAACCAGGACGTCTTCCTGGGTAGCAGGTTTGGTTTGGTTGGTGGCCTTCTGAGCCTGCGCTGAGCTTCCGATCAGGCCGTAGGGGACAAGAAGCGCTGGAACCGCCAGGGCTCCCAGGAGTTTTTGGCGAAGTTTCAACGGTTCGAGACGGATAAGACCCGGTTATTTTCACTCATGTTCAGCCAGAAATGGGCTGAACGTGTCCCGATCACTTGTCCGGTATGGGCGGTAGCGGATCTTCCAGACGAATTTCATGGTGATGCTCAACGATGGCTAGTTGACCGTTTTCCCAGCTGTAGATCGCCCGATAACGGAAACGATCCTGATCGACAAGGCGGATGTGCTCGAGAATGTCCCACTGCTGGTAGTGAGACTCAAGAATCGTTTCATGCTCATCCACTTGCCTCAGCCTTGTGCGGACAGGGTCCGCGTTGAGGTAACCGCGGCTGCGCTGAAGTTGATGTCCCCAGAGTGTTGCTTCCATCACACCCTCTTTTTCGTACCAGGGTTTCCGCTCGAAGAACTCATCGGATTGTCCTGATTCAGGCCACCAACTGAAGCGGTATCGCGTTTCACCTGCCTGAGGTTCTGCAAAAGCCTCCATCTTCAGGTTCATGTCCAGATGCATCACCTGGTCATCACTGAAATGGTATTGACGACGTGACCGCCAGAGGCCGAGGTTGCGGGAGAACCAACGTCGCAGATTGCTGTCCACGTTGATGGACGGAGATTCAGCCGTTGAACCTGGAACCGTGAGCGGCACGCGGTTGTTCGCGGAGAAAAGCGACATGGACCGCGCCCGAAACGCAAGGGGTTCTTCCCATTTGTCTTAGCCCGGATGCCGTCCCTGTCAAAAACCCATAAGGTGAGCAACCGATTTAGAGCACAAACGTTGCGTGAATGATGTCGGCGGCAAAGGACGCCAGCAGCTTCAGCTGCTGCTGGTGGCGGCCCGGCATCATTTGTCAGGGACTGATCTGCGAGCCCTGGTTCAGTACCTGGAACGCGAGGACGTCGGTTTCGAAGTCACCCTCCAGCTCGCGGATCCCTCCCAGCAGCCTGAACTTCTGGAGCTGCATCGACTGGTGGTCACACCGGCCCTGATCAAGCTTGCTCCAACTCCCAAGCAGGTCTTTGCGGGAAGCAACATCCTCCAGCAGCTCAAGGGTTGGGTCCCACGCTGGCAACAGGATGGCGTCGTCAGTGGCCTCGGGTTAAGCCTCAGACCCACGGAGCTGGATGGCAGCAGAACGCAGAAAGAACTGCAGCTTGAAGATCAGCTGCTGGTGCTGCGTCAGGAGAACGAAACACTGATCGATCGGATCCACGCCCAGGAACGGCTGCTGCGCATGGTGGCCCATGAGTTAAGAACGCCCCTGACCGCAGCAGCGCTGGCACTGCAGAGCCAGCGGCTCGGGCAGATCGATATGGACCGCTTTCAGGACGTGATCACACGACGACTGGAAGAGATGGAAGCGCTCTCAAAGGACTTGCTGGAGGTGGGCACCACCCGCTGGGAAACCCTGTTCAATCCTCAACGCCTGGACCTGGCGAGCGTGTCGGCCGAGGTGATCCTGGAGTTGGAAAAACTCTGGTTGGGTCGGAATGTTGAGATCCGAACCGACATCCCCATCGATCTTCCAAAGGTGTTTGCCGATCAACGACGCATGCGCCAAGTTCTGCTCAATCTTCTTGAAAACGCTCTCAAATACACGGGCAATGGTGGCCACATCACCCTGACAATGCTCCACCGCACCAGCCAGTGGGTTGAAGTGAGCGTTTGCGACAGCGGTCCCGGCATCCCAGCGGAGGAACAACAGCGGATCTTCCTGGATCGCGTCCGGCTGCCTCAAACGTCGAACCGAACGACCGGATTCGGAGTCGGACTTTCAGTCTGTCGACGCATTGTTGAAGTGCATGGCGGGCGGATCTGGGTGGTCTCGGAACCGGGGGAGGGAGCCTGCTTCTACTTCACAGTCCCGATCTGGCAGGGACAGGGCCAGGAATGGGGTCAGGCTGCCTTGACGGAGGGTGAGTCGGACCCGTAGCTTCGAAAAGTGATCGGGAGCACAGATTGCTCATGATCACGGCCTCGCCCCCATCGTCTAGAGGCCTAGGACACCTCCCTTTCACGGAGGCGACAGGGGTTCGAATCCCCTTGGGGGTATTTCACTGTTTGCCACTCAGTCGTGAGGAGGGGCATTCTTCAGGCTTGTTTCCAACGCCGAAAAGCTTCTTTCTCCACGGCAGACAGATTGCTTGAGAGGTCATCGCGTAGCCGTTCTTCAATCAACGGAATCGGCATGCCCAAACATCCTTGAACGGTGAGTTCATAGAGAAGTGATGACCCTTTGGTGAGTGGCTTGACACACCATGAGCCTTCGAACCGGCGGAAATCACCACGCAGCATTTTGAAGTTGAGAATTCCTTGATCCTGGTGCTCTAAAAGTTCAAGCAACACCTGGGCTGAGAAACGCAACCCCAGCAGCTGCTGACTGCCCACCTGTTGCAGCCTCACAACGGAACCTTCGCGGTAAATCAGTTCACTGCTTGCGAGGTTGGGGATGAAGCGTTCCAACTGTTCGTAGTCGGTCAGCACCTGCCAGAGCACATCCACCGGGATCGGTGTACGAAGTTGAACAGCAAGACGCCGTACACCGTGCGGCAACCGTTCCATCGTCTGCTGGATGCCGTCAGAAGCGCCGGAGGAGTTGTCCCCGAATGCGTTGCGAAGAAGAGCCTGCGGGGAAACCAAAGACTTTGCGAGCTCCCATGAGAGTGATCACGACCTGATCTTAAGGAAGTCGTCTAGAAAACATTAAAAACAATTCTGAATCCGACCGGGTCCGCCCAGATCAGTCTCCACGCCTATAGTCACGCCACTTGAAAGCAGGATTGACGACATGCAGGTGCCGATCGCCGCGGCCGGTGGAACCTCCACGTCTCTTTTCACGGTCGTGGCCAGTGGCATTCAGGCCGGATCCGGAAGTTCGGTCACCCGTACCTACCGGGTGGCTATGAACAACCTGAACAACCTCTACAAGCAGCTGTCCGCATCAGGCGCAAGGATCCTGAGCGTGACAGCCGCTGGAGACGACACCCCCGCCGCTCCCGTGACATCAGCACCGCAGCCTGTGGCAGCGACTTCCGCATCATCAGCACCGGCTCCGAAAAAGAAGCCCCACGCCAACGTCCCGGTCAACACCTACAAGCCGAAGACGCCCTTCATGGGGACGGTCTCTGAGAACTACGCCCTGGTCCAAGAAGGAGGCATCGGGCGCGTTCAGCACATCACCTTCGATCTTTCAGGCGGTGATCCCCAGCTTCAATACATCGAAGGTCAAAGCATCGGCATCATTCCCGAAGGTGAGGATGCCAACGGCAAGCCTCACAAGCTCCGCCTTTATTCCATCGCAAGCACGCGCCACGGCGATAACTATCAGGACAACACCGTTTCGCTGTGTGTTCGGCAGCTGGAGTACAAGAACGAGGCCGGTGAGCAGATCTATGGCGTGTGCTCCACCTATCTCTGCGACATCGAGCCCGGCAGCAAGGTGAAAATCACCGGTCCTGTCGGCAAGGAGATGCTGCTGCCCGACGATGAGGACGCCAACATCATCATGCTGGCCACTGGCACTGGCATCGCACCGATGCGCACCTATCTCCGACGGATGTTCGAAGCCCGTGAGAGGGATGCCAACGGATGGAACTTCCGTGGCAAAGCCTGGCTGTTCATGGGTGCACCCAAGACCCCAAATCTGCTGTACGACGCTGATTTCGAGCATTACGAACGGGAATTCCCCGACAACTTCCGCTACACCAAAGCCATCAGCCGTGAACAGCAGAATGCCAAGGGCGGCCGGATGTACATCCAGGACAGGGTCCTGGAACATGCAGAAGAAATTTTCGCGATGATTGAGGATCCCAAGACCCACGTCTACATGTGTGGTCTGAGGGGGATGGAGCCAGGCATCGACGAGGCGATGACGGCCGCTGCCGCTGCCAAGGGCCTGGACTGGTCGGAACTCCGCCCCAAACTCAAGAAGGCCGACCGCTGGCACGTTGAGACTTACTGAATCCTCTAGCTCCAGCCCGATTCAAGGCACCGTTCCTCGCCCCTGAAAAGGGGCTTTTTTTTGATCAGTTGACGACAAAACGTGCTGCAAACCGTCGCTGGATGTCCCGGAGCACTGTGCATTTCCACTTCCGTGTCTAAACAAGCGGCAGAAGCCCATGCTCCATGACCGCCACGATCACCAATCCGCTGCGGGTTGGACTTCGTCAGGAACGTGTCATTGCTCCGCAGTGTCTGGTGATTTTCGGGGCCAGCGGAGATCTCACGCACCGCAAACTCGTTCCAGCTTTATTCGAACTGTTCAAGCAGCGTCGTCTGCCGAGTGAATTTGCTCTTCTGGGTTGCGCGCGTCGCCCTTGGAGCGACGAAGAGTTCCGCGGAAAAATGTCCGAGGCTCTGGCCGCAAAAATCAAGCAGGACCCTCAAGCCTGGGACGAATTCGTCGGCAAGCTGTACTACGAACCTGTCGATCTGCAGCAACCGGAGGATGTGGTTCGGCTTGGCGGTCGTCTGGACCAGATCGATCAACAGTGCGCCACCCGTGGCAATCGCACCTTCTACCTCTCGGTTTCGCCGAAGTTCTACGGAAGCGGCTGCCGCGCCCTGGCCGATGCGGGCCTGCTGAAAGATCCCAAGCGCAGCCGCGTCGTGATCGAAAAGCCCTTCGGCCGCGACTACGGCAGTGCCCAGTCCCTGAACAGGGTCGTGCAGGCCTGCGGCCAGGAGAATCAGATCTTCCGCATCGATCACTATCTCGGCAAGGAGACGGTTCAGAACATCCTTGTGCTCCGGTTCGCCAACACGATCTTCGAGCCGATCTGGAACAGGAACTACATCTCCAGCGTTCAGATCACTGCCGCTGAAACCGTTGGTGTTGAGGAGCGTGCTGGCTACTACGAAACATCCGGTGCCCTGCGCGACATGGTGCAGAACCACCTCACCCAGATGCTGGCCATCACGGCCATGGAAGCGCCCGGTCGATTCGACCAGGAGGCGATCCGCACCGAAAAGGCGAAAGTGCTGCAAGCAGCCCGTCTCGCTGACGAACTTGAACCCTGGAACTGCTGCATCCGAGGGCAGTACGGGCCCGGCGGCACCCAGAACTCTCCCCTAGCCGGTTACCGACAAGAACCAGGTGTGGATCCAACCAGCACCACTGAAACCTATGTGGCGCTGAAGCTGTTCATCGACAACTGGCGTTGGCAGGGGGTGCCCTTCTACATCCGCACCGGCAAACGCCTCGCCAAGCGACTCAGCGAAGTGGTGCTCACCTTCCGGGAAGCACCGGTCCACCTCTTTGATGCCGCCACCGGCGGACCCACCTCCAACCAACTGATTCTGCGGATTCAACCCGATGAGGGCGCTGAATTCCGATTTGAAGTGAAATCCCCTGGTTCGGGGATGCGCAGCCGTCCAATCGATATGGAGTTCTCCTACGACGAATCCTTTGGGGAGCCTTCCGATGAGGGTTACGTGCGTCTTCTCGCAGACGCCATGCTCAGCGATCCAACCCTGTTCACACGCAGTGACGAGGTGGAAGCGGCATGGAGGCTCTACACACCACTGCTTGAGCTGATTGAAGACAGCCCATGGCAGCTTCCTGTCCACCCCTATGAATCCCGCACGTGGGGACCTGCGGCTGCTGATGCCCTCCTGGCCCGCGATGGACTGCTCTGGCGCCGACCCTGAGATCGCCTGATTCCCCTCCACCCAATCCGCGTCCGCAACCATGTCTCCCCAGCTCACGCTTCAGACCCCTCTGGAACTCGCACCATCAGAGGTACCGACCTACCTCGAACAGCTGTGGTCCCCCGAACAACAGGGGAGCACTGGCACCGGGGCCAACACCTTCTGCTTACTGATCTGGCAGCCGGCCTGGGCTGAACAGCAGCTGGTGCGCAGCGGTCGACTCAACGGTCCAATCACCGGCCAACAGTCAGAGGAACTGGTCGCCGCTGGGCGAAAGGTCGTTGTCGATGCCGACCTGCCACTGAGCACGCCTCCACTGGACAGTGAGGTGATCACAGCAGCATCCAAGCTCGATGGCAGTTCCAGCACCGAAGACCTGCGTGGTCAGTACATCGATCCCGCCCTCAGCGCTCTGCAGCCGCGGCGACTGATCACCCTGGCTCCCACCATCGACGACAAGAGAGGGCTGGAGACCATGGTTGCCGCATACTGCCCGCTGCCGGAAGAGGGCGGTGGCACGGCCGCCTGCGGCGATGTCGTTGTGCTTCGTGGTGGCCACGACGCTCTGCACGAGGGCATGAACATCCTTCAGCCTCTGCTGCCTGCATCCATGCCCTCCTGGGTTTGGTGGAACGGATCTCTGGATGAGGCTCCGGAACTGATGCAGCAACTCGCCAGTTCCCCCCGTCGCCTGATCCTGGATTCCGCCATTGGCAACCCACGCCATTGCCTAGACCTGCTGCGGCAACGCGTGGAATCGGGCCAGGCCATCAATGATCTCAACTGGCTCCGCCTGCGCAGTTGGCATGAGACCCTCGCGATGGTTTTCGACCCCCCGCATCGCCGGGATGCCCTCAGCCACATCGTGCAGCTCGATATCGATGTGGAAGGCCATCACCCCGCTCAGGGCCTATTGCTGGCGGCTTGGATCGCCGACCGTCTCGGTTGGGAACTGGAGCGCACCGAAACAACGGAAGATGGCATCGCCTCCCGCTTCCGCCGCAACGACGGTCAGGAGGTGACGTTCCAGCTGATGTCCGTGCCCATGGGGCAACCGAGTGTGCACGCCGGTCAGCTGGTGGGTCTGCGCGTGGTGTCCCAACCGGACGATGGCAAAGGCGTCTGCGTGATCCTCTGCGCCGAATCAGGCGGGTGCATGCGCCTTGAAGGTGGCGGAATGGCCAGCATGGAACTTCTTGAAGAAGTTGTGCCGCTTCAACACTCCACACCGGAGATGGATGTGGCCCGTCTCCTGAGTGGAGGGCACGACACAACCAACCCACTGCTGGCGGCCTCAGCTCCCCTTGCTGCCAGGCTGCTTGCCTAATTCCTTTCCGCTGCCATGGCCGTTGTCATCGCCGCACCGGCCAGTGGCACCGGCAAAACCCTGCTCAGCCTGGCGCTTCTGAGCTGGGCACGGTGCCATCAACACTCGATCCAGCCATTCAAGGTTGGGCCTGACTACCTGGATCCGCAGCTGTTGAGTGCAGCAGCGGAACGACCCTGTCGCAACCTTGACAGCAACCTCTGCGGTGAATCCTGGGTTCGCCGCGCTTTCCACGGCTACGGAGGCCAGGCCGATCTCGCCCTTGTGGAAGGGGTGATGGGACTGTTCGACGGTGTCGGCAGTACAGAAGTGGGAAGCACCGCCGCCACCGCGCGTCTGCTTGATCTGCCTGTTGTGCTGGTGGTTGATGCCGGCGGACAGGCCGCATCCCTGGCGGCCCTGGTGCGTGGTTTCCGTGACCACGATCCGGACCTTGCCTTTGCCGGTGTGGTCCTGAACAGGGTCAGCAGCGATCGTCATCGCGATCTTCTCGCAGAGGTGCTGAACCGTCTTGAGATTCCACTTCTGGGTTGTCTGCCCCGAACAGATGCTCTGACCCTGCCGAGCCGTCATTTGGGGCTGGCGCCTGCCCATGAGCTCTACAACCGCACCGAACGTTTCAAACAATGGGCGGCTCTGGCAGAGCGCCATCTCGACATGGCGCGGCTGAAGCCCTTGCTCAAGGCGCCGCAGGCAACCGGAGACCCCCTTGATCAAGAATCACCACCTCAGAGTGCATGCCTGCCAGTTGCTGTCGCCAGCGACGAGGCCTTCCACTTCCGATACACCGAAACAGGCGAACTGCTGGAACGCATGGGGATGCCCATGCTGGCCTGGAGCCCACTGGCCGACGAGCCAATACCCGAGGAAGCCTGTGGCGTCATGCTCCCGGGAGGGTTTCCGGAGCAGCATGCCGAGCAGCTCGCTGATTGCCAACGCAGCCTGACCAGCCTCAGGGTTTTCGCGTCCCAGCGCCCCGTCTACGCCGAATGTGGTGGGATGCTGCTGCTGGGACAGTCGCTTGAAGATCTTGAGGGTGAAGCGCATCCGATGGCGGGACTGATGCCGTTCACAGCGCGGCGTGGACGGCTCAGGGTCGGGTATCGAACGCTGCATGCGCTCACGGATGGATTGATCACCCGCTCCGGCGAGTCCTTACGGGGCCATGAATTCCACCGTTGGAGCCTGCATGGACCGACAACAGCCGATGGCTTCCGTTCACTGTGGGAAATTGATGGATGGCGCTTGGACAAGGAGCGGGAAGGATGGGGTCATCGGACACTCCACGCGAGCTGGGTTCACCTGCATTGGGCCAGCTGTACGACGATCTGCTCCCGATGGCGCGACGCACTCGCAGCCGTCCCGAAACCGTCAGCCGTCGTTTCATAACGCGCAGCCAACCGCGGGCCCAGTGGTTCGTGGAGCGCTGGCAGCTGATCATCGAGGGGCGCGTGCAAGGAGTCGGTTTTCGTAGCAGCTGCAGCCGAAGGGCACTTGACCTTGGTCTGAAGGGCTGGGTGCGCAACCGCCGTGACGGCAGCATCGAGGTTCAGGTGGAGGGTTCACCCCATGCCATCGCCGAGCTCAGAGCCTGGACGGAGCAAGGCCCCCCGGGGGCACGGGTCCAACGGGTCAAACCGAGCCAGCTCCCAGTGACGGGAGAGGACTGGTTCGAAGTACGCCCTTAGAAGGCCCGCTCTGAGCTGTCGAAGAAGCGACGCAGCAACAATCCCCTGAAGAGATTGGGAACAGTGCTTGGAACGCAAGGCAAGCCTGGCTAGCCCGATAAGAGGATCGCTCCGGCCTGAATGGTGCTCCGATTCAGCATTGTTCTCCTCACAACAGTTGTGCATCTCATCGGGATGGATGTGGTGAGTGCGCGCCGTGATCCTCCTCAACGGATGTACAGCTCAGACAGGGACGCACAGTTCGCCTGCCAACGCTGGCGGGAACGGGAGGGTGAATTCAGCGTCACCATCCCCAGAGCGCGTCTCGGTGGAGAACCAGGCACCTTCAACACGTTGATCCGACGCTGTGAAGCCGATCTCGATCACCCTGTCGTGTATGGGGTCCGATACAGCGTTCTTGCTGGGGCCCACTACAGCACGCCGCTCTCGGACCTCCACCAGAAGGTGATGGAGCATTTCCCTTATCCGATGGAGGACTCCGAAAATGAACCAAGCAGCTGAATGATCCCGATGACCAACGACCTCCTGAATCCGAGCAGCAAAGCCTTCTGGCGAGCCGTCTTCGGTGTTGTGAGCCTGGCTTTGGGAGTGGGTCTCGGGGCATTGATTTTGCGGATGTAGGCCCTCTGGCTGTGATCCAGGTTGCTGTCGATGACGCTTGCGATGGGCATCGTGAGGGCATGAACCAAAGCCCTTTTCCATGTCAGCCGTTCAACGCCAGCTCTGGCTGCTTCGTCATGGCGCCACCGAATGGGCCCTGAATGGACGTCATACGGGGAGCACCGATCTGCCTCTGCTGCCTGAGGGTGAGCAGGAGGCAAGGTCACTTGCGCCGGTGTTGAGCCAGCACCCATTCGCAGCCGTGTTCAGCTCTCCCCTGCAACGAGCACGTCGCACCTGTGAACTCAGCGGTCTCGGCGACCGCATGCAGATCATGGAGGAAATCCTGGAATGGAACTACGGCGATTACGAAGGCATCACAACCCCGCAGATCCATGAAACCGTTCCAGGCTGGTCAGTCTGGACGCATGGATGCCCCAAGGGTGAAAACGCCTCCGACGTGCAGGAACGGTGTGAGCGAGCCATCTCCATCGCACTTGCGGCACCCGGCGACGGGGACGTGGCCCTGTTTGCCCATGGGCATATCCTCCGAGCGTTCACAGGCACCTGGCTTGGCCTTGGGGCGGCGGGTGGTCACCTGTTCAAACTCAACACCGCCTGCGTGAGCATCCTTGGCTGGGAACGGGGCAACAGGGCTGTTGACCGTTGGAACGCACCCTGCCAGGGAAGAGTCTGAACGTGAGCAGCACTCACGGGGATTCAAAGCACCCCAGCCAACGATCACGATCCTTCTGGTTGCTGTCCTCGCCCACCAACCAGACTCCCGTACGGGCTCGACTGACCGCGACATAGACCAACTGACGCCGCAAGGTGAGATCCTTCGGCCAGAACACATCTGGGGCCACGAACACCTCGCCGAAGCTGCTGCCTTGACTGCGATGCACGCTGAGCACAGCTGCCGGTCCAAGCGACGCAAAGGCATCGCGAATGAGGAAATAGCGACGCCAGATCGCTCGGCCGTTCTTCTTGCCTGCCTCCCGGGCGTGCTGTCTGAGTCGCTGCATCACCGCATCAAGCTGCCGCCTGGACTCACTGCCCACGGGGGGCTGGAGACGCAAGGTCAGGTCAAGCTCTCCAGCACTGACTGCAATGGAAAGGGTGTCGATCACGGGCACCGTTCCAGCCTCACTTGCCGTGCAGCCGTAATCCGCCAGGTCACAGGATTCGGGCGTGACATCACGCACCACCACCTCTCGATTGGAACCCAGCACCATGTCGGGCTCCTCCCCAGCTTCCGATCCATCACGAGAGGCCGGCGCCATCACCGCCGAGCGGCTGATCAGCACCTCACCCGGCAGCACGGGCATCTGATCGGCCATCTCCCCATGAATCGCACGTCTGGCGTAGGGCACCAGGCGCTCGAGGGTTCTGTTGGTGTAACAAAGAATCCTGGCTGCGTCTGGGTTGTCCTGCAGAGAAGCGTCCCGCAAAGCTGAACTGGCTTGATCCAACCAGCCGCGTTTCTCGATGCACATCACACGACCGCGGGCATCGCGGATGGGCGGCAGCACCGGGGGGTTGCGACAGGGAAGACCGCCATCCCTCAACCGACTCGCCAGCTGCAGCACCGGCCCCTGATGACGAACCACCTCCTGAAGACTGACGCTGAAGGCCCGCTGCATGGCAAACACCGGACTCTCCTGCTCCCCAACCGGCGGAAGCTGGGCGGGATCACCGACGAAGACCAATCGGGTCTTGAAAGGATGGGCGCATTGCAGAGCGATGCCCAGCAGGGTGCTGTCCACCATCGAAGCTTCGTCAACGAGAACCAGGCCGAGATGCTCAAGCGCCATCCCCGTCTGCTCCGTCGGCTCGCACAGCTCGACATCCCCCTGACGCTTGAGCTTGAGCCGAAGCAGGCGATGAATCGTGGAGGGATACCAGGTGGGAGACAACCCCTCGAGATCCAGCGCCTGACGCAACACGCCGACGGCCTTGTGCGTCGGTGCCACCACGGTCCAGCAGAGCCCCCTCTCCTCGACCTGACGCAGCAATCGCATCGAGAGAAAGGTCTTGCCGCTGCCGGCAAAGCCGCTGAGAACAAACGGAACACCATCAACCGGCTGCTTCAGCCATTGATCGAAGGCCTCGGCCGCTCGCTGCTGATCCTCGGTCAGCTCCGCTTGCCGACTCACCCCAGAGGAACCCCGATCATCGCGGCAAGATGCAGGGGTGGTCCCACAAACACCAGTCCTGGCAGGGCCACGGCCGGACCGATCAGGCTGCCGACCAAGACCTGCAGACGGCTGTGACCAAGGCTCTCCTTCAACGGTTTGGGGTAAGGCTGAGACCACAGATCATCCGGGAGGGCATTGACCCGCTCGGCAGTGAAACCCGAGGCGCGACGGATGCCGCTGGCGTCGTACATCACGATGAAAGCGATCGTTGCAGAGAGTGCAAACAGCGGATGATCAAATCCAAGAGTCCAACCGATGCAAGCTGTGGTTCCTGTCACGAGCGCTGAATGACTGGAAGGCATCCCGCCGGTTTCAATCAGCACTGCAGGCCTCCAGCGGCGATGCACGATCAGCTCGATGAACAACTTCGAAAGCTGCGCCGTCCCACAGGCCACCAGCCCCCAGGCCAGCGCGCTGTTGTTGAGAATCTCGCTGAAAACAGCATGACTTTCGATCGGTTGGATCATCGGTCGCGGCTGGTGATGAAGTCTGCAAGAGCCAGCAGGGGAGTGGCTTTCATCGACCAGGGTTCAAGAGCATCTTTGGCCTCTCTCACCAGATCATCCGCTCGCTTCCTGGACTCTTCAAGGCCAAGCAATTTGGGGTAAGTGGTTTTGTCTGCAACGAGATCCTTGCCNGCTGTTTTACCAAGGACTTCACTGCTGGCNGTGATATCGAGAATGTCATCAATGATCTGAAAGGCCAATCCGATGCCGCGTGCATAGACCCTCAAAGCAGCGACCAGNTCATCGTTGGCTCCTCCGATCATGGCGCCTGTGATCACACAGGCACTCAGGAGAGCACCGGTCTTNTGGAGGTGGATGTACTCGAGCGTCTCCAGATCCACATCCTTGCCTTCACTTTCAAGATCCACCACCTGTCCTCCCACAAGACCCGGGGCGCCAGCCACAAGAGACAACTCGCCGACAACCTTCAACAAGCGTTCGGGAGGGACNCCCGNGCTGCGCAGCGCCACCATTTCAAATGCGCGCGTGAGCAACGCATCTCCGGCCAAGATCGCCACGGCCTCCCCGTACACCTTGTGATTCGTGGGTCGTCCGCGGCGCAGGTCGTCATCATCCATCGCCGGCAGATCGTCGTGAATCAGCGACATGGTGTGAATCATCTCCAGCGCCACCGCAGTTGGCATGGCCTGTTTCGCTTCACCCCCCGCCAATTGGCAAGCCGCCAGACAGAGAATCGGCCGCAACCTTTTTCCACCCGCGAGCAAGGAGTAACGCATCGCCTCCCGCAAGGATTCCGGACGCTCTGGGCCAAGAGAAGCGTCCAGTGCCTGTTCCACCAACTGCTTCGATTGGCTGAGGTACGCCTTGAAATCGAAACCATCCGTCTGCTTCAAGGCACTTTCTGGGGAGGACGCCGCAGCGGTCATGAAGGACGGTTGGCTNGCGGGATTCTCTCAGGCAGAGCGATTCAGGAGACACTGNNGACATCAACCGTGTGGCAGATCCGGTGATTCACCCCATNACAGACCCCGCGACCCGTCGAGATCGCATCAGCCAGGCCTGCGACGGAGCCNGTGCCNATCACTGGATCACCCTTCGTGAGGGACCGATGCANGTCCCGGCAGTGCACCTTGATCAGGACCTGCTGGTCTACCGCGTCGACAACGGACGCCTGCTCGCTGCACTTCAGGAACAGCTTGGACATCGGCCGGCAAGTCTGAAACAGCTTCANAACAACGAAGCGCATGCAGACACCCAGGACCTGCTNCACGCCCTGTTGGTTGAGAAGGCGAGTGATTCCCGCGGTCCGATTTTGCGCGAACTGAAACGTNTTGCCGTCCAAACCGAACCGCTGCTGATTGATGCCGAAGGCGTGGTGGTGAATGGAAACAGGCGGTTGGCCGCGATGCGTCTTCTGCTCAGTGAGGATCCGAAGCGGTTCCACCGGTTTCAGCGGCCGCTGGTCGCCGTACTTCCCAAAGACGTCAGCCGCAGCGATGTGGAGTACATCGAGACAGCGCTGCAGCTCGCACCAGAGACGAAACTTGCTTACGGATGGGTTGACCGACGTCTGAAGTTATGGCGTCAAATCGATGATCTGGGGCTCGATCCTGACTGGGTTCAGGAGGCTTACCAACTCGAGTCAAGGCAGCAGCTGGATCAAGAATTGGCCGAGCTGGAGCTGGTGAGGACTTACCTCTCCGATATCTGCAAAACCCCTTTTCAGTACTCCGCCGTTGCCGACTGCGAAAAACTGTTTCGACGGTTGCAGGCACAGCTCAGCGGTCTGCCGGACTCACAGGTGAAACCCTGGCGTGCGATCGGATTGCTGCTGATCAAAGAGCGCAAGCACCTGGCCCCGACCATGGACCGTCAGTTCCCCTTCGAAGCGCCTATCACTGATGCCATGCCTCAACTGGTCTTGCAACGGTTGGCGGAGGGACTGGATCTATCGAAGAATGTCGCAGCATCGAAACAGCGCCTGGGGCGCAAGATCACCGAAAAGGTGATGACAACTCAGGAGCCAACGGCTCTCGCCAGAACGGTTGAGACCCTGGTGGAAGACGTGCGCCAGCAACTGAAGCAAGAGCGGGTCCCACACCGCGTGCTGCATCACTTGCAGGCCTCAAAACGGTTGCTGGAAAAATTGACACCTGATCAGGTCAATGAGACGGAACGTTTTGAACTGAAGGCGGAAGCGGCCGCCATCAAAGGTCGGTTGGATCTGCTGTTGGACGAAAAACCTTCCACCACAACGGTGTCTCTGGCCCAGCGGCTTTGGAGGATTCAGCGAAGGGTCGGCAAAACCCTGCTGAGGCGCAACCGTTAGGGACGCTGTTGCGTGATCAACGGCACCCAATCCATCGGGTGGGGCATCCGCATCTCTCTGCCCTTCCCTGATGGGGTCGTGATCGCCAGGTCGTAGGAAACTGAGTATCGGGATGTTGTGCCCTGATAAGGCAACACGCGGTGACGAAGATCAGCGGGGAAGACCAACAGTCGATGTTGACGCGGAGCGAAAACACCCCCTGAAGCTGCAGCATCGCGGTAGGGGATTGCCATCACGTGGCTGAAGTAATCGTCAGGTGCTTGAAATTCAATCTCGCCCGAATCATTTGTCGCTTCAGTTCTCACGTAAAAAACCGCACTTAATTGGGCATTGCGATGGGTGTGCAGTTCCACCGAGCCACCCTCCTTGGAACAAACCACGGGCCAGGCTTTTTGAATGTGCACCTCTAAACCGTGGTCTGAACCCAGCAGGGTTTCGAGGAAGCATCCAGAACACTCCGCAATCTGCTGATTGAGCCATTGAAATGCCTGTGATCGATGCAGCTGATCCAGCCCTGCATGACCGAGAAGGTCTCCGGTGAGATTGTTGCGGTCGCTGAATTCCGGATGCTTGAAAACCTCGTCATTGAAGGTCTGAAGTTCGGCCTCCATCGCCCGAGCCGTCGAATCGTCGGGCTTCAGATCCACCTGCAGCACAGGCGTTGGAAACAACCAGTGAAACGCCATGGCTTCTTTAACTAATTAGATCGTCAAGGCCATGCTCAATGCCGTGGCGGCGGCACCAGGCCACAACAGTGTTCACCAGCAACATCGTCACCGTCATCGGTCCCACGCCGCCGGGAACCGGTGAAAGCGCCCCAGCGATCGGTTCCACCTCATCCGCCCTCACGTCACCGCAAAGTCCCCCCTCCGGCCTGCGATGGATGCCGACATCCACCACAGCAGCGCCGGGGCGAACATGTTCTGCTCCGACCATGCCTGCCCGGCCCGCAGCCACAACGAGAATCTCCGCATCTCTGGTGTGGGCTGCCAGATCATTGGTGCGGGAATGGGCGACCGTCACGGTGGCATTGGCGGCCTGAAGCATCAGCGCCATCGGCTGACCCACCAAAATGCTGCGCCCCACCACCACAGCCCGCTTACCAGAGGGATCGATGCCGTTGCTGCGCAGCAAGGCCATCACCCCTGCGGGGGTGCAGCTGCGCGGGCCGGACTCCCCCTTCAACAGACGTCCAAGATTGAGTGTGTGCAATCCATCAGCGTCCTTTTCTGGATCGATAGCCCCCAGCAGGGGCCCCTCGTCCAGATTCGCAGGCAGGGGTAGTTGCAAGAGAATTCCATCCACTGTCGGATCAGCATTGAAACGTTGCAGTTCTGCCAGCACCTCGTTTGGCGGCGTTTCTGAAGGCAGATGCAACCCCTTGCTGAGCAGACCAACCCTGGCGCAAGCCTTTTCCTTGTTCGCGACATAGACACCGCTGGCAGGATCATCACCAATGCGCATCAGCGCCAACCCCGGTGGACGTCCGATCCGATCCTGGCTGCTGTTGATCAGCTGATGCAAACGCTGTTCCAGCTGTTTCGACAGCGCCCTGCCGTCAAGACGAAGGGCCATACCAACAGTGAGCACTGATCCCAGCATGCCTCTCCGGGACCGCTAGCGTGCATTAGTCGATTCGGCTGTCTTGGTTCGCCCTCCGCGTGTGAGCAGCCTCTACGGCAGCCGCCTGTGGGCGACCTGGCTCCGGCATGAGGGTCCATCCAGACGTCTGCTGCGGTGGAGCTCCATTCAATGCGTCGTTCTGCTGAGCGTCTGCCTTGCCGTCGCACTCCTGTCGAGTCTCCCCTGGTTGCTGAAACCAGACCTCCAACCGGGTTCTCTGGCACCGTTTGACTCGATCGCGCCGAAAGATGCCCTGGTCCAGGACAGCACGGCCCTCGAACAACGCCGCTCAAATCTCGTGGCGCGAACGGTTGTTCAGGTGGTTGACCCCGATCAGACCAAGCAACTCAGGCAACGTCTGGACGAACAATTAAGCCAGCTTCAACTGATCGCGGAGAGTGGTTCGGGTGGGCGCATCGGTCCGGTCAACCTCAGTCCTGCAGAGCAGGTTTGGTTGAAGCAACGAAGCGATGAGGATTATCAGGCCTGGATCAACGCCGTGCGTCGCGCTGCCGATCGCATGCTGAGCCAGGGGTTGGTGAGCAGTCTTGCCCCGAGCCAACTCCAACAAGCTGCAACCGCGCAGATGCAGGAGTTCACGCTCGAAGCCGATGCAGCATCCGCCCGGGCCATCGCCAGCAAACTGCTGACCAGCAGTTTTCAAGGCAGCAGCAACCTGCGGACTGATTCGAATCTCAGCAAACAACTGATCGAAGAGCAGCTCACGAAACAGGGGATACCAACCATCGAAGTGCGACAAGGCGACCTGATCACCCGCAAAGGGGAGGTGATCAGTCCTCAGGCTTACGACGTGCTGGATTACTTCGGCAAGGTGAAACGNGAGCCNCAACCCGCCATCTGGCTCTNGAGGTTCGTTGAAGCCTTAGCAGCCTGCGGCGTNATGCTCTTGGTGATGCGTCGGGAGCGTCCAGGCCTTGAAGTGCGCCACGCAATGCTGGCCCTTGGTCTGTTGCTGCTGGTTCAAGCCGCAAAACTGTGGTTCCAAGGCACGATCATTCCACTAGCGGTGCTGGTCCCACCCACCCTCGTGCTCACCGAGGGGCTTGGAGCNGGGTGTGGACTGGCTTGGCTCGCTGTCGCCAGCCTGCTCTGGCCTGAGCCGGTCAACGGTCTCGGGGATGGTTTGCTCGTCATCGCTGCCAGCGTTGCAGCTGCTGGTGCCCTGTTGTCCGGACGGCAACGCAGCCGGGGACAACTGCTCCANATGGCCGTGACCCTGCCACTTGCAGCNCTGTTGATTCAGTGGCTGCTTCTGATCGCCCAACCATTCACCGGCTGGAAAGCCTGGGGCAGCGTCAATCCGAGTCTGGAGGATCTCGCTACGGAAGCTCTCCTGGTGGGACTGCTTCTGATGCTGGCCCTGCTTCTGATCCCCATCCTCGAAAGTTCTTTTGGTCTGCTCACGCGAGCGCGCCTGCTCGAGCTGGCGGATCAGGAAAGACCCCTGCTGCGCCGGCTGTCNAAAGAGGCACCAGGCACGTTTGAGCACACCTTGATGATCTGCAGCCTTGCCGAGGAGGGTGCTCGATCGATCGGAGCCGATGTGGATCTCATCCGAACNGGNTCNCTNTANCACGANGTNGGNAAGCTGCACGCCCCGCACTGGTTCATCGAAAACCAGAAGGGTGGCCCCAATCCCCACGACGAACTGAATGATCCCTTCGCCAGCGCCGCTGTGCTTCAGGCCCATGTGGATGAAGGCCTCAAGCTGGCCCGTCGCCATCGTCTGCCTCGGCCGATCGCGGACTTCATCCCTGAACATCAGGGCACGTTGAAGATGGGNTTTTTCCTGCACAAGGCCAAGCAACGGGATCCAGAGGTGGATGCCCGACGTTTCCGCTATCACGGACCAGCGCCACGATCCCGAGAGACCGCTGTGTTGATGTTGGCTGATGGGTGTGAAGCAGCCCTGCGGTCGCTGCCACCGGACACCACGGACGAACAAGCGATCGACACGGTGCGCCGCATCGTGGAAGCTCGCCAGAGAGATGGCCAACTGCGCAAGAGCTCNCTCAGCCGTGCAGAGATGGAGCTGGTCATGCAGGCCTTNGTACGGGTTTGGCGTCGCATGCGTCACCGCCGGATTCCTTATCCCATTCCCGCCACTCGCTGACTCTCCTNTTGACNAGGCGACTTGACCTGGCAAATGGGCCAGGCGAGGTCAAGCACACAGNGACATCTCGACGGTCAGAGCACCAGAGCCTCAATCGCTTCACGCTGATCGGCAAGACCCACGAAGACCGCAACAGCTGACTGACGCATCAAGAGCCAAAGGTCATCATCGTGTCGTTCGAAGCGAAGCCCTGCCTGAGGCAGGTCAAGCCGAAGGCGATCCTGGCCTGGGGTGAAATCCATCAGCGAGTGAAGACCATCCGTCTTTGACAACACAAAGGTGTCGCGACCGGCACCTCCCCACAACTCACTCTCCATGTCTCCCCCGATCAGCCGATCACGACCAGCCCCCCCCTCAAGCTCNACGAAGCCATGGAAGCGGCTGGCATCGAGGCGATCATTCCCATCGCCTCCATCAACCGCCATGAGGTCAACGCCGTTGTCGTGTTTCTTCAGCAGGGTGATGTGATCGTTGCCACTCTCGCCAAACAACGTCACCTCCTCGAGATCGTCTCCCACACGACGGTTGATGCGCAGTCGAACCCGTTCCCTGCGTTCAGAGCCGAATATCGCCAACTCCTCCATCCCATCGAGCTGAACCGGTTCACGGTCCAGGGAGCGCTGCACCAGGAGGCCTTTTCGGACGCTCAGCTTTGTGGTGCCGCCCTCGTCTGGAAGACCTAACTCGAAGACACGACTCTCTTCATCGTCAATTTCGAACGTGTCTTCAAACTGTTCGTCATCATCGTCTCCAGGAAGTGGATTGGGCACCAGTTCAGGCAGCCCTGAAGCGGGTGAACCCACCAGGCCATGAATTCGAGACTGCTCACGGGCATCATCTGGAGCCATCGCACCGCCAAATGATCGNCCGAAGCGACGGTCGAGAACTTCATTGCTCACACCGATGAATTCTTCTCCGATGGTTGGCCCCGGATCATCCGGAGTCAGCTGTTTCGGTGGTTTCGGGAATAAAACATGACGGTCAAGTTGTTCGTAAAAATAAAGCTGTTGATTGCTGTACGGACCGAAATCAAGAACAACCTGATCATCTAGAAAAAAATGCTCATTCGCAGAATCAGCAGCGGGAGCGAGTTCTGGATCCATCTCAAAATACAACCTGTCATTCGATGCTTCATCGAAAACCTCAGGCGCAGGATCTTTAAACCGAAAATCGCCACTAAATCTCAATCGACGTCCCAACTGACGAGGTTCAGTGATATAGAAGTCAGTGAGATTGGAAAAAGCACCTCCATTGACCTCAACACGTCCACTCCTGGGAAGCGAGAAGCCAACGTCGTAATCCTCAACCCGTAAGTTCTCATAATTATGAGTACCGCGATTATAGAGGTTCGATGAAGCATCAAACCCAGTATCTCCAGAGCCATCAGCGGGACCGACAATGCGAAGGTCTCGAAAATCAGTATCAACGGCATAGTTAACGCGCATTCCGTTCGCATTACTCCAGAGATCCATATCTTCAATTTGACTTGGAGCAAAAGACAAACCAGCCTGCTCCTCCTGCTCCTCTTCAATTGTGATGAAGGTTCGATGATAATAAACCTGCGCACCAAGCACTGAGCCGTAACTCTCGTTGCCACGAAAAGGTGCAAGAGGTGCAAGAGAGACCGGTACATTCAATGCACCGTTGGCATCCTCTGTCTCTGGCAGATTTGCAGAGGGAAAAGTTGTTATCCCGAGACCATCCTCGAACAGGGGCTCTGCATAAACAATCAAACCACTTCCCTTAGCACCTGCCGCAACATTGTCCAAAACCCTCACACCTGGACCTTGCAGCCAAAATCCATCACCTGCATGACCAAAATCACCATCCTCCTGACGGCTGATGGGTTCATCACCAGTGCCATGCATTCTGATGGCAACGTTATTTTGAAAACTGCCCACTTCATCCCCCGCCTCCGTGCTGAAGGCCGCTCCAGTCACATCGTAAGCAACATTATCGATGAAGTCGACATAACTCGAGTGATTAACAAAACCCCATCCAGGATTACCATCCACAACACTTCCAATCACGACCGCAGGCGGCCTGTCTCGATCAACACCATTGCGGTGAAAATGTACTGAATAGCGACCACCTGGATTCCGACCGGTCTCTTCCACAAACGCACCCTCATCATCAAAATATGGATCATCCAAAGGTTTGAGCTTATTTGTACGACCAAGATCCCGGAAGGAAGCATTCGCGACATGAACATCTCGGCTATGCATGAACATCACATGTCCACGCCGATCCAAAGCAGTATTTTCTGATGTAAAAACGACATTTCGCGTCAGATTGGCGATATGGACCTTGAGATCCTCTCTGGGTGTTTGATGATTGAACGAAAGGGCCCGATCCAATTTGATTTGGTTCCCATCAACTGATTTCACAATCACAATTTCATCGCCATCAGCATCGGGATTCGTTCCGGCGATCACCAGACGATCACCCGCTCGCCAGCCCGTTGGCGCTTCACTCAATGTCAGGCTTTTATCACCACGCAGAGGATCAACGGAGGCCGTGAGCGCCGACGTCTTGGCACTGCCATGAATCACGGTGGTTCCGTGAAGGATGGCACCTCGTCCAACCAGACCAGGGTCCTCACTGATCTGAAGTGGGCCTAGATCGGCAAACACAATTCGAGCCGTTGCATCTGATCGGATCGTGTCCGAGGCAGTTCCAATCTCGAGACGACTTCCCGGTGTCGTCACCAACGTGTCCACCTTCAGCTCGGTGTCGACAGCGGTGGCAAACCGAAGGGTGCCATTCACCAGCAATGTCTTCAAAGACGGCTGCAATCGGTTCCCGATCTCAACTGTCAATCCATGAGGAATGTGGACACGACTGGCTTCATCAGGGATGCGTCCATCACGCCAGGTGGATTCAGACGACCACACCCCCGATGCAACCGCTACGTGCGTCGCTTCCTCCGGCGCTGCTAGTTGCATCGCTGCAACGTGCTCCTCCTGGAGGACTGGGTCGTTTGGATGGACCGGCATCTCCATTGCCATGGCCTAGATCGCAGAGACAGTTGACTCCTTTTGAGGATCTCTGCATCACCCTCTTCTCGACACCGTCAACTCGTCGGATTGTTGTCTGAGAGTTTGCGGTGAAGCACCACGGCAGCTGGCAGCAACGTGATCAGATTGGCCACCAACACCGGACCATCACCAGCCAGCAATCCATAGACCGACCAAAGTGCCACACCCGTGGTGAACAGGGCATACATGCCAAGGGAAATCGCTCTGGTATCACCGCTGCGCAATGTTTTGAGGGCCTGCGGAAAAAAACTCACGGTGGTNAGCGTGGCCGCGCCGTACCCGATCAGATCGGTGGAAATGGACATCGATTTGGGTTCAAAGAATCAATGCGGCAACGACGTCCCGTGAAGGGATGCAAAAAACCGAGAGACACAGCATGCAGATGCATCCTGTCCGCAGAAGCATCTGCATGCCGGCTGCCATAAATCGGATCGCCCACGATCGGATGACCAAGACCAGCCAGGTGGGCGCGCAACTGGTGAGAGCGACCGGTGATCGGAGCCAGCCACAGACGGCTGCCGCGCGCATGCACTGCGGCCGATCGCCAGCGCGTGCGCGCCGGCCGACCCAGGGGATGTGATCCGTAGCGCGGCGGGTGACGATTCAAACGGGCCAACGGGGCGTCGATGCATCCACTACCCATGAGCNGCCCTTCCACATCAGCCAGATAGAGCTTTCGGACGCTTCGAGATGAGAACAACTGGCTGCAACGCCGAAGACTCTCGATTCCTCTGGCCAGCAACAACACGCCTGACGTGTCGCGATCCAGCCGATGAACCAAGTGAAGGTCCGGCTCACCTCGGCGAAGGCGNGTAATNACGGAGTCCTGCAGGTGTGACCCCAATCCAGGCTGAGTGAGAAGACCTGGTGGCTTGTCCACAGCCAGCAACCAGGGATCGCGAAGGAGCTCTGGAGGCTGATCATGGCCCAAAGCGGCTGCCGCAATGGCGATGGAACAGAGCCTCCACCTCCGCCGGGGGCAANGCCTGCACCAATCTCGCTTCCACCTCCACCTGATGCACGCTCGAGTGATANAGCCGCAGCTCATGGAAGGCATCAGGACTGCGAAGACGCGCCTGATCCATCGCTTCGGAAAGCAAAGCAGCAGGCATCAGGGGCCCCCCTTTGCAGTACTGCATCACGTGAGCCGATTCATGGGCGAGAACCACCCACACATAAGCGGGATCATTCGGCAGGTTGTTGCCGCACATGAGCAGCACCTTGCGCCCCTCATGGAAGGCCCCAAGCAGACCTTCAGGGCAATCCTTGGCCACAAGGGACTTCACCCCGACGCGTCGCATCAGACGGATGTATCCACCGATCCTGTCCCACGTCGCTGCCTGAACAGCCCCACCCACAGGCGCTATCCCGACCAGGNCAAGGAGAGACAACACAACGGCGAGACGCATTTTGGACACAAATGAGACTCAACTTGTTCTCATTGGTCTCAACTTCGTTGTGGAGTGGCTGTTTCGGCAGGAACTTCTTCAGATTTCAGCCTCGGCTATGCGGTCAGAGCATGTCGCAGAGTTCGGAGCCNAGCACTTCAAAACAGCCCACAGAGGGTTGGATCGCCTCGTCCTGCTGGAGCGGAGCGGTCAGCGTCAGGGTGGATGTCAAGGCAACCCCCGTCAGGCCAAGGATCAGAACGGAAGATGCCGCAATGGAGGTCAGAACGGTTGTGATGTCTTTCATGGATCAGAGGAGGAGAAGGGACGAATCACTCGACATCCCCAAGATCCGCTCCTCTCCAGTGAATTGACCCTGCGTTTTGCGGTGAACCTCCCCATGGTTTCTGGTGACATTTCGGTGAAAGCGTCGCTTGTCAGGTTTGGCTCAGCTTTGATCAGCCACCGCTGTTGTCTGCATCAGCCGTTCGTNGCTGAACGGATCGAACTTTGTCCCGAAACGACTGATCTTTATCGGTTCGCGTGTTGAGCTTCAGTGTTGTGTAAATCCTTGGAGCACCAAGGCGATGCAGCTCCTGATGGCAGTCATGTATGCAGGTCATCACCTCATCCCATGGACCCTCAATCGCTGTTCCATTGGGGCCGAGCTCATGCACCAGCCCGGCTGAAGCGATCACCCGTTGACAAGCAGCGATGTAAGGAGANAGGGAGACTCCGACGCCGATCGGCACCACACAAAGATCGACACTGACGTTCATTCAGCGGTCCATCGAAGTGGATGGAACAAGACAGCTGCTGGGGTAGTCGATGGTTCTCCAACCGCCCGTAGCGGTACGAACCTGCACCGCAATCCCACGCTGCGCCGCTGGACAGGACGCCCCTTGGCCTGTGCACCAGCTGCTCGCCTCGGCCAGCGCGGTTTCAAGACTCTCGTAGGGGGTATCCAGCACTGGATGAGGCTGACCATCAAGGCCAGCGAGCCGATAACGGGAACGATGTGATGCCATCACTGGACAATCCCGGAATTGTCATCATCATTTCATGGGGCACCGTCAACCTCTCCTGCTCTGATGGACAACGCATCAAGGAGGACGCCCCGTGACTGAACCCCTGCTGCAGGCCTACAAAGATCTACTCACCAGGGCACCGGGAGCCGCCTTTCGCCGAGCCAGGTCGCTCTATCTCAACAAATACCCNCTTCCAGAAGCTTCAGGTCAGCATGCCTTGCGCCTGTTTGTCTGCAATGAACAGCTGGTCGAGACANTGGAGCCGGCGAACGACGGAAACAAGGCTCACCGCATCGTCACTCTCACGACGACAGTCGTGCAATTCGCCCTCGTTCACTGGCAACGTCAGGACGCGCCTGCCGACGAGGCGATCGCTCAGTACCTGAGANGCCAGTGGGAGATTGATTCCAATCAAGTGTTGCTGGAACCACAGGCTGAATCCTGGTTCCGAGAAGGGGGGCATCAACTTCGGTTCAGCCCACCGCAGCCAATTTGCATCCAACAGCGCAGNTTATTAACGCTGGCAGAAGAAAATTGAGAGAAAAGATAAACACAGGGTCTCATCAAGTCTCGAGGAGGCTAGGGATTGATCAGACGGTCCTGCCTTCATGTTCTCCACGTACGCCGAACGCTACGTTCTGCGATCCACATCAGCAGACCGTTATTTGACGGTCAACGCCCTGAGCCAGCNCATCGAATCCTCTGAATCCCTGGATGATGCCTGGGTGTTTCACACCCACGACGGAGCTCTGAGACACGCGCGCTGGATTGGTGAAACCCATGGAGAAACACCCGATGTCGTTCGGCTTTGAGCCAATCAACGCTCTCCGATCAGGTCACGCCATGACATGAACAATCGATCATCTGCAGGCCCTGGAGGCGCTTGATCACCTCTGAGAAGAGGTTGCACATCAGACCCATCTGAATCGCGCTGAGCCTTCAGAACGATGACTCTGCTGCTGTCCTGCCAAAAGGACATTTCCCTCTCTCACTTGTCTCAGATTTCAGCCGAGCCCAGCAGTCCTGTCAGTCGTTGGCAACACGGGCTTAAGTGACCGTTGCGACGGTGGATTCGAACCTCAGCCGTGGATGAAATTCCTCAAACGTCTTGCCTCGGCTGCCTGACACTTCTGCAGATCCTGCGAACTCAAGGATCCTTGTTCGCGTTGCTGTGCTGCCAACACATCCGCTTCTGTCACGGTGCATCCGAATTCCTCGGCGAGGCCGATGAACGCCTCGAGATCAAGTGGCTCCTGAAGACGCGCCGCCAGAATCGGCTCGTGCTGTCTGCGTTCCATCAGACGATCGAGGTCCTGCAGTGACACGACTTCCTGGCTCTCAACAACCTTCACGACCATCAAACCAGAGCCTGTGCCTCCTTTGCACCGCAGCACTCAGTTTGATGAGCGTTCTGTTCGTGACCCTTTGGCTAGGGCTGCGTGAACAGAACAGAAGGATTCATGCCGTCCACCAGCAGCTTGATCGTCTTGAGCAGCTCGTGAACATCCATGACCGAGACATGACCAACCAGCAGTTGGGACTGCTTCAGTCCCAACTGCGGCAACTGCAAAGGCGTTTTGACACGAACGATCGAAGCCTGCAGGAGCTGATCGAGGCCGAACGGGCCACCCTTTCGCCAAAAACGAAGACCAGGCAAGACCCCGAGCCGATCGTGGATACGGATTCAATTCAAGACGTCAAGGGACAACCTGGCGCAGAAGGGCCTTCAGTTATCCCTTCACCGCATCGCCTGAAGCGCTCGGAAGAATGAACCGTTGCAGGAGAACAAACAGCAACAGAACAGGCACGATTGACACCACCGAACCGGCTGCAACAACGCGCCAGTCAAGGGAAAAGCTGCTGGAGAGCTGCTGAAGGCCGAGGGGCAGGGTGTACAGCTGGGGGTCGTCAAGAATCACAAGCGGCCAGAGAAAGTCACTCCAGGTGCCGATGAACACAAACATCGCCAGGGTGATCAGATCTGCGCGGGCGGCGGGGATCATCACGTTCCACCACTCCCCGATCTTGCTGCATCCGTCAATCCGGGCTGCTTCCTCAAGCTCCGGCGGCACGGCCAGAAAGCTTTGACGCAACAGGTAGAGACCAAAGGCGGTTGCTGCCTGGGGAATGATCAGCGCAAGCAGGGTGTTGCGAAGACCCAACTGGACCATGAGGATGTAAAGGGGAATCATCACGACCTGAAAAGGGATCAGGATCGTGGCGACAACCAGGCCAAGCACAAGCCCTCTGCCTGCAAAGCGCATCCTGGCCAGTGGATAGGCCGCCAGGGAGCAGAAGAGCAAGTTGGCAACCACCGCAAGAACACTGACGATGGTGCTGTTCAGCAGATAGGTGGTGAGCGGGTTGTCCTGAAACAGCCGGATGTAGGCATTCAGGCTTGGTTCAGCTGGAAACAGTGCCGGGGGACTGCTGAAGATGTTTTCCGAAGGCCCTTTCAATGACGTGCTCACCAGCCAAAGCAGAGGCATCAGCACGACCAGTGCNAGCAGCAGCAAAAGCATGAGCTGAAGCACAGACACCAAGAGACGGCGTTTCATACCTCAAAGAATTGGACGGGCTTCGGCTGAAACAACATCTTTCTGAGGGTGCAGCTGAGGTTGCTCAGTTCCAGCCACAAGCCGGTTCAGGGCGTTGACGAAAGCCTGAGCAGAGGCCACCACAACATCGGTGTCGGCAGCGTGACCTGAATAAAGCGAGCGGTCACGTCTGAGACGAATGGTCACCTCACCCATCGCATC
Source organism: Synechococcus sp. MED850 (assembly GCA_002700765.1). Next base: position 60,286 of record PAEP01000022.1, read on the forward strand.
AATCCCCTCGGTAACGGACTTCACAGAGAATTCGATCAGCTCGCTCGGGACGCCTGCCAGATCGTTGAGAGCTCGGCAGACCGCATCAACCGGTCCCGTGCCGACCGCGGACAGCGTCCGTTCACCGCCTTGCTCATCCATGAGCGTCACAGTGGCCGTTGGACGAAGACTGCTGCCGCAGCTCACTTGGACGAGCTTGAGATGAAAGCGCGCATCCGGCTGCTGGACCTGTTCGCTCACAATCGCCTCAAGATCTCGGTCCGTGATCTCACGTTTGCGATCAGCAAGGTCTTTGAAGCGAGCGAAGGCTTCATCAAGGTCGTCGCGGGTGAGGTCGTAGCCGAGCTCCTCCAAACGTGCACGAACGGCACTACGACCGCTGAGCTTGCCGAGGGAAATGCGGTTATCACTCAATCCAACCGTGCGTGCGTCGATGATTTCGTAGGTCAGTCGATTCTTCAGCACACCGTCTTGGTGAATGCCTGACTCGTGGGCGAAGGCATTCGCGCCGACGATTGCTTTGTTCGGTTGCACCACCATCCCGGTGAGGTTGGACACCAAACGGGATGTCTTCGTGATCTCTTCGGTCCGCACACCCGTGAGGGGCGTTGGGCTGTCTTCCGGTCGACCGAAATAGCGGTTGTAGTAACGACGGCGAACATGCAATGCCATCACCAGTTCCTCCAACGANGCATTGCCAGCCCGTTCGCCAATGCCGTTGATGGTGCATTCCAGCTGCCGGGCTCCGTGTTTGACAGCCTCAAGAAAGTTGGCGACCGCTAGACCGAGATCGTTGTGTCCATGCACGGAGATCACGGCATCGTTGATGTTCGGCACATGCTGATCAATGCCTTGGATCAGCTCTCCAAACTCCGATGGGGTGGTGTAGCCGACCGTATCNGGAATGTTGATGGTGCTGGCCCCAGCGGCAATGGCNGCCTCGATCACCTCATACATAAANTCCGGGTCACTGCGAGCAGCGTCCTCACAGGAGAATTCAACGTCCTCCACAAGAGATCGGGCGTAGCTCACCATCTCCGGGACGATGGCCAGAACCTCCTTTCTGCTCTTGCGCAGCTTGTGCTCCAGATGAATGTCGCTGGTTGCAATGAAGGTGTGGACGCGGTGCCGTGGCGCCGGGGCCACAGCTTCCGCGCAGGCCTTGATGTCCTTTCTGGAAGCACGGGCCAAACCACAGATCACAGGACCGTGTTCGCCGCCAACCTGCTGCGCGATGCGCTGCACGGCTGCAAAGTCACCGGCGCTNGCAAAGGGAAAGCCAGCCTCGATCACATCCACGCCGAGACGGGCCAGCTGCTGAGCAATCGCGAGCTTCTCTTCGAGGTTGAGACTGGCACCTGGAGATTGCTCACCATCTCTCAGGGTGGTGTCAAAAATCAGGACGCGACCGGGATCCTTGGCCATGACAACGCTCCAGCGGCGGTCTTTAGTCGGAATGACTATGAGTTAGGAAAGTCTAAGCGACTCAGATCTCTCTTCCATCAAGTGATCGATGTGAAACGGTTCTCAAAGGGAAACTCGTCTTAGATTCANCCACCTTTCTGGTGGTTCCTTGACCAAAGGCGCTCTCGCCCTGGTTCTTCACGCCCACCTTCCTTACGTCCGTTCCTCGCAACCGGGTTCCCTCGAAGAGGATTGGTTTTTCCAGGCGCTGATCGAGTGTTACCTCCCGATCCTGGACGTGCTGGAGCATGCCGCGGATCATCCCAATCGCCAGCCAAAGCTGACGATTGGACTCTCCCCCACCCTGTTATCGCTCCTTTGTGACGTTGACCTGAAGCAACGTTTTCCAGGCTGGATCGAGGCTCGCCTGCAGTTGCTTCCCAAGGCGGCTCCCGCCCTCAAAGAGGCGGCAGACCACCTGGCCGAAACAATCCAAATCCATCGCAAGTCCTGGCGGGATTGCGATGGAGAACTGATTCAGCGCTTTGCAAGCCTGCAACGACGCGGTGTTGTCGACCTGCTGACATGCGGAGCCACCCATGGATACCTTCCCCTACTGCGCCAGAACCCTGAAGCGATCCGTGGCCAGCTGCGCACTGCCGTACGGGAGCACCAGAGGCTGATCGGGGAACGACCTCTCGGCATCTGGCTACCTGAATGCGCTTACTACGAAGGTCTCGACCAATGGATGCGGGATGCCGGTCTTCGGTATGCCGTTCTTGATGGTCACGGCCTACTTCATGCTCGACCACGCCCGCGATACGGCGTTTATGCGCCGATCTGCAGCAGAAACGGCGTGGCGTTTTTCGGACGGGACAGCGAAGCGACCCTGCCGGTNTGGTCTGCCAAGGACGGGTATCCCGGAGATCCCGCCTACCGCGAATTCCATCGGGACCTTGGCTGGGACCTGCCTCTGGACGATCTGAAGCCCCTCGACTTGGCCCAGCAGCGGCCGCTTGGTCTGAAACTGCACCGGGTGACGGATCATGCGCTGCCGCTGGACCGCAAAGAGCCCTACGCCCCCTCCATTGCCGCGGAACGCATTGTTCAACATGCTCGGCACTACCTGAGAGGTCGCCGCCAACAACTGGACCAGCTGGCTGAAGCGATGGAGATCACACCGTTGCTTGTGGCCCCNTTTGATGCCGAGCTTTTCGGTCACTGGTGGTTCGAGGGGCCTGCCTTTCTGGCCGAGCTGTTCCGTCAGGGCCCCGCTGAAGGAGTCGGTTTCAAGCGGCTGAAAGATGTTCTGGTGGAGGCAGGACAGTTGCAGCTCTGCGATCCCTGCCCATCCAGCTGGGGCCAAGGTGGCTTTCACAATTACTGGCTGAATGACAGCAATGCCTGGATCGTTGCGGAATGGGATCGCGCAGGTGACGCGATGGTTCGACGTTGCAGCCGAGGTGTTGCAAAGGAATCCGATCTGGATCTCCTGCGCCAAGCCGCAAGGGAGCTNTTGCTNGCACAGTCATCCGACTGGAGCTTCATCCTGCGTGCTGGCACCACCACAGGATTGGCCAAGGAACGCATCGAACGACACCTGGAACGCTTCTGGACCCTGATGCAAACCATCGATGACCAATCAGCGTTGGACGGGTCATGGCTCCAGGATGTGAAAAGCGATGACCGTCTGTTTCCGCTGATTCAGCCGCGCGACTGGCAGAGGGTCACCGATCCGGACATCTAAATCAACCCGTCTGAAGGGATAACAGCTCCCCAGCTCAGCCCTGACCCGTCGATTCCGTTGATTCCGTTGATTCAGGCAGACATGGCCTTGGGGATCCGCCCATGCCCAACACAAGCCCAAGACGCAGGTCCCAGGGGGCCAAGACAAACAGGCGCACCATCACTGCCATCAGACGCGACAAGGTGAGGGTGTTGGTGAGAAAGCCACTCCACTCCTGCTTGGGCAGTGAAAAGAACGTGGCGAAATGACGGCGAAGCAACGTCTCCTGGAAACCCATCAGCCGGCTCAGTCCGAACTGGTACAAGCGATGACGCAACACCAGTTCCCTNGGCCAAAGCGCCCGCCAACCGCATCGCGCCAAGGCTTCGGAAGCGAGAGGAGGCTGCACTTTGAAGGCGTCTGACAACGCGTGAGCNAGGGCAGGCCCTCGCCGNAGCAATGCTCCCACCATGTATCCCGAGGCAGGATGCACCATGCTGGCGGCGCCGCCGAAGGCGAGCACAGGCTGAGAGGGATCCGGCAAAGGAAGATTCATCGGGAACAGGCAGAACTCTTCGTGAATCACCTCGGTGATGGACACATTTCGGTGCTGGAGCCTTTGCTCCAAGCGCTGCTTCAACAGGGGGTACGGCAGGCCAGGAGCATGGGCGAGTGAGGTCTCCTCCACAAAGAACACGCCATCCCCTANATCCATGGCGTAAAGGAACGTGGGTGGTTCGCCGAGCTGTTGGCGAGTGAGATGGTCGCTCCTGTAATCCATNAGAACGAAGCGACCCCGCTCAATCGGATCACGTGAGAAACGGCCCACCAAGCCGTAGGCCGCTTGACCCGCAACCGGACCCCGATCTGGCCTTCGGATGTGAGGTGAGCGAGCGCCGGAAGCATCGATCACCAGTCTCGCGTCGCACTGCCGACCGGACGCACATCGAACCGAGGTGAGCTGAGAGCCTGCTGTCACCTGCTCTGCCACGTCCTGATGCCAGACCATTCCCGTGCAACGGGACAGCCAATGCTGTTGCAGTGCAGCACGGTCAAAGAGTCCGTAATCGAACCCATGCGATGAGGCGNGATCCTCATCAGAAGAACCACCGCAACCGAAATAACTGACGGTGTCGCTCCAGCGATGCTNCAACAGATGCTCGAGCCCAAGGCAGTCCAACTCCTCAGCCCAGATGCCGTAGGTGTTGGGCCATGGCGTCTCAACAGACTGAGGAGCAATCCCCTCAACTGACACACCACGCGTGATCAGCTCAGCGGCGATGCAGAGGGCCGCNGGCCCTCCGCCCAGCACCAACACATCGGGGGGGGTGCTCAAGGGCCTTCAGCAGCAGCCCCAGATGTTCCGTTCTCTGGCTCGACCGGCGCAGAACCCGCGTCAACGCTTTCTTCAGCAACCANGTCTTCGGCTTCGATCTCCGCGTCCGCTTCCGGCGGCACCAGAACCACCTCGGAAAGCCGGTCTCCCTTGTCGAGACGCTGCAGCCTGACTCCTGTGGCAGCACGTGATTGCTGAGGAATCGCATCCGCGCTTGTNCGAACAATCACACCCTTCTCGCTCACCAGCAGCAGTTCTTCACCGGGGCCGAGCACCCGCAATCCAACCAGTGCATCGTCATCCCTGCGGAATTTCATGGCGCGGAGCCCCATCCCGGCCCGTTTCTGCAGACGGAACTGCGTGACCGGCACCCGCTTGCCAAGCCCGGAAGCGGAGGCCACCAACACCCAGGGGCCGTCGGCCACCGCAGAATCAGCGGAATCGCTCTCCTCATCAGAGGATTCGTCGCTGGCGGCGACCCGATCGGCCAATTCGACCGGGAGCACATCCATGCTCACCAGNCTGTCACCCTGACGCAGATTCATGGAACGGACACCGCGAGCCGTCCGTCCCAGAGGTCTCAATTCCTCATCAACCAAGCGGAAATGAATGGTCATTCCCGCCTTCGAACCGATCAGCACGCTGTCTCCCGGCACGGCAAGACGCACCCAAGTGAGAGCGTCTCCCTCCTCAAGACCAATCGCGATCAAGCCATTCGAACGAATGTTGCTGAACGCCGAAAGGCGCGTGCGTTTGATGAAGCCACCCTGCGTCAGCATCAGCAGGTCGGTGTCATCATTGAATTCCGANACAGCCAGCAGAGAGGTGATGGCCTCTTCTCGCGGAATCGGCAGCAGTTGGACCACTGGCGTGCCCTTNGCAGTTCGACTGCACTGAGGCACCCGATAGGCCGGCAGGGCATAGGAGACGCCGCGGTCACTGAACAGCAACAANGTGTCGTGGTCATTGCANCTGATGAACAACCGCACAGCCTCTTCCCCCTGGCTGCGGGTCCCGGCCTTGCCACGCGTGCCGCGGCTTGTTGCCTCGAACTCGCTCACCGGCATCCGTTTGAGATANCCGGTCTCTGTGACAAGAACNACGGACCGCTCGTTGGCAATCAGATCGATGTCCTCAAGGCCACCACCGAGGTCGAGGATCTCCGTGCGGCGNGGCGTCTTGTAGCGATCGCGCAGTTGACCNAGCTCATCCTGAATCAGTCCGAGGACCCGTTCACGACGGCCAAGAATGTCCTTGTAATCAGCAATCTTGGTGACAAGATCCTCATGCTCCAGGCGGATCTTGTCCGCCTCTAGAGCCGTGAGGCGGCGCAATTGCATTTGCAGAATTGCATCCGACTGAATCTCACTGAGTCCATGGCGTTCCTGAAGCTGCTGACGAGCCGTTGCCGTNTCTGATGCCGCTCGGATCAAGGCGATGATGGGNTCAAGCTGATCAAGAGCAAGCAAAAGGCCCAGAAGGATGTGATCCCGTTCCTCCGCTTTGCGCAAGAGGTAACGGGTGCGCCGCTCGATCGTTTCAACCCGAAANGTCANAAAGACTTCGAGCATCCTGCGCAGCGTGAGCAGGATCGGCTCGCCGTTCACCAACGCCAGCATGTGAGCGCTGAAATTGCTCTGTAGCGGCGTCAGTTTGAACAGGTTGTTGAGCACAACCTGCGGATAAGCATCACGGCGCAGTTCCGCCACGATCCTCATCCCGTCACGGTCGCTTTCGTCTCGGATGTCGGAGATTCCCTCGAGCTTCTTGTCATTCACAAGCTCGGCAATGCGTTCAATCAGTGCGGCCTTNTTGGTCTGATANGGGAGTTCCGTGATGATCACCGCATCGCGATCAGGACGCCCGGGAGACTCGATCGTCTCGATACAAGCCACGCCCCGCATGGTCACAGATCCACGACCACTGAAATAGGTCTCGCGAATGCCATCGCGGCCAAGGATCTGACCACCCGTTGGNAAATCTGGGCCAGGAATCAATCGGATCAANTCCTGATCGGTGATTTCCGGGTTCTCGATCAGTGCCAGCAAGCCCGCAATCAGCTCACTCAGGTTGTGAGGGGGAATGTTGGTNGCCATTCCCACCGCGATTCCAGCTGATCCATTGAGCAGCAGCTGTGGAATTCTGGCGGGCAGAACCGTNGGCTCCTGCTGGGAACCATCNAAGTTGTCAGCGAAGTCAACGGTCTCAGCCTCGATGTCCTCCAGCAGGCTGTCCGTGGTGAGTGACTGCAGCCGCGATTCGGTGTATCGCATCGCCGCAGGTGGGTCGTTGTCNACCGATCCGAAGTTGCCGTGCCCATCGATCAAGGGCATCGACATCGAGAAGTCCTGGGCCATGCGCACCAGGGCGTCGTAGACGGCCGTGTCGCCATGAGGGTGGTACTTACCAAGCACCTCACCCACCACACGGGCACATTTCCTGTAAGGGCGATCGCTGGTCAACCCCAGCTCGTACATCGCGTAGAGGATGCGTCGATGCACAGGCTTAAGACCATCGCGGGCGTCAGGCAGAGCCCGACCCACGATCACGCTCATCGCGTACTCCATGTAGGAGCGCGACATCTCGTTGCGAAGATCCGTCTGAATGATTCGATCGTCGGAATCGCCGGGACCGCCGCCTCCTGGCCCCACAGAATCCGCCATATCTGATCTCCTGACCGTTAATCAGTTTATCTCGGTCGGGACCTGGCTCAGAAACCTCCGATATGCTCGCTGCACTTTTTTTGACGCGACCGACATGGGGCCGACCGAGGACACTCCGATGCCTGCCCCCAGCGACACTCCGGCACCTGAAGTCCCAGCAGCGGAAGTGCCGGTCGCTGNAAGCGCGAAACAGAACGCTCCAGAGATCCTCGATCAACAACCGTCAGCAACAACGGATCAAACAGTCAAGGAACAAGCTTCGCCAAGCCTGGATCCCGTGTTCTCCACCAGCGTGGAAATCCCTGCCAGATCTGAAGAAAGCCCTGAATCCAGTGGCGGGGAATGGGATCTGTTGACGGAAAAAATCCGCTCTTGGGCCTCCACTGACCGGATCGGAAGCTTTTGGAGCGAATGGCGCACTCCCCTGCGCGTCATCGCAACAGTTTTGATTCTGATCATCGTGGTGAGGATCTACAGCGGTGTGATCGGCATCATCGACAGCATTCCTCTGGCATCAGGGCTGCTTGAACTTGCAGGTCTGATCTGGCTGATCAATTTCTCTCTCAACAACCTGATCAAGAGCAGTGACCGCAGCCAGGTGACGACAATGCTTCAGAGCCGTTGGAGAACCATCACCGGACGTTGAAACGGTTGACCAGGTGCCGCTTGGTAGCTTGTTTTGAATTAGCGCTCTCAAGCGGTGGACATTCAGCTCGGACGCTCCAAAGTCGTTCGACGGGCCTACGGAATCGATGAAATCGCCCTGGTGCCCGGAGGGCGGACTGTTGACCCTGAAGTCACAGACACCAGCTGGAGCATCGGAGGCATTGAACGCACCATTCCGATCATCGCCAGTGCGATGGATGGTGTTGTCGACGTCGACATGGCTGTCAACCTCTCCAAACACGGAGCCATCGGCGTCCTCAATCTTGAAGGAGTCCAGACCCGTTACGAGGATCCAAACCCGGTTTTGGATCGCATCGCTGCTGTCGGCAAGGACGCCTTCGTCCCNCTCATGCAGGAGCTCTACAGCCAACCGGTTCAGGAACAACTGATCCATCAGCGCATCCGTCAAATCAAGGAGAAGGGCGGAATCGCAGCTGTCAGCGGAACACCTGTCGCGGCCCTCAAATACCGATCCGTGATCACTGATGCAGGTGCTGATCTCTTCTTCGTTCAGGCAACGGTTGTGTCCACGGAACACATCGGCCCAGCAGGGCGGGAAAGCCTGGATCTAGAAGCTCTCTGCCGGGACATGGGCGTTCCTGTTGTCATCGGCAATTGCGTCACCTACGACGTGGCCATGCAGCTCATGCGGGCCGGAGCTGCGGGGGTGCTGGTTGGAATCGGTCCAGGAGCTGCGTGCACCTCGCGTGGTGTTCTCGGCGTCGGCATTCCTCAGGCCACTGCAGTCGCCGATTGCGCTGCAGCACGCGATGACTACGAACGCGAAACCGGACGCTATGTCCCGATCGTGGCGGACGGCGGCATCGTGACCGGCGGCGACATCTGCAAATGCATCGCCTGCGGAGCCGATGCCGTGATGATCGGCTCGCCGATCGCCCGGGCCGAAGAAGCTCCTGGCCGAGGCTTCCACTGGGGGATGGCGACACCGAGTCCTGTNCTCCCAAGAGGCACCCGCATCAATGTGGGGAAAACAGGGAGCCTTGAGCGAATTCTGAAAGGGCCTGCACTTCTCGACGATGGAACNCACAACCTCCTGGGAGCACTAAAAACATCCATGGGCACCCTCGGTGCGCGCACCATGCGCGAAATGCAGCAGGTGGAGGTTGTTGTGGCACCTTCATTGCTCACCGAAGGAAAGGTGTACCAGAAGGCTCAGCAACTGGGAATGGGCAAGTAATCGAGGGCTAGTGTGAGGTGTGTGTGCGGGCTGATGCCCACACACTCCTCACACCCCCCGGCCCGGCGCGTTCGGGCTTTCATTCTTCGGCTCAACGATCACAGTTCCCATCGAAGGGATCAGGCANAAGATCTCCCTTGTTCGCTGTTGCTAAGTTCTGAGCACATCTTCCAGGTCATATGTCCAGCGCGGCTGCCGTCACTGATGCGTCTTTCGAACAGGACGTTCTGCAGAGTGATGTGCCTGTTCTGGTGGATTTCTGGGCCCCCTGGTGTGGCCCCTGCCGGATGGTTGCACCAATCGTTGAGGAAATCGCCAAGGAATTTGAAGGGCAGATCAAGGTCTTCAAGCTCAACACCGACGAAAATCCAAACGTCGCAAGTCAGTACGGCATTCGCAGCATCCCCACTCTGATGGTGTTCAAGGGAGGCCAAAAGGTCGACACCGTTGTCGGTGCCGTCCCCAAAGCAACCCTGTCAGGCACAATCTCCAAGTACCTCTGATCGATCTCCCTTGGCAGATCAGGTGGTCACCACGATCGGCCTGATCGATTACGGAATGGGAAACCTCCATTCCGTTCGACAGGCTTTTCGACGTCTCGGCCAGGACGTTGTTGACGTCAAGTGCTCAGCGGATCTCGAGATTCCAGACGCCCTGATCCTGCCGGGTGTTGGGGCTTTTGATCCCGCAATGGAGAACCTTGAATCCACTGGTCTTGTTCCCCATCTCAAGAGTTGGGCTGAACAAGGCCNACCTCTTCTCGGCATCTGCCTCGGCCTTCAACTTCTGTTCGAAGGCAGTTCCGAGGGCAAGAAGCCTGGCTTAAGCCTGCTGCCTGGTCGGGTTGAAGCCCTGCCACGTCATCCATCCGAGCGCATTCCCCACATGGGCTGGGCACCTTTGAAGGTGGTGAACAACAGCCCGTTGTTGAGACGGGGTGATCCTCAAGCTTGGGTGTATTTCGTGCATTCCTTTGCTGCTGTCCCCAGTGATGACAGCATCGTTGCTGCGACCGCGCCCTATGGAGATTCTGAAGTTGCTGCCATGGTTTGGAGCAACAGCATCGGGGCCTGCCAATTTCACCCAGAAAAGTCGTCCGACTCGGGAGTGACGCTCTTGAAGCATTGGATCGACTGGTTGCAGACGTCCTCTTCACTAGAAGGTCGGCAAACGTGCAAGGCCAGCTGAGGCTGACGGGGGGACGCAAACTTGTCAGTCCTAAGGGATCGCTGACCCGACCAACCTCGGCTCGCGTACGCGAGGCTGTGATGAATATCCTCGCGCCTCAACTCCCGGGCTGTCGCTGGCTTGATCTCTGCAGCGGCAGCGGTGTGATGGGCTGTGAGGCGTTGCAACGAGGGGCACGTTCAATCGTTGCGATTGAGCGCGACAGCCGTTCAGCAAAGCTCTGTGAACGAAATCTTCTGGATACAAAACAGGGGTGCAACAGCGAGGCAGCGGTCAAGGTGCTTCGTGAAGACGTGCTGTCCTGGCTGAAGCGGGGATGCAACAGCACAGGATTCGACGTGGTTTACCTCGACCCGCCCTATCAATCAGGGCTCTATCAACCGGTTTTATCGCTGCTTTCCGATCAGCAATGGTTGACCAGCGAATCGACCGTGGTCTGCGAACACGCATCAGCAGAGGGCTTGGATCCCAGTGGTGATTGGATCACGCTGAGCCGTCGCCACTACGGGANCACGTCTCTGCTGTTCCTCAACCGCCCAGAGCGCTTCCCCCACGACGGTACTGATTCCAAGCCGCCACAAACAACCCCATAAGTGTCACGGGAATCAGACCAAGAACGATCCCACACAGAAGAGGTTCGATCATCTCGTCACACATGGATGGAGGATTGACCACAATTCTTTCATGTACACCAGAAGCTGTGGCAGAGCCGACATCAACTGCTGTAACCCGGTCAGGCGATGACAACACCGACCGCGGCCGGGGCTTGATCGCGGCATTGGTGCTGCTTGCAGCAGCTGCATGCATGGTGCTGTTGCTGTGGGTGCTGGGCAACGCCCGTCAGGATCCATACCTGAGAGCGACCTTCGACCTGCAGGGATCATCTGACCATGGCGGGCAGCTGTTTCGGATCAACTGCGCCGGCTGTCACGGTCTCGCTGGCCAGGGGCTCCTCGGTCCTGAGTTGATCGGCATCACCGATCGCTTCAAGGATGCGCAACTGGTTCATCAGATCGTCAGTGGAGAAACACCTCCCATGCCAAGTTTTCAGATGGAACCAGCAGCCATGGCTGATCTTCTGGCCTACATGCACACCTTGGATTGACACGGAAACCCCGGGATCCCCGTCNAATCGTCGTGGTTCTGGTGGAACCGGCGGGACCAATCAATGTTGGAAGCGTGGCCAGGCTCTGCGCCAATTTCAGCGTTTCCGCTCTNCGGCTCGTGTCGCCACGTTGCGATTCATCAGCAACAGAGGCCATCCGCATGGCCGTTCATGGACAGGACGTTCTTTCACAGGCGCAGGTGTTCAGTTCCCTGATCGATGCCATCAACGACTGTTCCCGCACTGTCGCAACCTGTGGCCGGCTGGATCACGGCGACATTCCTCTGCACAGTCCGGAATCAGCGCTGGGTTGGCTGATCGACAGGCCGGATGAGCAGGAGGGAGGTGCAGAACCGCTCGCTCTGGTGTTCGGACGTGAGGATCGCGGCCTGAGCAACAGTGAACTGCGNCTCTGTCAGAGGGTTCTGAGCCTGCACAGCTCGGAGACTTACCCATCGCTGAACCTCTCCCATGCGGTCGGCATCGTTCTGCATGAACTCAGACGGCTGCAACTGCTTGACGACAAGCCCGGACGTTGCAGCCCAGATCCCGCTCCAGCTCAGGACATGGATGATTGTCTCAACGATGCGGAAGATCTCTTGTTGGAGGCAGGCTTTCTGCTCGAGCACACGGCTGCAGCCCGAATGGGCAAGGTGAGGGACCTTCTCCAGAGAGCAACGACGCGGCGGGAAGAGGTCGCTCTGCTTCGAGGCATGGTGCGGCAGTTGCGATGGGCCATCCGCACCGAACGCTCCTAACCTCTGCTGGATCGAAAGAAGNCACCAGATTGACGAGCAGCCGTCCATCGAGGCGTAAGGCAGGCTGGGGAGGACCAGTCAGGCTGATGCTGCGCCTGATCCTGATGGGGATCGGACTCGGTGTCCTCACCGGTTCAGCCTTGAAAATGCTGGCTCCAAACGTCGCGCAGCAGACTTTCGCTCTGCCCGACTGGCTTCAGCAGCCATCCTGGTTGTCTCAACTTCTCCCCGGCACGCAGCAGGACAGCGTCTCCACTCCCGAAACGGCCAGCACAGAACCTCCACCTCGCAAAACTGACGGATTACCACCTGGTCAATTCGCGCCGACGGAAGAGATCACAGCCCTATCCGGAAAGTGGAAGCAACTTGCGGCCCAACAGAACGATCTCAAGGCCAGTGCCTACATGCTGATCCTGGACGACGGGCGTTACGCGGCGATGAACCCGGAACGTCCGATGCCGGCCGCCAGCGCAATCAAGACTCCGGTGTTGCTCGCAGCACTCGAACTGATCGATTCAGGGGAACTTCACTGGAATGAACCTTTAACCCTGACGAAAGAGCTCGTCGGCGGCGGTGCCGGATGGATGGCCTCAAAGCCTGTGGGGAGCCGCTTCCCCACCCATGAGACAGCCACAGAAATGATCCGCATCAGTGACAACTCAGCCACGAACCTGATGATCGAACGGGCAGGNGGAATGAAGGNAGTCAACGCCAGATTCCAAGCTCTCGGGCTCCCCTCCACGGAGATCAACAACTGGCTTCCGGATCTNGATGGCACCAACACCACCAGCGCTCGCGACCTCAGCCGCTCAATAGCGCTTGTGGATACGGGCGAGAGCCTGAGCCTTCGGACCAGAGATCTGTTTCGCGACGTGATGGCGACTTCCGTCACCAACACACTTCTACCGACTGGGCTGCTGCAAGGCCTTGGAGGAGCCCAGGGAGCACCGGATCAAATGCTGGCTCGAAAGGGTTACAGGATCTACAACAAAACTGGTGACATCGGCATTGCTTACGCCGATGCAGGTCTGATTGAGCTGCCAGATGGTCGCCGCGCCGTTGCCGGTTTCCTGGTTCAAGGCCCCTTCAACGACCCCCGCTCCACCAATTTGATTCGCGCCATGGCCTCAGCCATGGCGCCCTATCTCAAACCGCAACCAGCTCCTCCTCGGACTCCCGCAGCACAAACAAAGGCCGAGAAGCCATGAAACGATCCATCCTTCTGACGGCAGCCTTCATCGCCCTGGCGCCAACAGCGCTTGTTCCTGTTCCTCCCGCCCTCGCCGATGTGGTGGACAGGATCCAGGAGGTGAGGCCTCTGCCAGGGGCTCTGAATGACGTTCTGATGGTGAACGACAACAACCCGGAGCTGATCAGAGAGGAAGGGATCCTGCTCTCGACNTTCCCGGGGAGCCACCCATCAGGNCTGAAGGTGACACTCAACGGTCGCTTTGACCTNTTCAGCCATCACGTGTACGCCGGCAACGAAGAAAGTCTCGACTCAACACTCTGGCTGGCCGTTCTCGCCGCACCGATCGGGAACAACCCGATAACCCTGAAACTGCTGGAGGGCAGCACCTCGCTGTCTCAGGCGACCCGCCCGAACCAAACGGCAGCACCGTTCCTTCCGCTTCCCTCCATCATGCGGGAATCCGGGGACATCGTTGCAGCTGGTCCTGGCAGTCGTGTCGCCGGTGATCTGCTTCGGCGGCGAAGGGCCCCGGAGCTTTCAACAGAGCAATGGATGCTCCAACCGGGACNACCCAAGACNCTGATGGTGCTGCCGATTCCCGTCGCAGGCCTTGATCCACTGCTGAATGGTCGCAATCTGCAGCTGCGCCTGCACAGCTCCGGCCCTGTGGCCATTGCCACCCTGGCAGCATTCGGAGGCAAGGAGGCGCCACCATCCACCCAGCGGTGGAACGCGATGCTGACCAGTGGTGAGCTCAGCTCCAAGGAACACAGCCCGACTCCCCGTGGAACCAAAGGCAAGATCATTTATTCACGGGTCAGCGGCGTGCAGGTCGGCAGCGGTTGGCAGGCACGCCTGACCGATGAGGGGAAGGAGCATCTGGAGGTTCCGGCCAAACCTCTGTCGTGGCCAATCAGCAGCCTCGAACGCGGCACGTTGGGCACTGGCCAGGTTCAGACCGCTGAGCTCGAGGCGGCCTATCCAGACACAGCATGGGCGGCACACGGCAACTACGGCGTCGACTACGACCTCACGCTTCCGCTGATCAACAACTCAGACCGCACAAGGTGCATCGAACTCGCCCTGGAATCGCCACTGAAAAAAGACCGCCCTTCGACGGGCCTGTCGTTCCGAACCAGCCTCACGGGACCCGTCATGTTCCGTGGTCCCGTCGAGGTCAGTGGTCTGGATGCCAGCGATGGTTCACCGTTGGGACGTCAAACAGTCCATCTGGTGCTGCGTCAAGGACAACGCGGGCCCGCCCTGGGCCAACTCAAACTTGCGCCCGGTGAACAACGGGATGTACGCGTCCGTCTCATCTATCCCGCTGATGCCACACCACCCCAGGTGTTGACCATTCGGCCTGTGAAACAATCCAGGTCTTCTACTGACGAAAATCCGTGAGCGAATCCCGGAAGCGCAGGGTCTTCCCCTTCACGGCCGTGATCGGCCAAGAGGAGATGAAGCTTGCGCTTCTGCTGAACGTGATTGATCCCCGTATCGGAGGGGTGATGATCATGGGTGACCGAGGAACGGGCAAATCAACCACCATTCGTGCCCTGGCTGATCTGCTGCCAGAGATCGAGGTGGTTGCAGGTGATCCCTACAACAGCTCACCTGCTGACCCTGATCTGCAAAGCAGTGACGTGCGCCAACGCTTGGATCAGGGCGATCAGCTGATGACAGAACCAAAGCAGGTTCCCATGGTGGACCTTCCTTTGGGAGCCACGGAAGATCGCCTGTGCGGCACCATTGATATTGAGAAGGCCCTGAGTGAAGGTGTTCGCGCGTTCGAGCCCGGGCTGCTGGCCAAAGCGAACCGTGGTCTGCTGTACGTCGACGAAGTGAATCTGCTCGACGACCATCTGGTTGATGTGTTGTTGGACTCCGCTGCATCCGGCTGGAACACAGTCGAACGCGAGGGGGTCTCCGTACGGCATCCAGCCCGCTTCGTCTTAATCGGATCAGGCAATCCGGAGGAAGGTGAACTGCGTCCCCAACTGCTGGACCGTTTCGGGATGAGTGTGGAGGTGCGCACCGTTCGGGATCCCGAATTGCGCGTGCAAGTTGTGGATCAGAGAACCGCATTTGACAGCGATCCTGATGGCTTCAGCACCGCTGTGGAGGCCAATCAAAATGCCCTGCAGCAACGCGTGGTGGATGCGCAGAAACGACTCAATCAAGTGACGATCGACGACGATCTCCGGTTGAGAATTTCAGCTGTCTGCGGTGAACTTGACGTTGATGGTCTGCGCGGAGACATCGTCACCAACCGAGCAGCACGAGCTCTGGCAGCCTTCGAAGGCCGCGACGAGGTCAGTGAAGATGACATCGCCCGCGTTGCCTCGTGCTGTCTACGCCATCGACTGCGGAAAGATCCTCTGGAACAGGTTGATTCCGGAGACAGAGTGGTGAAGATGTTCTGCAAAGTGTTTGAACGCAGTGAAAGCACTGACAGGGCAGAATTCGAACTTGCCCTGGCAGCCTGAGCTGCGTTGTGCGGATCCTCGGCATCGATCCTGGCCTCGCCAGGGTCGGATATGGGGTGATTGAAACCAGCCATGGGGAACAGCGGATGCTTGATTGCGGCATCATCCGCACGGATCAAGGCCGTCCCGATGGTCAAAGGATGGTAGAGATCGCAAGGGATTTACGCTTTCTGATCAGGGCCTGGAAGCCACAGCAAGCAGCGGTGGAAAAATTCTTTTTCTATCGCTCAAGCAACACCATCAATGTGGTTCAGGCACGTGGCGTCGTGATGATGACACTGGCGCGTTTCAACATACCGACGGTCGAGTTTGCACCCATGCAGATCAAGCTCACCCTCGCTGGATTCGGGCATGCGGAGAAAAATGAAGTTCTCGATGCCGTGATGCGGGAATTGAATCTGCAGGAACCACCGCGACCGGATGATGCTGCTGATGCTTTGGCCGTTGCCCTGACAGCGTGGTTTTTACGGTAATTGACTATAAAGAAAACCAATCATCACGAAAGTGCAGACCTAAAAACACCGAAATGACGGCAAACTCAAAGACTTCAACAGCTACTGTTTTTCATCCAAACGCTTCGACACTGACCCGGAAACCGCCAACCATCATCAATCGCAAAACTAAAATAGCCAAAACCCTTTGTGTTGGCACAACTAGACATGGCCACGTTTTTATTGACAGAACAATCAATCCAACCTTTCTTTCAATACAAGCGGGGCTTGATTGGATTCAGACCGATCCCACCAGCACCTTTCCTCATGCTCGGTGCAGAAGACGGCCTCATCAATTGAAAAACTGCAACTAAAAACTGCAACAATTTCAATTCATCACAATTCACTCGAAATCCTCAGACCATAATAGAAGCGCCAACATTAAGCCACACAAAAATGCACACGCTCACGAACAATTAGCAACTTTCATTGCAACCAGGCCATGCGATCAAAACATCTTTACCTTCAGACCCAGGAGCAAACTCGCTGTTAAAAAGTGTCTCAACAAATCAACGATCTAGCAGCNCCATTGAATGATTAGCTTCACCGAGATGTTAAATTAATAAAAAATCTGNTACGTCATCATGCCTTCAGCGCGCTCAACCAACAACAGCTTTCTTGACGCACTTGCAATCACCCTTGCATCTGCAGTCGTGATCACGGAAAGAATCGTCGTCCCAACCCTGTTGCTCAGCCTGAAACTTCTGGAGGAACTTATCTCTCAACAAGAAAAGCCTGAGAACGTCCCAATGAAAGAACTTGAAATCAAGACACAAGACTATGCTTACATCGAAGCACCAATCAGTGAAGAAACGCCTCCAAAAACATTCGCGCCTTGAACATCATCTGAGCCAAAGCCCATAACGAACGAAAACATACCGTCAATCAAATCGCGCAAATCCAGTCAACCGCGGTCAATCCGTGAGAAAGCCAGAAATCATCACACGAATGGAATGAACCGACAAATTCAAACCGATCAACTTTTCAAGCATTCCCAAATTCCAGGCATAATGCCTTTAAGCCCAGCCAACAATCAACAGCCTTAAATTCCTTCGACTGATTGATTCAATCCGAAACATCCATTCTGCACAGTGATACCAAGCCACCTAAGACCTGAAAATGGTTAATCGCCGACTGCTCCCCTAAAGACCTTGGGCATTTCGTGCTGCATGGACGAGGCTTGATCGATGCGATGAAACCGTCAACGAAAACGTGTCAATAAAAAGCCGGGAACAATGTGCCCGGCTGCCAAAAATTCCCCTAAACACTGTGTGGTGCTGTGCTCTTCGACGTCCTCCCTTTGACCACCTGAACCATAGTGTTGCCCAATGAACCTTTTTGTAACCGTTCCAGCAAAACCAAGCTGCATTTCCTCAATTCAGAACGATCGCATCCGTCCTTGGCATTGGCAGCTGTGAACCGCGACAAGAAACAGCTCCGACGCCATTTCAGGAGCCTGAGGACCGGACAACTCGACCTCTTTGACAGCATTCGAGCCTGCGTTGAAGCGGAATTGAGCAGTCGACGATGCATCGATGACAAGAACCGTTATCTGGCCATTTATTGGCCCCTTCCAGGTGAGATTGACCTCCGTTTTCTGAACCATCAGACAGCAGTCGCGCTTCCCGTTGCTGATGGTTCAGGGACCATGACGTTTCGAGAATGGGGCAAAACATCCCTCGAACCCGATGGTTGCAGCATCCCAGCGCCCAGTCAGGGTCCAGATCTTTTGGCATCCGAGATCTCTCTTCTTCTGGTCCCGGCACTGGCGATGGATCGCAGTGGAATCCGTCTTGGATACGGCGGCGGTTACTACGACCGTCTTCGTGCTCAGCAGCCATGGCGTTCCGTCCCTGCTCTTGGTGTTCTTCCCCAGATCTGCCTGACGACAACACCGTTACCCAGGGAGCCCTGGGATGTCCCCTTCAACGGGTGGATCACAGAACAAGGCACTGGCCTGACAGACCTCAAGTCCGCATCATGAGGATCCGTTGAAGAGATCTCAATGCGTTGGCTCACCTCCTGTGCAGTGCTGGCGGTTGCAATCGCGACACCAGTTCATGCCCATCAGATCGAGAGCGCACTGACCTATCTCGATGGTGACCTCGAACTCAAAAGCAACTTCTCGAACGGAACACCCGCAACCGGTGCTGTCGTGCGATTGCTCAACCCGGATGGCAGTGCCGGTGACATCCTTGGAACCACCGATGCGTCCGGGCAGATCCGACTGGATCTGAGCGATGTTCAGGATGGTCGTTACGACCTGCAGGTGGATGCGGGACCCGGCCATCGCGATTATCTCGACATCCCAGTCACCTCGGGGCGTGTTCAGCTTGATGATGTCGTCCAGAGCCCGCTCATGTTTCTGCTGGTCGGACTGCTGGTTAGCGTGCGCAGGCGACAATCCGGATCCGTCAGATGACCCTCAGCACTGGCAGCGAGGCACTTGACCGAATGGTTGAGCGCCTCGGGGGCACGGCTGATCCAAAACGACGCTACGAATACGTTCTCTGGCTTGCGAAGAAGCTTGATCCTCTACCTGCCGACCAACAGTCCGAAGACATCAAGGTGCGCGGATGCGTGTCGCAGGTCTACGTACGCGGCGAACTTGATCGGGGCGTCATGCAATGGAAAGGTGACTCTGATGCCTTGATCACCAAGGGATTGCTGGCATTGCTCATCCAAGGTTTGAACGGGCTAACGCCAGAACAGGTTCNAGCGATCAAGCCAGATTTCATTGCAGCAACAGGGCTTCAAGCCAGCCTCACACCCTCCAGGGCCAACGGCTTTCTCAACATCCTCAGAACCATGCAAGCCCAAGCTGCAGCTGTGGAAGGCTGACGAGATGGCCGATTCATAAAGTCGAACTGTTGTCTTCAGTTAGCGGACCAATAGGGATGGGTGCACGGATCGGTGTTGGTCTTCTGGGCCTCGGCACGGTGGGTGGAGGCGTGGCGTCGATCCTGCTTTCGCCCAGGGACCGTCACCCGCTCGTGGCTGAACTCGAACTGGTCCGCGTCGCCGTTCGTGATTTGAACCGAGATCGCCCGGTTGAACTCTCGGCCGAACAACTCACAACAGATGCTCAGGCCGTGGTCGAGGACGCCAACGTGGATGTCGTGGTGGAGGTGATCGGCGGCATCGAACCTGCCCGCAGCTTGATTCTCCAGGCGATTGCCAACGGGAAATCGGTCGTGACTGCAAACAAAGCGGTGATCGCAAGGCATGGTCAAGAAATTGCTGAAGCTGCTGCTGCCGCTGGGGTTTATGTGTTGATCGAAGCTGCTGTTGGTGGCGGTATTCCAATCATTGAACCGCTGAAGCAGTCCCTGGGAGGCAACAGGATCAATCGGGTGACTGGAATCATCAACGGCACCACGAATTACATCCTCACGCGCATGGCTGAAGAGGGTGTTGCCTACACAGACGTACTGGCNGANGCACAGCGGCTTGGATATGCCGAGGCCGATCCCGCTGCGGATGTTGATGGGCTCGATGCTGCCGACAAGATCGCCATCCTTGCTGCTCTGGCCTTCGGTGGCCCCGTGGAGCGAAACGCCATCCCCACCGATGGCATCAGCCAACTGCAGGGACGGGACGTGGACTATGCGCGTCAGCTCGGCTATGCCGTCAAGCTGCTCGCGGTTGCGGAACGGATGCCCGCTGTTGGGCATGGCGAGACTCTTCCTCTGGCCTTGCGGGTGCAACCCACCCTTGTGCCGTCGGTCCACCCTCTCGCTGGTGTCCATGGCGTCAACAATGCCATTCTTGTTGAGGGTGAACCCATCGGAAGCGTGATGTTCTACGGCCCCGGNGCAGGAGCCGGACCCACAGCTTCCGCAGTCGTGGCTGACATCCTCAACATCGCTGGAATTCGCCATGCCAGTGATGGGCCTGGGCGTGTCGATCCACTGCTTGCAGCGAGCAGCTGGCGAAGCTGCGCTCTGGTGAACCCTGGAGAGGTGAAGCAGAGGCACTATGTGCGGTTCAACACCGTCGAAGCTCCCGGTGTGATCGGACGCATCGGCGGCTGTTTCGGCGACCGTGACGTCTCCATTCAATCCATCATTCAATTCAATGCTTCAGCAGCCGGAGCTGAAATCGTTGTGATCACGCACGAGGTCAGCCAACGCCAAATGGTGGACGCCCTGGCGGCAATCACGGCGATGCCGGAGGTGTCTGGGCTGGCTGCCCATCTCGGTTGCCTCTGATCCATGGTTGCCAAGTGAGCCATCACTGGCGCAAGTGGCCGCCGCGTGCTTCAAAGTGTCAAGATCGAAAAGAGATCCGATCGGTTCCCACTGATTTGTGATCCCAACAGTTCATGCCGAACGCCATGCCGACGGTCACTGTCCAAGGCTGCACCATCTCGGAACATCCTCGGACCATGCGTGTCAATCAGGGGGACTGCGTCAACCTGGCCACCGACGACGGGACCTACCAAGTGATCGGAGTTGATGACCAGCACGATCGCTGCTGGATCAGGCGTTGGCCGATCGAACCAAAGGTTGGCTCGCCGGTGTTNGAGATCTCACTTGAGCANATCACTCTGATCGGCAGTTAAATAGCCCGCGATTGGCCGNACACTGGGGACGTGCAGCAGACACAACAGCCTCCCGATCGGCGCTGGATCCAGCTGATCACGCTTCTTNTGGTNGCTGCATTCAACGGAGCCTGCACTCCTCCCGANCCCTCAGAACGACTCACCGTCGCTTCGGCTGGAAAGATCAGCTCCCTTGATCCGGCCAAAGCGGGAGGNGGCAGCATCATTCAGCTGCTCAGTGCCCTGGGTGATCCGCTCTACGACCTTGATGAAGACGGCAGGCTGAGAGCTCGTCTCGCGTCATCTCCACCGCTCATCAGCCCCGACGGACTGACGGTGACCATCCCGCTGCGAACGGATGTTCAGTTCCANGACGGCAGCCGCTTCAACGCCGAAGCCATGGCCTTCAGCCTGCGTCGTTTCCTCCGCATCGGCACCCTCAGCTACATCGTTGGAGATCGGATCGCGGCAGTCGAAGTCGCTGACGATTACACCCTGCGACTNCGNCTAAGCCGTCCTTCCACCTCGCTGGAGGGTTTGCTCACCTCGGTGAATCTGACGCCCGTCTCCCCGAAGGCCTACAGCAATCACAGCGACAAATTTCTGAACGATCGCTTTGTCGGCACAGGTCCTTACAGACTCACCGACTTCAGCGAACAGCAGCAGCGACTCGAGCCATTTGAGAACTACTGGGGAGAGTCACCAAAGAACAGCGGCCTGGATCTGATCACACTCAGCAATTCCACTGCTCTGTTTGGCGCTCTCAAAAGTGGGGAGGTGGACGTGCTGCTCTCTGCCTCCATCGACGAAGACCAGCGGCATGCCCTGAATCAGATGGCGGATCGGGGCGAGCTGAANGAAGGGGTCGGCCCAGCCATGGGCATCGGTTATGTGACGCTGCTCAGCAACGAGTCGCCACTGAACAATCAGAGCATTCGCCGTGCTCTGTCCCTGAGCCTCAATCGCGAGGAGATCAGCGAACGGGTGAGCTACGGCCTTCGCAGGCCCTTGAGGGCCTTGATCCCCCCGAGCCTTCCAGGGGGTGATCGAAACAGCTGGCCCGAGTACGAACCGGATGCGGCACGAGCACTTCTACGCAGCCAAGGCTTCTGCGACGGCAACAGCCTCAGCATTCCTCTCACCTTTCGATCCAATGTTCCGGCGGACAAGCTGCTCGCGCTGATCTGGCAGGCTCAGGTGAAGCGTGATCTCTCCGGTTGCTTGGACCTGCAGTTGGACGGTGTTGAGTCCACCACCATTTACCGACAGCTTGGGAAGGGCTCTTACAAGGCCGTGATTCTGGATTGGAGCGGCCAGTATCCCGATCCTGAGGCCTACCTGACCCCCCTGCTGAGTTGCGCCAAAGCAGATGGAGACATCTGCTTTGAGGGAGAGGCNGCGATCAGCGGCAGCTTCTGGTCCACCCCTGGGCTTCAGCCAGCCCTCCAGATGTCAGACATCCTGCGCGGAGAGCAACGGTTGGACTCCCTTCATCGGGTTGAACGCATGACCGCTCAGGGTGCTGCCTACATCCCTGTCTGGCTCGAGGCACCGAGAGCCTGGGGGCAAAAAGGTCTCAGTCAACCCGTCTTTGACGGGAGCGGCAGGGTGCTGCTGTCCCAGTTNACGAAACTGAACTGATGGGACGCGCCCGCGACCTACTGCGTTACAGCGCGACCAGGCTGGGGCTGGCTCCNTTGATGCTCTGGCTGATCGCCACTTTGGTGTTCTTGCTGCTGAGGGTCGCCCCAGGAGATCCNGTGGATGCCGTTCTCGGCAGCCGTGCCCCTGCGGCAGCCAAAGCGGCGATGCGCGCCAAACTCGGGCTTGATCAATCCTTGCTGGATCAATATTTCGATTANCTCAATGGGTTNATTCANGGAGATCTCGGACAAGCCCTGATCAATCAGGAACCCGTGAGAGCCATCATTGCCAGGACGTTGCCGGCCAGTCTCGAACTGAGTGTGATTGCCTTGATCGCTGCCGCCGTTGTCGGTCTGAGCATCGGCTTCAGCGGCATCGCCCGGCCCGAGGGCAAGTTAGATCTCAGCGGACGCCTTTACGGTCTGGGGACTTACGCGTTGCCACCGTTCTGGGTGGCNATGCTGGTGCAACTGTTNTTCGCTGTGAATCTTGGCTGGTTACCNGTGGGAGGTCGTTTTCCCCCCAGCCTCCAGCCGCCTCAAGGCAGTGGCTTCTACCTGCTGGACAGCCTCTGGATGGCTGACTGGACGTCGTTGCTCGGAACGATCCGTCATCTGATCCTGCCGGCAGGAACACTGGCGCTTTTGCTGAGTGGCACGTTCACGACAGCCCTTCGGCTCAATCTTCGCCGCACACTGCGCAGTGATTACGTGGANGCGGCTCGCAGCCGCGGATTAAGTGAGCGACAGGTGGTGCTACGCCATGGACTCCCCAACGCTCTCTTGCCCGTTCTCACCATCGCTGGCATCACCGTGGCCTCATTGATCGGTGGTGCTCTCCTGATCGAAGTGACGTTTTCCTGGCCAGGGATTGCTCTGAGGCTTCAAGAGGCGATCAACCAACGCGACTATCCGGTGGTTCAAGGAATCGTTGTGGTGATTGCAGCTCTGGTTGTGTTGGTGAGTGTTGCTGTGGATCTGCTGGTGGCCGCCCTCGATCCGAGGATCCGCTACTGATTCTTGTTAACGAGCCGAGCTGCATCACCCCGGTTCAGACGATGCCAACGAACCGAATCGCTGCGTAGGTGCTTGGAACCGCCCATCGGCTCATCGTCATCAACCTCTTTCAAAAANCCGACCAGTTCNCTGATCAACAGCCGCTGAACGGTTAACGGCTGCACTCCGACCAGCTCCTCACCGAGTTGGAACAGATCATCCCCTTGCTCTTCCCCCGTCTGTCCCTCAACCCGGATTGGAGAGAAGTGACTTGCGCCCTCAACGATCACAGCTCGGCTGGTTGGGTGGTGCCCAAGGGATGTGAGCAGAGCCAACTGCTCACTGATTGGTGGAGTGATCAGATCAAGCGTGCCNCCAAGAAGCAACATCGGCTGCCGAACCGTGCCGGCAATNGACGAGGGCCAGATCAGACTGCCGAAACTGTTCANCCCCACNACNGCTTTCACCATGGAGGGCGTTGTCACCGTTTGCAGGGCTCCGCTTGCAGCCAATTCACACTGAAGAAGGATGGAAAGATTGGTGAGAGGCAGATCCTCCAGGGCTGCACGGCAACGCTCGCTGATCCCTGCCACTGGAGAGACCCCAACCGCGAGAAGCGCTGTCAACGCACCGAGGGAATGGCCGATCAGCACAACCTGATCACCAGCAACCGGCAGCTCTCCCGAATGCTGTGCGATCAAAACGGTGTTGAGGTCAGCGAGNCGCTGACGCAGGGCATCAGCGCCAACAAAAGGCTGCTGTCCCTTCAACAGGGCTTGCACCGCAGCTGAGTCACTGCCCGGATGCGCCAGGACCGCGACGGGCCAGCCCTCAGCAACGAGGGATCGCGCTAACCACTGAAAGTGATCTGGATCCCCGCCAAGACCAGGCATCAGAAGAATCCAGCTGAACGGCCCCTTCATGGACCGTCGAACCGGCGTCCAGATCTCGACAGGCAGCCCCTCCCTGCGATGCGGAGCAGGCAGACGCATCCGTTTCGGCGAAAAGGAAGGCGACGAAAGCTCCTCTTCGACGTCCTGCATGGGTGTCGCAGGGGTTCTGGACAAACTGGTGGTGAGCTTCTGATGCCGTTCCATCTGCCGCCGCCAACGCGTGGCGGCCAGAACAAGGGAATCAAGATCCAGCCGCAGTCGCTCGCTTGGCAGAGCCTGAAGCAGATCCAGCGTTGAAATGCTTTTTTGGTCCTGCAACAGACGCTCGAACGTGCTCAGCACCTGCTCGCTGCGAACACGATCAGCTCCGTCTGCACGGATCAACTCTCCGAGAGCATCCAGCAGTGGCCCTGCCGCCCAGCTGCGAAGCATCTGCTGTCCAAGACTCCGACGCGTCAGAACCGGGGCTTTGAGCAGACGAATCAACCCGGCCCTGCTGTCCTCGTTCAACAGCATGAACCAGCTGTTCAATTCGGATCTGGTCGCTCCACCCGTGCGCACCCATTGACTGAGGTCGCTGACCTTGACTGGAAGAACAACACCATCAAATTCGACTTCAAGGTGCTCTGCTGCCACAACAGGCCACGATCCCTGGGTGCAGAGCAGCAGACTGCTCACCATCACCGTCGCGAAATATCGTCCTGCTAGGAGCCCGCGTAACAACGCCTGAACCTCTTCGGTGGTGGAACCAGTTTCCTCCAGGCCTGCGCCATGTCACGCGGTTGCGTCTGCTGGCATCCACCGGAGCTGGCGGGGTCGTGTTTATGACGCCGATGGTGTTTCATGCCATCGATTTCACCGCCAGCCAGGTCGGCAGTGGTCTAGCGATTTCAGCGGTGGTTGGCACCGTCATCCGCCTGATCAGTGGGGCGCTCCTGGACAAAGGGCTCCGTTGTTCCTGGCCAGTGAGGTTCACGACCATCCTTGCCATCGCTGCCGATGTCGTGCTGTTCCGCGCTGACAGTTACACCGGATTTGTAGCTGGTGAAATCCTGCTGGGGTCGGCCGCAGGCCTTTATTGGCCTGCGATCGAACTCGCTGTTCCGCTCAGCTGTGGGTCTGTTCCATCGGGCCGTGGCTACGCGTTGGTCCGCAGTTCTGATGCGCTCGGATTCGGGATTGGATCGTTGCTGGGCACCGCTGCGGCAGGCCTGGGCATGCTGCGGCTGGTCTACGGCATCGAAGCTCTGTGCATGGTCGGTGTGTTGATCCTGATCAGCTTGGTGCCGCTGATTGATGAACGCAGGATCAGCAGAAACACCAGAGCGAAGCAACACACCGGAGCAGGGATCAGGCTCAAATGGCTGCTTCCACTCCTGCCTGTTCTTGGCATCAGCGTTGTGGCAACAGGAATCCTTTCGCTGGAGCAATCCGCCCTACCAATCGATCTGGTCCGTGGTGGTCTCGAGCGTCCAGCGCTCACGGAAAGCGGAAGCGGTGCCCTGATTGCTCTGCAGCTGACGCTTCTGGTTTTTCTTCAGTGGCCCGTTGGCCGCTGGCTTGCTGATCGAAGCGTCCGTTTCGGGCTTGGTTTGAGCCTGGCCAGTTTCAGCGTCGCCTGCCTTCTGCTTGCCGTCTCGGCCCTCACATCCATCGGAATGGTTGTGGTGATCATGGCCCTGATCCCGATGGCACTGGCTCAGGCCGCTTTCCTGCCGACGGCAACAGAAGCGGTGATCGAGGAAACACCACCAGAACATCGAGGGCTGGCCATGGCACTGTTCTCCCAGTGCTTCGCCATCAGTGCTGTTTTTGCACCATTGCTGGGGGGGATTCTCCTGGACCANCAACAACATGGTGTGGTGCTCTGGTTGATCATGAGTGGAGCTTGCATTGCAATGCTGCCGACGGCATTTCAACTGAACGCCCAATTTGAATCAGGTTCACCAACCGAAGGGCTTGGATCCTCTACGCGTGCCTCTTCAGGGAACGATGAAGAGCTTGTCGATGCTGTGGCAGGGAACCCAGGCGGTTTCAGGAGTTAAGGGTTGCCCCTCCCGATCAAAGATCTTGTAACGACAAAAATCAGCGTTTTGTTCCAGAGCAGGGCCTTCTACAACCACATCGTCCACCTTCAGATCAAGGCGGTTCATGGTCTTGTAATTCGGCTTCTTTGAGAGCACAGAATTTGACCGGAGTGTGAACATCACAGCCTCTGCTGCCGAAGGCATGACGTTGATCAGGAGCAGAGAAAGCAGAAGGCTTGCACGCGTAATTGAACGGGTCCATCCCAGAGGGCCCATGAGAATGATGTCTTCAGGCGAAATCAACATAACTCTGAGACGCTGATCGGTGAACAACAATGACAATGACGTGCTAAACCATTGCCATCGATCTCAAACCAAGCGACCTGATGACGGGGAGGCTATTAATCCATGCTGGCACCCACAAAACAGCCTCAACATACATTCAGGAGCGACTTCACCTCAATCAATTATCCCTAAAAAATCATGGATACACCTATCAACATCCGAACCCAGGAAAACTTACATTCAAGAATTTAGCCAGCGATATCTGCAAAGGCAAACTCGATAGCCTCGCGAACTTTATCGACAAACATCAACATGAATCCAATAACCTGCTTCTAAGCGCCGAACAGTTCTCAGTCCCCCTGACCAACAGAAAAACCCTCAAAAAAATTCAGAAGATCGCAAAAGAGAAAAATTACGACATAACAATCATCATCTTTATTCGCTCACAACTTGATTACATCAATTCACGTTACACCTACTCACTCAGACGTTTTTACCACACCTGCAGTTTTGATGAGTTCCTCCAAGCAGCACTCAATGGGCACCTCCCAGGGGAAAGTAGACAACGAGGACGATTGGTCAAACGCAACGATATCTTCAATTTCTGGCATTTCTTCAAACCACTTTTGAATGCCCGATCCAGTGACCTTGAGGTGAAATTCATACCCTTCAAGCAGGCTAATCAAGATCCCTTTGATCAGTTTCTCGAATCAATCGGACTCATNCCTGGNCCCCAATGGCTNCAATGCAGAAGCAGATATTTGAATCGCAGTCCAGGAACTCGTGGAGTTTGGTTATCCAGACTACTCAGCCAGCGACTGCACGCGCTTGGCATTCACCCGGAAAACATCGAGGGTTCATCGAAAATTATTTTGAACGAAGAACAATGGCGCGGTTGGCATGACCCTGCTCATTGGGGCTACGGCAGAAAAGCCGCCAAATCAACCTATGCACACTTTGCCANAGCAAATGACCTCTTCGCCAATAGCGTTTGGGGTGATGATTGGCAAAACATCTTCCCCGGCGACACGGAACTGATCAAGCGTCGACGGTGCACTTATAGGCCTCAATCCCTCAAGGAAGAACTCATGATGCATGGCATTGCTGAACACCTCCTCTCAAGGATTCAAGATCAGATGAATCCCAAGCCATGGCATGTGTTGACCACACCGATCGAACGCCTAAGTGCTCGTTTATATCCCCAAGCAAGATAAGTGCCAAATACAATCAATTTCATCTCTCGATTCAAAACATATCCACCTGATCACATCTCAACGGAAGTCTCACTCGTTGACTTTTCCTCGCCATCAATCCAGCAATAAATCATGGAGAAATTAATTGGGTTAATCACAGGTAAGTTGATCAGACAGGCTGCCAAAATTCGCATTCAACGCCCTACTTTCAACCATCACTNGTNCCAACCCAANGACGCGNNCGTTCTAGACGTTGAACAAGAACTCCATCACGTCTCCTTCCGCCACCACATAATCCTTGCCTTCACTGCGCAACCAGCCTTTGCTTCGAGCCTCAGAAAAAGAACCCGCTTCTAACAATTTCTCACATCCGATTGTCTGCGCCCGGATGAAACCGCGCTCAAAATCGGTATGAATCACTCCAGCGGCCTGAGGCGCCGTCATGCCGGCCTTGAAGGTCCAGGCACGGGTTTCCTTCTCACCGGTCGTGAAATACGTGCGCAGTCCAAGCAAGCGATAGGTGGCACG
Source organism: Synechococcus sp. MED850 (assembly GCA_002700765.1). Next base: position 88,610 of record PAEP01000022.1, read on the forward strand.
GATCAGGCTCTGCAGCCCCCCCTCTGTAACACCAAGACCATCCAGATAATCGGCTCGTTCCTCATCTCCCAACTCAACCAGCTCCGCTTCCACCTGAGCGGAGATNCGCACGGTTTCAGCACCCTCCTTGGCCGCAAGCTCCTCCACCTCAATGCAAAAAGGGTTGCCTTCAGCTAAATCTTCTTCGCTCACATTGGTCGCATAAATGATCGGCTTTGCGGTTAACAATCCCAAAGGATTCACAAGTGCATGTTCCTCATCGCTCAATTCANTATTCCGAGCTGCGCCGCCATTTTCCAACTCCAACTGAATTCGCTCAAGAATGCCATCTTCCAGCTGAGCTTCTTTGCTGGTCCGCAACTGCTTTTTGAGACGTTCACGTCGCTTCTCAATCTGGGCGAGGTCTGCCAGTCCCAACTCGAGGTTGATCACCTCTGCATCCCGTGCAGGTCCAACCGAACCAGACACATGGATGACATCGTCATCNTCGAAACAACGGACCACGTGAACGATCGCGTCGACTTCGCGGATGTTCGCCAAAAATTTGTTGCCAAGGCCTTCACCCTGACTGGCTCCCTTCACCAGCCCTGCGATATCCACAAATTCCATTCGCGTCGGAATCGTGTCCCGACTGCTGCTCAGCTGCGTGAGCTTGTCGAGGCGCTCATCCGGCACGGCCACGGTGCCCACATTCGGCTCAATCGTGCAGAACGGGAAATTTGCAGCCTGGGCCTGGGCATTGGCCACAAGCGCATTGAATAGGGTGGATTTGCCGACGTTGGGCAATCCGACGATTCCGGCTTTGAGCATGGGCCGGAATCTACCGGTCAGAGGCCAGAATGTTGTGAAGTTTTGTTAGCCCCATGGTGCGGATCGAGCAGCGACCCACGTCGAAGGCCATGGAGGTACAGGCCTCATTGCCCACCATGGCTGCACCGCGGAAACGCAAAGGTGCACGTCGCCGACTGAGCACGATCCTGATCGTGCTCGCCGTACTGACCGGTGCTGGTCTCCTCTGGCGTTATCAGATTCTTCAGAAGAGCACGAAGGACCTCAGCCCATACACCGTTGAAGCCAGCCAAGGCTCGCTCTCCGGTGTGATCACCGCCAGCGGCGAATTGAAAGCGAAGCGTCGTGTGAACGTGAGTCCTCGCAACCGCGGGTTGCTGGACGAACTTCTCGTGGAGGAGGGAGATCTTGTTGAGGAGGGAGAAACCCTGGCGGTGATGGACCGCGGAGACTTTGAAGACCGACTTGATGAACGCCAGGCACTGCTGCGCCAGGCTGAAGCGGCCTTCCGAGCCAAACAGGACGACTACAGGCGCCGAGAGGGTCTGTTCCAGCAAGGGGTTGTCAGCGCAGACAGTTTCAACACCATCAGATCCGACATGGTGGCGGCTCAGGCCAACGTGATTGCTGCCAAAGAGCGGATTCAGCAGCTCCAGGAAGAGGGACGCCAACTGGTGATCCGGGCTCCGTTCAGTGGAACAATTACTGCCCGCTATGCCGAACCCGGGGCCTTCGTCACCCCAACAACCTCAGCATCCACGAACGCCGGCGCCACCAGTTCATCGGTGGTCGAGCTGTCGCAGGGATTGGAAGTGGTGGCCCGCGTTCCGGAAAGTGACATCGGTCGTATCGCCATCGGTCAGAAGGCTGAAATCCGCGTTGACGCCTTCCCGGATGAACGGTTCCAGGCCCGCGTCAGCGAGATTGCACCGCGTGCCGAGAAACAGGACAACGTGACCTCCTTCGAGGTAGAGCTGGACTTGGTCGAGCCTCCTCAGAAACTGCTGATCGGCATGACGGCAGACATCGATTTCCAGACCGGGCGCAGTGCCGAGCGGACGCTTGTACCGACCGTGGCAATCGTGACCGAAAACGGAAAACCAGGCGTGCTTCTTGTCGGTGAGCAACAGGAACCGACCTTCCAAGCCGTGGAGCTGGGAAGCAGCAGCGGCGACCGCACTGCAATCTTGAATGGTCTGAAACCCGGCACCCGCGTTTTCATTGATCTCCCCCCTTGGGCGAAACAGAACCGCGACTGACCATCAACGACCAATCGGACCCCCATGCCTGAGGCTGCCTCCAAGCCCCTGCTACTGCTCGTGGATGGCCATTCTCTGGCCTTCCGGAGTTTCTATGCCTTCAGCAAGGGGGGAGAGGGCGGTTTGGCCACCAAGGACGGACGGCCCACCAGCGTCACCTACGGCTTTCTCAAATCACTTCTGGACACAAGCAAATCGCTGAAACCCCANGGNGTGGCGATTGCCTTCGACACGGCGGAGCCAACCTTCCGTCACAAAGCCGATGCCAATTACAAGGCACATCGGGATGTGGCTCCGGAGGTGTTCTTCCAGGATCTGGATCAACTCCAGACGATCCTGCGAGAACAACTGGACCTGCCCCTTTGCATGGCTCCTGGCTACGAAGCGGACGATGTGCTCGGCACCCTGGCCAACCGTGCGGCAAATGAGGGTTGGGGCGTCCGGATCCTCTCGGGCGATCGGGACCTGTTTCAGCTGGTGGACAACGGGCGCGACATTGCAGTCCTCTACATGGGGGGTGGCCCTTACGCCAAGAACAGCGGTCCGACCCTGATCGATGAAGAGGGAGTGCTTGGAAAACTCGGCGTGATGCCGGACAGGGTGGTGGACCTCAAAGCGCTCACGGGCGACAGCTCCGACAACATCCCCGGCGTGCGTGGTGTGGGCCCAAAAACAGCGATCAGTTTGCTGAAGGACAACACGGATCTCGATGCTGTCTACTCGACGCTCGAGGAAGTGGAGGCCGAGGGGCCGAAAGCCAGTCGGGGAGCAATCAAAGGTGCGCTGAAGGGCAAGCTGCGCACCGACAAGGACAACGCTTACCTCTCCCGCAAGCTGGCGGAGATCCTGATTGATGTGCCGCTGCCGNACAGTCCCTCCCTTGCGCTCAGCACTGTGGATGCCGATGGATTGAGAACCTGCCTTGAGGATCTGGANCTGAACAGCCTGCTGCGCCAGGTGAGTGGATTCGTGGCGGCCTTTTCGGAAGGGGGATACAGCGCCAATGCTGAAGCAACCCCAAAATCACCCGCCAGCCAAGGAGCCAGCAAAGACTCCAGCAAAGCTCAGCAGCCAGCCGCCGAAGAGCCAGCGGCCGAAGAGCCTGCCGCTGAATCTTCAGGGCTTCCAGCCCTGCAACCGCAGTTGATTCAGACCTCCAAAGCCCTTGAAGGGCTAGTGCAGCATCTGATGGCCTGCACCAACATCGCCAGCCCGGTGGCCCTGGACACGGAGACCACCGATCTCAACCCGTTTAAAGCCGAACTGGTGGGGATCGGTGTCTGCTGGGGTGAAGAGCTGAATGCACTGGCNTACATCCCCATCGGTCACAAGGGGAGCGATGACAGCCGTCCNGAGCAACTGCCGATGGAGGCGGTGCTGATGGCATTGGCTCCCTGGCTGGCCAGCAATGACCACCCCAAAACACTGCAAAACGCCAAATACGACCGCTTGATCCTCTTGCGCCATGGCGTGGCCCTCGGCGGAGTGGTGATGGACACGCTGCTGGCGGATTACCTGCGCGATGCCGCGGCGAAGCACGGCCTGGACGTGATGGCGGAACGGGAATTCGGCTTTTCACCAACGACCTATGGCGATCTGGTGAGCAAAAAGCAGACCTTCGCTGANGTGCCATTGGAGCCGGCCAGCCTCTACTGCGCCATGGACGTGCATGTGACCCGGCGTCTGGCCCTGCTGCTGCGCCAGCAATTGGAGGCGATGGGGGCTCCGCTGATCCCCTTGCTGGAGCAGGTGGAACAACCGCTGGAACCGGTGCTGGCNGAGATGGAAGCCACAGGGATCCGCATCGATGTGCCTTATCTCAAGGAACTGTCGGAGGAGATGGGATCCACCCTGCAACGGCTGGAATCAGAAGCCAGAGAAGCCGCCGGGGTGGACTTCAACCTGGCATCCCCCAAGCAGTTGGGGGAATTGCTNTTCGACACCCTGGGGCTGGACCGCAAGAAGTCGCGACGCACGAAAACCGGTTACAGCACCGACGCCACGGTGCTGGAGAAACTCAGCACCGATCATCCCGTGGTGCCGCTGGTGCTTGAGCACCGGGTGCTGAGCAAACTCAAGAGCACCTACATCGATGCCCTGCCCCAGCTGGTTGAAGNGGAAACAGGGCGGGTCCACACCGATTTCAACCAGGCGGTGACGGCGACGGGCCGGCTGAGCAGCAGCAACCCCAATCTGCAGAACATTCCGGTGCGCACCGAATACAGCCGGCGCATTCGCAAGGCCTTCCTGCCTCAGGAGGGCTGGACCCTGCTCAGCGCCGATTACTCCCAGATCGAGCTGCGCATCCTCACCCACCTCTCCGGTGAAGAGGTGCTGCAGGAGGCCTATCGCAGCGGTGATGACGTGCACGCGCTGACCGCTCGGCTGCTGCTGGACAAAGACGAGGTCAGTCCAGACGAACGTCGCCTCGGCAAGACGATCAACTTCGGCGTGATCTACGGCATGGGCGCCCAACGCTTCGCGCGTGAAACCGGCGTCAGCCAGGCAGACGCCAAGGAGTTCCTGGCCAAATACAAACAGCGCTACCCGAAGGTGTTCGCCTTTCTGGAACTGCAGGAACGTCTCGCCCTCAGCCGGGGCTACGTGGAAACGATTCTCGGCCGCCGTCGCCCGTTCCATTTCGATCGCAATGGGCTGGGGCGGCTGCTGGGCAAGGACCCGCTGGAGATCGATCTCGATGTGGCCCGCCGCGGTGGCATGGAGGCGCAGCAACTCCGGGCTGCTGCCAACGCCCCGATCCAGGGATCCAGTGCTGACATCATCAAGGTGGCGATGGTGCAGTTGCAGGCTGCATTACGAACCCAGGGGTTAGCGGGACGAATGCTGCTTCAGGTGCACGATGAGCTGGTGCTCGAAGTGGCGCCAGACGCCTTGGAGGCCACCCGAGAGCTCGTGGTGCAAACCATGGAGAACGCCGTGAAGCTCAGCGTGCCCCTGGTGGCCGAAACGGGTGTTGGCGCCAACTGGATGGA
>PAEP01000023.1 GCA_002700765.1 Synechococcus sp. MED850
TTGCGGAGCGACCCAAGCTCAAGCCGCATATCGAGGCGATGCGCAGCAACATCGCCCGGCGCATCGGCATCGATGCCGATGCCGTTGGCGTGAAGGCCACCACCAATGAACGGCTGGGCCCGGAGGGACGCGAGGAGGGCATCAGCTGTCAGGCCGTTGCCCTGCTGGGCCAGCCATGAGCCGCGTTCTTGCCTTGGTTGTGGCCATGCTGCTGGTGCTTGCAGGGCCGGCGATGGCGGATGGCGGGGTGATTGAGCAGCTGCGTCTTGGTGTTCCGGAGCCCCATCGTGAGCTGTGGTTGCAGGCGGAAGCGAGTAGTTGGCAGCCCTGGCTGGAGCAGCAGCAGGGGTTTCTGGGTCGGGATCTGTACTGGGATCCCCAGCGCCAGGAGGGTGTGCTGCTGATTCGTTGGGCCACGCGGGAGCAGTGGAAATCAATTCCTGAGGATGAGGTGCTCCGCGTTCAAGCCCTGTTTGAGGCTGAGGTGAATCAAGCCCTAGACCGGGTGACCGATGCCCCTCCGCTGTTTCCTCTGTTGGCGGAAGGTGAGCTTCTCCCCCAGGCGCTGCCGGCCCGATGATCGATGCCCGTCTGGACCTGAAGCGGCGTCAGCGGCTTGGCATGGTGGAAGCCATCTGGGGAGAACACAAAACAGCGCAACAGATCTCGGCAATCCTGGAACGCTTTGCTGCCTCAGGGGAACTCGGTCTAGTGACCCGGGTGTCAGCGGAGAAAGCCATGGCGGTGGTTGCGTCTCTCCCAGCTGTGACTGTGCATCCCGAAGCGCGTTGCCTCACCCTCGGTGATCTACCTCGATTGCCCCCAGGCCCGCCTGCGGTGGCGGTGATCAGTGGCGGGAGCAGCGACCGAACGGTTGTGGCTGAAACGGCGCTGGCGCTTCGTTGCCATGGCATTGGCGTCGATCTGCTGATGGATGTGGGTGTGGCTGGTCTGCATCGGTTGTTGGATCAGCTGCCGCGCCTTGAGAGCGCTGCAGTGCTGATCGCCTGTGCCGGAATGGAGGGGGCGCTGCCCACAGTGTTGGCTGGGTTGCTGCCCCAGCCGGTGATCGGTGTCCCCGTCTCTGTCGGTTACGGGGTGAGCCAGGGGGGACGAACAGCCCTTGAAGGCATGTTGGCCAGCTGTGCACCAGGGCTGGCCGTGGTGAACATCGACAACGGCTATGGAGCTGCGATGGCTGCTTTAAGAATGCTCAGAGGTTCATTCGTGACGCCAGCAGACCAGACAGTTGCAAGCCATTCATCCGGAACTTGATCCGGAAAGAGGCCAGGCAATCAGTTCAGCGTTTTGTTGGCACGGCTTAGACGGCCCAGCTCAGTGCTTCTCTCGTCTACCTCGACCCGCTGAAGAGCGGTGAGGAGAGCATGAAAATCAGTGGCAGAAAGCTCGCCGTTTTTCTGCCATTCCATGGAGCGTGGGTCAGGAGCCAATGTTGAACGACTTGAATTGTCAGTAGCTGAAAACTACTAAAAGGCTCTGAGAAAAATCACCTAAACAAAGGTTTGTTGGTGGAAGACTTTGTGAAGAGTCTTCAGAGGTGCTGAAGGTTTGGATAGGCGGTGATCAGCTCTTCTGCGCTGAGGACGTCACCACGGCCTTCGGGCTGCCAGATCACCTCGAGAGCAAGGAGTTCGCTTGATGATGTGGAACCGAGGATTCTCAAGGTCTGCCTCAGGTCCTCACCCGTGTCAGCTCCCTGCAGTTTGGCGACGGCTGTTGAAGCCACCAACAGGGTCACAACAATGAATTCATTGGTTGCATCAGCTTCACCGACAGCTGAGCGAGCGGATTCATCGGTTAAGCGTTGTCCACCGATGTTTGATGTCACCTCGGCCTGGAGTTTGCTTCGCTCACTCATCGAGAGACGATTAAAGGTCGACTCAGCAGAGTTGAACGGAACCATTCCGTTTTCTGCGTTGGCGTAGACCCAGAGGTCGGGCTGACGAAGGAGAGCAAGCGTCGTTTCCTGCAACAGCCGTTGCAGACCTGTTGTTGAGGACGTGTCCGAGGAGGCGGCGAGGGAACGAAGGTCGTCCTGCAGTTGCTTCGCTGTAGCGAGCAAGCCGACCTGCACCTGAATCATGTTGACTTTGCTCGGCATGGCTGCCACTGGTTCGCCGTAGCCATTGAGCGCCGCTCCACCAGCTGCGCCGGCTCCACGAAAGGCATTCACCAAAACACCGGCGACCGCCATCAGGATCAGGATCCCGAACAATCCACCCCCACCAAATCCGAAGATTGGAATGATGAAGGGAAAACCGAAGCCACCGCCTCCGCGATAACCACCACTGCGGTAGCCAGTGCCGCCTGTTGATCGAGGCATGGATGGAGCTCGGAAACTTCCCCCTCCCATCCGACCTCCGCGGGCGGCATCAGCCGGGGCTGCACTGACCAGACTCAGTCCAGCAATGACGAGCGGGAGCAGTAGGCCTGCCAAAAAACGTTTGAACCAGGGACGACGCATGAACGATGCTGTCAAACCTTTGAATGCGATAACTCTAGGAACCTCCCCCAACGATGGTGACGATTTCGAGATTGTCGCCGTCCTCGATTGTGGTGTTCTCCCATTGACTTTTCGGAACGATGGCGCCGTTGTGTTCCACAACCACGAGTGTCGGGTTGTGGCCCAATGCCCTCACCACGTCGTTCAGGCAGGTGGGAACAGGCGCTGTGTCCAGGAGACGTGATTCACCATTAACAACGAGATTCATGGGCATCAGTCGGACCGTTCTCGCGACAGTGTGCTGAGCAGATCCGACGTGGCCGCTCCTGGATCCGTTGCGTTCATGATTGCGCCAATCACGGCAATGCGGCTGCAACCTGCCTCCATCAGTTTGGCGAGGTTGGTGTTGTTAATGCCTCCAATGGCGAACAGGGGAAGGCGGCATTGTTGAACGGCCTCACGGATCAGCTCCAGACCGATGGGATGACGATCCGGTTTGGTGGCAGTTGAAAAAGCAGGTCCAAGACCGAGGTAGTCGCACGACTCGTTGTGGGCGGCACTGATCTCATCAAGGCAATGGGTGCTGCGTCCCAGCAGCTTGGTGGGGCCGATTTGAGACCTCGCGATCTCAGTGGGGAGATCGTCTTGCCCAAGGTGCACCCCATCGGCATCCGCAGCGAGAGCGAGATCAACGCGATCATTGACGATGAACAAAGCTCCTGCTTTGCGGCACAGTGCTTTCAGGGCAAGGGCCTGTTGCAGCCGCAGGCGGTCATGGCCCTTCTTGCTGCGGTACTGCACCATGTCGACGCCACTGTTCAAGCTGGTTTCCACCACTTGCAGCAGCTGATCGGTTTCCGTTGTGATCAGGCATATCTTGCAGCTCTGCAGCTGATCCCTGAGGGCGAGGCCAGCACTGGCGCTCAGACAGGACACCTCCAGGTCGTAAAGGGAGTAACGAATGGCAGCCGACTCGGACGCCAGGAGTGGGTCGATATTGCGGCCGTATTCCTCAAGAACACGCAGTGCTTCCTGCACACGAGCGCAGTTGGCTGCCACCACTTGTCTTGGACTACAACGCTCCGACTGAGCCGGATGCGTCATCCCTGCGCCGGTATCGCCCGCTGTTGAGCGGGCCTGCTTGTAAACCTCCCGATGCAAACGGCCCAGCCGCTGTCGCCAGTCCTTCAGCTCAGTGACCAGATCTCTGCGCTCCAGCCCGAAACGGCACCAGTCCTCCACAACGCGCAGACCTTCGCGGGCTCGATCGAGATTGGCGTCGATGAGCCGTGCCACACGTGGGTCAGGCCTTGCATCCCAGCCCATCAATTCCATGGCATGTTGTGGAAGATCGCATGACCGCTGGCCATGGAGAACGGAGGATCCGAGAGCACCATGCATGTTCTGGTGTGGGGCATCGTCCTGCTCGGAGGGATCGGCGTGTTCATTGTCTGGGGTCTGGCCAACGCCTATCCAACAGTGGTCTGAGCATCCGCCGCCAGGCGTTCTCGTGCTTGCTCAGCATCGAGCCCGATCTGTTGACTGAGGGCATCAAGGCCGGAGAACTTCTTCTGACCCCTTAATCGCTTCACGGGTTGGACGCGGATCAGTCGGTTCTCGAGATCGATGGTTCGATCCAGCAGGTGCACTTCCACCGCCGAGGGAGATGTGGGATCCACCGTCGGTTGGGGGCCGAGGTTCATCACGGCGCGTAATCGCTCATCCTGTCCATCAATTTGTGCCCAGGCTGCATAGACACCAAGGGCTGGAAGAAATTTGCGGCCATCCACCTGCAGATTGGCTGTTGGCCAACCCAGCTCACGCCCGAGCCCTCGGCCACGCACAACACGCCCTTGAAATCGATACGGCCGGCCCAACAACAACTGTGCGGTGTCCAGATCTCCCGTCTCCAATGCGGAGCGGATCCGGCTGCTGCTCATGCGTCCGCCCTGGTCCGTGACGATGGGCACCAGCCTGACCTCGATTCCGCGCTTGGAACCCAGCTCCTGCAGCAGAGCTGCATCCCCCTCTCGGTTATGGCCGAAACGGAAATTGGTGCCGACAGCGATCCTCCGTGCTTCAAGGGTGTCGATCAACACCTGATCCACGAATGCTTCAGCACTGAGCCGGGCGAGGTCCTTGGTGAATGGCACCAGAACCAGCTGTTCGATGCCCAGGGGCGCCAGAAGATCGAGTTTTTCGCTGGGAAGATCAAGCCGCAGGCGTGTTTCGCCGGAGAGAACCTCGCGGGGATGCGGCCAGAAACTGACGACAGTGGGTACGCCGCGATCGTCACCGACGGCGTGACGGATCACGTTGCGGTGACCTGCGTGCAGTCCATCAAAACTGCCGAGGGCCAGTGCTGTGGGCCGTCGCGCATCCTGAGGAGAACAAAGGGGGATCAACGCTGCTGCGCGGAACGGGCTCTGGTGCCAAGTTTGAACGACAGACGGGACCAGGCATGGCCGATCGCCTTGATTTTCAGCAGTTGTCCTTCGGTCTTCGGCGGATGGGCTGGATCCGTTTCTGGTTTCAAGTGGTTTTGGGCGTCGTTGTCATAGGCGTTCTGTTGTTCAACAACATCGGTGGCAGCCTGGCGCGTAACTCAGAGCGTGCTGTCGGACTTGGGCCGGGCTTGTCGTTGACGTCGTTGGCCTTTCTCGTGCTCTTGTTCAGCCTTTGGCAGGGTTGGTTGATCGTTCGCGCCGGTCGTGCGATTGACAGTGCAGCCCGTCCCAGCCGCGCTGAAACCGCTCGATTGCTGAAGCGTGGATTGCTCGCGGATTTATTGGGGCTCACCTTTGCGGCGGTGGGCTACCAGGCACTTGCGGGCAGCCTGTTCGTTCAGGCTTCGATGCAGACCCCTGGTATCGCAATCGGAGGTCGTGGCATGGCAGACAACCTCGCCATCACGTCCCTGGAAATGTTGTCNGTTCTGAGCAACACGCAGGTCCTGTTCGCACACTTGATTGGTTTGATGTTTTCGTTGTGGTTGTTGCAAAGGATNTATCGAACCAGCTAGATNATCAATGCTGCAACCANGTTGTTGGTCGCTNGTNGTGTTCTGNAAGTTGTCTTGATNNCATCTCTGGANTCGTCCCAGACAGCAATCACGATNTTCAAAAGGCTGTGTCCAAGCCATNGAATGATTTTGGCTCGATCNGTGCTTGATTGGATGCTNTTNGCTCTGTGCGCGAGGTGNTCAGACTGACTCGATCNTTGNTNAAGCAANACNTTNCNTNANNGAATTGACTTCAACATTCGCCTCNNNTTTNTAATGAGATNGTTTGTATNGTGTGNTTGNTTGNTAAGNATGTCGCGCAATCATNCATTGTCNTTAAACGATTGAATGGGTGTTTTCGATGCGTNACGCCNTGCCTTTTGCTGCGGCNAGCGGGATGGNCTTGGCCATGACCNCCACGATCAACACCTCGACCAATCCTTTCAGCGTTTGNATGGATGCTCGTTCTTCAGTTTCGGGAGGCTGCTCAACGCTCCGCGCCAGAACAGATCCGGCTGGATCGGGGTCAGAGAAGGGCTGTTGGCNTGAATCTGCGCGACGTCACTGGGCCAATCCCGTGGACCTTCGCCAGCCGATTCCAGGTCATTCACCACTTCACCGGCGAGCCAGAAGTAATCCCTGCCTCGAGGGTCGACACGACGGCTGAATTGTTCGTCATACCGGCGGATCGAAAGACGTGTCCAGCGCAATGGACCCATCCGTTCTTGTTCACAGGGGGGAATGTTGAGGTTGAGGAGCAGGTTCTCCGGCCATTGGTCTGCCAGAGCTTGTTCGGCTANATCCACAGCCAGCTCTGCTCCGGCTTGGAACTGGCGCCACTGGAAGCATGCACTGCTGACAGCGATCGATGGAATGCCCTCAAGCGTCCCCTCCATGGCAGCTGCCACGGTGCCGGAGCAGAACACATCCGTTCCCAGATTCGGTCCGTGATTGATGCCGGATAGAACGAGATCTGGCTTCTCCTTGACAAGCTCGAACAGGGCCAACTTCATGCAATCTGCTGGGGTGCCGCTGCAGGCCCAAGCCGTCACCCCAGGCACGTAGAGCTCGTCAGCGCGCTCGGCCCGGATGGGTGTCTGAAGCGTCAAACCGTGGCCGGTGGCGGANCGTTCCTGATCNGGACAAACAACGGTGACCTGATGACCACGGGACACCGCAGCCGCGGCCAGCGTGCGGATNCCTTCCGCAAACACCCCGTCGTCATTGCTGATCAGGATCCGCATGGAAGAAGGTTNGGTGGGGGGAACCTAAGCGGGATGGCTGTCTACAGTCAGCTGCCTTTCGCAGCCCCAACTGTGAGCGCTCCGGTCACACTCCAGCAGCTCACCGATCAACTGGATGCTCTTGAGCAGGAGGCGACCTCGGAAATCGCTGCTGCCATTGATGCAGCAGCNTTAGAGCAGTTGCGGATTGGTCTGCTTGGCAAAAAGGGGCGCATTTCCGCTGTGCTCGGTGCCATGGGAAAGCTCCCAGGTGAGGAACGGCCATTGGTGGGCCAGCGGGCCAACGTTTTGAAAAGCCAGGTTCAGACCCTCCTCTCCGAACGTCTGCAGTCGGTGAAGCAGGCGGCGATGCAGGAGCGAATCGCCCGTGAAAGCATCGATGTGACCNTCCCCGCTTCCGGGACGCCGATGGGGCATCGCCATCCACTGATCAGCACGACAGAGGAGATCATCGATCTCTTTCTTGGTCTCGGTTACAGCGTTACTGAAGGCCCTGAAGTTGAGCAGGATCACTACAACTTTTCTGCTCTCAACATCCCGGAGGACCATCCAGCCCGAGACATGCAGGACACCTATTACCTGCAGAACGATCTGCTGTTNCGCACCCACACCTCACCAGTGCAGATCCGCCATCTGGAGCAAAATCCACCTCCGGTGAGAATTGTTGCCCCCGGTCGGGTCTATCGNCGGGATGCTGCGGATGCCACCCATTCAGCCGTGTTTCATCAGGTTGAGGTGCTCGCTTTGGATGAAGGCCTCGATTTCAGTCATCTGCGCGGCACGGTGATGGCATTCCTGAAGGCTTTTTTCGGGGATGTACCCGTTCGTTTCCGAGCGAGCTACTTCCCGTTCACTGAGCCATCAGCGGAAGTGGATGTGCAGTGGCGCGGCCGCTGGTTGGAAGTGATGGGTTGCGGCATGGTTGACCCCGCGGTTTTGGAAGGTTTGGGGTTGGACCCTGAACGCTGGAGCGGTTTTGCTGCGGGTCTCGGCGTCGAGCGGTTCTGCATGGTGCGCCATGGCATCGATGACATCCGCCGGCTTTATACAAGCGATCTACGCTTCCTCGANCAGTTTTAGGCGGCCCTGTCCCTGTTGCCGGGAATGGTTTCAGTGACCGTGAGCGAGAGCTATGCCAGCAAGTTTCCTTCCCGCCTCAGCACGAGCAGCGGAAATCATCTCGGTCGTCACGCGGCATGAGTGGTCGTTTCTTCGCCAGCTGTTGAAGCAGGGCACCACCGACTCNCCCCGGTTGCCTCAGCCCGAAGTTCTCTGCAGCATCCTCACGGAGCTGGGGCCTGTGTATGTGAAGCTCGGGCAGTTGCTGAGCACCCGGTCCGATCTCCTCAGTGAGGAGTACATCGAGGCGCTCAGTGCGTTGCAGGCGGATGTGCCACCAGCCTCTTGGGCGATGGTCGAGCCGATGCTGCTGGAGGAACTCGGTCGTCCGCTTGAGGATTGCTTCAGCGCGTTTTCAAACGAACCGATTGCTGCAGGCAGCATCGGTCAGGTTTACCAAGCCACGCTCCGAGACGGCACGACGGTGGCGGTGAAGGTGCTTCGCCCGGGTATCGAAGCGCAGGTCTCCGAAGACGGCAGCCTTTTGCGCCAGTTGGCCAATCTTGCCGCTTCCACCTCTCTTGGGTCNAGCTACGACCTCATCGGATTGGCCGATCAAGTGCTGCTGGCGCTCACTCGGGAACTTGATTTCCGGATTGAGGCTGCCAACACATTGCGGCTGCAGGAGATCCTCAGCTCATCCAANTTTGTTGGCACTGGGATCCTCAAGGTGCCCAGTGTCTGGTTGGAACTNTCCAGTCANCGGGTGCTTGTTCTGGAGTGGATCCGGGGCGAGTCCGTTCTCAGTCCTTCAGCGCGGACTGCGCTGACCCAAGGTCATCAAGAGGGAATCAAGGATGCCAATCGAGCTCTGCTTGGTGCCTTTGTCGAGCAGTACTTCGTCGAGGGTTTCTTCCACGCGGATCCCCATCCCGGCAACCTCAAGGTTGACGGCGCCGGGGTGATCACCCTGCTGGATGAAGGGATGGTNGGCAATTTTGATCCAGCCACTCGCAATACTCTTCTTGATCTCGTTCTCGCTCTGATCAATCAGGATTCCGCACGGGCGGCGGACCTGCTGGTGTTGCTCGCCCCACCGGCTCCTGGAATNCGCGTTGACAGGTTGCAGCTGCAGCGCCAGCTCCAGTTGCTGATTGCCTCCAATTTTTCNAAACCTCTCCAAGAACTCAATTTCGCTCTNTTTCTGAGCGACCTGCTGCAGCTCGCCAACCAAGCAGGTCTTCGGGTGCCTGGAACTCTCGGCTTGTTTGTGAAGTCCGTCACCAACCTGGAGGGAGTGGCCTGTTCCCTGGATCCGGATTTCAGTTTCACAGGGGAGATGGAACCCCTTGTGGCCAAGCTGCTGGCCCGATCCCTGCTGCTTCCCAGCGAGCGAGCCATGCAGTTCGGTTTGGACCTCCGCAATTTCGCGATCGATGCACCAAGACAGCTCAGTCAGGTTCTGCGGCGATTCAGCGGCGACGAACTGGTGTTCGCTTTGCAGCTGGAGGGACTGGACCAGTTGCGCTCCACGGTGGATCGCCTCTCGCGACGTCTGTCCCTGTCGATCCTCGTGGCGGCTCTTCTGCTCAGTGCCACGGTGATGACAACGTCCTCGGACAAGGCTTTGCTGCAGGACATCAGCGAGGGNCTGTTCATCGCTGCATCCCTGTTCGGTCTCTGGTTGATCCAATCGTTACTGCGTTCGTCCGGGAAACCCTGATTCCCATAGTCTTGGNCTGACCTTCATCCACGGCGATCAGTGCCCCGCATCGGACTGATCGTGAATGACAGCAAACCCCTTGCGGTCGAGACCGCCTCCACGATTCAGGANCGANTGGAGGCAACGGGTCACGAGGTCGTCAAGGCCAGCAGCGCTGGAGGCCTTGTCGGTTTCGCCAATCCCGACCAGCACCTGCGTNTGCTGGGATACAACGCCTGCGTTCCTGAAGGCTTCGACCGCTCGATGGCACTGGCGATNGTTCTCGGCGGTGATGGAACGGTTCTTTCGGCGGCTCGTCAGACCGCTCCTGTCGGTGTCCCGATCCTGACCATCAANACAGGTCATCTGGGNTTTCTTGCGGAGGCNTACCTCGGTGACCTGGATCGGGCCCTGGAGGTTGTGCTCACCCAGCAGTGGACCATCGAGGAACGCAGCAACCTTGTGGTGAGCGTGATGCGGGGTGAACAGCGTCGNTGGGAGGCCCTGTCCCTCAATGAGATGGCACTGCATCGGGAGCCTCTGACCAGCATGTGCCATTTCGAAATCGCCATCGGACGCCANGCACCGGTTGACATCGCTGCCGACGGGGTGATTCTTTCGACCCCAACGGGATCCACGGCCTATGCCCTCAGTGCAGGAGGACCCGTGATCACTCCCGATTGCCCTGTGCTGCAGCTCACGCCGATCGCACCNCATTCACTGGCGTCCAGGGCGCTTGTGTTCAGTGACCGAGAACCGGTCACGATTTTTCCTGCCACCCCTGAACGGTTGATGATGGTGGTGGACGGCAGTGCTGGTTGCTACGTCTGGCCAGAGGACAGAGTGCTCATCCGCCGCAGCGACCATCCAGTGCGTTTCGTGCGTCTCGTGGACCACGAGTTCTTTCAGGTGCTTCGCAACAAGTTGGGTTGGGGATTGCCCCACATCGCCAAACCGGACAGGCCATGAGCGATCCACTGCTGCTCTTGCTGGGTGCTGANGCCGTTGCTTTGTCGGCAAGGCTCAATGCATCCGGGTATTCCACGATGGATTGGCTCAGCGCCGGCGTGGCTGCCAGNCAGCCAGCGGTGGGAGCTGATGTACCGGCAGCAGCGATCCTGGCCAGTGACCAGAGCGCTCTGATCGCCGATCTCAGGCAGAGATTCGGANCGATGCCNATCCTGCTTGACCTGGGGGAGGANAGTGTCGCGGCACGCGCGACCTGCCTTCGTTCGGGTGCTGATGATTTCTGGTTGTCGAGCATCGGTCCCAGCGACCTGTTGATGCGGTTGAGACTGCACCGCACGATCCGGGAACGGGATGACAACCGTGAGGCCACNNTGCAGGTTGATGACCTCAGCCTTGATCCGATCAACCGTCAGGTGCGTCGTGGTTCGCGNCCGATCGCTTTGACCGCNAGGGAATTTGCTCTGCTTCTGGTGCTGATGAAACAAAGCGGACGGGTGTTCAGTCGCGAGGAGCTGCTCGCGTCCGTCTGGCAGGACGAACGGGCGACCAGCAGCAATGTGGTGGAGGTGTATGTGCGCTATTTGCGTCAGAAGTTGGAGGAGAGCGGCGAATCGCGTCTTCTCNAAACGGTGCGAGGACGGGGATATTGCCTCGGCCGTCAGAAGGACGCCTGACGATGGAATTGGCAACGGAGGTGCCGCAACATTTGCCGGTCACAGCGCAGTGGTGCATCAAGACCACGCCCTGCATCGCTCTCGAGGTGGCCCGTTCAGCGGCGCAACAGCGCATCGGCTTGATGCAGAGACCATCCCTGCCCCCCCTGCGTGGGATGTGGTTTCCTTTCAGCGCGCCTCGGCGTCTGCGCTTCTGGATGCACAACACCCTGGCGCCTCTGGACATGGTGTTCCTNCGCGAGGGACGTGTGATTCACATCGAACGGCAGGTGCCGGTTTGCCCAGGGCTGCCTTGTNCGAGCTACGGGCCGGTGCAGCTGGGAGATGNTGTGGTCGAGCTGGCCGCCGGNGAGGCGCGCCGGCTGGGGATCTCCGTGGGTGACGCCGCGCCGATTCAGCCGATCACCCCATGAGTGTTGATCAGTCCTGATTGGTCTTGGTGCCGCAAAGAATCCATGCCGGGTTCATGGGCGCCAGGCGGGTGCCATCGCCGAGCATCTGNCCTCGCCAGGCCTGCAGCTGATTCAGGCTCACCCGCATCTCCGCCTCCTCGAGCAAGGGACGCANCTCGCTCACGGCTTCGATNGTGGCCAGTGGAATCACCACGACTCCCCCTGGCTTCAACCGGCTGAGCACGAATTGAAGCAGTGAGGTGCGGTGTCGGCCGCCGCCGCCCAGAACCACCCGGTCGGGTTTCTGCAGTNCATCATCCAGCGCGATGGTTGAAAGCATCCGGGCATCGCATTCCAGGATTGCGGCCGGTTGCACACCGAGGCGCTTGGCATTGGCCTGGATCACAGACGCGCCACCGCCNCGTCGCTCNACGGCCAGAAGCAGCAGCTCGGGTCTGATCCGCAGCGCCTCAAGTCCCACACTGCCGGTTCCGGCCCCAAGGTCCCAGAGGACCCCATGCGATGGCAGTTGCAGATCAGCCAGCAGCTGCACCCGCACCTCCCGTTTGGTCATCAGTCCGGGATGGTCTGGATGTTGCAGGAACAGGCCATCGTCCAGACCGAACAGCGGCAGGGAACAGGCTGGCAATTCCTCTGGTGTGTCTGCGATCAACAGCACCAAAAGCAGACGAGGCAAGTCCAGTGGCAGCGGTTCGTCCAGGGGCGGACGGTGAACCCGTTCCTGCGGATGCCCGAGCTGTTCCAGGATCCAGAACTGATAGCTCGCTGCCAGCCCACTGCTGAGCAGTGAACGGCGCACCGTCTCGGCACCACCCTGATCCGGATCGGTGAGNACGGCCAACGCTGACGGGCGCTGCTGCAAAGCCCGATGCAACTGGGCTGGGTCCCGTCCATGCAGGCTGATCCAGCTCGCGTCCTGCCAAGGGCGACCGATCTTTGCGAAGGCCAGCTGCATCGATGAAGGAGCAGGGTGAAAGCACAGTTGCTCCCGTCCCAGCCGGTCCAGCAAAATCCGGCCGATCCCGAACCACAGCGGATCGCCGCTGGCCAGCACCACCCACGATGGCTCCAGCGCTTGGCTGAGCTCCTCGCAAAGCGCCCTGGGATCGTCACTGCTGATCAGTCGAGCGGGATGGGCCCCAAGCCAGGCTTGAAGGGCTGGATGAAGCCTCAGAGGTGCTGCCAGACAGGACGCCTCGCGGACCAGAGTCTGTTGGGGTGGCGTCAGAGTGGCCGGAGCGCCGGCATCCGTGCCGATGACGTGAATCATTCCGGCATTCTGTGATTCGACCCTTCGCGTTTCTGTGGCGCTGCGTTCGCGATTCTCTGATCTCTTCGTGGCTGCTTGCTGCATCCGCCCGATGGTGCTGCTGCGGGGGCTGTCGATGCAACTCCCGGCCAGCTCACGCCTCCATGTGGCCTCCTTGCTCGGCCTCACCGGTTTGATCGCAGAACCCATGGCCTGGTTGCAGTCTCTGGTGTTCGAGCGCCGTCTCAAGCAGCTTCAGTTGCCCTCCGACCCTGTTGTGGTGATCGGCCACTGGCGCAGCGGGACCACTTATCTGCATCAGTTGCTCAGTTGCGACCCGACCGTTGTGACAGCACGAAACAGCCTCACGGTTGCGCCCCAGGTGGCGCTGTTGCTCCGTCCTCTCCTGAGATGGTGGCTGCAAATCACNATGACGGACCAGCGCCCCATCGATGCTGTTCCCTGGTCCGCCGATGACCCTCAGGAGGATGAGATCGGTCTGGCCCGGTTGACCATGGATTCCCACATGGCCGGCCTGGCCTTCCCTCAGGACTACCTGCACCATCTGGGGCGATGTGTGATCCACCAGACTCCTGAATTCGAGCGGAAGCTTGAAAGGTTCACACGTTTGACGCTGCTGCATCAGGACGACCGCACTGGCTATCTCCTGATCAAGAACCCCGCCCACAGCGGACGAATCCCGCTGCTGTTAAGGGCCTTTCCGAAGGCCCGCTTTGTCTTTCTGAGGCGTGATCCGATCGATTCGATCCGTTCGCTTGTGCAGGTGAAACAGCGTCTTGGCGCTTTGGTTGGCCTGCAACCACCCCTGAATGAGCGGCTCCAGGTGGAGCAAACCGTGGCCGCGTACCAGCAGCTGATGCAGGCCTTTGAAGCATCACGCCCCAACATTCCAGAGGGGCAGCTGCTGGAAGTGAACTACAAGGATCTGGTGCATCAGCCCTTGGAAACGGTTCAGAGGCTCTATCAAGCTCTGGGGCTATCCAGCTGGACCTGTGCCGAGCGTCCGATCCGAGAGCGGGTTGCCCGGTCTTCAAGGTCGTACAACCCGGATCCTGTGGTGTTGGCGCCTGGCTCAGAACAACGCCTGCAGGAGTTGTTGTGTCAGGACTGACGGATCCAGCCGATCGACGTCGCCGGCTGCATGAACTCCTGCTGGCNCTGATTGCCCGACAGGAGAANCTTGAACTGATGGATGGAGATGTCCCCGGCTCGGGAGGGACAGCTGAGCAGGCGCGTTGGTTGGATCGAAACCGCCGGAGGTTGCAGTGTTATCAAGCCCTGGTGAGGACGGCGGTGACGTTGGATGCTTTGCTTGATGCGGAACAGGATGTCCCCTGAACGGTTCAGGTCTGGCAGTGTGGGACGACTGTCTACAGGCTCATGGCGCCACTGGGTTTGTCCTCTCTGCGCAAGCTGTTGAGTCGCGGTTCGATCCCGAAGCCCTGGAGCGTCCCGACGGCNAGCTGGAGCAGGCCTTTCGGGCTGGGGTGGGACAAGCCTTACACCGTTCGTTACGCCAGCAATCTCGATGATGGCCCATGGCACGGCATGCCNTTAGGAGGCTTTGGTGGCGGCTGCATCGGCCGCAGCTCAAAGGGCGATTTCAATCTCTGGCATCTCGATGGCGGTGAGCACTGGTATGGCTCTCTCCCTGACTGTCAGTTCGCGATCTGGGAGCAGCATGGCGAATCAGTGCGTGCCCATGCCCTGGCAACGGCTCCTGAATGCGATCACTCCAGAGCAGACGGCGACAACCCTCTGTCGTCATGGAATTGGTATCCCGCCAGTACGGAGCAGTCATCAACGGGAACCTATGCCGCTCGCTATCCCCTCAGCTGGACCCATTACGACACGGTTTTTGCAGCTGAGATCACCTGCGAGGCCTTCAGTCCGATCCTGCCAGGGGACTATCAGCGCAGCAGCTATCCAGTTGGGGTGTTCCGCTGGACCTTGCACAACCCCACCGATGCGCCGTTGCCATTGTCTCTGCTGCTGAGCTGGCGCAACACGGTGGGCTGGTTCACCAACACCGATGCTTCAGCGGAGGTTCATTTCCGCGACGACGGCAGCCCTGAACACAACTATGCGCCGGCAATCGGCAGGAGCAATGGGCAACGCAACCACTATCACGATCAGCCTGGGCTCACGGGTGTTGTTCTGGAAGGACACCGTTCGACTCCAATCGGTGAAGGGGAGGGGCAGTGGTGTCTTGCTCTGCCTGATGATCTTCCGGATACCGACGTGATGCGTTGCAGCCGTTGGGATCCAACGGGCGACGGTGCTGAGATCTGGCAGTCCTTCGCTGCCGATGGAACCATTCCCAACAGCAACAACGATCGGGCCAGTCGCCAGGGCGAGCAGGCCAGCGCTGCAATTGCTGTGAAGATGACCCTGGCTCCCGGCGAGACCCGCGAGATCCCATTCGCGATCAGTTGGGACCTGCCCGTCACTGCATTCGCAACCGGTGTGCGGGATCTTCGCCGTTACACCGATTTTTTTGGGGTTGATGGATCGAACGCCGCAGCGATCGCCGCTGAGGCGTTGCGTGATTGGCAGGACTGGCGCGCTCAGATCGAGGCATGGCAGGCTCCGGTCATCGCTCGAGAAGAGCTGCCAGAACAGCTCCGGATGGCTCTGTTCAATGAGCTTTATGACCTCTCCAGCGGTGGAAGCCTCTGGACGGCTGCGCGGCCTGGGGACCCGGTCGGCCGCTTCGGGGTGTTGGAGTGCCTTGATTACGCCTGGTACGAAAGCCTGGACGTGCGTCTTTATGGCTCCTTTGCTCTGCTGCAGCTCTGGCCGGAGTTGGACAAGGCCGTGCTGCGCAGTTTTTCACGCGCCATCCCGGCCAGTGATGCCAACCAACGTCCGATTGGTTGGTACTTCACCCAGGGAAGAGGTCGGGTGGAGGCCGATCGCAAGGTAATAGGGGCCACACCGCATGACCTTGGCGCTCCGAATGAGGAGCCTTTTGACGCCACCAACTACACCGCCTACCAGGATTGCAATCTCTGGAAGGACTTGGCCAGTGATTTCGTTTTGCAGGTTTGGCGCACGTTCCGGCTTTCCCCCACAGGAGAGGACCTGTCCTTCCTTGGCGAATGTTGGCCTTCGGTGGTGCAGGCACTTCGCTATCTGAAGCGGTTCGACAACAACAACGATGGATTGCCCGACAACGGCGGCGCTCCGGACCAGACGTTCGATGACTGGCCACTGAAGGGGGTGAGTGCATATTGCGGCGCGCTTTGGATCGCTGCTCTTGAGGCCGCTCTGGCCATGGCTCAGCGGCTGCAGCTGGAGCTTGGACTCGAAACCGGCAATGATCAGCACGATTTCAGTCGATGGCTGGAGCAATCCCGTGCCAATTTCGACCGATTGCTTTGGAATGGTGAGTATTACCGGATCGACGCGGAAAGCGGAACGCCAGTGGTGATGGCGGATCAGCTCTGTGGCGACTTTTATGCGCGAATGCTGGAGCTTCCCTCTGTGGTGAGTGACTCCAACAGCTTGAGCGCGCTCAAGGCGGTGAAGGAATCCTGTTTTGAGTCATTTGAAGGAGGACGTCTCGGAGTCGCGAATGGTTTGCGCCGCGATGGCACCCCGCTCGACCCCGATGGCACCCATCCGTTGGAGGTTTGGACCGGCATTAATTTCGGCCTGGCCTCTTATTACCGCTTGATGGGTGACAAAGCGACGGCAGAAGCAATCTGTTCCGCTGTCGTTGATCAGGTTTACGCGGGAGGATTGCAATTCCGTACGCCTGAGGCGATCACTGCGGTGAACACCTACCGAGCTTGTCACTATCTACGGGCAATGGCGATCTGGGGGCTATGGGCCATGGATACGAATTGGGCTTCGATCCCCGGTGCTTCGCGACCTGCTGAATCGCGTTAACGCACGCGATTGCCGGTGCCCCGGTTCAAGGTTTCCCTTGGTGTTTCGCCAAACTGTTTTCGGTAGTCGTTGGCAAAATGGTTGCGACTTTGGAAACCGTAGTAATTGGAAATTTTCATAACTGTGAAACAATTGATTTGTTGCTGAAGATCAACATCTCTGAGAACAGCTTGCACTTGTTGCAGGCGGATTTGTTTCAGCANCGTCATCGGTCCGACTCCGAACAATTCGCGGGAGGCTTCGCAGATGGTGGTGCGGGATGCAAGGATCGTTGTTGCGAGGTCGTTGAGTGAAATAGGTTGGGAGGAGTTCTTGAAGCCCCATCGCAGCAAGTCCTGCATCAATCCGATGCGAGACGAGGTTGATGGAAGTGGATGAAGATTTTGCGTGGAGATGGANGTGCAGCAGTCGATTANTTGGGCCTCTAGGAGTTCACCATGAAGATCGCCATTGGTTNCACAGGATTGNTGATTTGGAACAAAAGCCATCAATTTTGCTAGAGCGGTGTATGNATNGAATTCAAGCTCCAGACTGTTCGTTGNTTCAAATTTTTCCATGAGCTGGCCGTTTGATTCGCGCTCGTGGANGTGTTGCAATCGATGCCGTGGAAAGAGCGCGAAGCTGAAGTGACATCCTCCTGGACTTTTGAAGAAGATGTCTGAATAGTCAAGATGAAAGCCATAGATCGAAAGAGGTTTGATGGCTTCGCCACGCACTCGATAGTTGTCTGATTGGTTGTTGAATTCGAGCCCAATTGGGATGAACGCGCTGTTGCGATTGCCTTGAAACAACAGTTCGCGGTTGGCCTGCACTGACATGAGCACAATGCTTCCACATCGCTTCAGATGAAAGCAGCCCCGCAGCGGTCCCTTGTTGAGTTGAATAATGTTCCACTTGAAGCCAAGTGTGCTTAGCAGCTGGGCCGCGTGTGTTGCACTGAAAAATTCACAAGTCAGATGTACTGCTTGTGATCTCTCTGTGAGTGTTGAGGTCACGATCAGCTTGATTATCTGGAGCTTTTCATCGTTGCTAACGGCGACTCTCCGAAAGCTGTCCGGTAGTCACGGGCAAAATGATTGCGGCTTGCAAATCCGTAGTGAGCAGAGACTTCATGCACATTGAAGCAATTAAGTGATCTCTGCAGATCCTGATCTTGGAGCACCCGTTGCACTTGCTGAAGCCGAATTCGCTTGAGCAAGGCCATCGGACCAAGGCCGAACAATTCACGACAGCCCACCGTGATTGTGGTGGGAGAGCTGAAAAGATTTTTGCAAACCTGTTGAAGAGTCAGGGCTGATGTGCTGTGTTCAAAGCCGAAGTTGACCAATTCTCGGATCAGTGCGTGGCGATGGAAGAGGTTGACTGGGGCGCTGGTTTGGCGCGGGCCTTGACTGAGGCTGTCCAACAGTTGTGCCTCCAGAAGTTCGGAATTCAAGGGATCGCGCCGATTCNTTGTCGTGTCACGCCTTGGTCNAATNAGTTCGCGGATCTGCTCAAACGAATCAGTGTTCAGCATCATTGTNTTCGTGGCTTCTATTTCATCCATGAAAGAAGCCGCTCCATCCAGATGAGCAAGATTCTGAAATCGCTCGATCGGAATCATCGCGATACTCATATGAAAATTGGGTGTTGTTTGAAAAAACGACTCGCTGATTTTGCTGCAAAAACCATGCAGAGAATTGGGTTGAATCGGTTCTCCCCAAACGCGATGCATGGAGATGTGGTCGGTATTCTCAAGGCAAAAATGCAGACAGTTCGGATTGCGTTGACCCTGCCCTAGTAACGCCTGATTGCAGGCGAGTGAAACGATCGTTATCCCTCCGGACTGTTCAATGTCGATATGACCATTCAGTGGACCAGGGGTCAGTTGAACGAAATGCAGGTCACACCCGAGACGTTTCCACAGGTCATTGGCCTCGGATGCGCACCGGAAGGTGTGACGTGCAAGTCCAGCTTGCGCCAATCCTGTCTGGGACGTCGCGGCCAACCCTGGATACAACCCATTCTTTGCCAAATTTATTGAGCTCTAGCCCGAATGGGGTGGTTTTTCTTCATAGCCTGGACTCTCGTTGTTTTGGTTCATGGCCCGCCTGCTCCTCGGCGTTCTTGCTGCCTTTGCCCTGATGCTTCTCACACCGTCCCTGGCGTGGGCTCAAGTGCATCAACACGAAAGCGAAAACGGCGCTGCGATGGTGCGCAGCCTGGAAAGTCTGCGCGATCTCGATTACGACAGCTGGCAGGCGGTGGCCTACAGGGAGGGACCAGCTGGTCAGCCCGTTGTGCTGCGGATCGTTGGGTATCCCGGCAGGGTGCGACTGGATCACCCCACGGACCTGCAAGTGATCTCCGGTCGCCGGGAGTGGCAACTTCCG
Source organism: Synechococcus sp. MED850 (assembly GCA_002700765.1). The sequence goes on from PAEP01000023.1 coordinate 19,063, forward strand.
GACATCACCCTCGATAACCCGGCGCTGGCAGGTGACGGTCGTGAGGCTGCCGCCGAGTTTGGGTTGAATCCACTCCTGAACGACCTGAACAACAACAGGCCTCTGCGTCTTGTTCTTCCCGGAGTGTTCACGGAACTGCCGGTTCCTCCATACGTGGTGGGTGAATGGCGTTCGCTGCAGGACCTGCCGTTGAGCTGATGTGGGACAGGTGGATGGGNCGTGCGCTTCAGTTGGCTGGTCTGGCCGAAGGCCTCACCAGCCCNAACCCCCTCGTCGGTGCTGTTGTACTGGACGCGACTGGCGATCTGGTGGGCGAGGGTTTTCATGCCCGCGCAGGTCAGGCCCATGCTGAGGTTGGAGCCCTNTTGCAGGCCGGTGAAGCCGCCCGAGGNGGAACCCTGATTGTCAGCCTCGAACCGTGTTGCCATCACGGTCGCACGCCACCTTGCACTGAAGCGGTGATCGAGGCGGGGATTCAGCGTGTGGTGATCGCCCTCGAGGACCCTGACCCTCGGGTCGGTGGAGCCGGCATCACCCGGTTGAAAGACGCAGGCATCGAGGTGATTTGCGGNGTTCTCCGCGATGAAGCCGCGGCACAGAACTGTGCGTTTCTCCACAGGGTCAGCACCGGTCGCCCTCTGGGACTTCTGAAATGGGCGATGAGTCTGGATGGGCGCACAGCCTTGCCCAACGGTGCCAGCCAATGGATCTCAGGTTCAGAAGCCAGGCGGTTTGTGCATCAGTTGCGCGCCCGTTGCGATGCAGTGATCGTCGGTGGTGGCACTGTGCGATCCGATAANCCCCTGCTCACCAGTCGNGGCAGGCGTTCACCGGAACCGCTGCGGGTGGTGCTGAGCCGCAGCTTGGATTTGCCCGATCAGGCGCAGCTCTGGGACACGAGTGTGGCGCCAACCTTGATCGCCCATGGACCGGACCTGGTTGATGCTGTTGTGCCGAGCGGGCCGGAGCGACTGGTGCTCAGACGGTCTGATCCTCTCCAATTAATGGAGGCACTGGCCAAGCGGGGCTGCAATCGGGTGCTCTGGGAGTGTGGCCCGGAACTTTCAACGCAGGCGATCCAACAGGGCTGTGTGCAGCAGATCGCTGCTGTTGTGGCCCCCAAACTGATGGGAGGANTGGCGGCCAAAACACCCCTAGGAGATCTTGGCTACAAGGCCATGGACCAGGTGTTGCAACTGGAGTCTCCTCAGTGGAGTGCCCTCGGCGATGACTTGCTGTTTCAAGCTTCCTCACCAGGTTGATCCGGTTGGTTCGTGCTCACGAAGCGTCCGATCAGGATNCCCATGACNACGGCGAGGTAAAGCGGGCCAACAATGCTTGTGACAAGGCTGATCATCCGCGAGAGAGGAAGCATCGGATTGATATCACCGAATCCGACGGTGGTTAGACAAACAAAGGCGAAATAGGAGATCTCCGCGAAGGAGTCGCCGACGCTCAGAACGCTGACGGCGTCATTGTTNAGGGCATTCACGGGGAGCTCCAACGGCGTAAAACTTCCGGGTTGGATCGTCTCCACCGCGCCCATGATCAGTCCGGCTGTGAGACCGAGATGCAGATAGCCGGCGATCGCTCCCATCAACATCGCCTCATTCACCACCGGTTCACGGGAAATTCGCATGATGAGGCGACGAATGCTCCAAATCACCAGTAATCCCCAGCTCAAGGCCAGCGGTACGCCGCTGTAGATCAGCTCAAGTGGCGTCAGCAACCAGAGCCACATGGCCATCACGGCGACACCGCCCAGCAGTCGATAGGTGAAATTGGCCCATCGGTTGCTGTCGCTGTCGCTCACCATCACCTGGGTCAGCAGCAGGGCGATTAAGGAATAGAGCAGGAATTTGTATCGAATCAGAGAGGGGAAAGCGAGGCCGATCACGAGCATCAGCGTGAGCAGCAGCAGCAGCTTCAATTGAGCGCGGCTTTGGGGACGCGGCGATCTGATCTGACTCATCCTCCATCGCTAANCATGGCTGACCCAAAGGGTCCTTCACGCCTGCGCGCTGTCAAGTTCAGAGGATGGACAACTGCTGATTGTCACCACTGGAGATTGATGGCTGAATGATCTTGGCAATCCACCCCTCGCAGGGCCACGGTTCGAGCATCGGCTCCAGNGCACGACGGTGGTTGCCATCNCCAGGCAGGAGCCAGGCATCCTCCAATCCCTCCGGAATGATCACCGGCATGCGGTTGTGCAACGGCCTCAACAGAGCATTGGGTTGTGTGGTGATCACGCAGCAGGTGTCCACCTCGCTGCCATCAGCACCGATCCATCGGTCCCAGAGACCGGCCAACCAAAACATGCGGCCATCAGCCCGGCTGATCTGATGGCCCTTCTCGAAAAACGCGGAGCTTGGCAACAGACAGCGGTGATGGCGCCAGGACCCTCGAAAACTGGCTTTTTCAGCCACCGTTTCGGCACGGGCGTTAATCGGACGNGCCCTCTGTTCCGGGTNCTTGACCCAGCCCGGCAATAAACCCCAGAGCATGTGGGTCAGGCCGTTGCGCCCATGCTCATGGCGGAGCACCAGGACTGGCTCCATCGGCCTGATCAGTGCGCGGGGGCTGTAGTGATGCAGCCATGCGTGATCGTCCTGATCGAGCCAGGGTTTCAGGCGGGACGTCAGCCCATCCCCTGGGGTCTCAAGGCAAAAGCGTCCGCACATTCCGCAACGTTAAGGGAGCGTTCGGTTCTCCCTCCCGTTGAAGACCATTCATCCCTCGTAGCGTGATCAGATTCCGGTCCAGCAGCCATGCCGATCCGACAGGACGACAACCGCCCGAACCGCCGTTTCAGCATCATCAATCTGGTGTTGATCGGCTTTGGAGTGCTCCTGCTGGCCAGCAGTTTCATCCCCAACCCAGCCAATCAGGTTCCAAGGGTGCCCTATTCGCTCTTCATCGATCAGGTGAATGATGGCGCCGTGAAGAGGGCNTACATCACTCAGGAGCAAATCCGTTACGAGTTATCGGAGCCGGAAGACGGGGCACCTCCGGTGCTCGCAACCACGCCCATTTTCGATATGGACTTGCCTCAGCGGCTGGAAACCAAGGGCGTTGAATTTGCAGCAGCTCCACCGAAGAAGCCAAACATCTTCACAACAATATTGAGTTGGGTTGTTCCTCCTCTGATTTTCATTCTTGTGCTGCAATTTTTTGCACGCCGATCCATGGGTGGAGGCGCTCAGGGAGCATTGAGTTTCACGAAAAGCAAAGCAAAGGTTTATGTTCCAGATGAAGAATCTCGTGTGACATTTGCAGATGTTGCAGGGGTGGACGAAGCCAAGCAGGAATTGACGGAAATCGTTGATTTTCTCAANACTCCTGAGCGATATGCCGANATCGGNGCTCGTATNCCCAAAGGNGTCCTNCTTGTNGGNCCTCCGGGAACNGGTAAAACANTGCTNTCAAAGGCTGTAGCTGGCGAAGCAGGNGTNCCTTTTTTCATTATTTCTGGCTCTGAATTTGTTGAGCTNTTCGTTGGTGCTGGTGCAGCTCGTGTTCGAGACCTCTTTGAGGANGCCAAGAAGAAAGCTCCTTGCATTATTTTCATCGANGAACTGGATGCCATCGGCAAGAGNCGCTCTGGATCGATGGGNGTTGTGGGGGGGAACGATGAGCGGGAGCAGACCCTTAACCAATTGCTGACTGANATGGATGGCTTCACGGCGCAGGACAAGCCTGTGATCGTGTTGGCGGCCACCAANCAACCTGAAGTTCTTGATGCAGCACTGCTCAGGCCTGGCCGCTTTGATCGGCAGGTTCTTGTGGACCGACCGGACCTTTCCGGCCGCAANACCATCCTCGAGATTTANGCCAAAAAGGTGAAACTTNCNGAAGCTGTTGATTTAGACAGTGTTGCCCAGGCCACCAGTGGCTTTGCCGGTGCTGATCTCGCCAATCTGGTCAATGAGGCTGCGCTGTTGGCAGCCCGTAATCATCGCAAGCAAGTGGAGCAAGAGGATCTCAGTGAGGCGATTGAGCGCGTCGTTGCAGGTCTTGAAAAGAAAAGTCGCGTGCTTCAAGACGACGAGAAAAAAGTTGTGGCTTATCACGAAGTAGGTCATGCGATCGTCGGCCACCTCATGCCAGGGGGCAGCAAAGTTGCCAAAATCTCCATCGTGCCGCGTGGCATGAGTGCTCTCGGTTACACCTTGCAGTTACCCACGGAAGAGCGATTCCTCAATTCAAAAGAAGAATTGCAGGGTCAGATCGCCACGCTGTTGGGAGGCCGCTCGGCCGAGGAGATCGTGTTCGGCAAGATCACAACTGGCGCTGCAAATGATTTGCAACGAGCCACTGACCTTGCTGAGCAGATGGTCGGTACCTATGGGATGAGCGATACCTTGGGCCCCCTCGCCTACGACAAGCAGGGCGGAAACCGTTTCCTGGGGCAAGGCAACAATCCGCGTCGTTCCGTCAGTGACGCCACAGCCCAGGCAATCGATAAGGAGGTCCGAGGTCTGGTGGATAGAGCCCACGATGACGCCCTTGAAATCCTGCGGCAGAACATGGCTCTGCTGGAAACGATCGCGCAGAAAATTCTCGAGAAGGAAGTGATCGAAGGCGACGATCTGCGTCAGATGCTTGAGGCCAGCGTCTTGCCTGAAACCGTAAGGGCTTGACGTTCGACCCGTTGATCTCCGATAAAACCCCTTTGAAGCTCAGCAATGGCTCCGAGCGTCGCCGCTGCTCTCACCGCCCTTAACAGGCGTGACTATCTCTCTTCGGCGGATTGTTCTGCAGAGGAGACCANGGGTTTGATTGATCTTGCTGTTCAACTCAAGCGGGGTGAACGTCGGATTGATCTCGGCAACCGGGTGCTCGGGCTGATCTTCACGAAGGCATCCACAAGAACCAGGGTNAGCTTCCAGGTCGCCATTGCCCGTCTCGGCGGCCAGACCGTGGATCTCAATCCGAGCCTCACCCAGCTTGGTCGTGGGGAACCCCTGCAGGACACAGCGCGGGTGCTCAGTCGCTACTGCGATGTTTTGGCGATCCGCACATTNGCCCAGCAGGAACTTGTGGATTACGCCCACTGGGCGAGTGTTCCCGTGATCAATGCGCTCACGGATCTTGAGCATCCCTGTCAGGCACTGGCGGACTTCCTCACCATGCTGGAAATCCACGGTGATCTGGCCGGTCAGACCCTTGCGTACATCGGCGACGGCAACAATGTGGCCCATTCACTGATGCTTTGTGGTGCACTGCTCGGCGTGAATGTGCGCATCGGTTGCCCGGAGGGTTTTGAACCGTTGCCTGGAGTGCTCGAGCAAGCGCGCTCGCTGGCTCAGCATGGCGCCCACATCGATGTGACGTCGGACCCTGTTCAAGCCGTTTCTGGGGCTCAGGCTGTGTACACCGATGTTTGGGCATCGATGGGGCAGGAGCANGAGCAGGCGGAGCGTGAACGGGCGTTTGCGAATTTCAGGGTGGATCAGGATCTGATGGACCGAGCCGCTTCCGATGCCATCGTGTTGCACTGTCTGCCTGCCCATCGCGAGGAAGAGATCACCGCTGAAGTGATCGAAAGTGAGGCGAGCCGTATTTTTGATCAGGCTGAAAATCGTCTGCATGTGCAGCAGGCATTGTTGGCTGCCGTGATGGGTGGACTCTGAGACGGAAGAACCCTTGCATCGTGGTTCCTTGGGGCATTGATCGTGCTCTGTAATACGGCTGTTGGCATCATCTGCAGCTAATTTTTAAAAATCTGAGGTTGAATTTTGAATATCGCATTCATTGCATATGAAGACATGACGGGTCTTGATCTTGTTGGTTTCTTGGATCCCGTTGTGAGGCTCAGAACCATGGGATTCATGCCCGATCTCAGGTATGACATNTGCACCGTTCGAAGTAGCGTGATCACAGATGATCATGGCCTTAAAGTTGTTGCTGACAAGGTGGATCAACCCCTGATTGGTTATGACCTTGTTTTTGTGCCTGGCACNTATTACATCGATAAGATTCGCAGAGATGAAAAGTTGCTTGATTTGCTGAGAACAGCNAAGCAAANACCATTGAAGGTGTCTGTCTGCACCGGTGGTGTGTTGTTCGGTGAAGTTGGTTTTCTTCAAGGGCTTCGGGCAACAACCCATCCGAATGCCCTGCGCATGCTTGAGCCAATGTGTGGAAGAGTTGTGCGCGAACGCGTCGTTGATGAGGGTGATGTGATCACAGCTGGGGGCGTGACCTCAGCCATTGATGCTGGTCTCCATGTTGTGAAACGTCTTGCTGGTGCTGACGTTCACGACAAGATCGCAGTTCAGATGGACTACAGGACGCCATTCCTGGCGTTCAAAGCAGGAGAGAAACGGTTTGATGCACTCATGGAGTGAGCCGTTCTAATACCAACCCGTTTCATTGATCAATGTCAGTGGTTGTTGTCAGTTGCTGATTGTGCAAGTGTTGTGATGAATCGATCGAGTTTTTGAACGATCGGCGTGTTCGGATCAAATCCATAATCGTCGGCTTGGCTGCTCAGCAGCCGGTACTGAATGTGCGTGATCGGTCCTTCGCGGTACACCAGCAGCTTCAAAGGCAGTTCAAGGGCAATCGGTCTGCATGACTGCATCAGCAAGGTGCCGACGGCTGGATTGCCAAACAGGATCACTTGCGTGTCATCAAGATCCAGGTCTGCTTTCTGAGCAGCGGCGCCATGGTCAACCACGGCGAACACGTTGACCCCCTGTTCGTCGAGCAGCTGGCGAATGCGCTGGATGGTGAAGGCTACGGATTGATTGGTGGCCAAGGAGATCAGGCCGCTGTTCTCTGTGTTGTNCATGGTTTGGGAAACGGGCGTGCTGATCTTGCCGAGCGTCCATGATGGGGTACAAATGTATTGAAGCGTCGATTCCTGTGGCTGTGGATCAGAAAGCGGACTCCCTCACTCCGGCACAGCAGGAGCTCTATGACTGGCTGGCCGACTACATCGGAACCCATCACCACAGCCCCTCGATTCGACAGATGATGCAGGGGATGGGTCTGAAGTCACCGGCTCCAGTTCAGAGTCGGCTTCGTCATCTGCAGCAGAAGGGATGGATCACCTGGCAGGAAGGCCAGGCACGCACACTGCAGCTTCTGGGGGGCATGGTTGGCGGAGGGATTCCTGTGCTGGGCTCTGTCGCCGCGGGGGGGTTGGTGGAAACCTTTGATGATGTGGAGGAGCATCTGGATCTTGGNCCGGTGCTGGAAACCCGCGGCCTTTTCGCCCTCACGGTGAATGGAGACTCGATGGTGGATGCCCACATCGCCGATGGCGATGTCGTGCTGATGCAGCCTGTGGTCGATCCGGCACGCTTGCGGAATGGCACGGTTGTGAGTGCTCTTGTCGCTGGTAGCGGCACCACGCTCAAACATTTCCATCGAGACGGCGGAATCGTCAGGCTGGAGGCTGCGAACCCTGCCTATGAGCCGATTGAATTGCCTGCCGAGCAGGTCCAGGTGCAGGGCCGTCTGATGGCCGTGTGGCGACAGGTGTGAAGGGCTCTTCGGTGTAAGCTTGGATACGACGACGGCACGAGCTCAACGGCATCACCGGCGTTTATGGGGCCATAGCTCAGCTGGTAGAGCACCTGCATGGCATGCAGGGGGTCAGGAGTTCGAGTCTCCTTGGCTCCATTGGGTTTTCACCAAGTGGGTCTTCCCCGATTGAGCGAAAGAGCTCAGCCTCAAGAGGTTGTCTATTGATTGCCTCCCCGAACATATGGGCAGGTGATTAATGGAGTCTTGATCCTTGCGTCACCTCAAGCGTGTACTGACCAGTACGATTGAACGTCAGAGGGATTCGATTGATTCGGATAAAGGTCTTGCCTTGTTCGGCGTAAGGAAATTCAAAGTTCCAGCGATCACTCCAGACTTGGACGTTGCCGCCTGACTGGCGGAAATCGCAGTTGAAGGTTTCAACAGTGGTGGTGTCGCCGTACTTGATGAGTCGGCACTTGGATGATCTGATCTCAGCAAGAGCTGATGCAGTTAGTGCGCTAAGGGCTANGGCTGCTGCGCTGAGTGTGGTGCGAACCATCTATCAAGACGTTGCCAATTGTTTAATTTTAATTGACCTGGCCTTGGATTTTTTCACTGGTTTGTCATGGATGACCGTATGCATTGAAATCGTTGACGTCATGGTTAAGAATCGTCGTTATACCTTGATCGCTCTTGACGAGCACATTTTTTCCATCTTGTTTGTAGCATATATTTGTAATGAATTCTCCAAACAAAAGATTGTCTCCTTCGTTAAAGTCAAAGTCTTCAATTGTTCTCTNGCCGTAACTAATNTAAAACGTATCAGCACCTCCCCCGCCATTCAGCATGTCGCTGCCCATTCCACCAACGAGAGTGTCATTGCCAGAACCTCCAAAAAGTGTGTCGTCACCCTTTCCNCCTATGACTAAATCATGGCCATTTTTAGCTTCGATTAAATCATCACCTTGCTTGCCATTAATGCGATCATGGTTGCGACTTCCCAGGACATGATCATTGGTCTTCTTGGCTTCATAGAGATGATCGCCAGATTTCGTTATGCCCTTGAAGAAGGTGTTGTGTTTCTGAGTCCTCATGGTCGAAATCATGGAATGTGAATTGTCTTGAGCTGCAATGCCCTGAACATTCACAAGATCACAGTCCCTTTGGTGCGTTTTTCTAGCCCTCTTTGGTGTGAATGCATTGGTGTTGTGGTGAGGTTCTGGTGAACCCGACTGATTCATTGAAGAGCACTGCGGGGCAGGGGATATCAAGATATAAATTTCGACAGCGTTGATCTATTCGGTGGTAAGGACTCCTTTGAGCATGCATGTTTTGATCCATCAACCCGTAGTACAAGAATTGATCTCAAGTTTTAGACCTGTGATCACTTAATAATTTGATTCCTTTTTAGGTGAGGTTGTGGTCTGAATGATCATTGTCTTGTTGGTCTAAGCACTCAGCATGAAACGAACTTTTGAAGGAGAGTGTTCGGTAATCCGATCCACAGATGATATGAAAATTCAATTAGAACATTTTTACTGATTTTTCGTTTAATGGCAATCAATCTTTCAAACGCGCTTTCTATCGGCACCGTTATTGATGATGGTACTCATCAACCATTTTGTGCGCTGGCTTGTCCGTTAAACACGAATACAATNTTTGAAAAACGTGTTGGTTCGCTTTGTCGCAACAGTAAATATCACGCTGAACTTGTCGAACTTTTTTCTTAGACGATGGATTAGGGCTTCATGCCTGGCTTTATCAGCTCGCTTCTGGTGCCCAGCGACTTTCGTTGTCTTCTGAAAAGCGAACTGCCCATAGCTCTTCATTTGTGATATTTCCATTTTTGTCCAGCAATTCTGGATGAATGGTTTGCAGACCTGTCCTGTCTCTTTTAGGNGATGAGGTTTGATCTGAACTCATTCTCATCATTCGAAAAGCTTGCAGAAGCAAGCAGATAAAAATGGTTGCATAGGCCATTGGGAACAGAATTGCGGTGACCACAGCAAGAAACCAATTGTTAAAATATGTTAACCGCTTCGGCCTGTCTGCCGCGACCGTGTCGTATTTCAAGNTCTGAGGGAACCTGCTGCCGNCTTTTTGCCTTCNGGTCCTGANGTTCAGGGCTCCCTNCGGNNCAAAACAAATGAAGCGTNATANCCGCTGCATNATTAANATTGATAGANNTNGCGAACACTTGCAGANTATTTGTTANTTGCGACANAGATTNCTNATTNTATTAAATTATTGATNATGTTTTNTTNGTTCGAANGAGTGGGATGTTCTTTNGGGAATGTTTCATTCAGTCTTTGCAGCTNGATCCAAATTTGTATTGTAGAGCNAGGCTTAAACAAGAATGGCGCCGATCAACAACGATGCTCCTAGAACCGCGCACACATTCCAGGCAACTGATACTGCAAATGAAAACAAGGCACTTCCCAAGGCAACGCCAACGGAAACAGANTGTCTGAACCAATTCGGCATTGTGCTCATNAGTATCTCAACTCAANATAAGGCNTCCAGTTCGCTTTGGTGATGCTCAGGTTTTTGAATGCTGATCGAACTAGTACGGATNGAGGGGGAAGCAAGTTGCTGGAGCAATCCTTCCATAGGGATGAGCGTGCTGATTTTAAGAAAGAACATGTGCTTAAAAATCGTCTCGCGGTTGTCTGCTTCGACTCGGTTTGTTCCAGCAATAGGTTGTAAAGATATTGGATTGATTGATGATTGCGTATTGCTTTATAAGGTTGCTTTGCTGTATTGAGATGCTCCAGCAATGTGCTTTTTGGTCTGTTGGCTTAATTTTGGTCTTTGTTTGTCGATGGATCTAACAATGATTCTGGGCCTATTTAAATTATTAAGTATCAATTGGATTTGT
>PAEP01000024.1 GCA_002700765.1 Synechococcus sp. MED850
GCGCACCTCCGCCAGGGTGATCACGCCGTGTCGGATATACGGAGATAAGCCGGTGACGGCTCCATTGAGGTGGTTGCGGCTGCGGGCGTAACGCTTCGCATCGATCTGCTTCAGCCTCTCCTCTGCCGCTTGGCGGCCGCCGTGAAGTGGGCTCAGTTCGCCTTCAGCTTCTGGAAAGGTGTGGGCCAGCAGGTCATTGAGCTCCTTTCTGTTGGCGAATGCCCGCGGAAGATCGCCATTGGATGGTGGGGCCTGGGCAGTGGACACGGCTGCGATCCAGCTGAAGTGCCGAGATCCTGGCGAGGCGTGCGGGAGAATCGCGCGATTCAAACCCGTTCCGGTNCGNNCNGATGCTGCTTGATCTCACCGGNAAGAAGATCCTCGTCACCGGCATCGCCAACAACCGTTCGATCGCNTGGGGNATNGCCCAGCANCTCAANGCNGCCGGNGCTGANCTCGGCATCACCTANCTGCCTGANGANAANGGCCGNTTTGAGGNNAAGGTGCGNGANCTCACCGCNCCNCTNGANCCCAGCCTNTTNNTGCCNCTGAANGTNCAGGACGCCNACCAGATGGCNGAGGTNTTCGNNGNGATCAAGGNNAAGTGGGGNGTNCTNGATGGNCTGGTGCACTGCCTGGCNTTTGCNGGCAAGGAGGAGNTGATCGGCGACTACAGCGCCACCACNGCNGANGGNTTTGCCCGCTCNCTNGANATCAGNGCCTATTCCNTGGCNCCNCTNTGNGCCCANGCCAAGCCNNTGTTCAGCGAGAAAGCCGGNGTGATCACNCTNTCNTANCTCGGNGCTGAGCGGGCNATTCCCAACTACAACGTGATGGGNGTNGCCAAGGCNGCNCTNGAGGCNTCCGTTCGCTANNTGGCNGCAGAGCTNGGTCCNGAGAAGCANGTGCGNGTNAANGCCATCAGNGCCGGCCCGATCCGCACCCTGGCCAGCTCNGCCATCGGCGGCATTCTCGACATGATCCACAACGTGGAGGAGAAGGCTCCCCTGCGCCGCACNGTNACCCAGATGGANGTNGGCGGTACNGCNGCCTTCCTGCTNAGCGATCTGGCCAGCGGNATNTCNGGTCAGACCATNTANGTNGANGCGGGCTANTGCGTCACGGGGATGTGAGGCACGATGNNGGCANTGGAGGNTNAGGTGATGGCACGCCAGGGAGAGATCCACCGGGTCACCGGTGAAACCGATGTGAAGGTGCGGCTGGATCTGGATGGATCCGGCCAGTGCCAGGCCAGCACCGGTGTTCCCTTCCTCGATCACATGCTCCATCAGATCAGCAGTCACGGCCTGATCGACCTGGAGATCAATGCGGTGGGGGACACCCACATCGATGATCACCACACCAATGAGGATNTGGGGATCGCCGTTGGCCAGGCCCTGGCCCAGGCGCTTGGCGATCGGCGCGGAATCCATCGCTTCGGGCACTTTGTGGCGCCGTTGGATGAGGCTCTGGTGCAGGTGGCACTGGACTGCTCAGGGCGCCCTCACCTGAGTTACAGCCTGGTGATTCCCGCTCAGAAGATCGGCAGTTACGACACCGAGCTGGTGAAGGAGTTCTTTGTGGCCGTGGTGAACAACAGCGGTCTCACCCTGCACATCCGCCAGTTGGATGGGGCGAACTCCCACCACATCGTGGAGGCCTGCTTCAAGGCGTTCTCNCGGGCGCTGCGGATGGCCACCGAGATTGACCCGCGCCGGGCCGGCCGCATCCCCAGCAGCAAGGGNGTGCTGGAGCAAGCANGGGCCAGCTGAAGTTCAGCAGCGCGCTTCACAGTCCGTTACGAGAGGATGGTGGGGTGTTGACCGCCCGCCCGTGACCGTTGCTCCTGCCCCCAGCTACAACCGCAGCGACTGGGCCAGTGCCTTCGTCAACGTGGAGCAGGAACTCACCGATGTGGCGCTGACTCCNGTGCGTGGCTCAGTGCCGGCTGAACTGAACGGCACCCTCTACCGNAACGGGCCGGGTCGTCTGGAGCGTGACGGCCATCGTGTGCATCACCCCTTTGATGGCGACGGCATGATCGCCGCGATGCGGTTCGAGAACGGCAGCGTCAGCCTGAGCAACCGTTTCGTGCGCACGGAAGGATGGCTGGCGGAGGAGAAGGCCAACAAAGTTCTTTATCGCGGCGTGTTCGGCAGCCAGAAGCCCGGCGGCCGCCTCGCCAATGCCTTCGATCTGCGGTTGAAGAACATCGCCAACACCAACGTTGTGCAGTTGGGCGACCAGCTGCTCGCNCTCTGGGAAGCTGCCGAGCCCCANNCNCTNGATCCCCGCAGCNTGGAAACCCGCGGACTCTCCCGTCTGGACGGCGTGCTCAAGAAGGGTGAAGCCTTCAGTGCTCACCCTCGCTTCGATCACGGCCATCACGGTCGTCCATGCATGGTCACCTTTGGTGTGAAGACCGGCCCCCGCAGCACCATCCGCCTGATGGAGTTCGCCACCGATGGGCCGGACGCCGGAACCTTGTTGCACGATCGCTCCGACAGCTTCCCCGGATTCGCCTTTCTGCACGACTTCGCCATCACCCCCAACTGGGCGGTGTTCCTGCAGAACGCCATCGACTTCAACCCCCTGCCCTTCGTCACCGGTGAGAAGGGGGCAGCCCAGTGTCTGAAGTCCAAGCCNGGCGGCAAGGGGCGTTTCTGGCTGATNCCNCGGGATTCNGGCGAGTTTGCGGGTCAGCAGCCCCGCATCCTCGAGGCCCCCGATGGCTTTGTGTTCCACCACCTCAATGCGTTTGAAGACGGTGACCACGTGGTGGTGGAGAGCATCGTTTACGACGACTTCCCCTCCATCGGCCCTGATGATGATTTCGCTGAGGTGGATTTCGATCAGGTGCCGGANGGCATCCTGTATCGCTGTCGTCTCGATCTCAGCCGCGAAAGCGTGAAGAGTGAGCGGATCAGCGAGCGCACCTGTGAATTCGCCATGGTGAACCCCGAGCGGCAGGGGCTCAGTGCTCGCTATGCCTGGATGGCGGTGGCCGAGCGGGAAACCGGCAACGACCCCCTGCAGGCCATNCANAAGCTTGATTTAACAAGCGGGCAGACCCACACCTGGAGCGCGGCACCCCGTGGCTTTGTGAGTGAACCGGTGATGGTGCGACGTCCAGGCGCNGAGGCGGAAGATGACGGCTGGGTGATGGATNTGGTTTGGAACGGTGCTCGTCAGGCCTCGGATCTGGTGATCCTCAAGGCCAGCGATCTCTCTGAGGTGGCTTTGCTGGAACTGCCGCTCGCCGTTCCTCACGGCCTCCATGGCAGNTGGGCTGCTGTCGCCANCTGAGNTGCTCAGTCTGAGTCANATCCGTTCATATCCATCTGGCTGGCAGAGATCACTTGGTCGCACCTTGATCACAGTGCAGCGCTAGAGCAACGTCAGGTGCTGTTGTTGATCTTGCGTTCTCTNCCCAGACGGTCGTTCCGAGTGTTCTGTATGGCCGCATTCAGCGCGGGTGCCGCNGTGATGCTCGTGCCTCGACCTGCTGCGGTGCAAGCCCAGCAAGCACCTTGCAGTGGCACCGTGCTGCAGCTCGCCGTCATGGAGAAGGGAGAGAGCACGATTGATCGATTCCGCTTTTCGCTTGCNGTCTCCGGTGAGGGAAACANTGAGCGTGCTGCCCTTGATCAACTGAAACAACGGATCAGCCTGCTGCGTCAGCGCACCTCATCCNTGNTCCAGGGGCGTTTAACCGTTCCACCACCAACGTCCTACAGGCGCGGTGGATCCGAGGCCAGGCCTCAGCGTTATGTGGCCAACACCGGCGCGTCCGGGCAGTTAACGCNTTCTGATTACAACCTCTTTCTGGAGACGGTGGGTGGGTTGCCGGGTGTTCGCCTGCAGGGGATGACATCGATGGCGAATGAAGACGCCGAGCAGAGGCTCCAACAACGCTTGTTGGCAGCGGCGTTGCGTCGTGGACAAGAGGAGGCCAAGGCGATCGCAACGACGATCGGAGCCTCCAATGTGCGTTTGCTCAGCATNCAACGCAATGATTCCGTGCGTGGTCCGCGGCCTGTGCCGATGGCGGCTCGGAGCTCTGCTTCTGGTTTTGATCCCGCTGAAGCTCCGAATCCGGAGGCAACCGTGCGGATGCAGTTGAAGTACTGCCTCAGCTGATTCCTTCCCGCTGCGCTTCCTTCCAGGCCAACCTTGGCGCGGACCAAAGGGTGATCAGCACCAGCGGGGTCACGGGTAACGCGGTAATCACGATGAAGGCCTGCAAGGCATCGATCGACGTGCTGTCGCCGAGGCCAGAGCCGATGCGCAACAGCACCAGGGTGAGGCTCCCGATCATCAGAGCCCAGAACAGTCTCAGCAGCGGCGGGGGTTCGCTGCGGCCACTCACCACCATCGCGGCGGCGTAACTCATCGAATCCGCACTGGTGCACATGAACAGCACCACGAGCACGAGGCCCACCGGGATCAGCAAGCCCGAAAGCGGGAGTTGGCTGAGGATGGCCAGAAGGGCAGCTGCTGCACCGTTCTGTGCCAAGACTTCACCGATTCCCCCTCCTGCCAGCTCCAGACTCAGACCAGTGCCGCCCAACAGGGTGAACCAGAGGTTGGTCACGATCGGGCAGAGGATCGCCACCGCCAGCACCAGTTCACGGATGGTGCGTCCGCGGCTCACCCCCGCCGTGAACAGCCCCATCAGCGGCGCATAGCCCAAGAACCATCCCCAATAGAACACCGTCCAGCCGTTCACCCAGTTGCCAGGTGCGGTGTTGCGGGCGAGTGCCATCTGGGGCAGATGGATCAGATACACAAGGAATCCACTGAAGAAGTGCTGGATCAACCAGAGCCCAGGGCCAAGCAGCAGCAGACCCACTGCCATGGCAAGGGTGAGCCACACATTCAGCTCGGACAGCCATTTGATTCCCTTCTGAATGCCGCTGACGGTTGAGGTGGCAAAGACGCCGGTCAGTAGAACCACCACAAGCGACTGCAGGCCAGCGCTGTCGCTGAGCCAGGGCAGTTGTCCTGCGGCATTGCTCAGCTGCAGGGAGAGAAAGCCGAGGGGCCCCACCGTGCCGGCGATGGCGGCGACCACAGACAGGCCATCCGCCAGGTGGCCGATCGGTCCATCGACCCATCCCCGCGGCAACACAGGCACCAGCAGGGTGCGGGGGCGCAACGGTTCGCCGCGTCGCTCCAGGATCGAGAACGTGATCGTGGTGGTGGTCGCCACCAGAGCCCAAGCCAGAAATCCCCAGTGCAGAAAGCTCACGGCTAGGGCTGGATCCACAGCCGCTGCCGTGCTGCCTTGGATGTCTTCAAAGATTGGAGAGGGGGTCTGAAAGTGATAAAGCGGCTCGGCTGCTGACCAGAACACGCCGCCACCAGCGAGCAGCGTGCAGATCAGAACGGCGCACCAATCAAAGAGTTTCAGGGTGGGTTTGGTGTCAGCTCCGCCCAGCCGCACCCGTCCGATCGGGCTGATCGCCATGACCATCGCGATCAGAAACAGCATCAAGACCATCCACTGCCAGACACCGCCAAGGGCGTCACTGACCACGGCTTTGCCCTCTGCCGTGAAGTGCTTCGCCAGGGCGAGATCCAGGGCGGAGATCAGCAGAAAGATCAACAGGGGGAGAGCGCCGACCCAAAGCGGTGGTTGGCGCCACCAGGAGCCAACGCTTGTCGAGGATTCAGTCATGGTTCAGGCGCGGACGGCGTCGCGTTCGTGGCTCCAGCAGGAGAGGTCGATTCCGGGTTGTTCTCCGCTGGCCAGGCGGGCCAGCGAGTCTCCGATCAGAGGCGCAAACTTGAAGGCCTGGCCCGATCCTCCAGCGAAGAGGCTGAGGGTTGGCGTGAGCCGATCCAACACGAAGTTCACATCGCTGGCCATGGAATAGGGGCTCATCACGGTTTCCACCCGTTCCTGGATGCCCTCAACGTTGTTGAACAGGAAGCTGTCCAGCAGCTCCACCAGGCGCTTGGGTGGTTCGGTGGCCATGGCATTGGGCTCGGCCACACGCAGCTCCTGCGGTGCCCAATCAATGCCGGCTTTGATCCTGGGGCGCCCATCGGCCGTGCGGCTCAGCGCCGGAAAGCCGTAGTACAAACCGCCGTCGTCTCCGCGTTCCTGTTGGAAGCAGAACCACTGGGGGTAGCGATCGGCCAGGGATGGGTCCACGGTGTAGTGCGCCCAGAGCATCGGCCACACCTCGAGTTTCGGAGCCAGTCCCAGCGGAGCGAGCAGCAGCTGGCTCCAGATGCCGCTTGTCACCACAATCTGTCCAGCACGGATGTGATGGCCGTTCTCCAGGGTCACCCCCGCGGCATCGGCATCGATGCCGGCAACAGGGCAGTGCTCGATCAGCTGCTGTCCTGCGGCACGGGCCGTGCGGGTCCAGTGGGCGATCACCTTGTCGCTGCGCACCGCCCCGGCCGTGGGTTCGAACAGTCCGCTGAAATCCGGCTTCGGGCGGAGTGGGAAGCGTTCGCTGATCGCTTCCGCACTGAGGGCTTCATAGGGGATGCCCTGGTCGTCCATCACCCGGCGAGCACCGGGGATCGACCCCTCAATGGTTTCTTCGTCCCAGCTTTCTCCGTAGAACAGCAACCCATGGGTGTCGCGCAACTGTTCGCCGGCATGGGTTTCCTCCTCACGCCAAAGACGATTGGCCTCCTGGGCCAACCTGCACAGGACGGGATCCGAATACATCTCCCGGAACATCCGGGTTTCCCCGAAGCTGCTGGCTTTGGCATGGGCCAGGGTCTTGGCCTCCAGCAGCACCACATCGCTGATGCCTCGACGGGCCAGAGCGGCGGCGCAGCTGAGACCAGCCATCCCGCCACCGATGATGACGACATCAGCCTGGGATGGCCAAGAGGCGGGCGTGTTCATGCTGATTCCCCGAAGCTGAGGCCGATGGGATCCCTGCTGCCCAGAGCCGCCACGTCCACCAGGGCATCTCCCACGGAGAGTCCCTGATTGCGTCGCTTCAGATAACGCGTTGCGCGCTGGCGCACCTCGCGTCGCACGAAGGCGTAGACCTCTTCAGCGCAGGCGTCCTTCCAGGCGTGGGGTGAAAAGCGCTCAATCGAGTCCGCGATCACAGCACCGGCATTCACCAGCGGGTCCGGCAGCACGCGGACACCCCTGCGGCGCAGATCGTCGGCGAGTTGCGCCCTCTGAAAGGGGGCGTTGGCGGCGGGAACAACGGCAGTGCTGCGCATGGACGCTGCCATCTCGTCATTGATCAGCCCTGAAATGGAGCAGGGCAGCAGCAGATCCAGCTTCAGTTGCCACCATGCGCATCCCTGTGGCAAGGGTGTTGCGCCGGGGATCATGGCGCGCTCCCGGCTGAGATCCACCGTGAACACGGTCCAGCCGTGCTCGACCAGCGTGCGGGCCACAGTGCCGCCGACAGCACCGCAGCCGTGCACGAGGGCGCGCCCGGGTTGGGCTGCCTGCAGGTCTGCCTCCAGCACAGCCTCCACCGCACCGATCGTTCCATGGGCTGTGGCTGCACTGGCATCCACAGGACTGCCAACCGCCGCCAGCACATGGGGGGTGAGCGCGGTGAGGCGCTCCATGTCCTCCAGGCTGGTGTTGAGATCACATCCAGTGATCATCGAACCCTCCAAGGACTGCAGCAGATCGGCGGTGATGCTGATCAGCTCCTCCTTGACGGCCGCAGGTTCTGCGGCGCGGGCCACGATCTTGCCTCCGGCGAAACCCGTTCCGTAGAGATCGTGTTTGTGGGTCATCAGTCCCGCAAGACGCTCGCCATCAGCGATGCAGGCTGCATCGCTCGGGTAGTTCAGCAAACGCAGTCCACCATTCGCCGGCCGCTGGGCATCCGTGTCCTCCGCGACAACGAACACCGACAGATGGTCGGAGACGTGTTCCGCCAACACCGAGACCGTCGGTTTGGCTTGGGTTGTGGTGCTCATCAGGCGACCTTCTCCATCATCTGGTGGTGCTCCACGTAATCCAGGCTCCAGTCACTGGGTGTTTCGGCGATGCGCTGCTGCAGTCGGTCGAACACCAGATCTGCGGCTGCATCACCTGCCGCACTGGCGAAGCTGTGGCGGCTCCAGCTGCGGATCGTTGCCATCAAGCCGGCGGCGAAGCTTGCGGTGTCGCCGTTCTCGTTCCAGCGCCGCCGGTAAGGGCATTTCACATACACGGTGCGCTCGTCCACCAAGCGCAGACCATGGCGATAAGGGGCCGAGGCGGTGTCCTTCAGCGGAGCCATGAACTCCTCCGGTGATTTGTAGAAATTGAGCACCGTGCCATTGCGGTACTGCTCGTCCGAGATCACCCCTTCATCCGCCAAACCACGCCAGATCTGGTGCAGTTGGTCGTGCACATTCAGTGTTTCGCCGCCGTTTTCGCCGAGGTAGCGGCCCTCCCCGTCACGGGAGAGATTCACCGTCAGAAGACGGCCTCCGACCTGCAGTTCTCTGCTGCGCAGCTCAAGGATGTGGGTCCAGTCCTGCATCGCCTGGGCGGTGAAGCGCTCCAAGGCGTCGCTGTCCCCGGAGGCCAAGACATGCGTGTGGCTGTTCAGAGGGCCAGGCGACGCACTCAGCCAATGCATCGCGGTGGCAGAGAAGCCGAAACTGACCGTCTCGGGTGCGACGGAGGGCTCGTAGAAGCTGCGGGCACTCACCAGCACCGTCGGCTTCGGCGCGCGGGGGATCTGCAGGGCCAGGTTCTCAGCCAGAGCGACGTTGTCGTTGCTGGGCAGGTCATTGCCGATCAGCGTCAGATGGGCGTCAGGCTGGTTGGCATGGAGGCGATCCAGCACCTGATTCCAGAGACCGACAGCGGTACCGCCATCGGCGGCTCCGTAATCGATCAGCACATGGCTGTTGCGAACAGTCAGTTGGTCAACACAAGCCAGGGCCCAGTCCGAGGCGGCTTCGATGCAGAGGAGAGCGCCTTCGGTCTGCGCGCTGTAACCCGTGGTCATGGCGATGGCCATGAACCTCGTCAGCGGCAGGNGCCAAGGTACAGGACGGCTCTGTCACCACCCCGTGACATGCATCACCTCCGCAGGGGTGTAGGCCAGTGATGCTTCAGGAGCGTTGCAGCTTTTCAAGCAGCCGTGGTTCCAGCAGGGCGAAGGCACGTCCCCGATGACCCAGCGCTTTTTTGTCCTCCAGCGCCATCTCGGCGAAGGTTTGACCGGTGTTCTTCACTTCGAACACCGGGTCATATCCGAAGCCGTTGTCGCCCCGGGGAGCTGTCGTGATCCGGCCGTCGCAGCATCCCTCGACCTCCACCAGCAGTTCACCGTCAGGCGCAGCAACACACAGGGCGGCGCGGAACTGGGCGGTGCGGATGTCTTGATCACCCAGGGCAGCGAGCAACCGGGCGATCCGCTCAGGATCCGTGGGTGCGTAGCGGGCCGATTGCACGCCAGGGGCGCCATCGAGGGCGTCAACACTCAGCCCGGAGTCATCCGCCAAAGCCCAGTGACCGGTCAAACGAGCCACCGTTGAGGCCTTGATCCGGGCATTCGCAGCAAACGTGCGTCCTGTCTCCTCCACATCGAGACCCTGGGGCTGAGGCACCACCTGCACGGGCAAACGACGCAGCAGCCCCTCGAACTCCTTGATTTTTCCCTGATTCCCGCTGGCGATCACCAGGATGCGTTGGCTCGATTCGCTCATGCCGACTCAGCCATGCTGCGGGCCCAGTCGAGAACCGTTGTCACCCGTTCCAGATCGGGTGCTTCGCAATAGAGGCGCAGCAGGGGCTCGGTGCCTGAGAAGCGCAGCATCAGCCAGTGACTCGGACCCATCCGCAA
The DNA here is from genome assembly GCA_002700765.1 of Synechococcus sp. MED850. Next base: position 9,792 of record PAEP01000024.1, read on the forward strand.
CTTCACGCCATCGGTGGTGATCACCTCCTGCACAGGAACCCCCGCGACGTTCTGCGGTGGCGATTCCGCCAGAAGGGTCTCCAGCCTCTGCCGGGCTTCCATGCCGGACAGNCGCAGATCAACCCGGTCGTAGTGGCTTGCTCCACCGTGCTGCTGCTGCAGGGCATCCATGCGGGCGCCAAGCGGCTGCCCCCCCTCAACAAGGGCCTCCAAAACCAGCATCGCGGCAAACAAGGCGTCCCGCTCCGGCAGGTGCATGCCGAAACCGACACCGCCTGATTCCTCGCCGCCGATCATCACGTCACCGCTCAGCATCTCGGAGGCGATGTACTTGAAGCCAACAGCGAGTTCCAACACCTGGCGTCCCTGAGCCTCCGCCACGAGCCGCATCAGATCAGATCCACTGACCGTTTTCACAATGGTTCCCGGCAGCTGCCGGGCGCGGGCCAGGTGGTCGATCAGCAGTGGCATCAGCAACTGGGTGCTGCAGAAACGGCCCTGTTCATCCACGGCGGCGATGCGGTCGCCGTCTCCGTCGAACACGATCCCCACCGCTGGAGTGCCGGCTTCGGTGGACGCGCGAACGGTGCTGGCCAGCTCCTGCACATAGCGGGCCAGGGGTTCCGGTGGATGGCCACCGAACAGGGGGTCCCGGGTGGCGCGGATTTCCTCGACCACCGGCTCCGCGTCGGGCCCGAGCAGGTCGCTGACGCATCCAGCTGCCGAGCCGTGCATGGGATCGACGAACACCTTCAGATTCATCGCCTTCAGCCCAGCCACCAGCGACGTCAGATCGAGCTTGCGTCGCAGGCCTTCGAGATGTTCAGAGCGGCCATCGAAACGCTGCAGTTCACCGGGCATCGGATGGGTGATGCCGCCGGCTGCCAGGCGACGCTCCACCGCCGCGGTGAAATCACCCTCCACCGAACCACCGAAGGGCCCTTTGATCTTCAGACCCAGCCATTCAGGCGGGTTGTGGCTGGCCGTGATCACCAGGGCCCCCAGAGCCTTGCGCTCCACGACAGCCCAGCTGCAGGCCGGCGTTGGCACCGGCGTTTCTGTAAGCAGTGGCTCCAGTTCACAACCGCGAACCGCTGCGGCGATGGCTTCAGCAAGCTCCGGCGCCAGAAAGCGGCGGTCGTAGCCGATCACCACCGTCTGGCTGTTGAGGTCCGGCGGAGCGCTGTGGGCCAGCTCCTGTGCCGCTGCGGCCGCAACCGGCAACAGTCGCTCGATGGTGATGTCGACGCCGAGCAGACCGCGCCAACCATCNGTGCCGAACTTGATCGGCGCGGGGCCTAGGGGCAGAGGAGCCGAGGCCATTGGAGTGTGTGGAATTGATCAGGATCTAGCAGGCGGTCGCCGTAGGGTCGCTCCATGGGTGACACCCAGCCTGCCGCCAGCGTCCTCACCGATCGGTTGCTGCGCAGCTGGCTGCGTTGTCGACGCCGGGCCTGGCTGGATCGTTACGGGGATCCAGCTGAACGGCAGTGGACCGCCCATCGCAACCTGCAGCTCGATCATCAGCAGCGTTGTTTTGTTGCGCTGCTGNCCGATCGTCCTTCACGGGGTGAGCCCGCCTGTCGGGAGGGTGCTGCAGGGGTGGTGGGTCTGCGGTTGAAGGGTGCCGGGCCTGCCGGGGAACCGGTGGAGGCCCACCCGCCGCTTCTGCTCAAAGTGAAAGGGCACAGTCGCTGGGGGCCTTACGCCTATCAACCGGTTCTGGCCCGTCAGGGGCGGCGGCTGACCCGCGAACATCAGCTGCCGCTGGCTCTGATGGCTCACCTGCTGGAGCAGGAGCAGCAGGCACCGGTCACGGAGATGCTTGTTGTGGGAGGAAGCGGCAGGCGCCTGGAGCGCGATCGGGTCGGGTTCTCCCATGGTCTGAGGCGCCAGCTTGGTGATGCCCTGCGCAAGTTGTCCTCGGATCTGTCGCACAGCCAGCCGCCAGCGCTCGCGGCCGATCGCCGCAAATGCACCCTCTGCTCCTGGCGCGGCCCCTGCAACAGCGAAGCGGTGGCGCAGGGTCATCTCAGTGAAGTGAGCGGAATCGGTGCCAAGCGGCGCGAGATGTTGCAGGAGCTCGGCATCAAGAGATTGTCCGAGCTTGCAGCTGCCGACGCGGATCAGCTGGCATCACGGATGGAGCGCTTCGGAGAGCAGCACGGCGAGGTGGCCCGTTCTCTCGTTGCTCAGGCGCGGGTGCAACGGGATGGTCGGGTCGAGCCGCTGATGGCCTCTCCGTCCCTGCCCGAGTTGCAAGGCGCGCCTGGCGTCCTTCTGTACGACATCGAATCGGATCCCGATGCACGGCATGATTTTTTGCATGGCTTCGTGCGGTTGCCGCGGGGCGATAACGGCCGATGGGATCCTGCTGCGGCGCGCTATCACCCAGTGCTCGCGCTCGCGCGCCACGGGGAGTCCCGCTGCTGGCAGCGTCTGCAGGCCTTGCTTGCGCATTACAAGAACTGGCCCGTGCTGCACTACGGCGAAACTGAGGCTCTGGCGCTGTNTCGGATGGCCCAGCGACAGGGGCAAACCGATGCTGAGGTCACAGCGCTGCGCCATCGGTTGATCGATGTGCACGTNCGGGTTCGTCGCCATTGGCGTCTGCCNCTCAGCGGCTACGGGCTCAAGCCGGTGGCCAGCTGGCTTGGTTTCCAGTGGAGTCAGGTTGGGGCGGATGGTGCCCGAGCATTGCTCTGGTGGCGTCAATGGCAGGGGANTGGCCCAGAGCGCCGCGGATCTGATNACGCNCTGNGATGGATCTTTCAATACAACCGTGATGACTGCCTGGCGACTTGGGCCGTCGCCGATTGGTTGCTGCAGAGAGATGCCAGCTCTNCTCAGGTCGTCGAAGGCTGAGGCGGCGGCTCAAATCCGTGGGGCGTGTTCAGCGTCAGCTGCTGACCTTGCGGTCCGCTCAGCCTGTCGGCATCGAGATGCTGGCGCCGAATCAGGGCCAGCCCCACCCAGGATTCTCCGGGCTTGATGTCCAGCACAGAGGTCACCNCNCCNGCCCGCTGCTCCCCGTTGGTGAGGGTGTCGCCTGAAACCAGGGCGGTGTCGGAAGACCAGCTGCGCAGTTGTTGTTTCACACCACCGCTGCTGGCCAGCTTCGCCATGGTCTCCTGGCCGAGATAGCAGCCTTTGCTGAGGCTCACCCACGGGGACAGGCCCAGTTCGAATGGATTCGTGTCCCCGCTCAGTTCGCCGGGGGCGCTCGGCCAGCCCCGCAGCATCCGCCAGTGCTCCAGCTGCCGTTCATCGGCACGCTGAAGCTTCTGCCAATCCGCGTCGAGCGTTTCGTCGGGTCCGATCCAGATCACCTCTCCGTTTGAGCGAAGGGCTTGAAGCCGGCGTTGCTCACCGGCGGCGCTCAGGCGTACACGATCAGCCGGGAAGATCACCCGATCCAACCCGGTCGCCACCGAGTTGGCATCACCCGCCAGGACNAGCAGATCGGCTCCCTGTTCATCCAGCCTGATCTCCAGCAGGGCCTGCAATCGGCCCGTGGCGTTGAGCCAGCAGCTGTGGATCAGCGTGTTGCCGGCGTTCTTCAGATCAGCACTGGTCTGTCCCTGAAGGAAATCTCGGGTCCCGGAGCCGTCCAGCCGCAGCAGGGGGAAACAGGCCTCCCAGCGCAGCGTGTCGAAAGGAGCTGGGGTCGTCATCAAGATGGCTTCGAAAGAGTGCTGGCGCAGGCCGCCACCTGGGACAGCCGGAACAAACTGACCAGGTCCAGTTGTTCAGCTTGCATCGCTTCCAGCCCCCCTTCCTCGCGATCCACGATGGTCACGACACGGTGGACCCGGTAGCCCGCAGCCCGCAGTTGGCTGACCGCTTTCAGGGAGGAGCCGCCGGTGGTCACCACATCCTCGAGCACAGTCACCAGCGATCCTTCAGGTGGCAGAGGACCTTCAAGCCAGGCTCCTGTGCCATGACCCTTGGCCTGCTTGCGCACGATCAGCGCATCCAGGTCACGATCCGCCATGGCCGCTGCCATCGCCACGCCACTCACCAGTGGATCGGCACCGAGCGTCAGGCCGGCGACGGCTGTCGCATCCGGATCGACCAGCCTGAGCATCGCGTTGCTCAACAGCGCCAGACCGCTGCCGCTCAAACTCACCGGNTTGCAGTTGACGTAGTGCTCGCTCTGTTGGCCTGAGGCCAGGGTGAAGCTGCCTCGCCTGTAGGCCTCCTGTGCCAGTCGCTTCAGCAGGATCGACTGCTGTGCCTCGGCCGAGGAGGAAGCTTCGAGCATGGGCCTGGCTGCATCCGGAAACAGTCCTTAGTTTGCGTGCAGAAGGAGGCTTCACCGTGGTGTTCCGCTCGCTGCCCGTTCTGATCGGCACAGCTGGTCCCGTGATGGCTGTTTCGGCGATGGCTGTTTCTGTGATGGCTGGACCATTGGTCTGCACCACAACGCTGGAAGCGTCGGATCCTGCTGTTGGTGCAGGAGCNCCCGTTGAAGTGACCCGTTGTGAACCGGTGGAGACAACGTCCGAGTTGATCAACCGTCGTTTTTACAGCTGGACAACGCCCTTCGCCAGAGGGGTCGATCCAGTCCATCAGCTCTCCGAGCTCCTCGGCATNGCCTGGGGTGGTGTGGATGGCGACCGGCTGATGGGATTCGGCTTTCCGGACCAAACCATCGTCTGGGACGCGTCCGCCTTGAGAAACACCTCCGAGAGCTTGCTCGAGGAGCAGAGCCCTGCCATGCCTTGGCGAACGATCGATCTTCCCAATGGCTTCAACAGCAGCCTCGCCATCGAGGCAGGTGCGACCGAAGCAGGTGTGATGGATGCAGGTGGGTTCGATGCTCCAATCCAACCTTTGTGGTAACACTCATTGATGTCGGCGCCCTTGGGTGTTTCCGACACGGGGGTCTAGCAATCTGGTGAATGCAGCGAACTCATAATTCGCCTAAGGCGAGTTCGATCCTCGCGACCCCCATCTCCCTTTTCTGATGCGGTTGCCGCTGCTGGCCCTGCTCCTTGTTCTACCGGCGTTCTTCGCTGCAGCGGAAGTGGCACTTTTGCGCTTGCGTCCCAGCCGGGTGGAAGTGCTGGCGGAGGAGGGGCTGCAGGGTGCCTTGTCCATTCAGAGGCTGCAGCGTCGGTTGCGCCGGGCCCTGATGGTCTCGCAGCTGGGAGCGACCCTCTCACTGGTTGCGATTGGCTGGGTCAGTCGGGGCCTTGGCGTGCAGCTCTGGCCCGATGGCACTCCCGGTGCTGCATGGCTGGATGCCGGCCTGTTTCTCGTCATGGTGCTGCTGGCGACGCTGCTGGCGGGGTTGATCCCAAAGGCATGGGTCCTCAACAGGCCCGAGCCGGCGGCGCTGCGGTTAGCGCCCCTGCTGGAGGCGGTGATGCGCGCCCTGGCCCCCCTGCTTTATCTCCTGGAGGGGCTCGCGGCCCTGTTTCTGCGTCTGGTGGGGCTCGCGCCGCAGTGGGATGCCATCGTCCCCGCTCTCTCGGCCGGCGAACTGGAAACGTTGATCGAGTCCGGACGGGTCACCGGTCTGTTCCCTGATGAACGCAACATCCTTGAAGGGGTGTTTGCACTGCGTGACACCCAGGTGCGCGAGGTGATGGTGCCCCGCTCGGGCATGGTCACCCTGCCGATCGATGTCAGCTTCGCCCAGTTGATGGAGGCGGTTCATCAGACCCGCCACGCGCGGTTTCCTGTGATCGGCCAATCCCTGGATGATGTGCGCGGCCTGCTCGACCTTCGCCACTTGGCGGAACCGATCGCCCGAGGAGATCTTCAGGCTGATTCACCGCTTGAGCCATACCTTCAGCCGGCGGTGCGTGTTCTTGAAACCAGCACCCTGGCTGAGTTGCTGCCGCTGATTCGCAGCGGCCACCCCCTGCTGCTGGTGGTGGATGAGCACGGCGGCACCGAAGGTCTGGTCACCGCTGCTGATCTCACCGGTGAAATCGTCGGAGATGAACTGCAGGAGGATTCCCAGGAACCGGATCTCCAACGGGAGGACGGTCTGCCCGATGTGTGGATCGTTGCCGGCGAACTGGAGATTTTCGAGATCAACAGGCAGCTCGATCTCGATCTCCCGGAGGCGGATGATCACCACACCCTGGCTGGATTTTTGTTGGANCGGCTGCAGCACATTCCCGCGCCAGGGGAGGCGTTGCGCTTCAACGGAGTTCAGTTCGAAATCACGGCCATGCAGGGGCCGCGAATTGAGCGGGTTCGCTTGATCCTTCCAACGGCCACGGAAGACCAGGACTGATCACCTTTAATCTGCCTGCAATCGTCGTGATTCGTAGATGTCACCCGACCCCATTGTTCCGGTCAAGGTCGGGGTGATCGGCATCGGCAACATGGGTTGGCATCACGCGAGGGTGCTGAGCCTTCTCCGGGACGCTGATCTCGTGGGCGTTGCCGATCCTGATTCGGATCGTGGTGAGCTGGCGAATCAGCAGTTCGGCTGCCGCTGGTTTCCCGACTACCGCTCGATGCTCTCGGAGGTGGAGGCCGTTTGCATCGCGGTTCCGACGCTGTTGCATCACGCCGTCGGCATGGCCTGTCTGGATGCCGGGTTGCATGTCCTGATCGAAAAGCCGATTGCTGCCAGCCAGGAGGAAGCTGCGGCGTTGATCGCTGCCTCAAACAGGGCTGGGCGACTGCTGCAGGTCGGCCATATCGAGCGTTTCAACCCCGCCTTCCGCGAGTTGATCAAAGTGGTGGCCAATGAGGAGGTTGTGGTCTTGGAGGGCCGCCGACACAGCCCCCATGCCGATCGGGCCAACGATGTGTCGGTGGTGCTGGATCTGATGATCCATGACATCGATCTCGTGCTGGAGCTGGCCCAGGCTCCGGTGGTGCGACTTGCGGCAGCGGGTGGTCGCAGCGCCGAAGGACCGATCGACTACGTCAACGCCACACTCGGCTTCGAGAACGGCGTTGTCGCCAGTCTCACCGCCAGCAAGATGAGCCACCGCAAGATCCGCAACCTCAGTGCGCATTGCCGCTCCAGCCTGGTGGAGACCGATTTCCTGAACCACACCCTGCATGTGCACCGGCGTGCCCATGAGTGGTACTCAGCGGACCACGGTGAATTGCTGTATCGCAACGACGGGTTCATCGAAGAGGTGAGCACCACATCGATTGAGCCGCTTTATGCCGAGTTGGAACATTTCCTCCAATGCGTGCGCGGCCGCGAAACCCCGGCTGTGGACGGAGAACAGGCATCCCGTGCTCTGAAGTTGGCCGATCTGATCGAGCAGGCCGTGGAACATCCCGATATGGGAGTGCCGCTCACAGCCCCGATCTGACCAGCCCCTCCTGTTCAGCGAGCTGTCTCAGGGCGGTGATCTGCCAACGGCGGCACTCCTCGGGGGATGCCTCATAGAACTGAGCCCAGGCGCTGGCTTTGTGCATCCCATAGCTCGAGCGGTCCAACTCGGGGTGTGTCTGTTGCCAACCCACCCGAACGGCGTGGCCGATCACGACATCAAGGGCCACATCGTCCTCCATCCGCACGGCTGGGTTGGCTTCCACGAAGGCCATCAGTGAGAGCAGGCATTCACAACACAGCTGCCGGTATTCCGGAGCCTCGATCCGACTGAGCAGATGCTCCACCTGGGTGGCGAAGTTGCGTTCCCCGGCTGTTTTTTCCAGCACCAGGCGGCTGTTGAGGCGATTGCGGCGTTCCAGCTTGTCGCCGATCACGAGGCCGCGGCAGTGCTGCAGCAGTGACCAGATGCCGGCGTAGAAATCACGTGGCACCCGTTGCAGGCTTCCCAACCGGATGCGGTGCTGCAGCCACCCACCACCGCTGGGGGCCTGCTGCATCGGATCCGGCACCCTCCATTGCACGCGTCCGCTGAGGTGAAGCTGCTCGCCCCGTTGCAGTGCGGCTCGGGCGTGGTCCATATCCGTGAGGACCGCCCGCAGCCGAGCTCGGATGGCGTGGGGTGATTCGGCGCAAACCGCTTCGAATGCCTCGTCCTGACTGAGTTTGCGTTCGCTGGCAAGCTCGGAGGTGAGCATCAGCAGCAGCTGTCCGAGCTGCAGGGTGAGACTGCCCTTGAGCAGGCCCGGTTCGCGGCGGGCGACCCCATCAAGGGCGAGCAGCAGTTCCTGCTCCAACATCCGCTCACGGCCATCCCGTCCACTGGTGCGAGCAATAAGCGCCGCGATTGCCGCACTGGACTGCGGCGTGATCAGCCTTGAATCCGAGGTGTAGTTTCGGCCGACCACCACCTGCTTCTGACGGACCAGCAGATCGGTGAGCGCATCTTCCAACTGGGGATGCGCCATGCCCATTGCACCTGCACACCGTCGCACCACGCTCCAGTCCTGGCAGCGGAGCCCATGGTGATACACCTCGTTGAGAAGCAGTTGCAGGTCCACAGGCCGCTGATCCGGCNCGGGCTGGATGGCCTTGGTGCCCATGCGNTTCTTCAGCAGCTCCAGCACCTCAGCCTGTTCATGGAGCGATGCACTGGACCAGAGCCTCTGGCAGAGCTGTTCGAGGGGGGTGTCATCCAGCTCCTGCTCCTCCGCAGCNGTGAGGCCTCGCAGATCGGTGGCATCGCGCAGGAGGGGTGCTGCTGCACCAGGGGCGCTTCGCTGCAGCTCCGCTGGGTCCACTTCAGCTGGAAGGCGCAACCACTGTCCACGCTGCGCCAGTTCGGTGAGGCGGTCGAACCGCACAGGGATCCCCTCGATCGATCCGGTCTGGAGCGTTCGTCCCAGGTTCAAAAAAGTGTTCCGGTGCAGATGGAACGCTTCGCTGCTGACAGGGATCACCAACAACGGCAGGCCGTTGCCGCTCCAATGCCGCTGCAGGAGGTGCAGCTCATCCACAACGGTGTCCTGCAGCTGCAGCGGGTCATCAGCGAGATAGCTGATCGAGTCCTCCAGAACCGCTGCGGTGAAGCAGACGGTCTGCTCCCCATGGCGATAGAAGCGGGCGGTGTCCTCGGTTTCCATCCGTTGCGGCGGCTGACCACTCAGGCCCAGCCTTGGGTTTGCTCCCAGGCGTCCCAACTGCCGGTCCAGGCATCCGGAGGGCAGCACAACAGTGGTGGCTGACGTGGTGGCTGACGTGTTTTTGGACGAGACGTCCGATGTCTCCACCGGCAGTCCCGCCTCGATCAGCGCTTGCTGGACCTGGCTTGTTTCAGGTGCCATCGCCACGAGCACCGCGTCTGCTCCAAGGGAACGCGGTGCTCGCCGCATGCAGGGATCGAGATCTCCCGGTGTGATCAGTCCCTCCAGCAACATCTCGCCCAGCCAAACCAGGCTTTGGGTCCAGATCAGCGGCACATTGCTGTTCGCCTCACGGGACTGACTGCCGGGTTGGCGCCGTTCCGCGTCCACCAGTGCATCCGGTACCCGGTAGAGCTCCGGGTACAGCTGTTCGCCGTTGACGGGCACGGCAAGGGGGCTCAGGCGGTCATGCCATCGGCGCGCATCCTCCCAGCGTTCCTCGCAGCAGGCTGTGACCAGTTCGAAGGCCAGGAACAGGGGCCATTCCGACTCGATGCCTTGGAACTGCATCAGTTCCTCGGGCTCGTAATGCAACCGGCTGACATCCTCCGCGGCGGTTTGATGGCCATCGCGGAGAAAGCGCTTGTAGCCGTAGTTTCCGCCCAGTTCCCTGCGGATGCGGAGAACGGTGCGTTCGCATAGATCCCGGTCCTCGATCGCCCAGGCGGGATACCCCACCACCGACAGGCAGGCGCTGTCGGCTTCCTTGCTGGCGGATTCGCGGGGCAGAAGGTTCAACAAAGCCCGACGCATGCGAACGATCGCCCCCTGGGGAATCAGCAGCTGCACATCGCCGCTGCCGTGCGGGCCGAACAGATCCAGGCCCTCCAGGGCCTCCAGGGCAGCCTTGGCCATGCCGATCGAGCTGGCATTCCGTTCCGGCAGGCCGTGGTTGCTCTTGTCACCCCGTTCCCAGATGCCGTAATCGCGGATCCGATAGGCCCTGGCGATGTAGTGCACGAGGTTCTGGATGAAATCCGCCTCATCGCGGCTGNGCACCACCGGCAGTCCGGATCGGGTGAGCTGGGCCAGCTGCAGCAGAAACAGGGAGGTGGCATCCAGTTGCAGATGGCCCCAGGCGTCATCGGCCACCACCGGATCACCATTGCTGCTGTCGTACTTGGCATGCAGCGCGTCGAGCGGATCAAGACTGGTCTTGAACCGCTCCACCTTGGCGGCTTGGCGCAACATCGCTCGGAGCAGCCCGCGCATCAGGGCGAGCACCCGTTGGTTCAGTTCCCAAACACGGCTGCAGTGCTCTCCGGAGCGGCGGCGGTGGGCCATCGCCAGGGCCCAGACGCACTGGATCGAGTACACGCAATCTCTGACCCAGGCATCGCCGTAGTCCCCGTGGACGGTGTGGGCGGTGCTGGCTGGAAGCAGCCCGCTGATGGGGTCCTGGCGGTCCAGAACAACGCGTTCAATCGAACGGTCGAGTTGTTCCAGCTTTCGGTCCGCGTCGGTAGCCGTGGCGGTTTCGGTTGAAAAGAGAACCATGGGCCGACGTTGCACCGCTCCTAAATTCTCCATCTCGGTCTCAAGGCAATGGATCCCGTCAGCACCTCTCCCGATGACCGACGTCGTTGCAGCGTTCTGGGTGTCCCTGTGGATGCCTGCCGCGATGTCCCAGCCGCCGCTCTTGGGCTTCATTCCCACGGCGGCGGGCGGATTGTGACGCTCAATGCGGAGATGACGATGATGGCCCTGGCGGATGAGGCGCTGGGTGCCGCCATTCACTCAGCTGATCTGGTGATTCCTGATGGTGCCGGGGTGGTGTGGGCCCTGTCACGCCAGGGGGTGAGGGTGATCAAAACCGCCGGGATCGAGCTGGCCTGGGTTTTGCTTCGTTATGCCGCCGCGCACGGTTGGAAGGTCGCTCTGATCGGTGCTGCACCAGCCGTGATGGACAGCTTGAGGTCCACGCTTCCGCAAGAGCATCCTGGCCTTGATCTGGTCCTGGCCGTTGATGGATACCAGCCTGAGTCGGCCTGGCCAGGAATTGAAGCGGAACTCGATCGCCTGCAACCGGATCTTGTGCTGATTGCCCTGGGTGTGCCACGCCAGGAGACGTGGTCCCTGCGGGTGAGTCAGGGGAAGAAAGGAATATGGATGGGGGTCGGCGGAAGCTTTGATGTCTGGTCAGGCACCAAACAACGCGCTCCTCAGTGGATGTGCCGGATGCAGATCGAGTGGTTGTATCGCCTCATCCAGGAACCAAGCCGATGGAGACGCATGCTGGTGCTCCCTGAATTCGCCTGGGCCGTGCTTCGCTGCCCAGAGCCAAAAACAGAGTTAGGCCAATAACTCGGGTGAGNGACAGCCGATCAACGGAAGCCCACGGAGGCTTGCCAGACAAAGGCGAGCAGCAGGAAAAAGACTGGAATCAGCGGAAGAATATCGACAAGGGGACCGAAAGCCTGGTAGGCCTCAGGCAGCTGAGCCAGCAGGTCGAGGGTGAAGGCGGCCATCCCTTGTGTCATCAGGCAATGGGCTGGACGCTACCACGTGTGATGGGCAGGTGAGTCCGCCTCCCAGGGAGTGAAATTCTCTGAAAAACATCCTTCGGCGATGGCCTGCCCCATGGCTGATGTAAAGCGCACCAGATGGGTGATGTTGTGAATGCTCAGCAGCGTGAGCCCAAGCAATTCCTCGCTGCGGATCAGGTGGTGCAGATAGGCGCGGGTGTGGTTGGAACAGGCCAGGCAGGAGCAGCTGGGGTCCAACGGCGTGTGGTCNTGACGGAAGCGGGCATTGCGCAGGTTCCAGCGCTCGCCTCCNACGAGGGCGGTGCCATGCCGCCCAAGCCGTGTGGGAAGCACGCAATCGAACAGGTCGATCCCATTGGCGACGGCGATGGCCATCTCTTTCAGGGTGCCGATCCCCATCAAATAACGGGGTCGATGCAGCGGCAGAAGCGGCGTCACATCCCGCACGATGCGATGCATCTCGTCCACCGGTTCACCGACGCTCACACCACCCACCGCGATTCCGGGTAAGTCGAAGGAGGCCACNGCGCGAGCGCTNTCGCGGCGCAGATGGGGGAAGCATCCCCCCTGAACGATGCCGAACAGCGCCTGGTCCGTTCGGGTGTGGGCGTTGACGCAGCGCTCCAACCAGGCGTGGGTGCGACGACAAGCGTCACTCACATCATTTTCGGTGGCCGGAAACGGCGGGCACTGATCGAATGCCATCGCCACGTCCGCACCCAATGCCATCTGGATGGCAGTGGCATGCTCCGGTGTCATGTCGATGGTGCGCCCGTCTCTGGGGTTGCGGAACACCACGCCGCGGTCATCGATCCGGTTGAGATCGCCGAGGCTGAACACCTGGAAGCCACCGGAGTCGGTGAGCATCGGCCCGTCCCAGCCCATGAAGCGGTGCAGCCCGCCGGCTTCGGAGATGACCGCCTCGCCAGGTTGCAGGTGCAGGTGATACGTGTTGGACAGCACCATCTGTGCACCGGTCTGTGCCAATTGCGCCGTGCTGATGCCCTTCACGGTGGCGAGCGTGCCGACCGGCATGAAGCGTGGGGTCTCCACCACGCCGTGGGGCGTCTCAAAGCAACCGCAGCGAGCGGCTGTGTGCGGACACTGCGCGGTGATCTGGAAACCGAACAAGGCAGGGGAATCCCTGGGCTGAACCTACGGTGGGGCTCAGACAGACCCCCTGCGATCCCCCGCACAACACCACCTTGGCTGCAGGACCTCGCTGGTGCCTGGATCTTTTATTCGATCCTGCCCGGTCTGCCCTGGCCACCCCCACGGTTCGAGCGCATCGCNCGCTTCGCTCCTTGCATTGGTGCTGTGATCGGTGGCTTGCAGGCTCTGCTCTGGTGGTTGCTGGAGCATCTGGGATGGACTGCGCTGGCCACCACCCCTTTGGTGTTGGCCCTTGGGATCTGGCTCAGCGGAGGCCTTCACCATGACGGACTGATGGATACCGCTGATGGTCTCGCCGCCGGTCCGGCGCGACGGCTGGAGGCGATGGAGGACAGCCGGGTTGGAGCCAGCGGTGTCTTGGCGTTGATCCTTGTTCTTCTGGTGGAGACCGCAGCCTTGCTGCGCTTGGGCNCTCAGGCCCCTGTCGCCATNGTGATCGCATCCATCTGGGGGCGGACGGCACCGTTGTGGGCCATGGCTCGGTTCGACTATCTGCGCGAACAGGGCACGGCTGGCTTCCATCGCCGTCATGGGCGTCCGCTCTGGGATCTGCTGCCTTTGATCCTTCTGCTCGTTCCCCTCGGGTTCATCGCTGGCCCGCTGCAGCTCCTGCTTGGTGCAGGCGTCGCGGTGCTTGTGTCCGAGCGTCTTGGGCGGGTGCTCGGAGGCCACACCGGCGATTCCTACGGCGCCTCGCTGGTGCTTTGCCAGGCCTTCACGCTGCTTGGTCTGGCCTTGCTGGCGCCAAACGCTTAAGCCGGCCAGCGCAGCCGGAAGGCATTGCCACTGTCGGGAAGCGAAGGGGAGATTGCGGCGGGGTGAATCTCCAGATCAAGGCTGCCGCCATGCCGTTCGGCCAGATCTCTGGCGAGCGCCAACCCCAGCCCCGACCCCGAGAGCTCGCGACTCGCGGCACCACGGACGCCCCGTTGAAAGATCCGGTCGTGTTCCGCGGGCGCGATCGCAGGCCCCTCATCCCAAACGCACAGACCGTCCTGAAGCACCAACAGGCCGATCCGACAGCCAGCGGGGCTGTAGCGGAAGGCGTTTTCGATCAGATTCGCAACGATCTCGAGAATGGCCGCGGCCGCCGTTGCGTTCAGGGCAAGCGTCCACTGCGGCCAGTGTTCAGGCCCACTCCAGTGTCGATCCTGAAGCGAGGCTGTTGCTTCTGCCCGTTCGAGCAGCGGCTTCAGATGCTCCGACAGGGGCAGCCGCTCAGGGCTCGGCACCGGNGGAAGCAAGAGGGGACTGGTGGAATCAGCCGCTTTCGGCAGGACATCCCGACCCAGACTCTCCAGCACATTCACGTAGCGATTGAGCTGGGTCTGTTCACTCAGCATCCCTTCCACCAGATCGCGATGTTCGTTGTCTGGTTCCATTCGCCTGAGCAGCAGCTTCGCGTAGGTCCTCAGAGCGGCCAGGGGGTTGCGTAGCTGATGCACCAAGGTGCGGGTGTGTTCGCGTTGTTCGAGCAGTTCCTGACGGAGACGCAGGCACTCGAGGTCCAGGTTCAGGGCATGGCTCACGGCGTCTGCGCAGCTGCGCAGACGCTGATCCAGGTCCTGGCTCCAGTCCTGGGAGGGATCGAGCTCAGCACGCAGCGCTCCGAGGATCACCGTCCCGTCCTGAAGGGGATACCAGCGGCGTTCGTCCACCGGCCTTCGCAGATCCGGATCCTTGTCCGCTGGAGGCAATTGCCGGTCTCCTTTCGGCCACTGGCTGACGAGTTCCAGCGAAGGGCCCTGCGCCTCGATCGAGCGGCTGAGGTAAAGCGCGAGCTGACGTAACGGCGACGTTCTGCAGAGTTCAGAGAGCTGTTGATCCGCAAAACCGAGAAAACGGTCCGTCTGTTGCATAGGACCAGGTTGCGCTTGGAGAGCGAGGGATTCCCCGTTGGTTAAGGGGCCTTGAAAAATCCGGAAAAAGTCTTAAGATTCACCTAACGACCGGAGTCCGGCCTGTCAAAGGCCGAATTCACCAATACCTTGCAGAGGTTGCATTCTTATCGCAACCAAAGCTACAGCAGAGGCAGAAGCGTCCTCTGTTGTGCGCCTACACCGGCGTTGCTGGGTTGTTGGTGTTCCTTGAGCGGCAACGGCACATCCGTTGCTCCCCTCTGACGCGGTCCAAAGACGTTCCTGCGTCGCCCTGTCCATATCGACACATCCTGCTGAGGGCTTCCTCGCAGCAGGTCTTGATCGACTGGCCATTCATGTCTTCCCCCTGACTCGTTCACCTACCCGGAGCTCCTNACATGTCCAAAAAGCGCAAGCGCATCAGTCGCCGTCGTCTGGCCGGTCAGCGTGTTTTAGCGCATGTGTCCACCCATCACCTTGAGACCGGGGAATACAAGCCTGTTACCGCCGCTCGCCGCTACATCGCAGAGGCAGGACTGGTTCCGCCCGCTCTGTTGAACGTTCGCCGCAATGAGCACACAACGGACCGTTTTTTCTGGGGCGAAAAGGGATTGTTCAGTGCCCAGTACGCCGAGGAGAATCACTTTCTGTTTCCCTCGCTGCGCTTGATCGTTGATTCCATTGGGGAGGACAAGCTCTTCGATGGTCTTGATCTCGCTGCAGACGATTGGGAAGAGATGGAGGAGTACGAATACGCCTTCGTCTGATCCTGGCGATCCGTCCCACGGCCCAGTCTGAGACGTTCCAGCCTGATTCGATTCTTCAGCAGATTTCCGCAGGAAGCATTCGGCTCAGCGTCCGCTGGAACGTCCCCATCAGCTCCGATGGAATGGTGTGGCCCTGGTTGAACGCCAGTTTTTCGCAACGATCCGTCTGGAGACGGCTCCAGATCGCTTCCATGGCAGCCACGGGCACAATCGTGTCTTCAGTCCCATGGGCGAGAAGAACCGGGGGATGATTCGACACCGGTTGCCAATCTGGATGGGGATAACCACTGCAGGACATCACCCCGGCCAAGGGCAGATCACAACCGCAGTGAAGCGCCATGGCTCCTCCTTGGGAGAAGCCGAACAACACAGTCTTGGTCAGGGCTTCTTCGCCACCACTGAGCTTCACCAGTCGCTCCCGTAGTTCCGCCACGGCATGAGGCACGGCCTCCCACGCTGCGGGAAAGAGGCCGTACCACTGACGGCCAGAGCCTTGCGGGTGAGGCTCAGGAGCCTGAAGCGACACAACCTCAAGAGGAGCGTGATGCAGCTGCATCAGGGCATCACCGAGCGGTCTCAGGTCATCGGCATCAGCTCCCCATCCATGCAGCAGCACCAGGCGTTGGCTCATCCGGTTCGCAGGTCATTGCTGCGTAGGTTGGCTCACGACTGCCTGGACCGGACGTCATGGCTCCATTCGCCCTGCTGAGTGTGTCGGACAAGACAGGCCTGGTGCCGTTAGCGGAGGCCTTGCATCATCGGCACGGTTACCAACTGCTTTCCAGTGGTGGCACCGCCACGGTTCTCGAGACGGCGGGTCTGCCGGTGATCCGGGTTTCTGACCACACCGGCGCGCCGGAAATCCTTGGAGGTCGCGTGAAAACCCTGCATCCGCGGGTGCATGGGGGAATCCTTGCCAGGCGTGATGATCCCTCGCATCAGAGTGACCTGAAAGCGCAGGGAATTGAGCCGATCGATCTGGTGGTGGTGAACCTTTACCCGTTTCAGGACACCGTTGCGAGGCCTGATGTCACCTGGCAGGAGGCGATTGAAAAAATCGATATCGGAGGGCCAGCGATGGTTCGTGCCGCGGCCAAAAACCATGCCGATGTTGCGGTCCTGACCAGTCCTCAGCAATACGGGACGGTGCTTGAAGCCCTGGAAGGTTCCGTCGACGGCGTGCCGGCAGATCTGCGCCAACGCCTGGCGCTTGAGGCGTTTCAGCACACCGCTGCCTACGACACCGCGATCAGCGCCTGGATGGCCACATCGGTGGATCGTGAGGACAGTCCATGGCTCTCGGCCGTTCCCTTACGCCAGACCCTCCGGTATGGCGAAAACCCCCATCAGAGGGCTCGTTGGTACAGCCAGCCGAAACAGGGCTGGGGGGCAGCGATTCAGCTGCAGGGCAAGGAGCTGAGCACCAACAACCTTCTTGATCTCGAGGCGGCGCTGGCGACGGTTCGTGAATTTGGTTACGGNGTNGATGGATTGCGGCCGGCAGAGCAGCCCGCAGCTGTTGTGGTCAAGCACACGAATCCCTGTGGTGTCGCAATCGCCGAGACCGTTTCGGCTGCGCTGATCCGAGCCCTAGATGCCGATCGCGTCAGTGCCTTCGGCGGCATCGTTGCCATCAACGGGGTGGTGGANNCCGCGGCGGCGCGGGAGCTCACCAGCCTGTTTCTGGAGTGCATCGTGGCCCCGGGGTTCAGTCCGGATGCCCGGGAGATTCTCGTTGCGAAACCGAATCTGAGGTTGCTGGAATTGTCTCCGGCGGCCCTGGATGCGGCTGGTCCCGGTCACGTGAGGAGCATCCTCGGAGGTTTGCTGGTTCAGGATCTGGACGATCAAGCCAGTGCTCCCNAGAGTTGGAGTGTCGCCACCCAGCGTCCCCCCACAGACCAGGAGAGGGAGGATCTCGTTTTTGCGTGGAAACTGGTGCGCCACGTTCGCTCCAATGCCATCGCCGTGGCCAGTGAGGGTCAGAGCCTGGGCATCGGTGCCGGACAGATGAACCGCGTCGGTTCAGCTCGGCTGGCGCTGGAGGCCGCGGCGGAGCGCGCCCAAGGAGCCGTTCTGGCCAGTGATGGTTTCTTTCCGTTTGATGACACGGTGCGGCTTGCGGCGTCCCACGGCATCCGTGCTGTGGTTCAGCCGGGTGGCAGCCGGCGCGANGAGGATTCCATCAAGGCCTGCGATGAGTTGGGCATCGCCATGCTGCTCACGGGCCAGCGTCACTTCTTGCATTGACCTCGCCTGGGAACCATCGGCTCGTAGCCTCGCCACAACGCCGCTGACTCTCGATGCTGGCCACGCTGCCCTTCAGTCTCAATTTCGTTCATCCGCTCACGGAGTGGGCCCTTCTGGCAGCAGGAGGGTGGGCGCTGTATCTGGGGATCAAGGCCAAGAAGACCCGCACGGGCACTCCGGAGCAACGCAAGGAGCTCGTCCCGAAAAAGTTTGCCCAGCGTCATTACCGCTGGGGCAGTCTGCTGCTGGCTGTGATGACGTTCGGCACCCTCGGTGGGATGGCCGTGACCTACCTCAACAACGGCAAGCTGTTTGTTGGTCCCCACCTGCTGGTCGGCCTCGCGATGACGGGAATGATCGCTCTGGCCGCCTCGCTTTCACCGTTGATGCAACAGGGCAATCTGATCGCACGCAAGGCTCATGTGGGCTTGAACATGGGTGTGATGACGTTGTTCCTCTGGCAAGCGGTCAGCGGCATGGAGATCGTCAACAAGATCTGGACGAANCGCTGATCAAAAGGCAGCCCGTCGCCTCGGCGGGCAAGCCAGTCCATGGGTGGCGTGGAAATCCTCCTGGACTTTCCAGGTGAGCTTGCGGGAGATCTGACGAACGATTTGCCGTAGAAGTCGGTCACCGCTGCTTTGCACCAGTTGATCGGGGAGCACGNTGATCACCCTTGGCAGACGGATCCAGACAGCCAGATCGAGGTCCCAGCTCACTGCCGTGGCCAGCTCAGGATCGACGTCCCTGGTATCGCTCAAGGGTTTCAGCTGCATGCGCGCCTGAAAATCCACGTCGTAATGCTCCCGCAGGCTCGGATCGTTGGATTTGGCCTCAACGTCGATAGTTTCGATCCGGTACACGCATTGGTCCTGCGGTAAAAGCCGAAGTCCGATGGTCGGTTCCACTTCAAAACCGAAGTTCCCGAAGCGCCCGAGGGTCAGGGCNTAGGACTGTTGATCCACCGCGGTCACCTGCATCGGTGTGGCGCACCGCTGAAACCAGCCTTCGTGCTGATCGAGGTAAGCCGCCACCCGTGGGGACGGTGCCAGCATCTCCATCTGATCAGAGAACTGACTTCGATAGCAGCGCACCTGTGGATCAGAGCCGCTGCGCAGGTTTTCAGTGTCGATACGCGACAAAAGCAGCACAGAGCGGGGATTGCCGAGGACTCGGCGAATCGAGTTGGTTCAAATGTAAAGCGTTTATAAAGGCGTGGCTTCGCTGAGCCGCATCAGTTTCTGAATGACCTCCTCCACAGCGCGATCCGGGGTTGAAGCACCGGATGTGATGCCCACCGTGACGGGTCCAGTTGGGAGGAAATCGCCTTCGCTGGTCAGGTCCTCGCCGAGGGGTTTGTGTTGGATCACGTTGTCGTCCGTAATGCGATCCGGTGTGTCGATGTGAAAGGAGCGAATTCCCCGGCTGATGGCAATCTCCTGAAGATGGGTTGTGTTGGAGGAGTTGAATCCGCCGATCACGACCATCAGATCGAGTGGTTCATCAACAAGAGAGAAGATTGCATCCTGGCGTTCCTGGGTGGCGTCGCAGATCGTGTTGAACGCCAAAAAATGTTCGTTGAGTTGGGTCGGCCCGTACTTGCTCAGCATCGTTCGCTCGAACAGACGACCGATTTCCTCTGTTTCGCTTTTCAACATGGTGGTTTGATTGGCCACCCCGAGTCGTTCCAGATCACGATCCGGGTCAAAGCCGGGTGAGCTGGCGCGCTGGAAGCGGTCCATGAAGCTGCTGCGATCACCCTTGCCCAGGATGTAATCCGCGACCAACTGAGCTTCTTCAAGATCCAGCACCACGAGATAAGTTCCTGCGAAGGAACTCGTNGCAAGGGTCTCCTCATGTTTCACCTTGCCGTGAATGATTGAGGTGAAGGCATGTTTCTTGTGTTTTTCAACGGTGTTCCAAACCTTCGAAACCCACGGGCAGGTGGTGTCCACGATGTGACAACCCCGTTCGTTNAGNAGTTGCATCTCCTGAACTGTGGCGCCGAATGCCGGAAGAATCACCACATCGCCTGATCCAACACCAGAGAAGTCTTTGATGCCTTGATCCACGGGAATGAACTCCACATCCATCTCTCGCAGATGGTCNTTCACTGAGGGGTTGTGAATGATTTCATTGGTGATCCACAGCCGTTCATCGGGGTAATGGCGGCGCGTTTCATAGGCCATGGCAACGGCCCGTTCCACGCCCCAGCAGAACCCGAACGCTTCGGCCAGGCGCACCTGCAGCCGTCCATGGGCCAGCTTGTAACCGTTATCTCGAATCGTGCCAATCAGCCCGCTTTGGTAAGCCTGATCGAGGCTTTCGGCGACCTCTTCGGCGCGCCCGAAACCGCGACGGTTGTAACGCTCTGAATGGTGCAGGGAGCGCTTAAAGGCGTGGGTATCCATGAATGGCTCCGAGCTGCAGCGACTCTATTGGGAGAGCCTGCAATGGGTAAAAAAAAGCCCGGCATGAGCCGGGCTTGATCANGTGGATCGAGGCTCGTTGCGCCCGATCAGTTGGAGGTGATGGCGAAATCGGGGTAGGCCTCCATGCCATGTTCCCCGATGTCCAGACCTTCGGTTTCCTCCTGCTCGGTCACTCGGATGCCACCGAACAGTGCACCAATGATCTGCCAGGCGATGAAGCAGGTCACCACGGTCCAGAGGGCGTAAGCACCNGCACCNAGCGCCTGGATTCCGAGTTGTTCNATGCCGCCNCCTGAAAGCAAGCCGAGGCCTGAACCGTCACCCTGGACGTCATAACCCCAGAGACCGATCACCAGGGTGCCCCACACGCCACAGGTGCCGTGCACGGAAAAGGCACCAACGGGATCATCGATACCCGCAGCATCAAGAGCTGCGACGGAGAACACAACGATCACGCCACCCACGGCTCCAGCTGCCCAGGAGCCAGCGACGGTGAGATTGCCGCAGCCTGCGGTCACGCTCACCAAACCGGCAAGGATGCCGTTGATGATCATGGTCAGATCNGGCTTTTTGGACGTGATGGTGGAGATCACGGTTGCGCTGATTGCACCACCAGCTGCACCCATGGTGGTTGTCACGGCCACATAGGGAACCCATTGGTCCATGGCCAGCTGGGATCCGGGGTTGAAGCCATACCAACCAATCCAGAGGATCAGGGCGCCGAGGGTGGCGATGGCCATGTTGTGACCGGGGATCGCCTGGGTTTTGCCGTTGACGTATTTGCCAATACGGGGTCCAAGCANCACGGCACCAACCAAACCAGCCCAGGCTCCAACCGAGTGAACGATGGATGAACCGGCAAAGTCGATGAATTCTTTATTGCCAACGCTGTTCAACCAACCACCATTCCATTCCCAACTTCCTGCAATTGGGTAGATGAATGCCGTCAACACAATCGCGAACAACACAAATTCGCCGAACTTGATGCGCTCAGCAACAAGACCGGAAACAATCGTTGCTGCCGTTCCTGCGAANGCTGCCTGGAANAGGAAATCAACGCTGGGAACAAGACCCGCTTCAGAGATGGTTTCTGCAGAAACGGTTGGATCGAAGAACAATCCAGCGAAATACAGCCAGCCATCAATGGCGGCGTCGCCGTACATCAGTGAATAACCAATAACCCAGTAGGCCGTCACCGCGAGAGCGAAGACGAAGAGGTTTTTGGCAAGAATATTGACAGCATTTTTCTGGCGGCACATTCCGGCTTCCACCATGGCGAAACCGGCATTCATGAAGATCACGAGGATCGTCGCAACCAGGAGCCAGAGGTTGTTAGCGAGGAATGCTGCGCTGAGTTCGGGGAGTTCTTCAGCCTTCGCTGCGAGTGTGAAGAGTCCCAGGCCACCCAGGGCCAGTGGGATGCAAGCAGCCCACAACAGTGAGCGATGGGACCTGAATCCTTGAATGCTTTTCAGCAGAAGGATTGGTCCATCTAGAAGAGAAGCGTTTTGGAGCGATTGTCGAAGTCGCCCACTTGGTGAACTTGCAGTCGTCATAGAAGGGTCGCGATGCTGCGGACAGCCCGTTGTAACGGGGTAAACAAAAGGTGTCGGTTGGTTGACGCAAGATATGTGCGTCTTGATACAAAAAGCGTTTTTTCTCTGTCAGTCAGGACCCTTCTCGATCTGACTTGTTAAATCGACAACGCTTTGATGCCATCCCACANCACCCCATCGCTCTGGAAGCGAAAGCGGCATGGAACCACCTCCACCCCGGCTTCAACCGCCTGGCGAAACAGCTGCCCGTAGCGGGGATCGGCGGTGTCTCCTGGAGCGAAGCCATCCACGTCATCGCGGCTGAGGCACGGCACCAGCACAGCGCGAGCTGCGGGCAACACACCCATCAGTTCCACGAGATGCTTTTGACCTCGCTCCGTGACGGTGTCCGGGAACAGGGCGGTGGATCCATCACACCAGGTGGTGTTCTTGACCTCGACATAAATCGGTCGTTGATCCGGATTGTCACTCCCAGGGGAGAGCAGGAGATCGATGCGACTGCGTTTGTTCTGCCCATAGGTCACCTCAGCGCGGATGTTCGCGATGTCTCCAAAAGGCTCCTTCAGGCATCCGGCTTCTATCGCGGCGCGAATCAACCGGTTCGGCAGGGCTGTGTTGATCCCTACCCAGCAGGGCTTTCCGTCGTTTCCCGGCACTTGAGCCTGCTCCCAGGTCCAGGCCAGCTTGCGCTTGGGAGACGGGGCATGGCGCAGGCGCACCCGCTGGCCCGAAATCAGCACACCTGTCATCGGTCCGGTGTTGGCGCAATGAGCCGTGACCTGCTCACCGCTGTCCAGCTCCACATCCGCAAGAAAGCGTTTGTAACGCTTGATCAGCACGCCCTCATGCAGTGGCTCAAAGCGAATCAGGGGGGTGCCGTTGCCAGTGAGGCCGGTCATGGCGCTAGCCGAGTTGCGGCCATGGTGCCGGTGAAGCCCCCCACAATGCGCGCATCAACCAGGGGTGGATGGCGCGATCTCTCAAGGGCATCGCCCTCGTTGTCACGCTCGGCACCCTGCTGAGCAAGTTCGGCGGTCTGATTCGACAGCTGGTGATCGCAGCCGCCTTCGGTGTTGGTGCGGCGTACGACGCTTACAACTACGCCTATGTGCTGCCGGGCTTTCTGCTGATCCTGCTTGGGGGGATCAATGGACCCTTTCACAGCGCCATGGTGAGTGTGCTCAGCCGCAGACCCCGTGAGGAGGGCGCCCATGTGCTGGCTGCACTGAACACCAGCGTCAGTGCCCTGCTGCTGGTGGTGACCGCTGTGCTGGTCCTGGCGGCCAACCCTCTGATCACCTTGGTGGGGCCGGGCTTGAACCCCGAGCTGCATCGGATTGCAGTCCTCCAGCTGCAAGTGATGGCGCCAATGGCGCTTCTGGCGGGATTGATCGGCCTCGGTTTCGGCTCCCTCAACGCTGCCGATGAGTTCTGGATCCCCGCTGTCTCTCCTCTGATGTCGAGTGCGGCCTTGATCGTTGGGGTCGGTGTGCTGTGGTGGCAGCTTCAGGAGGCGATTGGCGACCCGCGCTATGCCCTGCTTGGTGGGGCGGTGCTGGCTGCTGCCACCCTTGTGGGCGCACTGCTTCAGTGGCTGATCCAGCTGCCGGCTCTGATCCGTCAGGGTCTGGCCCGTTTTCAGCTTGTTTGGGATTGGCGCCATCCCGGAGTGCGCGAGGTCTGGCGGGTGATGGGTCCGGCGACGCTCTCCTCGGGCATGTTGCAGATCAATGTGTTTACCGATCTGTTCTTTGCCTCTGGAATCCTCGGTGCCGCGGCTGGTTTGGGATACGCCAACCTGCTCGGGCAGACGCCGCTGGGTTTGATCTCCAATGCCCTGCTGGTGCCGCTACTCCCCACATTTGCCCGTCTCACGGCTCCGGAGGACCGGCAGGAGTTAGTGGCCCGGATCCGACAGGGGCTGATGCTGTCCACCGCCTCGATGGTGCCGCTCGGAGCACTGTTCATCGCCTTGGGTGCGCCGATTGTGGCGGTGGTGTACCAGCGGGGGGCCTTCGATAGCGAGGCCTCTCGGTTGGTGACAGGTCTGCTGATGGCTTATGGCCTCGGCATGCCGGCCTATCTGGCTCGGGATGTGCTGGTCCGCGTGTTCTATGCCCTCGGTGATGGCACCACTCCGTTTCGGCTCTCGTTGGCCGGGATCGGTCTGAACGTTGTGTTCGATTGGCTTCTGGTGGGAGGACCGACGCCCTGGGGGGACCAGCTGCCTTTTAGTTTCGGCGCTCCGGGCCTGGTGTTGGCCACGGTTGCCATCAACGTGCTCACCTGCGCGGCCTTGCTGCTGCGGCTGCAGCATCGACTCGACATCCTTCCTTTAACCACCTGGGCAGTGGATGCAGGACGTCTCTGCGTGGCCGGGGTGGCGGGGGCGCTGCCTGCCTGGCTGCTGTCCTCTGTCGTGCAATGGCCTCAGGGAACGATCGGTGGTCTGCTCCAGGTGTCGCTGTCGGGAGCACTCGGTCTTGTCCTTTTCGGTCTGATCGGCACCGTCCTTGGCGTGCCTGAAGTGCAGGATCTCGGAGGAAGCCTGTTGCGTCGTTTCAGGACTCGCTGAGGCGAACCTCCCGTTCGTCGCGAACCTGAATCGGTAATTCCAGGTGTTGACGACCAATCAACTGAGGGCCCTGGACTGAAACGATCCGAGCTTCGATCCCGAAATCCCGGAATGCGGTTTCCAATTCCTGGATCAAGGCTTTTTCAACCTGGGCTTCGGGATCCACAACGGTGCCGATCAGTCGTTCTCCAAGCGGGCCGATGCGCTGACGCATCACATCTCGAGGATTGGTGACTTCGATGATCAGCACGCCACCACTCCGATCCGGGATGCAACCTTATCGGCAGTACGGCTCAAGAATCTCCTCCAGTTCACGAAGCTGTGCGGGGGGAAGCAGTCGTGCCAGAGGCAGGTTGGTGGCGCCTCCCGCCAGCGGGACCTTCACCGCTTCGATCGATTGGCGCGCTGCGACGGTTGCCCCCTGGTCGATGCGGGCGCTGCATTCGATCGCCAGAGGGCCAGCCAGGTCCGCATCGCCGAGGTAAAGATGCCACCCGCTGATCTGGACAAACAGCCGATCGGCCAGCGCTGCTTGGAGATCTTGAAGCTCTGAGGCGGGAAGCGACATCGGTCGTGATCGGAGCCGACCCCATGCTGCCTCAGCTGTCCGGCATTCTCTCCTCCAGTCCTGGACGTTGAACCACAACGACGGTGAGGTGAACCAGCAGTGCCAATAACCATGCGCCTGTCAACCAGCCGAGATTGTTCCAGGGATGACGGATCCCCTCCACGAACCAGAGGCCGCTGTTGACAGCGGCGAACACTCCAGCGTGAAGCGTCAGATTCACAACCCTTTCGAAATGCCGGTAGGTGGGGTCACTCGGATTGGCGGGTCCGTACCAGCGAATCGGCATGGGAGGGTTCGTCGCGTGGATGGGTTTCGCATTGTGGCTCCGCCAGGGCTTCGGTTGACGGAGACCCCCTCCATAGGGTCTGATGGATTCACCCAAGCGCTTGTAGCTCAGCGGATTAGAGCATCTGACTACGGATCAGAGGGTCGGGAGTTCGAATCTCTCCAGGCGCGTTCACAACTGCCCAGCGGGCAGTTTTTTTTTGCTCACAGTTGCCTCGGCGGGCTCAATCCCGTTCCCTACGATTCAGAAAAGGAAAGTTGTGTCACGTCATGGGTGTGCATCAGAACGGATCCATCAATGCACCGCTCTCCAGCTCTGATCCATCCATCGCTCAGCTGATTGCGCGGGAGCAGAACCGGCAGGAGACTCACCTCGAGCTCATCGCCAGCGAGAACTTCGCCTCAAAAGCCGTGATGGAGGCGCAGGGCTCTGTTCTCACCAACAAATACGCCGAGGGATTGCCCAGCAAGCGCTACTACGGCGGCTGTGAACACGTCGATGCGATCGAGGAACTGGCGATCGAGCGTGCCAAGCAATTGTTTTGTGCTGCATGGGCCAATGTGCAGCCCCACAGCGGAGCCCAGGCGAACTTCGCCGTGTTTCTGGCATTGCTCCAACCGGGCGACACGATCATGGGTCTGGATCTCTCCCATGGCGGTCACCTCACCCACGGATCCCCCGTCAACGTCAGTGGCAAGTGGTTCAACGTTGTTCAGTACGGCGTTGACCGGCAGACCCAGCGACTGGACATGGAGGCGATCCGCAAGCTGGCGCTTGAGCACAAACCCAAGCTGATCGTCTGCGGTTTCTCCGCTTATCCGCGCATCATTGATTTCGCGGCCTTCCGCGCCATCGCTGATGAGGTTGGGGCCTATCTCCTTGCGGACATGGCCCACATCGCTGGACTCGTTGCGGCTGGTGTCCACCCCAGCCCAGTGCCCCACTGCGACGTGGTCACCACCACAACCCACAAGACCCTGCGTGGCCCGAGGGGAGGTCTGATCCTTTGTCGTGATGCAGAGTTCGCCAAGAAGTTCGACAAGGCTGTGTTCCCTGGCAGTCAGGGCGGCCCCCTCGAACACGTGATCGCCGCGAAGGCCGTGGCCTTCGGGGAGGCCTTGCAGCCGTCCTTCAAGGCCTACAGCCAGCAGGTTGTTGCTAATGCAGCGGCTCTGGCTGAGCGTTTGATCGCTCGCGGCATCGATGTGGTGTCCGGTGGCACCGACAACCACGTGGTGCTGCTCGATCTGCGGTGCATCGGAATGACCGGAAAAGTGGCTGACCTGCTCGTCAGTGATGTGCACATCACGGCCAACAAGAACACGGTGCCTTTTGACCCCGAATCTCCATTCGTCACCAGTGGTCTGCGGCTTGGAACCGCTGCTCTCACCACCCGGGGATTCGATGCCGAAGCCTTCGTGGAGGTGGCGGATGTGATTGCCGATCGCCTGCTCAACCCTGAAGACGATTCGATGCAGAAGCGTTGCCTCGATCGGGTTGAGCAGCTCTGCAGCCGCTTCCCCCTCTACGCCGAACAGAAACAGCCGGCGCTTGCCTGACTGGACCAGTCCCACTTGGACGTCCTGACAGTGTCTTTCTAGGATCAAAGGGCCGTCCAGTCCTGAACGGTTCCTGCTCCAGGAGTTCCCTTGACCCTCGCCACCAGCCCGATCGCGGTTGCCACGGTGAGCTTCTTGCTGGCCGCTGGGATCACCATGGTGTTGGTCCCTCTTGTACGCACATTCGGTCTGCGTTTCGGCTTCACCGACAAACCCGATTCCCGCAAGCAGCACAGCACTCCGATGGTGCGTCTGGGAGGCGTGGCCATGGTGCTCGGATTCGGTCTGTCGCTGACAGCGGTTTGGCTGATGGGGGGATTTGGGCTGCTGGCACCTGCCCGGGATCAGTTGATCTGGAGCACCTTGGCGGGGTCGCTCTGTTTTTTCCTGATCGGACTGGCCGACGATCTGTTTGCACTGTCCCCCTGGCCGCGGTTGGCCGGTCAGGTGGCCGTTTCGGCAGTGATCTGGAGTGAAGGTGTCCGGATCGGCGCGATTGATCTTCCCTGGCTGAGTGCTTCAGGCTCTGCAATCGTGCTGCCGGATCTGTTCAGCCTGATCGCCACGGTGATCTGGCTCGTCGGCATCACCAATGCGATCAATTGGTTGGATGGCCTGGATGGTCTCGCGGCTGGTGTTGCCGGAATCGCTGCCGTCGGTCTTGTGTCCGTCAGTTTTTCATTGCACCAGGTGGCCGCTGGTTTTCTGGCTGCAGCCCTCGCAGGGGCCTGCCTGGGATTTCTTCGTCATAACTTCAATCCCGCTCGCATCTTCATGGGAGACGGCGGCTCTTATTTCCTGGGATTCACCCTCGCTGCCGTGAGCATTGTTGGCCCCGCCAAGGGGCTCACGACCGTGAGCCTGCTCCTGCCGCTGCTGATTCTCTCGCTGCCCTTGGCGGACATGTCCGCGGTGATCATGGGTCGCTTGCGTGAGGGACGTTCGCCGTTCTATCCCGATCGCCGCCACTTGCACCATCGCTTGTTGCGGGCTGGGTTCAGTCACCGCAGGACGGTGCTGCTCATCTATGTGTTCACCCAATGGCTGGCAGCCCTGGCATTGGTTGTCGCCAACGCTGAAATGCGCTTTTTCTGGTTGGCGCTGGCCACCGCAATTCTGGTTGCAGCGGTCGTGATCAGCAGACGGCAGCTTCAGACCGAGCTCGCTCTGCGTGAGACCTCTCCGATCGAGGCTCCTGAGAACAGTGATGTCGCCTCATGCGGCGATCGCCATGGCTGAACCCAGTGTCGAGATTATTTGCGTTGGCACGGAGCTCCTGCTGGGGAGCATCCTCAACGGCAATGCCCGCTGGATTGCTGAGCAGCTCGCCACGCTCGGACTGCCCCATTACCGCCAGACCGTGGTGGGTGACAATCCAGATCGACTGGTGGACGCCGTGCGCGATGCGGCAAATCGCAGCACGATTCTGATCACCACAGGTGGATTGGGCCCAACCCCGGATGATCTCACCACCGCTTCCCTGGCAGCAGCCTTTGACACGCCGCTGGAGGAGCGTCCGGAGCTCTGGCTTGAGATCCAACGGAAGCTCGGCTCTGGTGGACGGGTCGTGGCTGAAAGCAACCGCCGTCAGGCCTTCCTGCCCCGTCAGGCACAGGTGTTGCCCAATCCCCTTGGATCAGCACCTGGAATGATCTGGAGTCCCCGGCCGGATTTCACGGTGCTCACCTTCCCCGGTGTTCCCTCGGAGATGCGGGCGATGTGGCACGGCACCGCTGCGGCTTGGCTTCAGCGCGAGGGTGGTGCAGAGGGAGTTTTCAACAGCCGTCAGCTGCGCTTCACCGGCATCGGGGAGTCCGATCTGGCAGAGCAGGTGGCTGATCTGCTGGATGGGCGCAACCCAACGGTGGCGCCTTATGCCTCACTCGGTGATGTGAGGTTACGGATCACGGCGCATGCCGCGGATGCTGCGGCAGCGGAGGCGCTTCTCAGCCCCGTTGAGTCCGAGCTGCGGCGACGGGTCGGACAGCATTGTTACGGCCGTGATGACGACAGCCTGGCGTCGTCGGTTCTGCAGCTGCTGCGGGATCGCGGCGAAACGTTGGCGGTGGCTGAATCCTGCACAGGTGGAGCTCTTGGTGCCGCGATCACGGCGGTACCAGGCAGTTCGGATGTCTTTTTGGGTGGTGTGATCGCTTACAGCAATGCCATCAAGCAGCAGCTGCTTGGGGTGCCAGCGGATGTGATCGAGACCCATGGAGCGGTCTCCGATCCTGTTGTGTTGGCCATGGCTGAGGGCGCGCGCCGACAGCTGGGCAGTGACTGGGCTGTTGCGATCAGCGGGATCGCAGGTCCTGGAGGCGGAACCCAGGAGAAGCCTGTGGGACTGGTTCATCTGGCTGTCGCAGGGCCCGCAGGCGCCGATGCTTCTGCGGAGCGCTTTGGTGATCGCCGTGGACGCCAGGCTGTGCAGGAGTTGAGCGTCATCCGTTCACTGGATCGGCTGAGGCGGAGGTTGCAGACCCGCAGGTAGGTTTTTGGTTTCTGCGCTGGGGCTGTTGAGTTCAGGCACCCTTTACGACAAGGTTTGGGACCTGCATCGGGTGGCCGAACTGCCGGGTGGCTCGACCCAGCTTTTCGTGGGACTTCATCTGATCCACGAGGTCACGAGTCCACAGGCTTTTGCAGCCCTCAAGGACAAGGGCCTGTCGGTTCGATGCCCGGAGCGAACCGTGGCGACGGTTGACCACATCGTTCCCACGACAAGTCAGGTCAGACCCTTCGCTGATCCCTTGGCGGAAGAGATGCTCAGCACCCTCGAACGCAACTGTGCCGATCACGGCATTTCGCTCAACGGCATCGGCAGTGGCCGCCAGGGAATTGTTCATGTGATCGCCCCGGAGCTCGGACTCAGCCAGCCAGGCATGACCGTTGCGTGCGGTGATTCGCACACGTCGACGCATGGCGCCTTCGGTGCGATCGCCTTTGGCATCGGCACCAGTCAGGTCCGCGATGTTCTCGCCACCCAGAGCCTGGCGATGAACAAGCTCAAGGTGCGCCGCATCACCGTGAACGGCCTCCTGGCTGAAGGGGTGTCCGCAAAGGATCTGATCCTGCATGTGATCGGCACCCTGGGGGTCAAAGGCGGTGTTGGCTTTGCTTATGAGTTCTGCGGGTCTGCTGTGGAAGCACTCTCGATGGAGGAGCGGATGACCCTCTGCAACATGGCGATCGAAGGTGGTGCGCGCTGCGGGTACGTCAACCCTGATCAAGTCACGTTCGACTATCTGAAAGGTCGGCCCTACGCACCCGAGGGTGAGGCTTGGAACCGTGCCCTGACCTGGTGGCGGTCGCTGGCCAGCGATGCCGATGCCGAAGTCGACGATCACGTGATTGTTGATGGGGCCAGCATTGTTCCCACCGTCACCTGGGGGATCACGCCTGGTCAGAGCCTGGGTGTTGATCAACGGATCCCCGATCTGGAGAGTCTTGATCCCGGTGATCGTCCGATCGCTGAAGAGGCGTATCGCTACATGGATCTGCAGCCCGGCACAGCCATTGCAGGCGTCCCTGTGGATGTTTGTTTCATCGGCAGCTGCACCAATGGACGGCTCAGTGATCTGCGTGCCGCCGCCGCCGTGGCCAGGGGCCGACGCGTGGCGGACGGCATCAAGGCCTTTGTGGTTCCAGGTTCCGAGCAGGTGGCCCGTGCGGCAGAGGCGGAAGGGTTGGATGCCGTGTTCCGTGACGCTGGTTTTGAGTGGCGCGAACCCGGCTGTTCGATGTGCCTGGCCATGAACCCTGATCGGCTGGAGGGACGTCAGATCAGCGCCAGTTCGAGCAACAGGAACTTCAAGGGCCGGCAGGGCTCCGCCAGTGGTCGCACCCTGTTGATGAGCCCAGCCATGGTGACGGCCGCGGCTGTTCATGGCTGCGTCACCGATGTGCGAACCCTTCCCCTTCACCCGGCGTCGTGATGAGAGCATTCCCCAACGGATCCATCCAGCGAGTGGAGGGCACCGCTCTTCCACTGCGAGGTGAAGACATCGACACGGATCGGATCATCCCTGCGCGTTTCCTCAAGTGCGTCAGCTTCGACGCGCTTGGAGATCAGGTCTTCGCGGATGACCGGCTTGAGCGCCATGGGGACCACCCGTTTGATCAGAAGGTGTTTCAGGGGGCGTCGTTACTGGTGGTGAACGGAAACTTCGGGTGCGGCTCCAGCCGTGAACATGCCCCGCAGGCCTTGATGCGCTGGGGGATCCGCGCCGTTGTCGGTGTCAGTTTTGCCGAGATTTTCTACGGCAATTGTCTTGCTCTCGGGATTCCGTGCGCCACGGCCTCTCCAGATGCTGTGATCGCAATACAGGAGGCGGTGATGCGTGATCCTTCGCGGTCATGGACCCTTGAGATCAGCACGCTGCAGTTGAAGGCTGGTGAGGATCAGTGGACCATCACGATGGAACCCGGTCCGCAGGAGATGCTCTGCAGCGGTCGCTGGGATGCCACCTCTCAACTGCTGGATCGTGACGAGCAGCTCAAGGACCTGGCTCGAAAACTGCCCTATTTGAATCAGTTTCAACCAGCTTGAAGGGGAGATCGCTGCACGCTCAGACTCTTGGGTCTATGAAAGAGATAGAGCTCTCGGCGGTCCGTGTCGCTGAAACCCATGGCCATCCGCAGCGTTTTGATCGCCACGTCGCTCCTGGCATCGATGGCGTCGTTCCCTCAGGCGTCAGAGGGAATGCCCATTCCTGTGGAACCTGCCATGGCTTCCGCCCGTGGCCGTCTGTTGCGGGACGGGCAATGCAAGGGCTGTGATCTCCGCAACGCAGTTCTGATCGAAGCCCATCTGATCGGTGTTGATCTGCGTGAGGCCGATCTCAGGGGTGCTGATCTGCAGCGCGCCAATCTTGAGGGGGCGGACCTCACTGGCGCGCGGCTCAGCCGAGCCGATCTGCGAGGCGCCAACCTCACCAATGCTGATCTGTCTGACGTGGATCTGCGTCATGCCGATCTCAGTGACGCCGTGGTGATCAACGCCTATGCCCCGGGGGTTCGGGCCGATGGCATTCGCTACGTGGGTGCTGATTTCACCGGAAGCCATCTGATTTATGGCGGCTCGAACTGATTAAAAGGGGAGGTCGCTTTCTTCCTGTTGTGTTCGCATCGGGTTGAATGGAACGAAGGGAACACCAGTTCCCGAGAAATCGAAATCATTCAGTCTGAAGCGCACGCCTCCGATTCCCTCGTAGGGGTTGAAGTAAATGCCAACGTCATAACTGCGTCGCTGCCAACGGAATTCAATGTTGGAGTTGATCACATCCCCGTAATATTTCGAGCCGGGATCAACGTTTAATTTGATCCCGGTGCTGATCACCAGTGGTCCCACGATCTGCTGGGTGAGGCCAAAGCCAAGGCTGCCGAAATCAACGGCTCGATCAAATTCGAATGGGCTTGCTCCGCTTCGTAGGGTCCCTCCGCCGATCACAGTGAATTGGGTGAAGTCAAGGAAGGGTTTGCTGAATGTTCCGAGTGTGAAGGTGGGCCCACCGCTGAAACTGAGGGTCTTCTGGTGATCTCCCACCCCATAGACCGCCAGGGTGCTGTTGATGTTGGTGTTCAGGCTCACTCCCGGCACGATCGGCACCGGCGAATACCGATAGGCGGCCTGAGGCGTGAGTTCCGCTGGCTCACCACTCAGTAGTGGGAAGGTGCTGGTGAGTGAACCGAACAAACTGCCCCGACCGGTGCGCAGCATTCGGTTCTTGTTGTATCGATCGGCGTAGTAATCACCGATGGCACCACGAATCAGGTAGCGGTGCTGGGTGCTGCCGTCGCCCCATTCACCTCGCTTTTCGCCGGAAAGGCCATAGGCCGCTTCGATATTGCTTTCACCCAGTGATCCATTCCAGGTGCGGTAGCGATAAGCCCCAAACAAATTTGTATTGACGGAGCCGAGTCCACCGATCTTGATGTCCCTCCCGAACCGTCCCCAATAACGGCTGCCATCGAGGAAATTGCTTGGGTTGAAGGTACTGATATCAGCGTTTGCACGCAGTTTGTACTCGCCATAACGACCATTGAACTCAGCATCGAGACCGAGAAGGTCAGCGGCATTGGTGTTGCTGTCGCTCGCGCCATCGATCGCTCTTTGCAGAAGGATTTGAGGTTGCAAGACCAGCGTGGAGTCATTGCCGATCTTGATCGGTTTGAGGTTGCGTCCAACGAAGAAACCATCTCTGTCCCGGTTGTCGATTCCGAAGACCCAGCGGTTCTCCACCTCTTCCTCTTTCTGGATCAGCTGACGACGGCTGACGGAGATGGGCAGTCGATCTTCAACCAGCAATCGGTTCCGCCGGGCTGTAATCAGAATGTCGCCATTGGGTTGATCCCTTGCGATCACCCCTTCGGCATCAATTCGGGTCTGCGCAGGGGTGAATGGATCATTGGTGAAGCCCATGCGATCGGCGCTCCAGCCCTTGGCGCTGATCCGAACCCGGGCGGCCTGGATCCGCCAACGACTGATGGTTCCATCGATCAGTTGGTTTCGTCCGAGCCGCTTCAATTGCGGCACTTTCACCACACCGAAGCGGTTTTCATCCTTCACGCTCGAATTCATCCGCATCAGTGGAACGCCACTGCGGCGTTCGATCGCCAAGGTGCCGCGGAAGTCCACATCGGAAATCCGCTGGTCGATCGCGGCGATGGCTTTGGTGCGTTGGGCCTGAAGTTCTGATGGGTGGAGCTGCGGACGTTCTGCTGTGACCGGCGCTGGAACATGCTTCTGCGGCTTGCCTCCATCGCCGAGGGCCACGGATTCCAGCCGTTCCGACAGGTCGGTTGGGTGAACGCGTTGCTCACGATCTGGGTCTGGACAGCCCAGGGGTGGGGGCATGACCGCGGGTTCAAGTGGTGGTGGATCTTCACCCCAGCGGTAACGGAGGCCGAGCAGGTAAGCGTTGCTTCCTTCCGTGACGCCGTTGTAGGTGCCGAATGCTCCGGAACGGTGATGAATACGACCCACCAGCGAGAGATCGGAGGACACGGCCGCCTCCACTTCGAATCCCAGATAGTTCAGCAGCTGGGTGTAATTCTCCCGAAATGTTTTCTCGTACAGGCTGTAATCCGTGTTGTAGCTGATGCCTTCGATGAATCCGAAACTCAGCCAAGGCTGGACCCACAGCCGCGCACCGATGCCGAGGATGCCTTCTCCGAAGCTCTGGGCCTGCAGATCGGCATAGGGCGTGTCCTGATTGAATTCACCGCCCTGCTGACGTCCCGCCTTGTGGCCGAACAAATCGGCCTCCAGTTCCAGGGACAAGGGCCCTGCTCGCATGATCCGCTTCTGCAGACCGATGCCGAGCAGGTATTCGGGTCGCATCCGCCCGTTGAACAGGAATGTGTCGCCGAAATTGGAATCGATGGCTTGCCCACCCCAGGCCGTGACGGCCCAAGGCTCTGGATGCCAGTCCGGAACCGGAGGAAGAAGGGGAGGACAGGCCATGTCCTCGGGGGGCTCGGTCGGTTGGGGTCTGGTTGGCTCCGTCGTCGATTCTTCAAGGGAAGCTGCCGTTGGTTCAAGCGGCTGAGGATCGGTCGAGGTCGCCTCCTCCTTCTGCATTCCGACATCCCCCTGCATTCCGACATCCCCGGACAGAGATTCGAGGTCGACAACCCCATAGACGTCGTCAAGCTCACCCTCGTTCTGGATGAGGTTGTAGCGGAAGGCCGAAGCCTGGAAGAACTGTCCTCCGCGGGTCAGCCGAACCGATCCACGCGCGAAGAGACTGCGAAAACCGTCATCGAATTCGATCCGATCGGCTTGCAACACCGTGTTGCCAAGCACGACCTGGACCTTGCCTTCAGCAATCGTGACCCCGCGACGGGCGTCATAGGACTGTCTTTCTGAGCGAAGCTCGAGGCTCTCAGGCGGCGCTGGAGACTGATCCACTGCGGTGTCGCTGTCCTGGGCATGGAGAGCCGCTGGACTCAGCACCTGCCAAGCACCTGCAACCAGGCATCCGGCGATCACCATTGATAGGCGGGTTGCCGCCGAAGCCAAGAGAATCAAGCCGTGGCTTGAGATCTTCCCATTCCTTAACGATGCCTACAGCTGCCGCGGACCAGTGTGTGGCGCGGACTGCTGCGTCGCGACAATCAGTCTTCGAGATCCTTTCGGCTGGGAGTGCGGCTGGGATCACTCGCGAGGAAGCCGAACACGAAGATGCCGATAAAGAAGAAGACGACCGAGTAAACGGAGATCTTGAGGGCGAGCATGGAGACCGACCGGCGTCTGTGTGAGCGGCATCATCCTATGGGTCTTGACAGTGTCAACACGGAGCCGGACCCTCTGCAGGCCCAGGGATCGGCGTGGATTGAAACGTTTCGACGCCGCTCGCGCCGAGATCTCCGCGCTGGATGGCACCGCTGCGGTGACGCGGACGGTGCATCGTTCCTTGATGAACCCTGGGGGCGGGATCACCGTCCTGACTGGGCTGAGCGGGGTCTGTTGGTCTGGCCTCGCGGTCGTCAGTGGTTGCGGCTTGAGCAGCATCTGCACTGGCCGAAGGACTGGTCGATCACCGCGGCGAGTCGGGCCCGGCTGGCCCTCAGCTGGTGGGCTGAATCGATGCGCCTCTGGGTGGATGGTGCTCTTGTGCACGAAGGGGATCTGTTCGACACCGCCTGCCGCTGGGTGATCCCCGATCGATGCCGTGGCGGTGCCGTGCTGCATCTGCAGCTTGAGCTCTGCAGTCCCGCCCATGACGATGGCGCTCTGATCAGCAGTGATCTCTGCCTGGAGCCATGCGTCCCGGGCCACGATCCCGACCATGCCCTGGTGCCGGAGGCCCTGCAGCTGCATCTGGAGGCGGAAGGATCCCTACCGGCCGGATGGTCAGGCCTCGATCCGGCCAGTGCTGAAGCACTGCAGGCCGTGCGCCAGATGTTGCGTCAGGCTGCTCCCCCAGTCGGGTCGATTCACTGGCTGGGGCATGCCCACCTTGACCTCGCTTGGTTGTGGCCGGTTGCGGACACCTGGATGGCCGCTGAACGGACCTTCCGATCGACGCTGGACTTGATGAGAGCGGATCCCGACCTTCGCTTCGCCCATTCCACACCCGCTCTCTATGCCTGGTTGCAGGCGCACCGCCCGGCACTCTTTCAAGCGATCCGGACGGCCAGCCTCGCTGGCCGATGGGAGCCGATCAATGGGCCCTGGGTTGAAACCGACTGTGTTCTGGTCAGCACCGCGTCGCTCTGGCAGCAGTTTCAGCTGGGTCAGGAGTTCAGCCGAACCACATTTCCGGAATGGACCCATGATCTGGCCTGGTTGCCGGACAGCTTCGGGTTCGGGGCGGGGTTGCCGGCGGTAGCGGCTCAGACCGGTGTGCGCTGGTTCTGCACCCACAAGCTCGCCTGGAATGCCACCAATCCATTCCCTCATCGTCTGTTTCGCTGGCGTTGCAGAGGGGGTGGAGAGGTTCTCGCTCTGATGCTGCCCCCGATTGGCCGCCGGGGAGATCCGTTGGACATGCTTCAGGAACAACGGGCATGGCAGGCGGAAACGGGAGTCGCGACGGCGCTCTGGATCCCGGGGGTCGGCGACCACGGTGGCGGGCCAACCCAGGAGATGCTGGAGCAGATGCAGCTCTGGGATTCCATGCCCCAGGCCTTGCCACGGCAGGCTGGATCCGTGCGGGATTACCTCAGGCAGCTGGAGCCGTTGGCCACGCAGTTGCCCGTCTGGCGCGACGAGCTGTATCTGGAGCTGCATCGCGGTTGCGCCACCAGCCGGCCGGATCAGAAACGTCACAACCGCAGCCTTGAGCGCCTGTTGCGAGAGGCGGACGCAGTCGCTGCCCTGCAAGCGCTCAGGCGAGAGTCCACGATCCAAGCCGCGGATTGGAGGCCGCTGCTGTTCCAGCAGTTCCACGACATCCTTCCCGGAACCTCGATTCCTGAGGTGTTCGAGCAGGCCGATCCTGTCTGGCGTTCAGCGCGCCGCACCGCCCGCTTGCTTCGCGATGAGGGGATTCGGCGTCTTGTTGTGAGCCCCGCAGTGCGTGCTTGCTCAGATCTGGAGTCTTGGGCCTGGTTCGGCTTGCAGCCGCTGCAGGCCTGGTCGCCGCTGTTGCGCCTGCCGCCTGGACGATGGCGCGCTGGAGAGCACGAACTGTCTCAGCAGCCAGCGGCAGGTGGGGGGGTCTGGGTCCAGCTTCCGCCGCAGCAAGGCGTGTCGCTACAGGCATTGCAGCGGGATGTCGGGACGGCTGTTGATCCCGCGCCCGCCGTGTGCTCGGAAATTCGTCGTCCGGTTCGTCTTGAGCAGAGCGCCTCTGGGGTTCTGAGGATCGGTAATGGTCTGGTCGAGGTTGAAGTGTCCAGCGGGGGGGTGCTGCAGATTCGCGACAGCCTCGGCCGGGATCAGCTCTCCGCCCCCTGCGAACTGAGGCGTTTTGTTGATCGCGGTGAGTTTTGGGATGCGTGGGATCTTGCGGATGACTATCGGAGTCAGCCCCTGGCGGTTGAGCCTGCCGACGACGTCCAGCTGTTGGAACAGGGACCGCTGCAGGTCCATGTGGTCCTTCGCCTGCGGGCTGGATCCAGCGTCGGGCGTCTCGATCTGCGGCTTTGTGCCGATCGCCCCTGGTTGGAGGTGATCTTCAGCATGGATTGGCGCCAACGCCATGAACTGCTGCGGTTTGAGTTGCCCCTGGCGCAGCCGGCCGTGCGTTTTGCGTCAGACACTAGTGGTGGAGTGTTTGAGCGACCTGCACAGCCATGCACCGCCCGGGAGCGTTCACGTTGGGAGGTGCCGGTGATTGCGTGGGTCGCCTCCCAGGCCGCGGCGCCTGGAGGTGGGATGGCCGTGATGCTTGATGGTCCTCAGGGGATCGATTGTGCTGCGGATCGAATCGGTGTTTCGCTCCTGCGGGGACCCACCTGGCCGGACCCTGGGGCCGATCGCGGTTGGCATCGTCAGCGTCTCGCGCTCATGCCTCTGCAACAGAACTGGGACCGATCCGCGGTGCCGCAGGCTGCGATTGCATTTCGTGAGCCCGGTTGGTGGGGTCCCCTGCCGGGAGCTGAAAGCCAGCTGTTCGTTCCATCGCTACCGGCACCTCTCGTACCGGTTGCGATGCAGAGAGATCAAAACGACGTTGTGTTGAAGGTGCTGAACCCGTCGTCGCGTCGTTGTGTCTGGACACCAGGAGATGGCTGGTCCGTCCATGAACGCGGTGGACTGCGGCGAGGGGGGAGCGGAGTCACCTTGACCCCAGGTGAATTAGTCCAACTGGTGCTGCGTCAGTCGTCGTGATCGTCGAAGGGATCATCCAGGCCTTTGGAAGGTGGGCCAAAGGCCTGATACACCCCGAACCCCGTCAATCCCAGGAGAACGGCGAGCACGCCGATGGCCACAGACATGGCCGGGGAGGAACTTTCCATCACAACTCTCGACAGGATCAGCCCCGTAATGGAGCAGTCCCACTACAGTATCGGCACTTCAAATGACCCGGGACCAAGCGTCGCTATGGCTCAGCGAACCCGTCTGGGAGACCTCCTCCGCCCTCTGAATTCCGAGTACGGCAAGGTCGTGCCTGGCTGGGGAACAACACCCGTGATGGGAATTTTCATGGTGCTGTTTCTGGTCTTCCTGCTCGTGATCCTTCAGCTGTACAACAAGTCGCTGATCCTCGAGGGCATCAACGTCAACTGGAACGGCCTCGGCTGATCAATCTCCATGAATGTGTTCGGTGTCGGTCTTCCGGAAATGGCGGTGATCGGCGCCGTTGCACTGCTTGTGTTTGGTCCCAAGCGTCTGCCTGAACTCGGACGAACGCTGGGTAAAACCCTGAAAGGGTTTCAATCAGCTTCAAAGGAATTCGAAAGGGAGATCAATAAAGCCATGGCTGATCCTGAAACACCGGTGCCTCCCACCGAAGAGAGTGTTGCCAAGGATGCGTTGCCACCTGGTAACTGACTGGTCTGATGAGCGCTTCGCTCCAATTGGTCGTTGGTCTTGGAAATCCGGGAGCGAAGTACAGCGGCACGCGGCACAACATCGGTTTCATGGCGCTGGAGCGCTTGGCTGAGCGTCATGGTGTGCGGTTCAAGCATCAGTCCAAATTGCACGGACTCGTCGCCGAGGTGGGTGTCGGGGACCGACGGCTCCGGCTGCTGATGCCTCAGACCTACATGAACGACAGCGGGCGTTCGATTCGCGCTGGCCTCGACTGGTTTGGTTTCTCGTCCGATCAGTTGCTCGTCCTTGTGGACGATATGGATCTTCCGTTGGGCAGGCTCCGGTTGCGCGCCCAGGGCAGCGCCGGTGGCCACAACGGTTTGAAAAGCACAATCCAGCATCTCGGCTCGCAGGCCTTCCCGCGCCTGCGCATCGGTATCGGAGCGCCCGCCGACAACCCGGAGGAGCGCAGGGCTCGGACGGTCTCCCACGTGCTCGGGACCTTTGCAAAAGCGGAGCTGCCCCTGGTGTCGCTGGTGTTGGATGAAGTGCTGGATGGTCTCTCCTCCCTGCAGCGATTGGGTCTGGAGCGGGCTGGTAATCGGATCAATGCGTTTCGCCCCCCTGATGCTGCGGGTGCTTGATGGCAGCACTCCCGGCGACAACGGCTCATCTGAGGGTGCTGAGGCAGTGCTTTCAGGACCAGTGTCTGGAAGGGGAGGTGGCTGCCGGAGGCTTTCAGTGGCAGTTTCGCTGGGAATTTGAGAGCGGTGATCTCATGGTGGAACCATCGCTCGGACGAGCGCTGATTCAGGACGCTTTGCGTCGTTTTCTCGTGCGGACTGATTACCGCCTCGAACCGGGAGGCGATTACGTCTTCACGGTTCGGGCTCGCTTTTGAACCGTGGTGGTTCGCCTGGCCAGTGGCAGCTCAGGTTGAGATGGTCTTCGACCATGACCAGGGCAGCAACCGCATCGAGATCGTCCGGAGGCATGCGCAGTCCCTCCGGTAGCAGCCGCTGCCAGCCCTGTGCTGGCCACAGTTGCCAATAACGCTGGCGAGCTCGCAGGGTCGTCCCCTGTTCATCCACGGTTTTGACGGAAGCAAGAGGTTCCAGGCGTTCGAACCATCCGCGGCTGCCGGTTCCATTGCCGATCACGATCAGGCCCAGAGCGCGTTCTTGTTTCCAGCGCTCTAGTTCTTCAACCACCTCGTCGCGAGGCAGAACAAAACCTGTTTCAACGCAGGCTGCATCGGTGTCCACCAGCACGAGTCCGCATTTGCTGCGGCCTGGATCCAGCCCGGCAACACGGCTCACGGCACGATTCGGAGAGACACCACAACAGGATCGGCGCTCTCGCTGTTGCGGGCCGCCAGCACCTGCAAGGTCACGGGACCGTCCGGCTCGTCACTCAGGGCCTGACCCAACTGACTCATGGCGTTGGCATCGAACTGCAACCCCTCTGTGAGCGAGCCGCGTCGTTTGACTTCCGCGAAGGCCGAAGCCAGCAGAAGATTCAAACGGGTGCGGATCGTGTCCTGACTGCGGTCGCTCTCCTCGAGGGTGGCGGTCGCCAGCACTTCGTTCTGCCGCGCCACCGTTCGATTGGGACGCACATCCGGGAAGGCGTAAACACTGGTTTCCCCGCGCAGCACATTGGCGGCGGATCGCATCGACACCACCCAGGTCCCAGGTTTGCTGATCATGGTCCGCAGCCGTTGCACATCACTGCGGGGCACCAGGAGGATCTGTCGATCGGGAGCTTCTCCAGGACGGACTTTCGCAAAAGCCGTGAGATTTGCCTCCTGCAGCAGTCGATCGATCACATTCTTGGCTTGCGTGGGATCGTCCAGACGCACGGTTGCCGTTGCCAGGGTCTCGCCGCTGCTGAGCACCACCGCTCCGCGACGCAGTGCGATCAGATTGCGCTCCAGCTGCTTGAGCTCCTGCTCCCCGGCACGAATGCGTTCACGCACCTTGGCCAGCTCAGCCTCCGTGCGCTGGATCTCGGCATCGCGCGCCTTGACATCCCGACTCAGGCGCTCCCGTTCTTTTTCGAGGGTGTCGCGCTGTTGCTGGAGTGGCGCAAGTTCCGCCTCAACCCGCAGCGTTTCGGCACGTGCCTTGCGCCGATCCGCTTCCGCTGAGGCCAGGGCCCTGCGGTTGGTCTCCAGTTGCTTGCGGTTGCTGTCCAGTTGCTTCCGGTTGCTGTCCAGCTCATTGCGGCTGCTCTGCAGTTTCGATTGCAGGGCGTCGAGTTCGAACAGACCCACCCGCAGCTGACGGCTGACCAGCAGCATCAGTCCAAGGGACAGCGCGCTGATCAAGCTGCCGGTGAGCACGGTGATCACAACCGCCGTGCGGCGGGGCCGCATGTTGAACAGGCTCAGACGAGCCTTGCCGACACGACTGCCAAGGCGGTCCCCCAGCGTGGAGAGCACACCACCAAGAACCAGCAGCGCCAGCACCAGGAGCCAACCACTCACCGGTGAGATGCCTCCCGCCTGGAGCGATCAGCTGAATCGCTTGGCCAAGGCGATCGGATCGAGAACGGTGATCTTTTTCCGATCAATCTGCACGAGTCCGGACTGGCGCAAGTCTCCCAGCAGTCGGGTGATTGTGACGCGCGTGGATCCGATCGCTTCTGCGATCGCCTGGTGGGACAGGCGCAGGTCGATTGTGATTCCCTGGTCGTCCGGGACTCCGAAATCTCGGCATAGAACGAGCAGAAAGCTCACCAGTCGGGAAGACATGTCCCGGTGGGTGAGGGTTTCGATCATGGTCTCGGTCTGGAGGATGCGGCTTGAGAGCCCCTGCAGCAGACGCAGACCGACGCCGGTGTCGGCTTCGATCGCAGCCCTCACGGACGAGGCTGGTGCCGTGACCATCTCGACCCGGGTGAAGGCA
Source organism: Synechococcus sp. MED850 (assembly GCA_002700765.1). Next base: position 51,159 of record PAEP01000024.1, read on the forward strand.
ACAGCGTGATAAAAGCGGTCAGAGCGATGACCCGTGAGCAGCGAGAGCACACCGAAGAGACTGTTTTCCCGCAGAAGGGCCACGGTGATCTCCTCCCCTGACTCGTAGACCCTGGAGAGGCGGACTGCGCCTCGACGGATCAGGTACACCCTCTCAGCGGGGTCCCCCGGGAAGAAAATCGTTTTGCTCCGCTCGACCAGTTCCGTGCTGGCGCCCTCCAGATCGCGGATCACGTCCATCAGAGAACGCGTCTGATTGCTGGGTGGGTTGGTTGCAGGTGCTGCCGCTACCTGGGGGGAATAACGGGAGAAACCACTGCTGGCTGCGCTCATGGTTTCGCCGCGTTATCCGTTGACATAAAAGGAAGTTAAGGATCAGCGAAGGTTCACCTTGTAACAGTCATTACGAATTTCTGCTCAGATCGGCCAACGCTTCGGTTTGGTTGTTCATCAATTGGATCAGGCCCGGTTCCGCCAGATCCAGCAGGCCATTGAGCTGTTGGCGGCTGAACGGTGCGCCCTCCGCCGTCCCCTGGATTTCCAGAAGCTTCCCGTCGCTGGCCATCACCACGTTCAGATCCACCTCAGCGCGACTGTCTTCGCTGTAGTCCAGATCAAGCAGGGGTTCGCCGTCCACCAGGCCGATGGACACCGCTGCGACCTGATCCTTCAGCGGATCTTCTGTGATCAGATTCTGGGCAAGCATTTGATCCAACGCATGCCGGACGGCGAGCCAGGCCCCAGTGATGGCAGCTGTTCGTGTGCCCGCATCCGCCTGGATCACGTCGCAATCGATCAGCAGGCTGCGTTCCCCGAGGAGGCGCATGTCGAGCACGGCTCGCAAACTGCGCCCGATCAGTCTTTGGATTTCCTGCGTGCGCCCAGACAGCTTCATCAGCTCCCTGGATTGGCGTTGTGGCGTGGAGCCTGGGAGCAGTCGATATTCCGCCGAGAGCCAGCCAACCCCTTCGCCCTTTCGCCAGCGCGGTACGGAATCCTCCAGGCAGGCGCTGCAGAGAACGGCGGTACGTCCTGTGCGGACGATCAACGAGCTGAGGGCAAATCCCATGGGATTCCAGCTGATGCTGAACGGTCGCAAGGCGTCATGGCCTCGGCCGTCGCTGCGGATTCGGCTGACGTCAGGCATGGGCAGGTCTCGTATCCACCCCGAAAGCCTCGCAGGCGGCAGAAACGTTGAAGGGCTGACGCTATGGGTGGTGTTGCGCCCCTTGTGAATCGAAGTCTCACCGCTACATTCAAGGCCTGTCCGGTGTGGTCCGGACGCACGCAAGCGAGATGACCGCCAGCCTGACGTCCAGTCACAGAGCCCCGGAGACCCACCTGAGGGATCAGCGGGCTCTTGAGCAGGCTGGCCTGCGCCCCTTGCCACCTGTTCCGGCCCGCGCCCCTTTGCACCTGGTTGAGCCCGAAGGGCAGCTCCAGGTGCATACGGCTCCGTACCGCGGCAGCTTCTCAACGGTGTTCAGTCAGGCGATGCGGGCGGCGGGGCTGGGGAGTCGTGTTCTGATCGCTCAGTTTCTCCGTGGTGGTGTGCGTCAGGGCCCCAAGGGATCCGTGCGTCTCTGCGGAGGGTTGGAGTGGTTGCGTCCGGATCTTCAGGCCTGTCTCAGCGAATCGGCTCAGCGTCATGAACGGGAAGCCGTCGCGGCGGTGTGGCAGGTCTGCAAACAGCACCTGATCCATGGTGATCTTGATCAGTTGGTGCTGGATGAACTGGGTCTGGCCATTGCCTTTGGGCATCTCGATGAAGATGACCTTCTCTCCACGCTTGAGCAGCGTCCTGGTGCGATGGATGTGATCATCACTGGGCCAGCGATTCCACCCAGCCTGATGGCGATCGCGGATCAGGTCACGCAGTTGCGCCGAGGTTTCTGATGCTGAAGAACGATCGCTGGATCACGGAACAAGCCCAGAAGGGCATGCTTGAGCCGTTTCAGTCCGGTCTCGTTCGTCATCTGAACCCTGATCGCCAGGAACACCCGGTGCTCAGCTTTGGGTGCTCTTCCTATGGCTATGACCTACGCCTGTCTCCTCAGGAATTCATGATCTTCCGGCACGTGCCCGGCACGGTCATGAATCCGAAGCGGTTCAACCCGGCCAATCTCGAACCGACGCCCCTGCACCAGGACGACGACGGTTCCTATTTCATCCTTCCCGCTCATTCCTACGGGCTTGGGGTTGCGCTGGAAAAGCTGCGGGTGCCCGCCAACATCACCGTGATCTGCCTCGGCAAAAGCACGTATGCACGCCTTGGCATCATCGTGAACACCACTCCTGCTGAAGCGAGCTGGGAAGGACATCTCACCCTGGAATTCAGCAACAGTTCAGGAGCCGATTGCAGGATCTATGCCGATGAAGGCATCTGTCAGTTGCTGTTTTTTGAGGGTGATCCCTGTGAGACCACCTACAGCGACCGCAAGGGCAAATATCAGCATCAGCCCGAACGTGTCACGCTCGCCCGCATCTAAGGGGCCAGCCGCGCTCGATGCAGCCGGCTCTTCTCGTACCACTCAGCGAACTGCGGTGCCCAGGTCACCAGATGGGGCCACATGAGGTCACAGAGCTGACGAATTTCGAGCTGAGCGTCCAGCTTGGCGCGCAGATCCATGAAGTGAAGAAAGGCCCGCAGGCTGAAGCTCACCACGAAGTGCTGGCGGTAGTCGAACGGAAGAATCCCTCGGGCGTGCTCCTCAGCGAAACCGGCACGGAGCAGGTCCCGGTAGCGCTCAGCAGCGCGCTGGCAATGCTCAAGATCAAGGGCCCGCTGCGCTTCGCTGTAGGCATATTTTTTGCCTTGACGGTCGCTGTAATCACCGATCGGACGCAGGTAAAACACCTCCTCCAGGTCAAGCTCTCCCTCGGCGGCTCGACAGATCCGCTCGCCGGTGTAGCGCATGGATTGAACATCGAAACTGACGCCCACCCGGTGCGTGCGCGCCTGCTGCATCACCGAATGGGGAAACCAGCCGACATTGAGCACGATCTGAGCATGTTCCAGGGGGCCGTAATGCCCCCGTTCTCCGGAGAGCAGTCGTTTCACGCAAATCTCACCCGCCCGCTGCTCATCAGGCCAGTTGTCGCGGTCGCCGGCGACGAAACCCTCGCTGTAGTCCTGATGCATCGCTGCATAGACACACCGTTGTGGATCAGGGGTGGCTGCGATCAGATCGACCCGGAAGCGATCCATGGATGTCCAGGCAAGTCAGTGACGTGATCATGCCGAGCTGTCGCTGGCTCTGCTTGTCAGCCGTGGCTTCGGGGCCCGGTGGATGTCGCTGAAAGCACGGGGCTTTCCGGCTCAAGGCTGCTGATGCTTCCCATGCCGGTCAATCTCGGAAGGTCATTGTTCGTGATCAAAGCGGTGCCGATCGCCTGAAGATCATCCGCTTCGCGCACCCCGATCGAGCGGCCCCTGGCGTTTCCTTCGGCATCGAACAGATCGAGCTGCGGGATGCCATTCACGTCAAAACGATCAATCAGGTCCTGCCAGCGAGGGTTGTCGACATTGACCAGCACGACATCCAGTTGTCCCTGGGTGGCTTGTTCCAGGGACAACATCGCTGGAGCCATGGCACGGCAGGCCTGGCACCAATCGGCGTAAAACTCGATCACCGTTGGTCGTCCATTGGTCAGGGCGACCTCTGGATCCAGGGATCGGCGCGCCAGTTGTTCCATCGGAGAGCCGCTCTGAACCCCGCCCCTCACCATCAGCAGCGTGATGGCCAGTCCGAGGGCGACGGCCACCAAAAGAATTTTTTGCGCTCGACCGAGCAGCGGCTGCTGAGGGCTTCCGGTCATGAAATGCACGGTGCGATCAGCACTCTGACAGGGGTCTCGGGCCGCTGTGGCTAGCGTCAAAGCATGCGTCTGTTCAGCGTGCTGCTGTTGCCTCTGCGGGCTCCGCTCCTGCTGGTGCTGTTTGGTGTCGCCATCGTCATGGGGAACCACTGGACGCTGCTGCATGAGCACCTCGCCATCACCCGGGATGTCAGTGCCCGCCTGTTCTGGACGGTTGAGGTCACCCAGGTGCTGGCTGTCGTGGTCCTGTGCACCATGCCGGATCTGCTGATGCGTCAGGTGTCTCTTCTGATGGCGTCCAGTCGGATCATCAGCCTGGTGGTCACCCTGCTGCTCGTGGTCACCCTGGGGATCTACGTGCTTCGCCTGAATCTGCTCGCTGATGTGTTGATCATCGCTTCAGCCGTTCTGCTGGCGCGGCTCGATCTCACGCGGATCGGGGTGGTGCCACCGTCCACGCTGATGGTGCTGTTGCTGTCATCCGTCCTGCTCGGTGGAATCTGGATCGGCCATCTGATCCCGGCTCCCAGGCTGCTCGCAACGATCGGGATGTTCGGCTGAATAACGCAGCACATTGTCCATCACTTTCTTGGTGTAGTAACGGGTTTCCGGGTAGGGAATGCGTTCCACCCAAAGCTCAGGGGAATGGTTCAGCTCATCGGTCAGCCAGCCGTTCACGGCCCCGGGCCCGGCGTTGTAACTGGCGATGGCCAACAACGGGTTGTTTTGCCAGGTGTTGAGCATCTGCCGGAGGTAGGTCGCTCCCAGCTCGATGTTGAACGCAGGATCGTTCAGCTCGTTCGGCTCGAGCGTGCGTCCGGCCACCTCATTGGCCGTGGCAGGCATCAATTGCATCAGCCCTCTGGCGCCCACAACCGAGCTCACCGTTGGAGAAAAACGTGATTCCTGTTTCGTCAGACCCAGGAGCAGTTCCGGCCGAAGGCGCTGACTGCTGGCTGACGCGAGGAATGCATCCCTGAAAAAAATCGGCGATTGGGCGCGCTGCAGCTGGATCTGCTGATCGCAGCTCGGCGTGCGCCAGCGAAGGCTCAGACGCCAGAGGCGGCCCAGAGCCGTCCAAGGATCATCGATGGCCAGGCGCAGGCGTCCTTCCACCAGCTGTTCGGCTGGTGAGCGCTGGGCGGCGGGGTCGTTGCCGCTCCGCCAGTGATCCCAGGCTTCATCGGTGAGGCCCAAGCGCCAGAGCGTGTTCACCATTGGATTCCGACTGTTCAGAGGCGTCCATGGGGGCGTTGGCAGCGTTGGATCGGTGCCGTCAAGGAGATTCAGATCCGGTGTGTTGGCTTCTCCGAGTCGCACCCTGGCGCGCCAGCGGTAGTAGCCGGCAGGATGTTCCTCAACCAGGCGACGCCAATGTGAGAACGCGTCGTCCTGGCGATTCAGGCGCTGCTCACTGAACCCGAGCCAGAACAANCGACGGGCGTTGAGGGGCTGCGGCAGCGTCGTCGCAGGGAGCAGCGCCAGCAGACGACGTGCGGTGTCCCAGTTCCCCTCCAGCAGAGCGTCGCGGGCGAGGTCCCATTGCAGCTGCCAGCTGGATGGTTGATCTGGCCAGCGCTCGATCACNCGATCAGCGCCCTTGCCCCCTGCCAGCCGAACGCGAGCGGCTGCAACCGCNGCCGATTGATCCGCCAGCGTCGCCGGAATCCCATCCAGGACGGCGGGATCAGGCAGCAGAGGGTCGCTCAGCAGCTCTGCCGCNTCCANGCTTTCCGGTGCATTCGGGTGCTCTTGGGTCAGGGTCAGCAACATNNGCTGGCCCTGCTTGTCCTGGGCTCCCCCGCTGAGCAGCAAGGTGCGGCCGATGGCGAGCGCTGTCGCAGGTTCGGCGACCGTTTCGTTCAAGCAGCGCAGCGCNCCGACGCCATCCCCGATTTTGGTGAGCCCCTGCGCGAGCCATTGCCGCTGCTCATCGCTGGGACCGGTGGCGCTTTGATCCGCACAGGCATCGCGCAGCCGACCGGCGGCTCCTGGCCAGCTTGCCCCCCAGCGGGCCAGATGCACGGCGCCCTGATGGCCCGTTTGTCCTTCTCCGGGGTCCCTGGCTTCAGCAGCAGCGAGGGCTGCCGGGTGACTTGGATGCGCGCTCAACAGCTGATCAAACAGCTGTGGACGGGTCTCGCTCAGACGGGCAAGAGCCCAGGCGGAGGAAGCGTTGGACGGGAACCGACGGTGTAAATCGTTCCAGAGTGCATCGGCCGTCGCGTTGTCGCCGCGTTCTTCCGCGGTCTCCGCCGCCAGTTCCAGGGCAACCGCGGCGAGGGGATCGCTTCCCCAGCCCTGCCCATCGAGCAGCTGGCTATGGCGGAAGGTGTCGCCTTCCGTTGTCGCGACCATCATCAGAGCTGCCTCACGCCGCAGGGCTGGGTCGATCGCAAAGCGGTAGGTCGTCCACAGGTCCGAGGCTGTTGTGGCGTGCCNCAGCGGCTGGCGATGNTGTCTGAGGTGCTGCTGCGCGAGGAGGGCAGTGGCGAAGCTGAGGCCGGCCGTGCCGATCAGCAGCACGGCTCCGAGTCGTGGGCCGGCGTGCACGAAAGGAAAGGAGCTGCTGTCATTCTGGTGCTGCTGCGTCGTTTGACGATGCCTTTCACGCGATCCGCCGCTCGTCCGGGCCGCTGGCAACGGTGGAGATGTGCTGGAGCTGTGGTTGCGGCCTTGGCGGTGTGGCAGTTGCGTTGGATCTGGCCGCTGCAGCTGCTGCCGGGATGGGTTGTGGCGCTGCTGTTCGCCTGGGCTGGGGTGGAGGTGATGCTGTTGATCTGGTTCCCAAGGCGCTGGCGATGAGCGCAGAGGGCGGATCGGCACCTGTCCTCTGCCGCAGGACGTGGCCGGAACAACGCCCGTAGCCTGCAGTCCACGAATGAGACCCATGGTTCAAGGCGCTGTTCATTCCATCGGTCCTTCCCTGGGCAGCGCTGTTCCTGGTTTCGGCACCGATGGNATCAGGGGGCGTGTTGGTGACCTGCTCACCCCGGCGCTCTGTCTGCAGGTCGGCTACTGGTGCGGAAGGGTGTTGCCGGGTGANGGACCGATCCTGATCGGCATGGATTCCCGCAGCAGCGGCTCCATGGTTTCTTCGGCCCTCACGGCAGGTTTGACAGCTGCTGGACGGGAGGTCTGGTCNCTGGGGCTGTGCCCTACTCCGGCGGTGCCTCTGTTGATCCGTCAGATCGGAGCAGCCGGTGGCCTGATGGTGTCGGCCAGTCACAATCCCCCCGAAGACAACGGCATCAAGGTCTTTGGTGCTGACGGAGCCAAATTGGCTGCAGACCAGCAAGCTCGCATCGAAGCCGGTCTGCGCGGCGACCTTGAACTCGACAGCCCCGAGCCCGGTTGTTGTGGAGCGTTTCACCAGCGCTCCGATTTCCTTGCGTCCTACAGGGACTGTCTCGTGGCCTCAGTTGGGACGCATCGGCTCGATGGTGTGCCGATCGTGTTGGATCTCTGCTGGGGTTCTGCCACCGCCTGTGGCGCTGATGCTTTCCGCGCTCTTGGTGCTGATCTCACCGTGCTCCATGGTGAGCCCGATGGGAAGCGCATCAATGTGAACTGTGGCTCCACCCAGCTGGAGCCCTTGCGTCAGGCCGTGATTGAGCGGGGTGCCGCCATGGGTTTCGCCTTCGACGGAGACGCTGATCGGATGCTTGCAGTGGATGGCCGCGGTCGCGTCGTCGATGGCGATCACGTGCTTTTTCTGTGGGGATCGGTGCTTCAGGACCAACGTGCACTGCCCGACCAGCGCCTTGTCGCCACGGTGATGTCCAACCTCGGCTTTGAGCGNGCCTGGCAGGACCGTGGCGGCCTGCTCGAACGCACCCCAGTGGGCGACCAGCACGTGCATGCAGCGATGGTGTCCAGTGGCGCCGCTCTCGGAGGCGAGCAGAGCGGCCACATCCTTGCTGCCTCCCACGGTCTCTGTGGCGATGGCGTGCTGACCGCTCTGCAGCTGGCGACGCTCTGCCATCAGCAGAACATCAGCCTGAGCGATTGGCTNGATCGCAGCTTCAGTGCTTTTCCCCAGAAGCTGGTGAATGTGAGNGTTCCGGATCGGGCTCGCCGCAAGGGATGGGCCAGCTGTGAGCCTCTGTCCGAAGCGGTCCGATCAGCGGAGGACGCGATGGGTTGCGACGGGCGGNTCCTGGTNCGGGCCAGTGGGACTGAACCGGTTCTGCGGGTGATGGTTGAAGCCGCAGATCAGCGGGACGTNGACACCTGGACGACGAGGTTGGCGGCCATGGCCGACCAACACCTCAACGCTGCTTGAGCGCCAAATCCTTGGCGAGCTCCAGGGCGCCGTCACAGGCATCCCCGCTCGCTTCGTGCCAGCTCGCCTGAGGCAGGCGTTGCATCAGGGCNGCATCAACTTTGAGGCGCAACAGCGACNGGTGTTTCAGGGCGCCGCCTTGACCGCTCACTTTTGGGTTGTCCAGCGACAGATGAGNGGCCACGCTGCACACCGCATCCACCAGTGCTGTCGCTGAGTGGTCCAGGATCCGCTGCGCCTCCTCCAGGCCGTTGTCCGCCGCTGCCACCACCAAGGGAGCCAGGGAGGCGAACCCCGACGATCCGAAATCCGGCCGCACCACCCTGGCTTTGATGTCAGCGCTGGTGCTGCAGTTCAGGTGCTGCCAGAGGGTTTGGCGAAGCGCGTGATCCGGTAGCCGGCCATCGGCCATCTTGAGGCTGAGCTGCAGTCCCTGGTGGCCGAGATCGAAGGCGGACCCAGCACCATCGAGCAGCCATCCCCAGCCACCGCAGCGGTGTTCCAACCCGGATTCACCGCGACCGATGCAGATCATTCCGGTGCCGCTGATCAGCACGATGCCGCTTGTGGCGGGAAACGCCCCGTGCAGTGCAGTGCGTTCATCGCCTGTGGCGAGCACCTGTTGTCTCGGCAGCCCGAGTGCTGCTGCCATCAGCGATGTGGCCCTCTCCTGGAGTGTTGTGCCCTGTTCGATGCCACTGGCACCGACCACGGCGGCATTGACGGCGGCGTTTGGCAGCTCTGAGTCGCTGCCCATGCTCTGGGCCGCGGCTGAAAAGCTGAGCCGCAAAGCGTCCTGGAAGCGCCGCTCACCGTTNACCGCATCCAGATGACAAACCCCAGGCCCATGACCGGTTGATCGCTCCAGCCACCGATCACCCTCCCAGCGGCGGATTCGGCATCGCGTGCCGGTCTGGCCGGCATCAAAACCTGCCAGGAGCATCAGTTCGTTCCCTCCACCGATGAGGCGGAGAGAGCTGTCANTGTGGCCAGGCAGAACCAGCCGATGAGCTGCACTTCCGGACGGAAGAAGATCGTGTCTGCGATCCCCTGACCCAGCAGCCCAGCCACTGCCGCCAGGCTTGCAAGGGCTGCAGAGGCAGCGGGATCGTTCATTTTCAGGCCCGCCAATCCGCTGCGAATGGTGCTGATCAGCAAGCCAAGGCAGGCCATCAACCCTGTGATTCCGGTTTCCACAAGAATTTCAAGAGGCACGGAATAGGCGCTGAGCGCATTGAATTTCGGCTGTTGGTACAGCGGGTAAATGCGATTGAACGCATTGTTTCCTGGTCCGATGCCGAGCCATGGCCGGTCCTGAACCATGTCGAACGACGCCATCCAAACGTTGATTCTGAAGTTGTTGGAGCTGTCTCCCCGGCCTGCCATCAGGCTGGAGACCCTGGTGCGGATCGGTTCCAGCTTGCTGGCTGCCACCACCAGCAGAGCGGCTCCCAGCAGCAGAACCAGCAGAGGGAACAGCCGTCTCCAGAGCGGTGGCCAGTCGCGCGTGCTGCGCAACAGCAAAAGCAGCATCAACACNCCCATCGACGCCATCAGGCCGATCCATCCCCCACGGCTGTAGGTCAGCACCGTGGCGCTACCGCCCAGGATCAGGGTGACGGCTGCGAACAACCGGCTGCCGAGTCCGCTCCAGCGCAGCATGGCCACNGCCGCCAAGGGAAGGATCGGCAGGAGATAGCCCGCCAGCAGATTGGGGTTGCCGAGTGGCCCGAAGATCCGGATTGTGCCCTCGCTGATCGAGCTCGGGTCAGCCCAACGCGCCATTTCCTCGGGTGAGCTGTAGAGCTGTCGGAGCGCGAGCACGCTGCTGAACAGTGCCCCACCCATGAGCGCTGCCAGCAGACGATCCCACCAGCGCGGCTCCTGTTGCAGCAGTTTGCTGATCAGGGCATAGACGCCGAGGTAGCTCAGCAACTTGAGCAGGCCCTTGGCGGCATCCATGGGCACGGGTGAGAAACCTGTGGCCAGGACGGCAACGGCCAGAAAGCCAAGCAGCCAGCCGCTGATCGGCGTGATGCGCCCGGACGGTGTGACCAGGGACCAGAGCAGCCAGAGCAGTCCGGAGGCAGCGATCATCAGCGCGAGACCGCTTCTGGCATAAAGAGGCAGTCCGGCCAGCAGCAGCATCAGAATGATTCCGGCAAGCCATTCGAGCCTGTTGAGGACGGCTTGGTCAGGGCTGTGCCATCCCTGCCATCGCATCAGCATTGGAATGGCCATTGCTCAGGCTCGCTGACTGATCGCTTCCGCGGGATTATCGATCTCCTGCCAGCGACTTTCCAGCAAGGTCAGTTGAGGAAGTTGATGCTGATTGCGCTTGAACAGCACCCTGTAGATCGGCAACCCCTGTTCGGTGACATAACGCTCCCGTTCGGTGGGCACTGCAAGCGGGTTGGCATCCCGCCAGGGTCTTGCATCGGCCTCCGGACGCGAAAATCCTCCACACAATTCGGTGAGAGCGACCATCGGTTCGATCACGTTGAGCACATCGCTCTGCAGAAACAGGTCTCCGTCTGTGGGGAGTGCTGCCGCAATCGCCAGNATCAGCTCCGGTTGAACCACCCTTCGTTTGCGATGGCGACGTTTGAACCAGGGATCCGGAAACTGGATGGACACCCGTTGCAGTCGACCGGGAGGAAGGGCCTGAAGCCATTGGGCAAGGCTGATGTTGGCGTTGCAGAAGAGCACGCGCACATTGCCGTGTTCAGAGGCTTGGGCATCGCGGTCCGCTGAGGCCACCAGTGAGCGTCGAATCTCGACGCCCAGATGATTCCAGTCGGGGTTGAGCTCCGCTAGCGCCAGGATGCAGCGGCCCCGAGCGCAGCCAATGTCCAGATGGATCGGTTGCTCCGGTCTCTGGAACAGCTGCTCCGGGCCAGGCAGCTCCAGGGGCAGCTGGAAAAAGCTGCTGAGAGGATTGACGTGCTGACGCAAGGCTTAATTTGAGTCGTCCGCTGGACGGGGGTCATGCTGGAGCAACCCCCAGCAGGCGGTATAGCCATGCAGATGGGTGGAGCCACCCACCGGTCCGATCTCGCCGTTGCAGAACGCNCCGGCCACNGGCAATTTCGGCATCACCTGCCTGGCCAGCGTTACATCGCCATCGGGTGATCCGAACAGCCCGCTGCCTCGGCCCAGGCAGGCCATCAACAGCCCAAAGCTGGCGGGTTCGCTGCGATCGTCGGCGGCTGNCTGAAGCAACTGCAACGCTTCCTGGCGAGAGGCCTCCGCTTCCCTGAGCTGAAACTGAACGTTCTGGCCAGGCCGCACGCGCTCTGCCACTGCGACTGCGCCGTTGTTCGGGTCCACTCCGATGAGATTTCGCACCAGAAAAGCGCCATTGGCCGAGCTGGTGCCGTCGGTGTCCAGCACCAGGTCACGACGTTCGACACCTAAAAACAGCGAATGGCGCACCTGTTCCCGCTCCTTTTCGGTGAGGTCGGCGAGAATGCGTTGCAGGCATGCGACCGGAGTGCCCTTGCGGTTGCCTTCACTCAGCTCCAGCAGCACGTTGCGTTGAACCTGCTCGATCGCGAAGACCGGTCCGATCGGTCGGCATCCCTGCGCGACGACCGTGTCCAGAAGCCAGTCGCCTCCAATGGAACAGATCACGGCACCGGTGACCACTTGATCGTTGATCAGNAGTGAGCCGTGGGGAGCGTTGTGGGGNCCGGCGATGCCTCCAATCCTGGCTGCCCCTGGATAGGCGTAATCGAGACCGCTGATCAGATCGTTGATTCCGTTGCAGGTGGGATCGATGAGCACGATCTGGCTGCGGGAGCGTTGGGGGTCCACACCCACCCAATCCACCCACTGTTGGGTGGAACCGTCCAGATCGGGCAGGGTTTCNGTGCGCAGGGCAACCGTCTGAAGATCGATCCCCGGCAAATTCAAGAGTGAAACGCTCAAGGCCGGAGATTGCTCCACCTCAGAGGGNGTTCCCACCGCTGTCGTGCCAATCACNCCTCCCCCGGCGCACCCCACCCAGTGCNGGGCCGTCAGTTGTCTGCGCAACAGCGGCAACAGCCGNGGAAGGTCACTGGCGTAACTGGTGGACGCGAAGACCAGGGCAAGATCAGCCGGACCGCGACGGCCGAGGTTGTTGGTGACGTCTTGAACTGCCTCATCAAGAGAAGGCCGCGTTGACAGTGCCGTACGGCAGCTGGCCTTGGCGGGAGCTGCCCGGAACCAGTCGAGGGGTGAAAACGGCGCCATGANTTGGACCCTATCAATCCTGATGACTGAGGCGTGCCATCGATAATGTCCCCACTTTGATCCGCCTCAGTGAACGAGTTGTCCTATCGCGCACTGGTTTGGCTCACGTATCGGCTCGCGGCTGTTTTTGCCCTNGGCCTGCCGTCCGTGCTGTTGATCTGGTCAGCCGTGCGGCGTGAGNCCTCCATGGTTCGGCTGCTCAGCATGTANTGGAAAGTGGCCAGCCTGATGGGAATCAGCATGCTGCTGCTCACCGATCAGCGACCGCTGGGTTACGTCACGGCTTTCCTGGCTCCCCTGCTGATGGCGATCTCCGTTTGGTTCTGGGTTGATCTCAATGAGGAGCTTGAGGACCTGCCGCCGTGGCGACCGCTCCCNTTGACCGTGCGTCTCTGGCGGTGGGCTTTGAGTGGTTTTGCGCTGCTGAACGTGGTGATGATGGGCACGGCGTTGAGCTGCACGCAGCAGGCTGATTTGGCGTCCTGCCAGGCCTGGCTGGAAGCGCCCAGGGGGGTCCATGCCGCGGTTGAAAGCGTGTTCGCGTTTGTCTTCGGTGGCCAGTGGACGCAGTCCGTGGCGGCGTTTGTNGGCTACGTGGCACTGGTGGCCTATCTGGCTGGATCGCTGCAGTGGTTGCTGGTGCGGCTGCCCCGCAATGGCCGCGTCGCCGGTGAATTCTGATGTCCTNTGCTGCGTTGATCCGTCAGCTGGAAGATCGCACGCGCTCCCATCCCGATCGGGTGGTGCGGGTGAGCGGTTTCGTTGACGCGGAACCGTTCGAACTTTTGATCTTCCGCGGTTTCAGCAGCAGCACAACCCACCCGACTGCCTTNGATCCCGATGCCTCGGTGCTGCCTGAGGGAACACGACTGGATCAGGCGGAACTTCTTCAAGGGCCCTTGAATCCGGCGGAAACGGTTGTGCTGGCTGGTCCTGTGGATCCAGTGGATCTCTTGGCTCAAACCAGCTGGTGAGCGCGGCGTTCCAGCACGGCCACACANCGACCGCAGATGTGGGGATGGTCTGGNTGCTGACCCACATCCCCTTCGACGTGCCAGCAGCGCTCGCATTTGGTGCCTCGGGCCTGGGTCACCTCAATCAAGGCGTTGGCGTCTTCCTGGCTTGCCAGCACTTCGGCCCATGGTTCTCCTCCGAGCTGAAGTTGCGACACCAGCAACCAGTCGCGCAGTCCATCCACGTCGGCATCACCGTGCTCACGCAGCCAGCTCAGGGCTGATTGCAGATCCTCGCTGCGGGCATCGATCCGCACAGCAGCTTCCAGGGAAGCCCCCAGTTCCTGACGGCCGCGGCAGTCCTCCAGCACCTTGTTCACCGATGTGCGCAAAGCGCGAAGCTGTTGCANCGGTGGCGTNAAAGCACCATCGCGCCATTCGGCTGGAACCGTGGGCCAGCCGCGGTGGAAGACCGAGGTCTCCTCCACCGGGTACGGCAGGTTCTGCCAGATGTCTTCTGCCATGTGGCAAAGCACCGGTGCGATGAAGCCGGCCAGCCGCTCGATGATCAAGGCCATCACGGTCTGACAGCTGCGCCGGCGCCGATCAGCGGGGGCACTGACGTACAGACGGTCTTTGGCGATGTCGAGGTAGAANTTNGANAGGTCGGTGACGCAGAAGTTCTGCAGCAGCTGGAANAAGCGGAAGAACTCNNAGCTCTCGAANGCNGCGGTGATCTCATCCATCACCTCGGCGGTGCGNTGCAGCATCCAGCGGTCNAGCAGCGGCAGNTCCGCNACGGGAANGGCATCAGNCGAGGGNTTGAAATCGTGGANGTTGCCCAGCANATANCGGCTGGTGTTGCGNACNTTNCGGTAGACNTCNGCCANNTGCCGCAGGATGCCNGCNCCGATCGGCACATCGGCGGAGTAGTCCACCGAGCTCACCCAGAGCCGNAGNACATCAGCGCCGTAAGGGGGNTCNTGCTTCTGNTTNTTGCCGCCNTCGATGATCACCATCGGNTCGACNACATTGCCNAGNGANTTGCTCATCTTGCGGCCCTTNTCNTCGAGGGCGAANCCGTGGGTGAGCACNCGCTTGTAAGGGGCATGGCCNTTGACNGCCACNGANGTGAGCAGGGANCTCTGGAACCAGCCGCGNTGNTGATCGGANCCCTCGAGGTANAGNTCNGCNGGATAGCTGAGNTTNTCGCGTTGGCTNGNNACGGCNGCCCAGCTGGANCCGGAGTCNAACCACACNTCCATGGTGTCGGTGCCTTTNCGCCANTNANCGGCCTGGTCGGCNTAGGCNGGNGGCAGCAGATCNGNNTCGTCTTTTTCCCACCACACNTCGNCNCCGTGNTCGGCGATCAGNGTCTCGATNTGGNNNAGGGTGTCGGCGTTGAGCAGCACCTCGCCGTTGCTGCGGTTGTAAAANACNGGGATCGGNACNCCCCAGGTGCGNTGGCGGGAGATGCACCAGTCCCCCCGCTCNTTCACCATCGCTTCGATNCGGTTGCGGCCCGANGCGGGGGTCCACTCCACCTGGTCNATGGCNTCNANGGCCTGCTGGCGNAAGCCATCCACNGAGGCNAACCACTGTTCNGTNGCNCGGAAGATCGTGGGNTTNTTGGTGCGCCAGTCGTAGGGNTAGCGGTGGCCGTAGGCCTCCTGCTTGAGCAGNNCNCCNGNTTGCTCNAGGGCCTCGATGATCNCNNGGTTGGCNTCCTTGAGCACNTTCAGGCCNNCGAAGGGNCCTGCCTCTGCGGTGAGGGTGCCGGCTTCATCCACCGGNCANAGCACCGNCAGGCCGTNCTTCTGGCCGGTGTGGAAGTCGTCNACGCCATGGCCNGGNGCGGTGTGCACNAGNCCNGTNCCGGATTCNGTGGTGATGTANTCGCCNCCGATCACCACCGGNCTGGNGCGNTCNAGCANNGGATGNCGATAGACNAGNCCGGCNAANNGGGCGCCNTTGANNGTGGCGCGANGGTNNAGNGNACGCTCCAGGGTTNTGGAGAGCGANTCGATGAGATCNGCTGCCACCACNAGCATCCNGCCGTNGCCNTCGTCNNCCAGGGCGTAGTCGAGCCGTTCNTTCACNGACACCGCCAGGTTGGCCGGAAGNGTCCANGGNGTNGTGGTCCAGATCGCNACCTGCAGGGCNTCCCCCAGNGGAGCCGCNTCANTGGGCAGGTCNATNCCATCGCCCTTCANGATCTCCCGCAGGGCAGAAGGGAGCTCCACCGCCGGAAAGGCNACNTACACGCTGGGGCTGGTGTGGCCGTCGGGGTATTCCAGNTCGGCNTCGGCCAGGGCGGTGCGGGAACTGGGNCTCCAGTGCACCGGCTTCAGGCCNCNGTAGATGTGCCCNTTCAGCACCATCTCGCCGAACACCTTGATCTGGGCGGCTTCGTACTCCTTCTGCAGCGTGAGGTAAGGCTGTTCCCAATCGGCCCAGATGCCCCAGCGCCGGAAGCCTTTCAACTGGCCATCCACCTGCTTGCGGGCGTAGACGGCTGCTTTCTTCCTGAGTTTGATCGGGGTCAGGGCCTGACGCTGCTCCGGCTCCATCGACTGCAGCACCTTCAGTTCAATTGGCAGCCCATGGCAGTCCCAGCCCGGCACGAAGCGAACCCGTCGCCCCTGCAGCACCTGGTATTTGTTGATCACATCCTTGAGCACTTTGTTCAGGGCGTGACCCATGTGGAGGGCGCCGTTGGCATAAGGCGGCCCGTCGTGGAGGGTGAAAACAGGACCTTTGCTGTTCAGTCCAAGGGCCAAATCCACGCCATGTTTGGACCAGAACGCTTGCAGTTCGGGTTCT